>NZ_JBIBKW010000011.1:343429-383422 GCF_042959465.1 Streptomyces sp. NPDC007901 | reverse complement strand
GGCTTCAGCCGCCGGGCCGCTGTCCGGAAAGTGCCGTGCGGCCGCTCCGGTGTCCCCTCCGAACGCGGGAAGAACTCGTACCAGGAGCCGTACAGGGCCCGTTCGCGCTCGACGAGCAGCGGCAGCGGCTCGGAAGCGGTCACCAGGTCGCGCAGCGGATACCGGGCCAGGACCTTGTCGACCTCGGGGGTGAGGGCGGCGGCCAGGCGCCAGGGGGCGGGCCGTTCCTCGTCGCGCAGGGCGGCGACGGCGGCCAGCAGGATCTCCCGTTTCTTGGCCTTCGGGACCCCGGCCGCGGCCCGTTCGTAGAGCCGGGCGCCCTCCTCCAGGACCAGTTCGGTGTCGATGCCCGCCGGGATCTTGATCCCGGCGTGGTGGCGCCAGGTGGTGACCGGATCTCCCCATGCCTCGACCTGGTAGGTCCAACGGCCCGGTTTCCCGTCGGCGGTGACGGTGGCGCCCCAGCGGTCGGTGCCCGGGGCGAGCTCCCGCATCGGCGTCCAGGGACCCGGGCGGCCCTTGGGGTCCTTCAGTACGACATTGGCGGCGACGGCGTCATGGCCCTCGCGGAAGACGGTGGCGGTGACCTCGAACGACTCCCCGGTCACCGCTTTGGCGGGCCGGCGTCCCTGCTGGATCAGGGGGCGGACGTCGAGGACGGGTATGCGGCCGACGGCGGTGGCCTCGTCCGCGGGGGGTGTGGCGCCGGGTGACGTGCGCCGTATCGGAGGTGCTGACGGCTGGTGCGTGGCGGGCATGACCGCTCCTGTCCGCGGCAACGAGGGTGTGGGCGGATGGGTGGTGGGGAGATGGGTCCTGCGGGTGTGTCCGGAGGGTGTACCTGAGGGTTGTACCGGTGCGCGGTATCTGTGCTGTGTCTGCGGGGTGTACCGGAGGAGCCTTCCCACCCTATTCGGGTGGGCAATCCGGCACTTTGTTAACTACTCGGCCGTATGTCTACGCACAAGACCGGCCCCGTTCTCGACCGAACGGGGCCGGTGGCGTGATCCCACACCAGAAACCGCTTTACGCCTTCGGCACCCGCAGGAGCCTGTTGGGCGAACCGAGCCCCGCACCGGACACCTTCCCGCTCGCCGCCCCCGCAATCAGGGCCTTGGCGACCTGGGCCGGGGGCGCCTTGGAATGGCCGGCGAGACAGAGCGCGGCTGCGCCCGCCACGTGCGGTGCCGCCATCGACGTACCCGAGTAGGTCGCCGTGGCGGTGTCGCTCGCCTTCCCGTCCGAGGTGATCGCCACGCCCGGGGCGAACAGGTCTACGGCGGCGCCGTAGTCGGAGAAGGCCGCGCGGGCGTCGGTGCGGTCGGTGGCGCCGACGGTGAGGGCCTGCGGGACGTCGGCCGGTGAGGAGAGGGCGACCGGTACGCCCTCGTTGCCGGCCGCGACCGTGTAGGTCACCCCGGACCTGATCGAGTTCCGTACGGCGGCGTCGAGCTGGGCGCTGTGGGGGCCGCCCAGGCTGAGGTTGGCGACCGCCGGTCTGCGGTCGTGCGCGGTGACCCAGTCGATCCCGGCGATGATCCGGGCGGTGGTGCCCGCGCCCGTGTCGTCCAGGACCCGCACGGAGACGACCCGGGCCTTCTTGGCGACGCCGTACCGGGTCCCGGCGATGGTGCCGGCGACATGGGTGCCGTGGCCGTTGCCGTCGCCGGCGGAGCCGTCGTTCCCGACGAAGTCCCAGCCGTAGCTGGCGCGTCCACCGAAGTCGGCGTGGGTGATCCGGATGCCGGTGTCGATCACGTAGACGGTGACGCCCGCGCCCCCCGACGCCGGCCAGGTGTAGGACCGGTCCAGCGGCAGACCGGCCTGGTCGACGCGGTCCAGTCCCCAGGACGGCGGGTTCTTCTGGGTGCGCTCCAGCTGTACGCGGCTGTCCTGGACGACGGAGGCGACCCGAGAGTCGGCGGCGAGCCGTCTGGCCTGTCTCGCGCTCGCCTCGACGGCGTAGCCGTTCAGCACACTGTCGTAAGTATGGCTTATTTTCGCCCCATAGCGGGCGGCGACGTCCTTCCCGGCCGCCGACGCCCCCTCGACCCCCTCCTTCAGGGTCACCAGATAACTTCCGCCGACCGAGCCGGGCCGGCCGGCCCCGACCACGGTCCCCTCCGAAACGGCGTGCGCGGGCAGGATGGCCGACGACAGCACCGCGGCCGTGACGACCGCGGTCAAGCCCCCCGCCAGCCGCAGACGCCGGGTGCGCGTCCGTGACATGGCTGTGAGTCCCCCTCCTCAGCTCAGGGGGGCAGGGTCTCGCGCAGGACCGGACCCCACAAGAAGGCGTGACGGCAACCGGCCCGTCCGGCGCCGCAACCCCCGACGGCGCCCCCGGCACCGGTACTGTCTGAGGGACTCCGAGCCGCACACCGCCGTACGGCTCTCACCGCGAACGCGTGGAGTGGAAACGTGAAGGCGATCCGTCGGTTCACCGTCCGTCCCGTTCTCCCCGACCCCCTGCGCCCCCTCAGCGACCTGGCCCGTAACCTGCGCTGGTCCTGGCACACCGAGACACGTGACCTCTTCCAGTCCGTCGACCCCGAGCGCTGGGCCGCCTCTGAGGGCGACCCGGTGCGGCTGCTCGGGAGCGTGCCCCCGGCACGGCTGGCCGAGCTGGCCGGCGACCGCCGGTTCCTGCGCCGGCTGACCGCGGTCGCCGACGACCTGGGCGACTACGTGACCGGCGACCGCTGGTACCAGACCCGGCCCGAGTCCGCCGGACTCCCGGCCGCCGTCGCCTACTTCTCACCCGAGTTCGGCATCACGGCCGCCCTGCCCCAGTACTCGGGCGGCCTCGGCATCCTGGCCGGCGACCACCTCAAGTCGGCCAGCGACCTCGGCGTCCCCCTGATCGGGGTCGGTCTCCTCTACCGGCACGGCTACTTCCGGCAGACCCTGTCCCGGGACGGCTGGCAGCAGGAGCACTATCCCGTCCTCGACCCCAACGAACTCCCCGTCGGGCTGCTGAAGGAGGCCGACGGCACCCCCGCCCAGGTCTCCCTCGCGCTGCCCGGCGGCCGGCTGCTGCGCGCCCGGATCTGGCTGGCCCAGGTCGGCAGGGTGCCGCTGCTGATGCTGGACTCCGACGTGGAGGAGAACGACCTCGGCGAACGCGGGGTCACCGACCGGCTCTACGGCGGCGGCAGCGAGCACCGCCTGCTCCAGGAGATGCTGCTGGGCATAGGAGGTGTGCGCGCCGTACGGACGTACTGCCGGCTCACCGGTCACCCGGAGCCCGAGGTCTTCCACACCAACGAGGGCCACGCGGGCTTCCTGGGCCTGGAGCGGATCGCCGAACTGGCCGCCACGGGGCTGGACTTCGACGCGGCACTGGAGTCGGTCCGCGCGGGCACCGTCTTCACCACCCACACCCCCGTCCCGGCCGGCATCGACCGGTTCGACCGGGAGCTGGTCGCCCACCACTTCGGTTCCGACGCCGAACTCCCCCAGATCGCCGTGGAGCACATCCTGCGCCTCGGCATGGAGACCTATCCCGGCGGTGAGCCCAACCTCTTCAACATGGCCGTGATGGGGCTGCGGCTCGCCCAGCGCGCCAACGGCGTCTCGCTGCTGCACGGCAGCGTCAGCCGGGAGATGTTCTCCGGACTGTGGCCGGGGTTCGACCCCGACGAGGTGCCGATCACCTCCGTGACCAACGGGGTGCACGCGCCGACCTGGGTGGCTCCCGAGGTGGTGCGGCTGGGGGCCCGGCAGCTCGGCGACCGCCGTACCGAGGAGGCGCTGACCGTCGGCGGGCCCGAGCGCTGGGACGCCGTCGGCGACGTCGACGCCCAGGAGATCTGGGACCTGCGCCGCAGCCTGCGCGAGCAACTGGTCCTGGAGGTACGGGAGCGGCTGCGGGTGTCCTGGCGGCAGCGCGGCGCGGGCACGGCCGAGCTGGGCTGGATCGACCAGGCCCTCGACCCCGACGTGCTGACCATCGGGTTCGCGCGCCGCGTCCCCTCGTACAAGCGGCTCACGCTCATGCTGAGCGACCGCGACCGGCTGATGGACCTGCTGCTGCACTCCGAGCGGCCGATCCAGATCGTGGTGGCCGGAAAGGCGCACCCGGCGGACGACGGCGGCAAGCGGCTGGTCCAGGAACTGGTCCGGTTCACCGACGACCCCCGGGTGCGGCACCGGATCGTCTTCCTCCCCGACTACGGCATGGCGATGGCGCAGAAGCTGCTGCCCGGCTGCGACATCTGGCTGAACAACCCGCTGCGCCCGCTGGAGGCGTGCGGGACGAGCGGGATGAAGGCGGCCCTGAACGGCGGCCTCAACCTCTCGGTCCTGGACGGCTGGTGGGACGAGTGGTTCCAGCCGGACTTCGGCTGGGCGATCCCGACGGCGGACGGCGCCGGCACCGATCCCGACCACCGGGACGACATCGAGGCCGCCGCCCTGTACGACCTCCTCGAACAACGCGTCACCCCCCGCTTCTACGAGCGCGGCCGGACCGGACTGCCCGACCGGTGGATCGAGATGGTCCGGCAGACCCTGACCCTGCTGGGCCCGAAGGTGCTGGCGGGCCGCATGGTCCGCGAGTACGTCGAACGCCTCTACACCCCCGCGGCCCACGCCCACCGGTCCATGACCGGGGACGCGGCCCGTGAACTGGCCGTCTGGAAGGGCCGGGTGCGGGCCGCCTGGCACGGTGTCTCGGTGGACCACGTGGCGACCACCACCGCCACCGCCACCGCCGAACTCGGCACCACCCTCGCCCTGCGCGTCCGCGTCCGCCTCGGCGACCTCGGCCCCGACGACGTGGAGGTCCAGGCGGTCTCCGGCCGCGTCGACCCGGAGGACCGCATCACGGACGCCACGACGGTCCCGCTGAAGCCGACCGGGGGCCCGGACCTGGAGGGCCACTGGACCTACGAGGGCCCCCTCGCCCTGGACCGCACCGGCCCCTACGGCTACACGGTCCGCGTCCTCCCCTCCCACCGACTGCTGGCGTCCGGCGCGGAGCTGGGCCTGGTGACGGCGCCATCGGAGGGCGCGGTGGAGGGGGCCGGGGTGCTGATGCGCTGACCCGGACTCCGGGGCGAGGCAGCCGGCTTCGCCCCGGTGGTCAGTCCTCGGAGAACTCCGCGCACAGGCGGCGCAGTACCGCCCCGCACCTGCGGGCGTACGCGTGCTGCAGGCCGCGGGTGGCCGGTCCTGCCGCGCGGGCGTACCACTTGGCGGGCCTGCTGAAGGCGGCGACGGTGAGCCAGACCGTGCCGTCGCCGGTGCGGTCGACGACGAAGGCCTCCTCGCCGCTCTCGGGGTGGCCGGCGAGGGTGCCGTAGGCCCAGCCGGCGCGGCGGGACTCCTCCGCCGTCCAGACGATCCGGCAGGGGGCCTTGATCAGGCCGGCCAGGGTGACGGTGACATCGACGCCGGGGGCCGCGCGGTCGGCGGCGGAGTCGATGCCCACGCCCAGGGCGCGGTGGAGTTCCCAGGTGAGGACGGACTCGGCGGCCCGGTGGAAGACTTCCTGGCCCTCGCCTATGCGCGTGCGCACGTGCAGGGGGTGGAAGCCCGGTGGGCAGGCGGCGAGGTTCTCGCGGGTGGCGCCGACCGCCTCGTACGTGAAGGACATGGGAGAGAGCGTAGGGCGGGCCCCCGGGGCGTCTTCTCCCCGGGGGCCCGCCCAACCGCTCGGGGTGGGGTCAGCTGACGTTGACCGCCGACCAGGCCGCCGCCACCGCGTTGTACTCGGTGGAGCCGGAGCCGTACAGTGCGGCCGCCGCGGACAGCGTGCCGGTGCGGGCCGACTTGTAGTTGGTGGTCGAGGTGAAGTACGTGGTCAGGGCCTTGTACCAGATCTGCAGCGCCTTGGCGCGGCCGATACCGGTGACCGTGGAGCCGTTGGACGTCGGCGAGTTGTAGCTGACGCCGTTGATCGTCTTCGAACCGCTGCCCTCCGAGAGGAGGTAGAAGAAGTGGTTCGCGACGCCGGACGAGTAGTGCACGTCGAGGTTGCCGACCGAGGAGGACCAGTAGTCGGCGCTGCCGCCGTCCTTGCTGGGCTTGTCCATGTAGCGCAGCGGGGAGCCGTCGCCGTTGATGTCGATCTTCTCGCCGATGAGGTAGTCACCCGGGTCGGAGGCGTTGTTGGCGTAGAACTCCACGCCGGTGCCGAAGATGTCCGAGGTCGCCTCGTTGAGGCCGCCGGACTCGCCGCTGTAGTTGAGGCCCGCGGTGTTGGCGGTGACGCCGTGGCTCATCTCGTGGCCGGCCACGTCAAGCGAGGTCAGCGGGTGCGTGTTGCTCTCGCCGTCGCCGTAGGTCATGCAGAAGCAGCTGTCGTCCCAGAAGGCGTTGACGTACGAGCTGCCGTAGTGGACGCGGGAGTAGGCGCCGACGCCGTTGTTCTTGATGCCGCTGCGCCCGAAGGTGTCCTTGTAGAAGTCCCAGGTCTCCTGCGCACCGTAGGCGGCGTCGGCGGCCGCGGTCACGTCGGTGGTGGAGCTGGACGCGGTACCGGTGCCCCAGGTGTTGGTGGTGTTGGTGAACAGGGTGCCGGTGCCCGAGCTGGAGGTGTGCTTGAGGTTGTACGTCTTGTGGCTGCCGCGGGAAGCGTCGGTCAGCGAGTACGTCGAACCCGACAGCGTGGTGGTGAGGCTGACGGTGCCGGAGTACAGCGTCTTGCCGGTGCCCGTGGCGTTCTCGATGCCCTGGTACTCGAAGAGCTTCTTGCCGGTGGCGGCGTCGGTGATGACGTGCAGCTGGTTCGGCGTGCCGTCGTCCTGGAAGCCGCCGACGATCGTCTCGTAGGCGAGGACGGGGGTGCCGGAGCCGGCCCAGATGACCTTGCGGGCGCCGTCCGCGGCCTGCTTGGTGGAGCCGAGGGTCTTGGCCGCGGTGAGCGCGGTCTTCTCGGCCTTGGCGGCGGTGATCTGCGGCTTGAGCGAGGCGACCTTGATGGTGGCCTTGTTCGCCTTGGTGACGCCCTCGGTCTTGCCGGCCTTGGAGGTGTGCACGACGAGGTCGCCGCCGAGGACGGGCAGGCCCGCGTAGGTGCGCTCGTAGCGCGTGTGGACCGTGCCGTCGACGTCCTTCACGACGTCCTTGACGACCAGCTTCTCCTTGGCGCCGAGGCCTATCTGCTTGGCCGTCTCGGCGACGTTCGCGTCCGCCTTCTGGATCAGGGCGGTGCGGGCGGAGTTGGAGAGCAGCGTGGGGGCGGCGGCCAGCGGCTTCTTGTCGACGGCCGAGGCGTTCGCGGTCATACCCGTGGTGAGGAGGGCGCCGGCGGCGACAGCGGTGGCGATGGCGAGCGTGGTGCGCTTGTGACGCGCGTAGAGGGGGCTCACTCAAGCTCCTTCAGGATGTGGGGAGTCCGGGCGGAGTGGGGTTACCGGCCCGGCTTTGGTGATGTGAAGTTGCTGTGCTGTGCGACGGGTGAGGGAAGAGTGACATCAAGGTCGCGTACATGTCAGGACCCTTAAGTGATGTTGGCCGAAAAGTAGGTGTTGGGTGAATGTTGCGGCCATGTAAAACGGGCGCCGCCCGAGAGCTTGAAGCCCCCGGACGGCGCCCGCTTCCCCACCCCGTGTCCTGCGGTTTACGGGAAGGTCAGCTTCCACCCGTTGATCGTGCCGACGTCCTGTGCGGCCTGGTCCTGGACCTTGAGTTTCCAGGTGCCATTGGCCGATTCCGACGAGGCGTTCACCGTGTAGGTGTCCGTCACGTCGTCCGCCGAGTCGGAGGAGCTGAAGTTCTTCAGGCGGTACGACGTTCCGGACGGACCGACGAGGTCGACCACCAGATCGCCGCGCCACGTGTGGCTGATATTCGGCGTTACCTGCAAGTTGCTCGGCGCGTTGCCGGTCCGGCCGGAGACCGTGATCGACGACGTGACCGCAGGCCCGTTGTCCGGAATCGACACCGACGTGGTGCTCTCGTACGAGGTGCCCGTACCGCCACCGCCGCCGGAACGTGAGCCGACCGCCACGGCCGCCCAGGCGTCCTGCACCGCCTTGTACTCGGTGCTGGTGGTGCCGTACAGCTCACCCGCCGCCGCGAGGGTGCCGGTGCGGGCGGCCGCGTAGTTGGTGGTCGAGGTGAACTTGGTGGTGAGCGCGCGGTACCAGATCTGCAGCGCCTTGTCCCGGCCGATGCCGGTGACCGGAAGGCCGTCCTTCGTGGGCGAGTTGTAGCTGACGCCGTTGATGACCTTGGCGCCGCTGCCCTCGCTCAGCAGGTAGAAGAAGTGGTTCGCGACTCCGGACGAGTAGTGCACGTCGAGGCCGCCGACCGACGAGGACCAGTAGTCGGCGCTGGCACCGTCCTTGCTGGGCTTGTCCATGTAGCGCAGCGGGGTGCCGTCGCCGTTGATGTCGATCTTCTCGCCGATGAGGTAGTCGCCGACGTCGGAGGAGTTGGCCGCGTAGAACTCCACGCCGGTGCCGAAGATGTCGGAGGTGGCCTCGTTCAGGCCGCCGGACTCGCCGCTGTAGTTGAGACCGGCGGTGTTCGAGGTGACGCCGTGGCTCATCTCGTGGCCGGCCACGTCGAGGGCGGTCAGCGGGTCCGCGTTGCCGGAACCGTCGCCGTACGTCATGCAGAAGCAGCCGTCGTCCCAGAACGCGTTCACGTACGAGTTGCCGTAGTGGACGCGGGAGTAGGCGCCGACGCCGTTGTTCTTGATGCCGCTGCGGCCGAAGGTGTTCTTGTAGAAGTCCCAGGTCTCGGCGGCCCCGTAGTGCGCGTCGGCGCCCGCGGTGGCGGCGTTCGACGTGGTGCCGTTGCCCCAGGTGTTGCTCGACTGGGAGAACAGCGTGCCGGTGCCCGAGGTGCCGTGGTTCAGGTTGTACGTCTTGTGGCCGCCGCGGTCGCCGTCGGTCAGGTTGTACGTCGAACCCGACTGGGTCGTGGTCAGCGACACCGTCCCGCTGTACTGGGTGTTGCCGGTGCCCGTGACGTTCTCGATGCCCTGGTACTCGAAGAGCTTCTTGCCGGTGGCCGCGTCGGTGATGACGTGCAGCTGGTTGGGCGTGCCGTCGTCCTGGAAGCCGCCGACGATCGTCTCGTAGGCGAGGACGGGCTTGCCGGAACCGGCCCAGATCACCTTGCGGGCGCCGTCGGCGGCCGACTTGGTGGAACCCAGCGTCCTCGCGGCGGCGAGGGCGGTCTTCTCGGCGCTCGCCGCGCTCTTGGCCGGGGTGAGGCCGGCGACCTTGATCGTGTTGTTGTTCGCCTTGACGACGCGCTCGGTGGCGCCCGACTTGGCGGTGTCGACGATCAGGTCGCCGCCGAGGACCGGCAGCCCGGCGTAGGTGCGCTCGTAGCGCGTGTGCAGGGTGCCGTCGGCGTCCTTGACGACGTCCTTGACGACCAGCTTCTCCTGCGCGCCGAGGCCTATCGCCTCGGCTGTGGCGGCCCGCTCGGAGGTCGCGTCGCGGAGCAGCTCGGCGCGCTGCGAGGGCGAGAGCTTCACGGCCGCGTGGGCCGGGTTGACCTTGCCGGCCGTCGGGGCCGCGGGGGCGGCGCTGGCGGCGCCCGACTGGACGGCCGCGGCGATCAGGGCGGTGACGCCCGCGAGGGCCACTACTGCGGTGCGGTGGGGGGTGCGTCTGCGAGAGGAACTGCTGCTCAACACTGACTCCTTCTGCGTGGCCGCGGGTCACACGGCCAGGGGAGATCCGGGCCGCGGGTGGGCGGTCCGGGCGGAACGCGGAACCACGTGCGCGTGCAGTGCCCGACCCGGCAGCAGCGAGGGGGTGATTCTGTGGGGTTGCTGTGGGTCGGCCGTGGGAAGAGTGGCACCAGAAAACGCCATCTGTCAGGACCGCGTCAGAAACTTGGCCGGAAAAGGTTCGTTGACCGGATGTTCATGTTCGGTATGCGGAGAGTTCGGGTCGGCCGGGGGAGGGCGGCTCGTGCTTGTGCTTGTACTCGTGGGCGTGGGCGTGGGCGTGGGTGGGTCAGGGTGCCCGGTCGCCGTGCCAGGTCGCCCACAGCGCCGCGTACGCCCCGCCCGCCGCCACCAGCTCCTCGTGGGTGCCGAGTTCGGTGAGCAGGCCCTCCTCCATCACGGCCACCCGGTCGGCGTCGTGGGCGGTGTGCAGCCGGTGCGCGATGGCGATGACCGTACGGCCCTCCAGCACGGCGGCCAGCGCGCGCTCGGCATGCCGGGCGGTGGCCGGGTCCAGCAGCGCGGTCGCCTCGTCCAGGATCAGCGTGTGCGGGTCCGCCAGCACCACCCGGGCCAGGGCGAGTTGCTGGGCCTGGGAGCCGTCGGTGGCGCGACCGCCGGTGCCGACCAGAGTGTCGAGACCGTCGGGCAGTTCCCGCACCCAGCCGTCCGCGCCGACGGCCGCGAGCGCCGTCCACAGGGCGTCGTCGCCCGCGGTGGGTTCGGCGATCAGCAGGTTGTCCCGGACCGTGCCGAGGAAGACATGGTGCTCCTGCGTGACGAGGACGACCTGGCGGCGCAGCCGCTCCGGCTCCAGCCCCGCGATCGGCACCCCGCCCACGGTCACCGTCCCCGCCCCGGGAGCGTCGACGCCCGCCAGCAGCCGGCTCAGCGTGGTCTTCCCGGCGCCGGACGGCCCCACCACCGCGAGCCGCTCCCCGGGCCGCACGGTGAGGTCCACCCCGCGCAGCACCTCGCCGCCGCGCTCGTAGGCGTACCGCACCTCGCGGACGTCGATCCGGTCGTCCGCCGGCGCCGGTGCCGCCCGGTCCGCCGCCGCCCGGGGCGCCTGCGCCAGCCCTTCCACCCGGGCGAACGAGGCGCTGCTGGACTGGAGTTGCTCCACCCGCACCAGGATCTGGTCCAGTGGCTCGGTGAACTGCCGCAGATACAGCGCCGCCGACACCACCACGCCGACGCCCGTGTGCAGCAGCCCGCCGACCAGCAGCACCCCGGCCACCGGCACGGTGTAGGACACCTCGACCGCCGGGAAGAACACGGTCCGCAGGTACAGCGTGTAGAAGCGGGCCTTCCGGTTGGTCTCCAGCGCGTCCCGGCTCGCCGCGATCCGCTGCTCCTGGAGGCGGAACGCCTCCACCGTGCGGGCGCCCGCCACCGTCGCCGTGACGATCTCCGCGACCCCGGAGGTGGCCGCGCCCTCGGCGAGGTAGCCGTCCCGGGCCCGGCGCAGATACCAGCGCAGCGCGAACCAGATCGGGGTCAGCCCGAGCACCCCGAACAGGCCGAGCATCGGGTCCAGTACGAACACCGCGCCCATCACGAACAGCGCCTGCACCGAGGAGACCAGCAGCTCGGGCCCGATGTCCCGCAGCGTGACGCCGACGGCGTTCACGTCGGAGGTGCCGCGCGCGGTCAGGTCGCCGGTGCCGGCCCGCTCCACGACCGACGCGGGCAGCGCCAGCGCCCGGTCCACGAACTCCTCGCGCACCCGGGCCAGCGTCCGCTCGCCGAAGCGGTGGCCGAGGTAGCGGGCGGAGCGGGCGAGCAGCAGCTGGGCGAGCGAGCAGAGCAGGATCCAGAAGGCGAGGCGGTCCACGGCGCGGACGCCGTGGCCGGCCCGGACCGCGTCCACGATCCGGCCCACCAGCCAGGGGCCGGCGAGACCGGTGGCCGCCGCCGCCGCGTTCAGCAGCAGGGCGACGGCGAAGGCGGCGCGGTCCGCCTGCACCAGGCGGACCGCCGCGCGGCGTACGGCGGGCCGTCCCGCGACAGGGAGTTGACTCGTCGTCACCTGGCGATCTCCTCGTCCGCGTCCCGGGCCACGAGGGTGCGGTAGCCGGGGGCGTCCTCCAGCAGTTCCTCGTGCGTGCCGGTCGCCGCGACCTTGCCGTCGACCAGGTAGATCACCTCGTCGGCGCGGGCCAGCATCAGGGGGGAGGTGGTGGTGAGGAGGGTGGTGCGGCCTTCGCGGGCGGTACGGAGGCGCTCGGCCACGAGGGACTCCGTGTGGGCGTCGAGGGCGGAGGTGGGTTCCACGGCGAGGAGGATCTCCGGGTCGGTGAGCAGGGCGCGGGCCAGGCGGACGCGTTGGCGTTGGCCGCCGGAGAGGTTGCGGGCGTTGGCGTCGATGGGGGAGTCGAGGCCGGTGGGGAGGCCCTGGACGATGTCGCCGGCTGCGGCGGCGTGGAGGGCTTGGGCGATGTGCGCGTCAGGGGGTGGGGTGGGATGTGCGTCGGCGGGTGCGGGTGGTTCGTGGCTGGTCGCGCCCGCGCGGCGGCAGCCGCAGATTTGATGCAGCCCCGCGCCCCTGTGGGGCACGTTTGCGCCTCCGGTGAGTACATCGGTCAGGGAGCCCTCGAAGAGGTCGGCGTCGTTGTCGGCGACCAGGATGCGGGCCCGGACTTCTGGCAGCGGTACGGCGTCCAGTCGTACCCCTCCCCAGGTCACGTCCGACGCCACGTACCTGCCCAGACGGTCCACCACCGCAGTCGTCTCCGTGGGGCTGGCGCCGACCAGGGCCTGGAGGCGGCCGGGGCGGACGCGGACGCCTGACTCGGGGTCGTGGAGGACCGCTGGTTCGGCTGGGGGGTGTTCGGTGCCGGTGTCGGGTTCCGGGGGTGTGCGCAGCAGTCGTACGACTCGGCGGGCGGCGACCACGCCCCGGCTGAGCTCGTAGCCCATGTCGACGAAGAAGGCGACGGGGCCCACCAGGACCGCGACATAGCCGTACACGGACACCAGCTGGCCGACCGTGATGTCGCCCTGGGCGGCCGAGCGGGCCGCGAGCCAGGTCACGACCGCCAGGTACACCGTGGGCAGGCCCACGCCCAGTGCCTGGACCCAGCTGGCGATCGCGCCCACCCGGTAGCCCTGGGCACGCAGGTGCTGGGAGTCGCGGCGGAAGGCGTCCGCGAACAGGCCCTTGCCGCCGAGGCCGTTGAGGACGCGCAGGCCGCCCGCGAGGTCGCCGATGCGGGCGGTGAGCACGCTCTGGCGCTCCCGGTACTCGGTCTCCCTGCCCTGCAGCCGCCGGGCCGGCGGACCCGCCAGCAGCGCCACCACCGGCACCCCGAGCAGCACCACGCCCGTCAGCAGCGGGGAGATGGGCAGCAGGAGGCCGGCCACCACCGCGTACACCACGACCGCGCCGACCCCGGGACCGACGACGGTCAGCGCCTGGGCGATGGTGTGCACATCGCCCACGCCGATGGTGACGACCTCGCCGACCCCGCCCCGCCGGGGCAGTTCGGCACCGAGCCGGACCGCGTGCCCGACGACCACCTTGATCGTGCGGAAGTAGGCGTCCATGCGGACCCGGGTCATCGTGCGGTGGCGCATGATGCTGATCCACGAGTTGACCGCGCCGAGGACGAAGATCGCCGCCGTCCAGCCGGCCAGCACCGCCATGTCGCCCGGCACCAGGCCGTCGTCGACGGCCCGGGCCATCATGTACGGCGTCCCGGCCATCAGCGTCAGCCAGGAACTGCCCAGCAGCGCTCCGGCGAGCGAGCGGCCCGGCTGGCAGCGCACCAGCCACCACAGGTAGTACCAGCCGCCCCGCGCGTCGGGTGTGCCCGGATCCTCGTACGCGTCGATCACCCTGCGTGCCCCCGTTCTCCCGTCTAGGCCAGGCTGTCCCGCCAGGCGCGGTGCAGATCCGCGAACCGGCCGGTCCCGGCGATCAGTTCGGCCGGGCGGCCGTCCTCGACGATCCGGCCGTGTTCCATCACCAGCACCCGGTCGGCGATCTCCACGGTGGACAGCCGGTGCGCGATCACCACCGCCGTACGGCCCTTCAGGACCGTCGACATGGCCCGCTGCACGGCCCGTTCACCGGGGACGTCCAGGGAACTGGTCGCCTCGTCGAGGATCAGCACCGCCGGGTCGGCGAGCAGGGCGCGCGCGAACGCGACCAGCTGGCGCTGCCCCGCCGAGATACGGCCGCCGCGCTTGCGGACGTCCGTCTCGTACCCGTCGGGCAGTGTGGCGATGAACTCGTGCGCGCCGATCGCCTTGGCCGCCTGCTCGATCTCCTCGCGGGTGGCGTCCGGCCGGCCGATGGCGATGTTCTCGGCGACCGTGCCGGAGAACAGGAACGCCTCCTGGGTGACCATCACCACCCCGCGGCGCAGCTCGGGCACGGCCAGTTCGCGCAGGTCCACGCCGTCCAGGAGGACCCGGCCGTCGGACGGGTCGTAGAAGCGGGCGAGGAGTTTGGCGAGGGTCGACTTGCCGGCGCCGGTGGAGCCGACGACCGCGACCGTCTGTCCGGCGGGGAGGGCGAGGTCGAAACGGGGGAGCACCTCGCCGCCGGTGCGGTAGGCGAACCGGACACCTTCGAAGACGACCCCGCGGCCCGGCAGGCTGCTCTCCGGCGCGGGCAGCTCCCGCGGCACGGACGGCTCCGGCACGGTCGGCGTCTGGGCCAGCAGGCCCGCGATCTTCTCCAGCGAAGCGGCCGCCGACTGGTACGAGTTGAGGAACATGCCGAGGCGGTCGATCGGGTCGTAGAGCCGTCGCAGGTAGAGGACGGCCGCCGCCAGTACGCCCAGTTCCAGCGAGCCGGAGGCCACCCGGTACGCGCCCCACAGCACGATCACCGCGACCGACGTGTTGGCGACCAGCCGGGAGCCGACCACGTACCGCGCCATCTCCAGGAGCGCGTCGCCGTTGGTGCGCTCGTGGCGGCGGTTCAGTACGGCGAACTCGGCGTCGTTGGCGGCCTCCCGGCGGAACGCGCGCACCGGGCGGATGCCGTTCATCGTCTCCACGAACTTCACGATCACCGAGGCGATCGCGGTGGACCGCGCCTTGTACACCCGCACCGCCCGCCGCTGGTACATCCGCACCAGCAGGTACAGCGGGACGAACGAGGCCACGGCCACCGCGCCCAGGCCCAGGTCCAGCCAGAGCAGCATCGCCGAGATGTAGAGGAAGGAGAGGATGACGGTGATCAGCTCCTGGAGCCCCTCGCTGAGGAGTTCGCGGAGCGACTCGACGTCCGTGGTGGAGCGGGAGATGAGCCGGCCGGACGTGTACCGCTCGTGGAAGTCGATGCTGAGCGCTTGCGCGTGGCGGAAGATCCGGCCGCGCAGGTCGAGCAGCACGTCCTGGTTGACGCGTGCGGCGGCCTGGACGAACGCGTACTGGAGGCCGCCGGAGAGCAGTGCGCTCAGGGCGTAGCCGACCGCCACGGCGATCAGCGGGCCGTGGTCGTGGCGGCGGAACGCCGGCACGGCCCGGTCGATGGCGTACGCCACCAGCAGCGGGCCCGCCTGTACGGCCGCCTGCTGGAGCAGCAGGAGCAGTGTGGTGCCGGCGACCCGGGCCTTCATGGGGGCGAGCAGCGAACGCAGCAGGTCCGCCGTGGCGCCGGGCGGGGTGGGCAGGACGTCGTGGTCGAAGGGGTCGCCGGCGGCGGCTTCGGCCGGCCGGGTGAGTCGGTCGTCCTCGTCGGGGGCGGGCAGGGAGGTGGCGGCGGTCATCGGCGGTGATCCTCCCCGGACATCAGATGGGCGTACTCGGTGTTGCCGCGCAGCAGTTCCTGGTGGGTGCCGACGGCGGTGATACGGCCGCCGGAGAGCAGGGCGACGCGGTCGGCGAGCAGCACGGTGGAGGGGCGGTGGGCGACGATCAGCGCTGTGGTGTCGGCGAGCACGTCGCGCAGGGCCGCCTCCACGGCGGCCTCGGTGTGGACGTCCAGGGCGGAGAGGGGGTCGTCAAGCACGAGGAAGCGGGGCCGGCCGACGACCGCCCGCGCGAGCGCGAGGCGCTGGCGCTGGCCGCCGGAGAGGCTGAGGCCCTGCTCGCCGACCTGGGTCGCGGTGCCCTGCGGGAGGGCGTGCGCGAAGTCGGCCTGGGCGACGGCGAGAGCGCGGGCCAGCTCGGGCTCGCCGGCCCCGTCGGCGGCTCCCATCAGCACGTTCTCGCCGACGGAGGCGGAGAAGAGGGTGGGTTCCTCGAAGGCCACCGCGACGAGGGTGCGGAGTTCCTCGCGGGACAGGGCGGTGATGTCGGTGCCGTCGAGGGTGATCCGGCCGGAGGTCGTCTCGTGCAGGCGGGGGATGAGGGCGGTGAGCGTGGTCTTGCCGCTGCCGGTGGCGCCGACGAGGGCCATGGATTCGCCGGGGCGGATGTGGAGGTCGATGTGGGCGAGGGTGGGCGGCGAGTCGGGGGAGGCGTCCGGGTAGCGGAAGGAGACTGATTGGAAGCGGATGCCATCGTTGTCGGGTGCGGGTTCCGCGGCCCGCCCCCACTCGGCCGCACCCGAGTCCGCGCCCTCCTGCACAGCGTCCCGAGCCTCGAAGTACCTTTCCGTCGCCGTCGCCGCTTCCTGGCTCATCGCCAGCAGGAAGCCGATGGACTCGACCGGCCAGCGCAGGGCGAGGGCTGTGGAGAGGAAGGCGACCAGGGTGCCGGCGCTGAGGTCGCCGTCGGCGACCTGGACCGAGCCCCAGAAGAGGGCGGCGCCGATCGCCAGTTCGGGGAGGGTCACGATGACGGCCCAGATGGCGGCCAGCATCCGCGCCTTGCGCAGCTCGGTGCCGCGCAGGGTGCGCACCAGGTCGCGGAAGGCACGGGCCTGGCTGCGGTGCCGGCCGAAGCCCTTGATGATGCGGATGCCGAGCACGCTCTCCTCGACCACCGTCGTCAGGTCGCCCACCTGGTCCTGGGCGAGCCGGGCCACCTCCGCGTACCGCTTCTCGAAGAGCACGCAGGTCCACACCATGGGGACGGTGGGGACCAGGATGACCAGGCCCAGCGTCCAGTCCTGGGCCAGCATGATCAGCACGCCGACGAGGATCGTCACCGCGTTGACCAGCAGGAAGGTCAGCGGAAAGGCGAGGAACATGCGGAGCAGCATGAGGTCGGTGGTGGCCCGGGAGAGCAGCTGGCCGGAGGCCCAGCGGTCGTGGAAGGCGACCGGCAGGCGCTGGAGATGGCCGTAGAGGCCCGCACGCATCGACGCCTCGACGTGCGAGAGGGGTCTGGCGACCAGCCAGCGCCGCAGCCCGAAGAGCAGCGCCTCCGCGCACCCGAGCAGCAGCAGGTACAGCGCGCCGAGCCAGATCCCGCCGGGGTCACGGTCGGCGACCGGGCCGTCCACCATCCACTTCAGGACGAGGGGGATCACGAGCCCCGTACAGGAGGCGACTATCGCCACCAGCGCGGCGCTGAACAGCCGCACCCGCACCGGCCGCACGTAGGGCCACAGGCGCAGCAGGGTACGGACGGCGGACCGTTCCTTGGTGGTTGCACGTGTCGGAGGCATCAGGGGCGAGCCTACGGACCGGCACTGACAACGCCTACCGAGTTTTGGCCGGACCGGATTCCGTCGCCGTGGCTGCGACCAGCGCGTTCGAAGGGTCGTACATCCGGACGGGCGGCATCAGCCGATCGGTTGATGCCGGTTCGAGCGGGCCGGGCGATGTGGGGGCGGGGGGCCGGACGGGACCCTCGGGGCATGCCAACCGTCATCGAAGTGACAGACCTGCGGAAGACGTACGGCGGCCGGGCCGTCGTGGACGGGGTGGGTTTCGCCGTCGAGGAGGGGGAGATCTTCGGGATCCTCGGACCGAACGGCGCCGGCAAGACCACCACCGTGGAGTGCGTGGAGGGGCTGCGGGTGCCCGACGGGGGGCGGGTCCGGGTCGCCGGGCTCGATCCCGTCGCCGAGCACGAGAAGGTCGCCCGGGTCCTCGGCGCCCAGTTGCAGCAGAGCGAGCTGCAGGCCAAGCTCACCGTCCGGGAGGCCCTGGAGCTGTACGCCTCCTTCTACGACAGCCCGCCGGCGTGGGCGCCGCTCGCCGAACGCCTCGGGCTCGCCGACAAGCTCGGCACCCGGTTCGGCAAGCTGTCGGGCGGGCAGCAGCAGCGCCTGTTCATCGCGCTGGCGTTGATCGGGAACCCGCGGGTGGTCGTGCTCGACGAGCTGACCACCGGGCTCGATCCACGGGCCCGGCGGGACACCTGGGAGCTGATCGAGGACGTCCGGGACCGCGGGGTCACCGTCCTGCTCGTCACGCACTTCATGGAGGAGGCGCAGCGGCTCTGCGACCGGATCGCGGTCATCGACAAGGGGCGGGTGGCCGCTCTGGACACCCCGGCCGGGCTGATCCGCCGCAGCGCCGGGGCGACCGTCATCAGCTTCACCCCGTCGGCCCCGCTGGACGACCGGGACCTCACCGCCCTCCCGGCCCTCGCCTCGGTCGAGCACAAGGACGGCCGGATCACGCTCTCCGGTACCGACGAGACCGTGAACGCCGTCATCACGCTGCTCGCCCGGCACCGCGTCACCGCCCACCAGCTCCGGGTCGTGGACGCGACCCTCGACGACGCCTTCCTGGACCTGACGAAGGAGGAGACGGTATGAACACCGCCGTCCTGCGGACCGAGTTCCGCCTGTTCAGCCGCGAACCCGGCGCGGTCTTCTGGGTCTTCCTGTTCCCGACGCTGCTCCTGGTGATCCTCGGCTCCATCCCGTCGTTCCGGGACGCCGACACATCGCTGGGCGGGCTGCGGCCGGTCGACGCCTATGTGCCCATCGCCGTACTGATCGCCCTGATCATGTCCGGGGTGCAGACGCTGCCGCAGGCGCTGACCGGCTACCGGGAGCGGGGCATCCTGCGCCGGATGCGGCTCACCCCGGTGCGGCCGTCGGCGCTGCTGTCCGCGCAGATGGCCGTGCAGGGCACGGTCGCGCTGGGCTCGGCGCTGCTCGCGCTCGTCGTCGGGCGGCTCGCGTTCGACGTACGACTGCCGAAACAGCCGGGCGGGTACCTGCTGGCGCTGCTGCTCGCGGCCGCCGCCGCGCTCGCCCTCGGCTCCGTCGTCTCCGCGCTGTCCCGCACCACGAAGATCGCCGGCGCGATCGGCTCGGCGGTGTTCTTCCCGATGATGTTCTGCGCGGGGGTGTGGATCCCGGTGCGGGAGATGCCGCACGCGATGGCCCGCGTGGTGCAGCTGACCCCGTTCGGCGCTGCGGCCCGCGCGCTGGACCAGGCCGCCGCCGGGCACTGGCCCGGCTGGGACCACCTGGGCGTGCTCGCGGTCTGGGCGGTGCTGCTCACGGCCGGGGCGGCTCGTTGGTTCCGCTGGGAGTAGGCGGCCCGTGCAGACTGGGGACATGAGCGCGGTGGACACGCAGATCGAACGGCGCTGGGAGCAGTTCCACACCTGGGGGCCGTACGGGCTGCTCGGTGTCAGTGTCGTCGCCGCGCTCGTGACCGCCGACCCGCAGGCCGGCGCGGCCAAGTGGTACTCCGGCTGGGCCCTGTTGGGAGCCGCGGTCGCGCTCCAGCTGTGGTGGCACAGCACCCGGCCCGGCGGGCCCGACCGCAGCCGCACCCCGTCCCGGGCCGGAACCGCCTACTACTTCGTCCGCTGGGCCCTCGCCTTCGCCCTCACCTGGCTCAACCCGTTCTTCGCGTTCTACGCCGCCGCCGGCTACATGGACGCCGACGAGACCCTGCCCGGAAGGTGGCACCGGCTCGGGCTGTTCGCGAGCGCGGTCATCGTGGCCGGTGCGCAGACCGGCGGGATGCCGATCGGCGGCGTGGTCCAGTGGACCGTCTTCGCCGTCCTCCTGGTGTTCAACTCCGCTCTGCAGATGGCGGTCGGCCGTCTCACCGAGCAGGAGAAACAGCGCTCCGCCGAGCGCACCGAGACCATCGCCGCCCTGCGCCAGGCCCTCGACGAGAACGCGGCCCTGCACGCCCAACTCCTCGTCCAGGCAAGGGAAGCCGGGGTCGCCGACGAGCGCCGGCGGCTCGCCGCCGAGATCCACGACACCATCGCCCAAGGGCTGGCCGGGATCATCGCCCAGCTCCAGGTCGTCATCAACACCCCTGACCCGGAGGCGGCCGAGGACCATGTGGGCCGCGCCCTCGCACTGGCCCGGCACAGTCTGGGCGAGGCCCGCCGTTCCGTGCACAACCTGGCCCCGGTCGCGCTGGAGCACGACGGGTTGCCCGAAGCACTGAAGAAGACGGTCGCGGAGTGGGGCGAACGTACGGGAACACGTGCCGAGTTCACTCTCACCGGTACGGCGGAGCAACTGCACGAGGAGGTCGCGGCGACCCTGCTCCGCATCGTCCAGGAAGCCCTCTCCAACGCCGCCCGGCACGCGCAGGCCTCCCGGGTCGGTGTCACGCTCTCGTACCTCGGCGAGGAGGTCATCCTCGACATCCGCGACGACGGCACCGGCTTCGACCTCCTCGCCGTGCCCGCCCGCAGCAGCGCCGGCGGCTTCGGCCTGGACGGCATGCGGGCCCGCGCCGAACGCATCGCGGGCACCCTGACGGTGGAGTCCGAACCCGGGCTCGGCACGGCCCTGTCGGCCCGCGTACCGTTGGTGCGCGATGACCGCTGACACGCCCATCTCGCTGCTGATCGTCGACGACCATCCCGTCGTCCGCGACGGGCTGCGCGGCATGTTCGAGTCCGCGCCCGGGTTCACGGTGCTCGGTGAGGCGCCGGACGGTGTCGCGGCCGTGGCACTGGCCGCGGACCTCGACCCGGACGTGATCCTGATGGACCTGCGCATGCCGGGCGGCGGCGGAGTCGACGCCATCCGGGAACTGACCGGACGCGGCGCCCGCGCCAAGGTGCTGGTCCTCACCACGTACGACACCGACTCCGACACGCTCCCCGCGATCGAGGCGGGCGCCACCGGCTACCTGCTCAAGGACGCCCCGCGCGAGGAGCTCTTCACCGCCGTCCGGGCCGCCGCCCAGGGCCGTACCGTGCTCTCCCCTGCCGTCGCCTCCCGGCTGGTCTCCGCCGTCCGCACCCCGGGCGCCCCCGGCAACGAACCCCTCTCCGCCCGCGAACGCGAGGTCCTCGCCCTGGTCGCCCGGGGCACCTCGAACCGCGAGATCGCCCGCGAGCTGTTCATCAGCGAGGCCACGGTGAAGACCCACCTCACCCATCTGTACGCCAAGCTGGGCGTCAACGACCGCGCGGCGGCGGTCGCGACGGCCTACCAGCGGGGGATCCTCGGCTAGCCCGGGTAGGGCAGCAGGGTGGCCGCGGTCCTCTCCCAGGACGCCTTCAGCTCGGCCAGCAGCTCGGGCCGGTCCGGGGCGAGGTCGGCCTGTTCGCGGAGGTCCGCGCCGAGGTCGTAGAGGTGGTCCTTGCCGGCCGCGTCCCGGTAGTACTTCCAGTTCCCGCGGCGCAGCGCCCGGTTGGCCCTGACCCGCCAGAACAGGTCGCGTTCCGGCAGCCGTTCGCCGCGCAGCAGATAGCCCGCGAGGCTGGTGCCGTCCAGCGGGTACGCCGGGTCGGGGCGGGCGCCCGCCAGTTCCAGCAGGGTCGCCGTCCAGTCCGGGGTGAACAGGGGCTCGTGGCTGACCTGGTGGCCGTCGACCCGGGCCGGCCAGCGCAGGATGGTCGGCACCCGGATGCCGCCCTCCTGGAGCACGAACTTCTCGCCGCTGAGCGGCCACAGGTACGACCAGCGCTCGCCGCCGTTGTCGCTGGCGAAGAGGACGAGGGTGTTCTCCTCCTGCCCGGACCGGCGCAGCGCGTCGAGCACCTCGCCGACGGCCGCGTCCAGGCTCTGCACCATCTCCGTGTACTTGGCGACCGAGCCGCCGTCGTAGTGGTTGAGCGCGGTGCCGACCTCGGCCTGGCTCTTCGCGGCCCTGATCTTCGCGGCGATCTCGGCGCCGGTCTCCGCGTCGCCCTCGGCCAGCCACGGCCAGTGCGGGGTGGTGAAGTTGAGGTTCAGCAGCCAGGGCGTGTCGTGCTTCCGGCCTACGTACTCCACCGCCCGCTCGGTCAGCACGGTCGTGTAGTACCGCAGGTCCTGGTACTCGGCGTCGCCCTCGTAGAGGTCGTAGGTGCCCAGCTGTCCGAGCTTGGAGAAGTATTCGAGCACTCCGCCGAAGTTGCCGAAGAACTCGTCCCAGCCGGACTTGGTGGGGCTGTAGTCGGGCAGCCAGCCGCAGTGCCACTTGCCGATCAGCGCGGTCGCGTATCCGGCCTTCTTCAGCAGGGAGGCGAGGGTGGGGTGACGGGGGTCCAGGCCCTGTGTCCGGTCCGCGACGGGCTCGGCGAGACCGCCCGGCGTACGGCCCGGGTAGCGGCCGGTGTAGAGGCTGAACCGGGTGGGGGAGCAGGTCGCCGAGCCGGCGTAGGCGTCCGTGAAGCGGACGCCCTGGCGGGCCAGCCGGTCCAGGTTCGGTGTCTTGATGTGCGGGGCGCCGTAGGAGGAGAGGTCGGCCCAGCCCAGGTCGTCGCCGAGGATGACCAGGAGGTTGGGGCGTCTGCCGGAGGCGGTCGGACGGGCCTCGAAGGGACGCTCGGCGGCCTCGGCGGCGGGGGCAGCTCCGGCGACGGCGGTGACCGCGCCGCCGCCGACGAGACCACCGAATGCACGACGGGATATCTCAGGCATGCGCTTCAGTGGATCAGCGGACCCTTCGCCCCCGCCAGCCGACCGCCCCGGATTTCACGGGCCTGCAACGTTGCCTCAGCCGACCGCCTTCATCCGACCACCTTCAGCAGCAGCACCGACCGCCCCGGCACCGTGATCACCGTCCCGGCCTCGTGCACCACCCCCGGTGCCTCGCCCTGGTCCTCCCGCGCGGTGTCCACGAGCACCTCGTAGCGTGCGGCCCACGGCGGGCCCGGCAGGACGAAGTCCACCGGCCGGTCGCCGGCGTGCAGCACGGTCAGGAAGCTGTCGTCCAGGACCGGCGCCCCCCGCTCGTCCCGGCCGGGGATGTCCCGTCCGGACAGATACATGCCGAGGGTGGCGGCCGGCGCGTACCAGTCGCCCTCCGTCATCTCCGCGCCGTGCGCCGTGAACCAGGCCAGGTCCCGCAGCCCGTCCGCCGAGTGGGCGCGGCCGGAGAAGAAGGCGCGGCGGCGCAGCACCGGATGGCGGTGGCGCAGCGCGATCAGCCGGGAGGTGAGGTCGAACAGCGGCCGCCACTCCGGGTCCGCCGGCAACTCCCAGTCCAGCCAGCTGATGTCGTTGTCCTGGCAGTAGGCGTTGTTGTTGCCGCGCTGGGTGCGGCCCAGCTCGTCCCCCGCGACCAGCATCGGCACGCCCGTCGACAGCAGCAGGGTGGTCAGCAGGTTCCGCAGCTGCCGCCTGCGCAGCGCCCGTACGCCCTCGTCGTCGGTCTCGCCCTCCACCCCGCAGTTCCAGGAGCGGTTGTCGCCCGAGCCGTCCCGGTTGTTCTCGCCGTTGGCCTCGTTGTGCTTCGTCTCGTACGACACCAGGTCGCGCAGGGTGTAACCGTCGTGCGCGGTGACGAAGTTGACGGAGGCGTAGGGGCGGCGGCCGCCCCAGGCGTAGAGGTCGCTGGAGCCGGAGAGCCGGTAGCCGAGGTCGCGGACGTCCGGGAGGGCACCGCGCCAGAAGTCGCGGACGGCGTCGCGGTAGCGGTCGTTCCACTCGGTCCACAGGGGTGGGAAGGCGCCCACCTGGTAGCCGCCTGAGCCCACGTCCCACGGTTCGGCGATCAGCTTCACCCGGCGCAGCACCGGGTCCTGGGCGATGACCGCCAGGAAGGGGGAGAGCATGTCGACGTCGTGCATCGAGCGGGCCAGCGCGGCGGCGAGGTCGAAGCGGAAGCCGTCCACGCCCATCTCCGTGACCCAGTAGCGGAGCGAGTCCGTGATCAGCCGCAGCACATGTGGCCGGACCACATGGAGCGTGTTGCCGCAGCCGGTGTAGTCGGCGAAGCGCCGGGCGTCGTCCTGGAGCCGGTAGTAGCCCCGGTTGTCGATGCCCTTCAGGGACAGCGTCGGGCCCAGCTCGCCCGCCTCCGCCGTGTGGTTGTAGACCACGTCGAGGATGACCTCGATCCCGGCCGCGTGCAGCGCCCGCACCATCCGCTTGAACTCGCCGACCTGCTGTCCGGTCGTACCGGAGGCGGCGTAGGCCGCGTGCGGGGCGAAGTAGCCGATGGAGTTGTAGCCCCAGTAGTTCCTGAGGCCGCGCCCGAGCAGATGGTCCTCGTGCGCGAACTGGTGCACCGGCAGCAGTTCCACGGCCGTCACGCCCAGCTTCACCAGGTGCTCGACGGCGGCCGGGTGCGCCAGCCCCGCGTAGGTGCCGCGGAGCTCCTCGGGTATCCCCGGGTGCAGTCTGGTGAAGCCGCGCACATGCAGCTCGTAGATGACGGAGTCCGCCCACGGGGTCTTCGGGCGGTGGTCGTCGGACCAGTCGTCGTCATCGTGGACGACCACGCCCTTGGGGACGTACGGCGCCGAGTCCCGGTCGTCGCGCACGGTGTCGGCGACCTGCTGGTCCGGCCAGTCCCGGACGTGCCCGTACACCTCGGGCGGCAGCCCGAACTCGCCGTCCACCGCCCGCGCGTACGGGTCCAGGAGCAGCTTCGCCGGGTTCCAGCGGGCGCCGGTCCACGGGTCCCAGCGGCCGTCCACCCGGTAGCCGTACCGCTGCCCCGGCAGCACACCCGGCACGAAGCCGTGCCAGATCTCGTGCGTGAGTTCGGTCAGCGGGATGCGGGTCTCCCGCCCCCGCTCGTCGAAGAGGCAGAGCCGGACCGCCTCCGCCCCGGCCGCCCACAGCGCGAAGTTGGTCCCCGCGACCCCGTCCGGGCCGACCCGGAACCGGGCGCCGAGCGGCGTGGACGCCCCCGGCCAGGCCGACGGGACGGGGAGGGCCGTCCCGTTGACCGCGGGGGCGTCGGCCCTCGGGGCCCGTGCCGGTGCCCCCTGCTGCTCGGCTGCGCTCGTCACCTGTCGGCCCCTTATTGTGTCCCGCGGCTCGCCGACCTCCGGGGCGCACGCGACCCGCGTCCGAGCAGCCGACCGGGCCCGGACTCCCGGTCCCGGGCACGGTCGGCGGCTCGCTACGGACGCGCCCGCGACGGCTCTCGCACGGGCGCGGCGGCTCCCCAGCTCGTCGTCCTTCCCTCTGTTCTGCCCAGTGCCGGCGTCGCACTCACGTTTCCCCGGGGCATGCACGCTCGTTGAGCCGCACGTGAGGCATGGACAAGGGCGCGCACTGCGCGCGGGGGCCGCGCTGGCCGCGGTACTGACATGGGCGGGACTGCTGGCGGGGGCCGCCGGCTGCTCCTCGGACGACACGGGCGGACTGGGCGTCGACCACGTCCTCGGGGGCCCGCCCCCGGCCCCCCAGGACGTCATCCGGATCTCCCCGGACGACGGCACCAAGGCCGTACGCCCCGGCCAACCGCTGACGGTACGGGTGCCCGGCGGCCGGCTGGAGTCGGTGACCGTCGTCCGGTCCCAGGACGCCCAGGACTCCCCGGTCCCCGGGCACATCGCGGCGGACGGCACGACCTGGCGGCCCGACGACCCGTCCCTGGCGCTCGCCGCCAAGTACACCGTCGACGCGGTCGCCGTCGACGGCCACGGCCGCCGCTCCGCCCGCCACACCACCTTCACCACCCTCGTCCCCGGGGAACGCTTCATCGGCTATGTCACCCCGGAGAACCGCGCCACCGTCGGCACCGGGATGATCGTCTCCCTCGCCTTCAGCCGCGAGATCCAGAACCGGGCCGCCGTCGAACGCGCCGTCCACGTCAGCGCCGAGCCCCCGGTCGAGATCCGCCCGCACTGGTTCGGCAAGAACCGCCTCGACTTCCGCCCCCAGCACTACTGGGAGCCCGGCACCGTCGTCACCGTCGACCTCGGACTCCGCGACGTCGAGGGCGCCCGCGGCGCCTACGGCCTCCAGCAGAAGACGTTCACCTTCACCGTCGGCCGCAGCCAGGTCTCCCTCGTCGACGCGGCCCAGCACACGATGGAGGTCCGCCGCGACGGCGAGCTGCTGGCCACCGTGCCGATCACCGCGGGCGCGCCCGACCACACCACCTACAACGGGAAGATGGTGGTGATGGAGATGCACGAGGTGACCCGCATGAACGGCAGCACGGTCGGCTTCGGCGGCGAGTACGACATCCCCGACGTCCCGCACGCCCTCAAACTCACCGACTCCGGCACCTTCCTGCACGGCAACTACTGGGCGCCGGACGCCCCCGGACGCGAGAACGTCAGCCACGGCTGCGTGGGCCTGCGCGACGTGAAGGGCGGCAGCTCGGCCACCCCCGCGGGCTGGTTCTACGACCGCACGCTGATCGGGGACGTGATCGAGGTCGTCAACAGCAAAGACAAAAAGGTCTCTCCCGACAATGGCCTCGGAGGGTGGAACATGGGATGGAAGGAGTGGAAGGCGGGCAGCGCGGTCAAGTAACCAGGTGGGGGGCCGGGCCGGTGGGGGCGGAAGTTGCGACGCAACGGTGACATTCGCCCAACACCAAGCTCAAAACCCTGCGGTTACTATGCGCCAGTGCGCCCGCCGGGACGCGCCGGGGAGGGGCCTGACCAGGCCCCTGGGAGGGGAGAACGACTTGAACGTGCGGCCGATATCGGGGGCGTCGGTGCGGACTCGGGGGAAGGGCGGACTGGCACTCATAGCCGGCGTTCTGCTCATGGCCGTCACCGCGTGCGGGGGCGGATCCTCCGACAAGGGATCCGGTGCCGGGGACGGCAAGGCGAAGGATTCGACGACCCAGGCGAGCAAGCAGTCCGTCGCCACGGTCAGTATCAGTCCCAAGTCCGGTGCGACCGGTGTGGACACCAGCGGGGCCCTCAAGGTCACCGCGGCCAAGGGCAAGCTGACCGACGTCGAGGTCAAGGACGCCAAGGGCAACAAGGTCGACGGCACGATCGCGGCGGACGGCGCCGGCTGGTCGCCGTCGACCCATCTCGCCAACTCCACGAAGTACACGGTGCACGCGGTCGCGAAGGACACCGAGGGCCGGGAGTCGGCGGAGGACTCGTCCTTCACCACCCTCACCCCGAAGAACACGTTCATCGGCTACTTCACGCCGGAGGACGGTTCCACGGTCGGGGTCGGCATGCCGTTCTCCGTCCGGTTCACCCGGGGCATCACCGACCCGGCCGCCGTCGAGAAGGCGATCACCATCAAGACCGAGCCGGCGGTCGACGTCCAGGGCCACTGGTTCGGCAACGACCGCCTCGACTTCCGCCCCGAGAACTACTGGAAGTCCGGCACCAAGGTCTCCGTCACCCTCAACCTCAACGGCGTCGAGGGCCGTGACGGGGTGTACGGCGAGCAGGCCAAGACCGTGAAGTTCACGATCGGGCGCAACCAGGTCTCGGTCGTCGACGCCAAGAAGCACACGATGAAGGTCATGCAGGACGGCAAGGTCGTGAAGACCCTCGCGGTCACCACCGGCAAGCCGGGCTACGACACGTGGAACGGCCAGATGGTCATCAGCGAGAAGCTGCGCGTGACCCGGATGAACGGCGAGACGGTCGGCTACGGCGGCGAGTACGACATCAAGGACGTGCCGGACGCGATGCGGCTGACGACGTCCGGGACCTTCATCCACGGCAACTACTGGGGTGGCGACGCGTTCGGCAACTACAACGCGAGCCACGGGTGTGTCGGACTGCGCGACATCCGCGGTGGGGGTGACCGGTCGGTGCCGGCCGCCTGGTTCTTCGACCACTCGATCATCGGGGATGTGGTCACGGTGAAGAACTCGAACGACGAGACGGTTTCGCCGGACAACGGGCTCAACGGGTGGAACATGTCTTGGAAGGCGTGGACTGCGTAGTTGGCTGTCTGCGGGTGCGTGGGGGCTGGTCGCGCCCACGCGGCGGCAGCCGCAAATCGACAGCGCCCCGCGCCCCTGACGGGGCGCTGATGAACCGGCGTTAACCTGCTCGGTATGACTGTGACCCTCGAAGTCTCCGAAGGTGTGGGCACGCTGCGGTTGGATCGGCCGCCCATGAACGCGCTGGATGTCGCCACGCAGGACCGGATCAAGGAGCTGGCCGGGGAGGCCACCCGGCGTGAAGACGTGCGGGCTGTCGTCGTCTACGGCGGGGAGAAGGTCTTCGCGGCCGGGGCCGACATCAAGGAAATGCAGAACATGGACCACGCGGCCATGGTGCTGCGGGCCCGGGATCTCCAGGACTCCTTCACCGCCGTCGCCCGGATTCCCAAGCCGGTCGTGGCCGCCGTCACCGGGTACGCGCTCGGCGGCGGTTGTGAACTCGCGCTCTGTGCCGACTACCGGATCGCCGCCGACAACGCCAAGCTGGGCCAGCCCGAGATCCTGCTCGGGCTGATCCCGGGGGCCGGCGGCACCCAGCGGCTGCCGCGGCTGGTCGGGCCCTCGAAGGCCAAGGACCTGATCTTCACGGGCCGTATGGTCAAGGCGGACGAGGCGCTCGCCATCGGGCTCGTCGACCGTGTGGTACCGGCGGCCGAGGTGTACGCCGAGGCGCACGCCTGGGCCGCCCGGCTCGCCCAGGGCCCGGCGATCGCGCTGCGTGCCGCCAAGGAGGCGATCGACACCGGCGTCGAGACCGACCTGGAGACGGGGCTCGCCGTCGAACGGAACTGGTTCGCCGGGCTGTTCGCGACCGAGGACCGGGAGCGCGGTATGCGGAGCTTCGTCGAGGAGGGGCCCGGCAAGGCGAAGTTCCTGTGATCTTCGCCCTGTTGTGAAAGCGCCGAACCCCTTGCAATTGACGTGATGTCTGATTCGGGGTCCCTCGATGGGGCGGTTTATGGGAGCCTTAAGGCACCCTTAAGGCTGCCTTGTCGAGGGGGTCTGGCGATTGCCCGGAGATGAGTCGTCGTCGCAGGTCGGGCGGGTTGCGGAAGACATCGAGATGCCGATGGCATATGCCGATCGACCGGCGCGGGGCGGGAGCTTCGCGGGGGCGTATTCCGCCGGAACGGCCCCGGAGGGCGCTCGCGGCGGCCATGATGGGGGCATGGCGGGGCTGGAGGGCATCGAACAGCCGCGGGGACAGAGCCGTGCGGCCGCGGCGCGCTGGTCGCCTGCGGTCGAGGACGAGCGGGCACTCAAGGCGATCGACCTGTTCGGCAACCCGACGGAGGCGGAGGTTCCGCTGCCGTCCCGCCCCGAGTCCGCGGCGACCGCCCGCCGGCTGGCCCAGGTGGTCGTCCTCCGCCAGTGGCGGCTCAGCCCCAAGATGACCGAGGACGCGGTCTTACTCGTCTCCGAGCTGGTCGGCAACGCGGTCCGGCACACGGGGGCCCGGGTGTTCGGGCTGCGGATGCGCCGCCGCCCCGGGTGGATCAGGGTCGAGGTCCGCGATCCCTCGCGAGGGCTGCCCTGTCTGATGCCGGTTCAGGAACTGGACATCAGCGGACGGGGCCTGTTCCTGGTCGACAAGCTCTCCGACCGGTGGGGCGTCGACCTCCTGCCGCGCGGCAAGACGACGTGGTTCGAGATGCGGGTGGCCGACCGCTAGGGAAGAACAACCCTTATCAGGTCAATCGCCCATTTTCTTACCTATCCCCTCTTAAATGGTGCGGGTGACCCCCACCCACCGACGCGACCTCCTCCGCGCGGGCGCCGCCTTCACCGCCTCAGGCACGCTGGCCACCGGTTGCGGCACCACCGGTACGGCCACCGCAGCGCCCCCCGCCACCACCTCCGCGCGGCCGACGGCTTCCGCCACGCCTTCCCCCACGGCGTCCCCGGCCCGGACGCTCCCCCGCCAGATCACCCACGGCCCCCGCGCCGGCACCTCCGTCGCGCTCACCTTCCACGGCCAGGGCGACCCCGCCCTCGCCACCCGGCTCCTCACCACCGCCGAGCAGCACGGCGCGCACGTCACCGTGCTGGCCGTGGGCACCTGGCTCGACGCACACCCCGCCATGGCCCGCCGCGTCCTCGACGGCGGTCACGACCTCGGCAACCACACCCAGCGGCACATCTCCATCAACGCCATGGCGGAGGTTGACGCCCGCAAGGAGATCACCGACTGCGCGGACCGGCTGAAGCGGCTCACCGGGTCGGTCGGCCGCTGGTTCCGCCCCTCCCGGGCGGCCACCGCGACCCCGCTCGTCGTCCGGCTCGCCGCCGAGTCCGGCTACCCGCATGTGCTGTCGTACGACGTCGACTCGCTCGACTACACCGAGCCCGGCGCGCCGGCCATCACCCGCAAGGTGCTCGCGGAGGTCAGGGGCGGCTCGGTGGTGAGCATGCACTTCGGGTACCCCGACACGGTCGCCGCCCTCCCCGCCGTACTCCAAGAACTCCACCGCCGTGGACTGCGCGCGGTCACCACCACGGAGCTGCTGAGCTGATGCGAACGCCGATGCAAGCCACGAGCGCCGCCCGTCTGTCCGTCGCGGGCACCGCCCTTGCCGCCCTGGCGCTGCTGTCCGCGTGCGGCGGCGGATCCGGCGGCCCCGAGCAACCGGCCGCCCTCAGCACCGCGCCCGCGCAGCCGCAGGCGAAGAAGGCCGAGCCGGTCGTCGACGCCCTGCCGGGCATGCCCCCGGTCCTCGACCCGGCCGACGTGTACGCCGCCGACCGCCCCGGCAGGCTCTCGCCCGTGGTCAAGGACTTCCCGTCCCGGATCTACGTCCCCAACACCAACTCCGACACCGTCTCGGTGATCGACCCGAAGACGTACAAGGTGACCGGGACCATCCCGGTCGGCCGGCAGCCCCAGCACGTCGTGCCGTCCTGGGACATGAAGACGCTCTGGGTCAACAACGACCTGGGCAACAGCCTCACCCCCATCGACCCGAAGACCGGTCGGGCGGGCAAACCGGTCGCCGTCCACGACCCGTACAACCTGTACTTCACGCCCGACGGCAAGTACGCGATCGTGATGGCCTCCATGGACCGCGCGCTGGTCTTCCGGGACGCGCACACCATGAAGACCGTCAAGTCCCTCCCGGTCAGCTGCTACGGCGTCAACCACGCCGACTTCTCCCTCGACGGCCGCTACTTCATCGCGTCCTGCGAGTTCAGCGGCGAGGTGCTCAAGGTGGACACCGAGAAGATGAAGGTGCTGCGCCAGGAGAAACTGCCGTTCCACGGGGCGATGCCGCAGGACGTCAAGGTCTCGCCCGACGGGAAGCTGTTCTACATCGCCGACATGATGGCCGACGGGCTGTGGATCCTGAACGGCGACAGCTTCTCCAAGCCCACCTTCCTGCACACCGGCAAGGGCGCCCACGGGCTGTACGTCAGCCGGGACTCCCGCGAGATGTACATCTCCAACCGGGGCGAGGGCACCATCTCCGTCTTCGACTTCCCCGAGAACCGGCTGACGAAGAAGTGGCGGCTGCCCGGCGGCGGCAGCCCGGACATGGGCGGGGTGTCGGCGGACGGCAAGGTGCTGTGGCTGTCCGGCCGCTACAACTCCGAGGTGTACGCCATCGACACCGGCACCGGCAAGGAGCTGGCCCGCATCCACGTCGGCAGCGGCCCGCACGGCCTCGCCGTCTACCCGCAGCCGGGCCGCTACTCGCTCGGCCACACCGGCATCTTCCGCTGAGCCTCAGGCCTTGAGCTTCAGGCCTTGAGCAGCAGCGCCTCGGCGCCGACCGGCACATACCCGGCCGCCTGGAACGCCCGTGTGCTGCGGGCGTTCCCCGGGGCGACCTGCGCCCACAGCGGTTCGTCCGCGAGCTGCCGGGCGGCGGTCACCAGGGCCCGGCCCAGCCCCCGCCGCCCTACCCCCTCGTCCACCTCCACCGAGACCTCCAGGCGGCCCGCGACGCCCCGGCCCAGCACCAGCACCCCGCCCTCCGCCGCCCAGGCCCGCACCTCGTCACGGCGGCCGTGGGCGTAGGCGACCCGGGAGTGGCCGGGGCCGGTCAGTTCCGTCAGAGGGAGCTCCGGGCGGCCGGGGAGCGGGCCGGCCACCAGCAGTGCGTCGATCGTCTCGTGCTCCCGGCCCGTGCGGTCCATCAGGGCGGTGAGGAAACGCGCGTTCATCGGCGCGCTCAGCGCGTCCGTGGGGGTCGCCCGCAGGGTGTCGTACACCCACTGGGGGTCCTCGTCGACGAAGACGACCGCGTGCGCGGTGAAGGCGAGGACCCCGGCGTCCCGGGGGGACGGCTGCGGGACGACGGTCGTCCGGCCGTCGGGCGGCGGGAAGACACCCCGGGCCGCCGCGTCGAGAATGCCGCGAAGAGTCTCCGCCACCGTGCTCCTTGAGTCTCCACCCACTGGAAGGCCCACACTCGCAGACATGATCGACGACGGCACCGGACTTCTCACCATCGGCGAGCTGGCGCGCGCCACCGGGCTGACCGTGCGCACCATCCGCTACTGGTCCGACGAGGACGTCCTCACCCCGGTGGGCCGGTCGCCCGGCGGCTACCGGCTGTACGACGCCGAGTCCTTCGCCCGCCTGGAGCTGATCCGCACCCTGCGCGAACTGGGTCTCGGCCTGGCGCACGTGCGCGCGGTGCTCTCCGGCGAGCAGACGGTGGCCGAGGTCGCGGCGGCACACGTGGCGGCCCTGGACACGCAGATCAGCTCCCTGAAGGTGACCCGGGCGGTGCTGTCGACCGTGGCGCGACGCGGATCGAGTGCGGAGGAGACGACCCTGATGAACAAGCTTGCGCGGCTGTCGGCGGCGGAGCGGCGACGGATCCTGGAGGAGTTCGTCGAGGAGACGCTGCACGGTCTCGACACCGTGGATCCGGAGATCCGCAAGCGGATGCTCGCCATCGTGGCGGATCTGCCGGACGATCCCACACCGGAGCAGGTCGACGCGTGGGTGGAGCTGGCCGAGATGGTCCAGGACCCGGCGTTCCGCGCCCAGATGCGCAGGGCGACCGAGTTCAACGCGGCCGACCGGGGACCGGACGCGCCGCCCGGAGCCTCGTTGTGGTTCATGAAGCGGCTCGTCGACCTGGTGGGCGAGGCGCGGCGCCGGGGTGTCGTACCGGACTCGCCGGAGGCCGACGAGGCGCTGCGCGGGGTGCTCGGTGACGCCGACCCGGCCGCCGTGCTGGCGCGGCTGGACGCGGCCTTCAACGACCGGGTCGCCCGCTACCGCGAACTGCTCTGTGTGCTCAAGGGACAGCCCCTCGCCGTGTACGCGGAGGAGTTCGCCTGGCTGGCCGCTGCGCTGCGGGCTCGCGTGGACCGTTAATCTGACCTGCGACAGTACGTCTGCATGACGATGGAAAACGAATAAAAGGGGCGGATCGGTGGCGGACATCGACGAGGCACGCGAGCATTTCCAGCGGATCGACGCGGACGGTGACGGATTCATCACCGCCGCCGAGTTCAAGTCCGCGCTCGCGCAGGGGGGCGACTGGAACGTCACCGAGACGGTCGCCCAGGCGATCATCAACAGCCGTGACCTGAACGGGGACAAGGTGCTGTCGTTCGACGAGTTCTGGGCGCACCTGACCAAGTGAGCCGAAGGGAGGGGGCGCCCGGCCGGTGGGCCGTGGGCGCCCCCTTTCTCATGCCCCGGACTCGACGCGGACGGTCCAGCGCCCGCCGTGCCGTTCCAGGGCGAGCGGCAGGTCGAAGCACTTGCCGACCTGGTCGCCGGTGAGGACCTCGGCGGCCGGGCCCTGTGCCGGCGCGCGGCCGTCGCGCAGCAGCAGGGCGTGGGTGGTGCCCGCCGGGAGTTCCTCCAGGTGATGGGTGACGAGCACGGTCGCCAGCCGGGGATGCGCCCGGCGTAGCGCGTCCAGCGCCGTGAGCAGCTGCTCGCGGCCCGGCAGGTCCAGGCCGGTGGCCGGTTCGTCGAGCAGCAGCAGCCGGGGCTCGGGCTCCCCCAGCTCTCGGCTTCGCTCGAGCTGGGAGGTACGCCCATGCGCGCGGGCGATCAGGGTCCGGCCGCGCTGGCCCTGGGAGAGCGTGGGCCAGCGGGCCGTCCGGTGCGCGGCCAGCCCCAGCGTGTCGATCAGCCGGTCGGCGTGCTCCTCCTGTTCGGGTGTGGGGCGCCAGCGGGGCAGCAGCGCCACGGAGTTGGTCAGCCCGGTCAGGACGACGTCCCGGACCCGCAGCGGTTCGCCCAGCGGGTGGCGCGGGTCGACATGGCCCACCCGCGTCCGCAGTTCGCGAAGGTCCACGCGGCCCAGCAGGCTGCCGAGGACCTCCACCGTGCCCCGCGTCGGATGGACCAGGGCCCCGAGCAGACCGAGCAGGGTGGACTTCCCGGCGCCGTTGGCCCCCAGCAGCGCCCAGTGCTCACCGGCCCGGACGGTCAGCGACACCTCCTGGAGGATCGGCCGTCCGTCGCGCACCACGTGCACGTCCTCCGCGCGCAGGACGACGCTCATCGCACCCCCGCCCGGTTCACCGCGGACAGCACCGCGCCGACCGAGGCGGCGAGGGAGGAGGGGCCCTCCGCGGCGCCCCAGACGGTCGTCGTCCCGTTCACCCGGCACTCGGCGAAGGCGTAGGCCCCGCCGTGGGTTACCTCCAGGACCTGGGTGGCGTGTCCGGCGCCGGTCAGCGCGTCGGCGAGGGCGGTCAGCGGGCCGGGGCCCGTGCCCTCGTGGTCGCCGGCCCGGTCGCCCGTGCGCAGGGTGCAGACGAAGCGGTGCCGGCCCGGCGCCTCCTCGTGGACCGACCAGGACTCCAGCCGGACCTCGCCGTCGGCCGGGTAGGCGGCGCGGAAGAGGTCGTACAGCTCCTTCGGCGTGGCCTCCCGGCCGCTCGCGTCCGTGGCCTCCTGGACGAGACGGGCGAACTCCGGGCGCATCCGCTCCGGCAGGTCGATGCCGTGGTGGGTGCGCAGCAGGTACGCCGAACCGCCCTTGCCGGACTGTGAGTTCACGCGGATGACGGCCTCGTACGTCCGTCCCAGATCGGCCGGGTCGACCGGCATGTAGGGGACCGACCAGGGCGCCCGGGACTCGGGAACCCCCGACTCCCGCGCCCTGCGGGCGTGTTCCTCGAACCCCTTGCTGATCGCGTCCTGGTGGGTGCCGGAGAACGCGGTGTGCACGAGGTCGCCGGCGTAGGGATGGCGGGGGTGCACCGGGAGCCGGTTGCACTCCTCGACCGTCGCGCGGACCGCGTCGATGTCTCCGAGGTCGACCATCGGGTCCACCCCCTGGGCGAACAGGTTGAGCGCGAGGGTGACCAGGTCCACGTTGCCGGTGCGCTCGCCGTTTCCGAACAGGCAGCCCTCCACGCGCTGGGCACCGGCCAGCACGGCGAGTTCGGCGCAGGCGACGCCGGTGCCGCGGTCGTTGTGCGGGTGGACGGAGAGGATCACCGCGTCGCGGCGGGCGAGGTGGCGGTGGGCGTACTCGATCTGGTCGGCGTAGACGTTCGGGGTGGCGATCTCCACGGTCGCCGGGAGGTTGTGCGTGACCGGGCGGTCCGGGCTCGCGTCCCACAACTCGGTCAGCCCGTCGCAGAGTTCGAGGACGAAGTCGGGCTCGGTGAGGTTGTACGTCTCCGGGGAGAACTGGAAGCGGACCCCGGGGGCGTCCCCGGCCCGGCGCGCCATGTGCTCGGCCGCCTCGCGCACGGTGCGCCACACCTCGGCCCGGTCCCGGCGCAGTACCACCTCCCGCCACACGGGAGAGGTGGCGATGTAGAGGTGGACGACGGCCCGGGGCAGCCCTTCGATCGCGTCGAAGGTCCGGTCGATCAGGTCCCGCCGGGCCGGGGTGAACACCACCGGGGTCACGTCGTCCGGCACGGCTCCGCTCGTCACCAGGTGCCGTACGAAGTCGAAGTCCGTGCGGGAGGCGGACGGGTAGCCGACCTCGATCTCCTTGAAGCCGGTGCGGACCAGCAGATCGAAGAAGCGGCGCTTGCGCGGGGTGTCCATCGGCTCGGCGAGCGCCTGGTTGCCGTCGCGCAGGTCGACCGGCACCCACAGCGGGGCGCGTCCGATCCGGGCGGACGGCCAGCTCCGGTCCGCCGTGGCGGGCACGTGCACGCGTTCGTGGAAGGGGCGGTAGCGGTCGTACGGCATCGGGCTGGGGCGTTGCGGATTCCACAGCAGGGTCATCGGGGCGGCTGCCTCTCGGCTCGTCGGTCGGACGGTGACCGGCAGCACGGCGACCCGCGGCGGGGTGCCGGTCGCGTCAGGCCCCGCCGCGGCAGCCGAGAAGAAGACCGCGGAACGTCATGGCCGGTACGCTAGCGAGTCCTCAGGTCCTCAGACAAGTGAGAATTCCTGTGAACCGGTCCGGCCCCGAACGTAGTTGGTGACACCGCATGCCGCTTGGCCCCGTCCGCCCGAGCCCCCTGGTCGAACAGGCCGCCGCGCGGTTGCGCGAGCAGATCACCGGCGGCGCCTGGCCCGTCGGCACCCGGCTGCCCGGCGAGACGACCCTGGCGAAGGAACTCGGCGTGGGCCGCTCCACCGTCCGCGAGGCGCTGCGCGCGCTCGCGGGCGCCGGGCTGGTGCGGCCCCGGCAGGGCTCGGGTGTCTTCGTCATCGCCACCGAGGCCGCCGAGGACTGGCCGACCCGGCTGCGCCGGGCCGCGGTGACCGATGTGTACGAGGTCCGCATGGCCGTGGAGGTGCACGCGGCCCGGCTCGCCGCGGAGCGTCGTACGGCGGAGGACGTCACGGCGGTTGAGGCGGCGCTGGCGGGCCGCCGGGCGGCGGGAGCGGCGGACGACCCCGCCTTCGTCGACGCCGACATCGCCTTCCACGCGGCGGTCGTCGCCGCGGCCCACAACCCCGTCCTCACCGACCTGTTCACCGAGTTCACCCCGGTGCTCCGCGAGGGCCTGATCGAACTCCTCGCCCTGACCGGCCTGCGCACCACCGACCCCGACACCGGGGACGCCGCCCACGAGGCACTCGTCCGGGCACTGGCGGCCGGCGACGCGGAGGGCGCGGCGGAGATACTGAGCGCGGAACTGGCGGACCCGTTCGCCGGCTAGCCGGCGGCCCTGCGGTACTGGCCCGGCGCCACGCCGTACTCCCGTTTGAACGCCTTGGCGAAGGCGAACTCCGAGGTGTAGCCGGTGCGTTCGGCGACCTGCCGGAGCGGCAGGGCGTCCTCGCGCAGCAGCCGGCCCGCCGTGGTCATCCGCCACCAGGTCAGATACGCCAGCGGCGGCTCACCCACCAGCGTGGTGAAACGGCGGGCGAAGGCCGCCCGGGACAGACCGCCCCGCGCGCCCAGCTCGGCCACCGTCCACGGCCGCGCGGGGTCACCGTGGATCGCGCGCAGCGCCGCAGAGACCGCCGGGTCGGCGAGCGCGGCCGCCCAGCCGCTCGCCCGGTCGGCGCCCCGCTCCCGCAGCCACCAGGCCCGCAGGATGTAGAGCAGCAGGGTGTCGAGCAGCGAGGTGACGATCGCGTCCGCACCCGGCTGCCGGTCCTCCAGCTCCATCCCGAGCAGCTCCACCGCGGCCCGCAGCGAGCGATGGGCGCCCACCCGGGCGGGCAGATGGACCACCTCCGGCAGCTCGGACAGCAGCCGGTGGGCGCGGGAGCGGTCCAGCTGGTAGGCGCCGCACAGCAGGACCGTGTCCGGCTCCGACTCCCGCACCGGGCGCGGCGGTTCGGGCCAGCGGCCGTCCGGTCCCGGCCGCACCTCCTCCAGCGGTACGTCCGGTCCGCTGGCCAGCGCGTGACCGTGCCCGTGGGCCAGGAACACCACGTCGCCCGGCCCCACCGCCACCGGTTCGCCCGCCGCCGGGAGCAGCCAGGCCGACCCGCGCAGCACCACGTGGAACCCCGCGCCCTCCGAGGCCGCGAACCGCATCCCCCAGGGCGCGTGCTTGTCCCGGCGGGAGGAGTGCGGCCGTCCGGTGCGCATCGCGGCGACCGCGTCGCTCAGCACGTCCATGCCCGTACGGTAACGGCGACGGGTGACCGACCGCGGCCGTAGGCCTGTCGGGCGAGACGGACGGACAGGAAAGCGATACCTGAGGACATGGACCGTCTCGTGGCCGCCGCCTAGCGTCGACGCCATGTCACCCACCACACGCACCGTGCTCTTCCATGAGACCGGCGGACCCGACGTCCTGACCGTCGAGGACGTGCCCCTCCCGGATCCCGGCCCCGGCCAGGTCGCCGTACGCGTCGAGGCGCTCGGTCTCAACCGCGCGGAAGCCCTGTTCCGCGCGGGCACCTACTACTACCGGCCGACCCTGCCCGCCTCCCGGCTCGGCTACGAGGCCGCCGGGGTCGTCGAGTCGGTCGGCGAGGGTGTCACCGGACTCGCCGTCGGCGACCCCGTGATGACCGGCCCCGGCATCGAGATGAGCGCGCGGGGCGTGTACGCGGAACGGGTCGTGCTGCCCGAGACCTCGGTCCTCCGGCGCGCGGCCTCCGTCGACGCGGTCACCGGCGCCGCGGCCTGGCTGACGTACACCACGGCGTACGGCGGGCTGCTGGAGACCGCGGGGCTGCGGCCCGGTGACCATGTCCTGATCACCGGGGCGTCCAGCGGGGTCGGCACCGCGGCGATCCAGGTGGCCCGCCGCATCGGTGCGATCCCGCTCGCCACGACCCGTACCGAGGCCAAACGGAAGCGGCTGCTGGAACTTGGCGCGGCGGAGGTGATCGTCACCGGGGAGTCGACGGCGGAGGCCGTGGCCGCGGAGGTCAAGGGGCTCACCGGGGGCAGGGGCGCCGAGGTGATGTTCGACGCGATCGGCGGCCCCGGCTTCCGCCCGCTCGCCGAGGCGCTCGCCCCCGGCGGGTCCGTGGTGGTCTACGGCTGGCTGGACCGCAGCCCCGCCGAGATCCCCTGGAACTGGCCCTTCACGATCCACACCTACGCCAACCAGGTCCTCACCTCGACCCCCGAGGGCCGCCGCCGCTCCGCCGCCTTCCTCGACGCCGGCCTGGCCGACGGCGGCTTCCGGCCGGTCGTCGGCGAGGTGCTGGAGGGCCTGGACCGGATCCGGGACGCGCACCGGCTGATGGAGTCCAACACGCACACGGGCAAGATCGTCGTACGGATCTGAGGGCCGGAACCGGTACCTCACCCGATCGCCGCGCCCGCGGAATAGGTCCCGCGTGCCCTGGGTTGTCGCCGCACAGCGGACGCATGCATGCATGTGCAACGACTCTCGGAAGGCATGTCATGAAGATCGGCATCATCGGGGCGGGCAACATCGGCGGCAACCTCACGCGGCGGCTCACCGCCCTCGGGCACGACGTGTCCGTGGCGAACTCGCGCGGCCCCGAGACGCTGGCCGCACTGGCCGAGGAGACCGGAGCGACGGCGGTACGGGCCGAGGAGGCGGCGCGGGGCGCGGCCGTCGTGGTCGTCACGGTCCCGCTGAAGGCGGTCCCGGACCTGCCGGCCGGCCTCCTGGACGGGGCGGCACCGGACGTCGCCGTGATCGACACCGGCAACTACTACCCCCGTGAGCGGGACGGCCGGATCGGCGGGATCGAGGACGAGGGCGTCACGGAGAGCCGCTGGACGGAGCGTCAGATCGGCCACGGCGTGGTCAAGGTCTTCAACGGCACCTACGCCCAGGACATCCTGGACCGCGGCCGCCCCGCCGGTGACCCCGACCGCCAGGCCGTCCCGGTCTCCGGCGACGACGAGGCGGCCAAGCGGGTCGTCCGGGCGCTGGTCGACGAACTCGGCTTCGACACGGTCGACAACGGCGGCATCGACGACTCCTGGCGCCAGCAGCCGGGGACGCCCGTGTACGGCCTGCGGGCGGACGCGGAGGGCGTACGGAAGGCACTGGCGGAGGCGTCCCCGGAGCGGCCGGAGAACTTCCGGGGCTGACGGCCGCTGGCTCCCCGCGGTCCTGCCGGGATCGGGGCACTGTGCGCCAGATGGCGTAGACGCCGACGGCGGCAGGTTCTATCCAGGTATGCGCGGGGCGCACCACGGGTCCCGCGTCGGCGCCGTCCGGACTCCCCGCGGGCTCGGGGGGACCGCCACGTGCGAGTGCGACATCGGGGGACGCTCCCGGCACGGGCGGATCCGCGGGGGCGGCCGGTGGCGGGACCGATCTGGGGAGCCCGGTCCCGCCACCACTGCCGCACGCGGAACTCCTGGGCGGGGGTCGGCCTGCTCCGCGCCCGTCCGTCAGCCGCCGGATGCCTGCTTCGCCAGTCGGTCCGTTGCCCGCTCCGCCGCTACTGCTGCGCCGGAACTGCCGGGTGGGGGTGGGCCGGTCCGTGTCTGTCTGTCGGCCGCCTGCTTCGCCAGTCGGTCCGTTGCCCGCTCCGCCGCTACTGCTGCGCCGGAACTGCCGGGTGGGGGTGGTCCGGTCCGTGTCTGTCTGTCGGCCGCCTGCTTCGCCAGTCGGTCCGTTGCCCGCGCCGCCGCTACTGCTGCGCCGGAACTGCCGGGTGGGGGTGGTCCGTTCCGTGTCTGTCTGTCGGCTGCCTGCTTCGCCAGTCGGTCCGTTGCCCGCACG
>NZ_JBIBKW010000011.1:0-343334 GCF_042959465.1 Streptomyces sp. NPDC007901 | reverse complement strand
CTCCGCCGCTACTGCTGCGCCGGAACTGCCGGGTGGGGGTGGTCCGTTCCGTGTCTGTCTGTCGGCTGCCTGCTTCGCCAGTCGGTCCGTTGCCCGCTCCGCCGCTACTGCTGCGCCGGAACTGCCGGGTGGGGGTGGTCCGGTCCGTGTCTGTCTGTCGGCTGCCTGCTTCGCCAGTCGGTCCGTTGCCCGCTCCGCCGCTACTGCTGCGCCGGAACTGACGGGCGGGGGTGGTCCGGTCCGTGTCCGTCCGTCAGCCGCCGGCTGCCTGCTTCGCCAGTCGGTCCGTTGCCCGCTCCGCCGCTACTGCTGCGCCGGAACTGACGGGCGGGGGTGGTCCGGTCCGTGTCCGTCCGTCAGCCGCCGGATGCCTGCTTCGCCAGTCGGTCCGCTGCCCGCACGGCCAGTGACTGGCGGCCCGTGACTATCCAGCCTCGCGCTCGCCACTGTTCGAGGACTCGGCTCACGGTGCGCCGGGAGGTCAGCAGCAGCCCGGCGAGGTCGTCCTGGGAGAGGCTGAGGCCGATACGGTGGCCGGGGCCGTCCGGTTCCGGGAGGCCGCACCGGTCGACGAGGTCGAGGAGGAGGGCGGCGAGGCGGGCGGGGACCGGTTCGGTGATGCCGGCGCGCTGGGCGTCGGCCTCGCGCAGCCGTCGTACCAGAGTCTGCTCCAGGGCCGCGGCGATGCCGGGGCGGGCGCGGGCCAGGACGTGGAAACGGCTGGCCGGGAGGTGCAGGAGGTCGGCGGCGGTGGCCGTGACCAGGGTGGCGGAACGGCGGCCGTTCTCCACCGAGGCCTGCTCGCCGAGGAGTTCGCCCGGGCCGCGCAGCGCGAGCAGGGCGCGGTAGCCGGCCTGCGACTGGGCGACGACCTTCACCCAGCCGTCCAGCAGTACGACCAGATGATCGGACCCCTCGCCCTGGGTCAGGAACTGCCGGTCGGCTGCGAGCGGCACCCGCGTCGCCGCCCGCAGCAGCGCCGCCCGGTCACCGGCGTCGAGGGCCGCCCAGAAGGAGGCGGGGCTGCTCACCACGGTTCACAGTGTGGCCCGGGCACCCCGCCCCGAAACCTGCCGGACGGTCCGTGGGCTCTCAATCCTCTTTCTTCGCCCAGGACTTGAGGGCGTCCTTGTCGTCGAAGTCCGCCACGTTCTTGTCGTGCGGGTCGCTGGTGTACTGGTGGAAACGCCACTTGGCCTTGATGCGGGGGTGGCCGGCGCTGACGTAGTCGGCGATCCAGAGGCCGTCGCCGGCATACGAGGTGGTGTCGATGTTCAGCCAGAAGTTCCGGTTGGTGTAGAGCACGACCCGGTGGTTCGGGCGGAGTTCCCTGACCTTGCGGATGAAGGTGTCCTTCTCGGCGTTGCTCGCGTGGGTGCCGTCGGCGGTGGTCTCCCAGTCGACGGCGAGGATCTCGCCGGCCTTCTCGGGAGCGTGTTTGACGAAGTACTCGGCCTGGGCGGTGAGGTTGCCGGGCCAGAGGAAGTGGTAGAAGCCGACGACCAGTCCGGCGTCGCGCCCGGTCTTGGTCTGGGCGGCCAGTCTGGGGTTGACGTACGAATGCCCCTCCGTCGCCTTGATGAAGACGAAGGAGAGGTCATCCGTGTCGTAACTGGAGGACTGGTACGCGCTCACGTCGATTCCGTGCAGCATGTGGGAGGCTCCCTGGGTGCCAGTGGGGTGACACGCGTTGCAGTTGCGTATTCCGTATTCCCCACCTTGGCATGGGAGATCCGCGCGGGCGCGGGAATTGTCAGCTTCGGGCCGCCACCTCACCGAGCACGGCCGCCGACTTGGTCGACCAGTCCGAGGTGATGATGCTCGCGTGGTCGGCGGCGAGCAGGGCCAGCCGGGCCGCGACCTCGGCGTCGGTCGGGCCGGTGGAGGAGATCGCCGGTGACACGCCGGCGGCGTCCGTCATGATCAGGATGTAGTGGTTCGCGGAGTAGAACGACGTGTCGTAGGCATTGTCGACGTAGGTGGCCGCGTCGCCGTCGAAGATCACGAACCAGGGCCGGATGGAGGAGTCGTAGCGGCTGGTGCGCGGGTCGCCGGCGGCCGCGCCCAGCACGGCCGGGAAGGCCTGGGCCTCGGAGATCTCCCCGGCGGCGGACAGGTCCCGCAGATGGTCGCCGTACTCCTGGTCGGTCCAGTAGTGGTCGAAGGGGTTGGCCTGTTCGACCGTGCCCGGGATCAGTTCGAAGATGAACTTGCCCTTGAGCTGGTCACGGGTGGGCCAGGCGTCGGCCTTGGCGGCCGCGTCGAGCGTGGAGTACGAGGAGCCGAGCAGGTCGGCCGGCTTGTACACGCTGCTGCCGAGCTTCTGGGAGACGAGCGTGTCGAACTCGTCGGGGCCGAGGCCGACGTTGTTGTTGAAGCCGACCTTCAGCTCGACCTTGACGACGACGGGCGCGTGGTCCGGGTGCAGCTGCTCCCAGGCGGCCATGTTGTCGAGGCAGCTGCCGAGGTCCTGGTTGCGGTTCTGGCTGTACAACTCGGCGGGGGTGTCGGCGTGTTCGCAGTTGTTGTCGTTGCCCCACGGATTGCTGTGACTGACCCGCCACCGCTTGCTGATGCTGTCCGCGTACACGTCCAGCTCCAGCAGCGAGGCCCCGGAGTCCAGCGCCTGCGCCCAGTAGGTGTACTTGTCCTTCTCGTACGCGTTGTGCGTACCGATGCCGGTGGTCGCGGAGAACTTCGCCGCGTCCGGGTCCGTGTCCGCGTGCGCGGCGGAGCCCGCCATCGCGAACAGGGCCCCGGCCGCCACGACCGCCGCCAGCCGTCTCCGTACCCGCATGACCCAACTCCCTCGGTTCGGTGGTGAGTTGGCGGCAGCGTACGAGCCGGCGGTTACTTATCGGTAGCCCCTGGGGGAACAGAGGTCCCGGGAACGCGGGGGAGGCTCAGGAGGTCGCGAAGTCCTCGTCCGTGAGGCCGAGCCGGGCCCGTACCCGCTGCCGGTCGTTGCCAGAGGGTGCGACCGCGACCTGTGGACTTTTATGTTTCCTGGCCAGGGAAAATGGGCTGCGTACACTGGCCGCGTGGCGAGGACCGAGGGGCTCTTCGTGGGCCTGTGCACCCTGGACGTCATCCAGCTGGTGGACCATGTGCCCGGGCCGGACGAGAAACTGACGGCCCGTGACCAGGTGGTCGCCGCGGGCGGCCCCGCCACCGGCGCGGCCGTGGCCTTCGGCCGGCTCGGTGGCCGGCCCCGTCTGCTCACCGGCATCGGCTCGCATCCGCTGGCCCTCGGCATCAGGGCGGATCTCGACGCGCAAGGGGTGCGCGTCACGGACCTGGCCGCCGGGCGCGCGGAGCCGCCCGCGGTGTCCTCGATCCTGGTCACCGCCTCGACCGGAGCACGCGCCGTCGCCTCGACCAACGCCACCGGGCGACAGCTGTGGCCCCCGGCCGATCCGGGTGAACCGGACGACCTGGACGCACTGGTGGCGTCCTGCGACATCGCCGAGTTCGACGGGCACCACATGGAGCTGGCCGTCGCCGTCGCGGCCGCCGCCCGCACCGCCGGCCGGCCCACCGTCCTCGACGCGGGCAGCTGGAAGGACGGCACGGACCGGCTGCTGCGCTCGATCGACGTCGCCGTGTGCTCCGCGGACTTCCACCCGCCGGGCACCGCCACCCCCGCCGACACCCTGGAGTTCCTCAGGGACCACGGGGTGACCTGGACGGCCGTCACCGACGGCGGGGCGCCGATCGCGTGGGCGGGTCCCGGGGGCGGCGGCCTCGTCGACGTCCCCGAGACCCGGGTGGTGGACACCCTGGGCGCGGGTGACGTCCTGCACGGCGCCCTCACCCATCACCTCGCCGCACCCGCCACCCTCGACGGCCCGGCCTTCAGCGAGGCCCTGGCACGGGCCGCGGCGGTGGCGTCCCGCGCGTGCGCCTCCTTCGGTACGCGGGCGTGGCTGACGGAGGGCTGACCGGCATCCGCCGGCCGGCCCTGCCGTCTACCACCTGATGACCGGACCCCCGGTGGCAGTGGCAGGGGGAGTGGCACTGGGACTGAAACCGGGACCGGGACCGGGACTGGCACTTGAACTGGCACTGGGACTGGGACTGGGCAGATCGGTGGGTGAGGCCGAGGGCGAACGGTGCGGCGACGGCGCCTCCGAGGTGCGGGAGCGTCCGTGGGTCGGGGCCACGGTCCTCATCGGGTGCGAGTCGCCGCCGTTCCCCTTCGCCGCGGAGTTGAGGACATTGCCCGTCACCTCGATCGCGGCGCCGCAGGTGAGCAGCGCCACGGCCAGCGCGGTCAGTCCGACGGAGGCGCGCGGTGCCCAGGACGACGCGGCACGCGGGTCGACGTCCCTCATCAGTCGACGTATTCCTGGGCGACCTGGACGTACTCGAAGCCCTTGACGTCGGTGGCGATCTGCATCTGACCGGTCTTCGAGGAGGCGATCAGGGTGTTGAGCAGACCGGTGATCGCCGCGCTCAGCGCCGACTCGGTGTCCGAACCGTCGGCGATGAACAGCGCCTTGGTCGCCACCTGCTCCAGCACGTCGCGCTTGGCGCCGCCGAAGCCGTAGGCGATCACGTGCGGATGGCGCGGCCAGTCCCGGTCCACCAGCATGCGGAAGGAGTGCTGCCAGCGCGCGTCGGTCGGACCGCCGTCGGTCAGGAAGAAGACCGTCGGCCGCAGCACGCTGAAGTGCTGCGCCCTCAGGTCGCTGACATCCTGTTCGATGCACTCCCGCACCCGGTCGAAGGTCTTGCCGTACTCCGTGCGCCCGCCGCAGATCACCTCGGGCATGGCCGGCACCTGCTCCATGTCCGACATCGGGATCACCACGTGCACATCGGTGGAGAAGGCGACCACACAGACCCGGGCGAACTCCGAGACGCGGGGATTCGTCGCCAGGTTGTAGTGGAGACGGGAGAGGGTCGCGTTGAGCACCGCCTCGTGCGGCTTCATCGACGAGGACGCGTCGATCACCACATAGGTGGGAAGGCAGAGTGACATGGTGCACCTCTGGGCTAGTGGTTGGAGGCGATGACGAAGAGCAGGATCACGGCCACGACGAGCACGACGATCCACACGTCGTGCGAGGTGGACGTGGGCTTCTCCACGGTGGGTGCCGTGGGCGCCGACGCCGCCTCGACGGGCGCCGGCTGGTGTTTCTCCACGGCCGTGGCGGCGCCGGCGGGGGGCAGCGGAGGCAGCCCGGTGCGCGTCGGACGCGGCACGGTCCTGAGATAGGGCCCGCTGTTCAGGGCCTGGTGCAGCTGGGCGGCCGAGGGCCGTCGCTCGCGGTCGGTCGCGAGCAGCATGTCGAGCAGTACCTCGGAGACGGCGGGCTGGTTCTGCCAGTGGGACCCGGCGACGGTGTGGAAGACGCGCGCGTCACGCAGGCCCGTCAGGCTCTTCGCGACGAGCAGTCCGAGCCGGTAGCGGTCGGTGAACCCGTCCGCGTCGGTGCCCGGCGGGGTGAGCGGGTCGGCCCAGTTCGGCTGGTGGATGTCGGGCATCTTCTTCGGCTGGCAGCCGTCGACGTCGATGAGGTAGACGGAACGCTGGTCCGGGCTCCAGAAGGCGTTGGAGAACGACCAGTCCGAGTAGACCAGGCCGAGGCTCTCCAGGATCGCGGCGAGCTCCGTCAGCCGGCGGCAGGCGTCCAGCCTGCCCGCGAAGCCGGGGGACGGCAGCCCGACACCTCGGATCGACTCGTCGGACTTCGCCAGCCAGTCGATCTCCACGAAGCGGCGCTCGCCGAACGCGCCGCGCCGCAGCTCGGCACGGTACTGCTCGGGAGCCATCGGGATCACACAGCCGACGGCCGGGTTGCCGGGCTCCTGGATCCGGGCCGCGGGCCAGCAGGTCCCGGCGTACAGGGCCGCACGAGCCGCCTCCGGCAGCGTGCCCGGAGCCGAGATCAGCAGGTCGAGCCGGTGGGCGTCCTCCGGGTGCTGGTCCGGCCGGTAGAGCTTGGCCAGCCAGCCCGGATGGTCCGTCAGCGGCCGTACGGCGACGGCCTGGCCGTTGTGTTCGGAGATCGGCTCGGCCAACGGCCCGAGCTCGTCGACGCCCACGGTCCGGGGCAACGCCCAGCCCCGCGGATCGACTGCCGGGCCGTCGCCGTGGCCGTCGCTGTCGCCGTGGCTGCCGCCGTCGCCGACACGGTCGTCGGCGCCGTCGAGGAGAGGCGGTTCTGTCATGCCCGGCCACCGTTCCACACCACGACGGCCGTACGGTCGTCCAGGCACTGCGGTGCGTCGAAGCCGACGTCGGCGGTGAACCGGGTGGCCGGGACCGGCGAGCGCCAGGCGTTCGCGAAGTACGCGTTGACGTTGCCGGCCGGGTCCGCCCACGCGTCGCCGATCCCGTCCGTGACCAGGGCCAGGGCGGCGCCGGGGGCCAGCGAGACGTAGTGGTCCCTGGCCAGTTGCGGTGTGTCCGGCAGTTGCCCGGCGACCTCGTTCGAGACGACCGTGGCCGCACGGTCCTTGGTGTCTCCGGCGGATGTCCGCCACAGCGGGAGGCGCGGATCGAGTGTCCAGGCCGAACTGTCGCCCAGCCACGCGACCCAGGCCTCCGCGACGCCGTTAGCGTCCGGTTCGGCGAGCACCGCGGTGATCAGCACGGTGGCCACCTGCGAGGTGGCGACGCCGCGCCCGGCCGCGTGCGCGGCGACCGATTCCGCGATCCGCCCGTACAGTTCCTTCCCGTCGAGGCCGCCGAAGCCCCGCGTCTCGAGTTGCTCGCGCAGCAGGGTGACGGCCTGGCTGGAGGCCGTGGTGGCCCCGGCGTCGGACCAGGCCGCGCTGGACAGGCCGTCGGCCACGGCGACGATCGCGTACCGGCTGTCCCGGCTCCGTCCGATCCGGTAGGAGTCCTGCCGCGGCTCGGCGGGCCGGGCGCAGCGGTGGCCGGGCCCGATGACGGAAGCCGCGCGGATGGCGAAGGCACCGACCGTGGCCTCGTCGGCGGCGATCCCGTTCTGTACGGTGCGCTCCGGCAGCAGCCAGGGATAGCCCTGGGCGCGGGCGCCGTCGCCGAAGCGGGGAACGCTCAGGTCGGTCGGCCGCTCGCGCAGGATCGGCTGGGACCTCGGGGGCTGGGGCTGGGACCGGGGCTGCGCCACCGCCGTTCCGGTGACGTAGCGGCAGACCGGAGCCGTCGTAGGGGACTGGGCTTCCTGTTCGAGCCGGTCCCGCTGCCGGGCGAGCGTCGCCACGGACTCGGATCCGAGTACGGCCGCCGCGCCGACGACACCCACCGCCGCCAGGGCGAACACGTTCACGAACGGGCCGTACTGCCGATGTGGCGTGCCGACCTCGACGAAAGCCCCGATGACGACGGCCACGAGCAGCGCCGCCCGTACTCGTCCGTTCATCAGGCCGTCCCGCCGGCCGTCGTGCCGGCTCACGGCCGTTCCCCGGAATCGCGGGACGTCGGCCCGGCGGCGAAGTACTGGGTGCCGTGCTGCACCGCGAACACCTCAGCCGAATCGGTGGCGGAATTGACCTGGATCGCGATGTCGGGCCTGTCCGGTGTTCCCAGCGAGGCCAGGGCCCTGACGTCCTGGGCGAACTCCGGGTTCCGGTCGAGCAGTTGGGACAGGGCCTCGGTCCAGTAGTGCACGGACCCGGAGTCGACCGCTCCCCTCGCGGCGGTCGACTGCCGGTCCAGCGCCACGGACAGCTCGTCGCGGCGGCCGCCGCGAGCCCGGGCGAGGATGCCGCTCATCAGCCGCTTCGCCTCCTGCCAGAGATCGGTGCCCACTGCGGTGACCAGAGCGGTGGCGCCGCTCGCGGCCAGCTCGGCTAGTTCCTCGTTCATCGGTGCGTATCAACCCCGGTCGTTGCGGCGGATGTACTGGTTGCCCCGGTGGACGGCGAAGGCCGTGCCGTTCCCGCTGGCCTGGACGAGCTGCTCCGCGCTCCGCGGCCCGGGTTCCGAAGGCCGCTCGCCGGAGCCGGAGTCCCGGCCGGGATCGACGCGCGGCCCGACCGGGCTGCCGGGGTACCAGAGCCAGGCCCGCGCGGCGTACTCCTTGACCCGGACGTCCGCCGCGGTGAAGGCGTCGGCCTCGAGCCCCTCGTAGCCGTGCCCGACCGTCTCCTCGTAGAAGTGCTGCGAGAGGATCGCGGCGACCGGGGTGCCACTGGTACCGGTGAGGGTCGCGTGCCGCAGCGGGGCCGAGTCGAGCAGCCGGGCCAGCACCTCGAAGGGGGCGCCGGAGACCGTGCCCTCCGGGTCCACCAGGATCTCCCCCGCGTGCACCGCGGCCCGCAACCGCAGTCGGGCGTCCACGGGGGCCCGCCGGTTGTGCTCACGGATCCGCGCACTCAGCTCCGGGAGCAGCGGAACCAGCAGTCCGGCCTTGGGCAGCGCGGCCGGGGCGACGAGCTGGAAGCCGTCGCCGGTGTCGACGTACGCGAAGTCCCGCGCGTCCAGATCCGCCACGTCCAGGGCGTCGGACAGCGCGGTGCGCAGTACGCGGCGGATCTCCTGCTGCCGTTGCTGACCGCGGCCCGCGGAACCGGCGATGTCGCAGGTCAACAGGGCTCGGTATGGATACCTCGGATTCACAGTTCCTCCGCGATCACGACGGGGGCAGGCACTTCGACTGATCGATGTGCCGACGTCCCGGTCATCCGATGTCGACAAGATGATGGACGCGACCGTAGAGGAGGGGTCCCCGGGTAGACCGGCTACTAATACGGCTTGTGCGGCTTCGGCGGCACGGGGAAGAGAGGTGTGGCCGATGAGCAACACACGGGTGCGCGGGGCCGTGGCCTACTGGCCGCCGGCCGGGCTGCTCGGCCGGGTCGACGAGGCCGACCGCGCGATCCTCATGGGACTCGGCCACGGCGTGGCCTACCCGGCGGGTCAGATCACCATCCGCGAGGCCGACACCTCGGACTTCGCGCTGCTCCTGCTCGGCGGCATGGTCAAGGTGACCGCGCGGGCGCAGGACGGCCGCGAGGCACTGCTGGCCGTGCGGATGGCCGGGGACCTGGTCGGGGAGTTCGCCGGGATCGACGGCCAGCCGCGCGTCGGCACCGTGACCGCCTGCGGCCGGGTGCTGGCCCGCTACATCCTCCGCTCCGAACTCCTGGAGTGCACGAAACAGCACCCCACCATCGGACTCGCGCTCAGCGCGAGCGTGGTGGCCAAGCTGCGCACGGCGACCGGCCGGATCGTCGACTTCACCGGGTGCGACGTGCTCGGACGGCTGGCCAGGATCCTGCACCACCTGGCCGTCACCTACGGGCCTCCCGGCCGGAACGAAGCCCGTCTCCCGCTGTCCCAGCCGGAGATGGCCACCCTGGTCGGCGCGGCCGAGTCGTCGATCCACAAGGCCCTGCGCGCGCTGCGGGACTCGGGCGCGGTCGTGACCGGCTACCGCAGGATCACGATCCTCGACCTGGATCGCCTCGCCCGGATCGCCGTCGCGGCCGGGCCCGCCGGATCACCGGCGATCTCGCCGAACACGTAATAGCGCCGGGTTCGCAGGACGGGCCGGCGCCAGCATGGCCGAGTGCCGGGACCCGGGCGTTGGAGAGGACGGGGAAGCAGATGCCAGAGAACAACGGTGCTCCGGAGGCTTCCGGGGGGATCCGGGTCGGCGACGTCTCCGGAACGGTGGTCGTAGGCAGCAACAACACCGTGAGCATCGTGCAGGGGGCGCCCTTGCGGGATCCGGTCAAGCGCCGGCCGATCTCCCAGCTGCCGCGGTCCGCCGCCGAGCCGCTGATCGGCCGGGCCGGGGACGTGCGGATCCTGCGAGAGGCCGTCGAGACACGGCAGTTGGTGCAGGTCTGGGGCGCGTCCGGGGTCGGCAAGAGCGCGCTGCTGCGCCACCTCGCGCGCGAGCTGCCACGCGGGCCCGAAGGCGCCGCCTATGTCGAGGCCGGCGGACGTACGGCCGACGACCTCGCCCAGGCGATCTTCGACATCAGCTTCGACGCGCCGGACTACAAGCCGTCCCTGGAGGTGCTGAAAGAGCATCTGAAGACCCTGCGGCTGCGGATCTACCTGGACGACGCCGGACTCGACGAGAAGGACCTGCGCCGGCTCTTCGACATGGCCGAGCAGTCCACGTTCGTCTTCACCTCGCAGCAGCGGTCCGCGGTCGACGGCGTGCACGCGATCCGGCTCGACGGGCTGACGGCCCCGGCGGCGACGGAACTGGTGGCGGCGCTGCTCCCGCGCGCACTGGGGCCGGAGGAGGCACGGATCGTCCCCGCGCTGTGCGACGCGGTGGACGGCAACCCGCTGCGGCTGCGGCGCATCGCCCTGTCGGCCGCGACCGGCAAGGGCCTGCCGGGCATCGCCGACCTTCCCGAACTGCTTCCCGCGCTGCTGAACAGGCTCGGTCCGCAGGAACGCGACCTGCTGTACCTGCTCGGGTCGCTGTCCGGCGCCGAGCTGGCCGCCCGGCACCTGAACGAGCTGCTCGGCCTGCCGGACGCCGACGCGCTCGCCGTCGGTCTGGTGCGACACGGTCTGCTGCTCGCCTCGGAGACCGGCTACAGCTGCCCGCCGGACGTCGCCGAGTGCGTGCTGAACGTACGGAAGACGGTGTTCCCCGCCGATCGGCTCTGCCGGGCGCTCACCACGTGGGTCGAGGCGAAGGACACCACCCCCGACGACATCGCGGCCCACTTCCAGGCCCTGGACGCGGTGGTGCTGCGGGCGGAACGGAGCGGACACGCGCCGCTCGGCGCGGCGCTGGCCCGTGCCGCTTCGCCGAAGCTGGCGCTGTCCCGGCAGTTCGACGCCTGGGGCAGCCTGCTCGGAGCCGGTTGGTCGGCGGCGCGGAGCGCGGGCGACAAGGACGGCGAGGAGTTCTTCCTGCACGAGGCCCGCACCCGCCGCAGAGCGCTCGGGCGGGCCGCGCAGACGACGGCGCTGGTGCTGGAGGCGGAGGTCCTGTGGCGGGAACTCACCGCCCTGCACGCGCATTCGGCGGGCCAACAGGCCGCCGGCGCGGCATCGGCCGTCACTCCGCCGGCCCATGCGCTCACCCCGCCGACGCATGCGGTCACCCCGACGCACGGCGCGGGCGGCACGCACGCCTTCACCCACTCGACCGTGCCCACGCCCGCCCCTTCGGCCCCCGCGCACGCCTCCGTGCCGGGGCATGCGGCGAGGCCGGTGATCGATCTGTCCCATGCCTCCCCGCAGCCGCATGTCGCCGCCCATGCGACCGGCGCACACTCGGCCGCACCGATACCGAAGCGGATCGACCTCTCGGCGCACTCCTCCGTTACCCACTCGCCGCACGCCGCGGGCACCGCCCCGACCGCGGGCCACACGGGGCTGTCCGCCGCCGGTGCGGCGGGCGCCAAGGGCGGAATGTCGGCACTCGCCCTCGCCTGCGCGCTCGGCGCCGTAGCCGTGCTGGGCGTGGGCGCCGCGGTCTACGCGAACGACCAGCCGAACCCGTCGCCGGCCGTCGCGTCGAGTTCCGTCAGTACGTCGGGCTTCAGCGACGGTACTTCGTCCGCGCCCACCGTCGATCCCGTGTGCGCGGCCGGGATCCCGGATCTGATGCCGGAGATGCGGCAGTTCGACACCGACGCCTCCCTCGCGTCCGACGAACTCGACTCGTACAACAGCGCCATTGAGGACTACAACTCGGGCCTGACGTCCACGGCTCCTGACAAGAGCGCGTTGCTCTCCGACCTCAACACCGCCATCAGCGACCTTCAGACCGTCGAGTCCACGCTTCAGGAGGCCATCTCGCAAGCCCAGGACAGTTCCGTGGAATCAGATCTCAACGACATGCTGACGTCCGTCCAGCAGATGGAGAGCCAGTACCAGACGTACGCGAACGATCCGGAAGGTTCCGTGATCGACACGTCGAGTCAGGCCTCGGCGTTGGGTTCGGCCGCAGCGCGTCTGCAGACCGACTGCGGCGAGTGACCCCCCCCGAGACCGACCAGGAAAGGCGGACCATGCCCGCGGAATCCACCCACGGAGACATCCACATCGGGGATGTCTCCGGCACCGTCATCATGGGCGACAACAACCACGTGACAAACACGACGCACGGCCCCGAGCAGCCGCAGCCACACCAGCAGAACGCGGCGGAGGACCAGGCAGCCGTCTTCGCGGTCGAGCACGGCACCATGCACGTCACGTACAACGCCGGAACCGAGGGCGAGGCAGAAGGCCGAGAAACGCCGTGTGCCCCGGCCGACGACCGGCCGGGGCACGCACCCTGCGTTCCGCTCAGTCCCTGACGGCGAGCAACTCCAGGTCCTGGGCGCTCAGCGTCGCCGTCTTCAGCAGTTCCCTGATCAGGTTGACGCTGAGCGTCGAGCCGACCGGCTCGCCGACCTCGTCGCGCAGCAGTCCGCGCACCCCCCGGCGGTGCAGCCGTTCGCGGACGTCCTCGACGGTGTTCGCGACCGACTTGTAGGTCCAGGACTTGGTCACGTACGGGGAGGCGTTGACCAGACGGGCGGTGTCCTCCCAGGCCAGCGGGAGCGGGAAGGCGTCGTGGCCCTCCAGGTAGCGCCGGGCGAGCGCGGTGAGCACCAGCCGTTCCTGCGGGGAGAGTTCGTAGACCGTCTCGGGGTCCACGGTCTCCGCACCGCTCGTGGAGCGAGGGTGCCGGTCGTCCTCGTCGACGACACGGACCTCCACCAGATGGGAGCGCTGCCTGGACGAGTTGATCACCAGCGGGGTGTACCCGGACTCCATGAGCCGCTTGTGGCCGGTGAGCATCAGCACCCCGTCGGGCAGTTCGATCGGCAGATTGCCGGTGTTGACCAGCCACCAGTCGCCGTCCGTGCCCGTGCAGGTGAACACGCCGTGCCGACGGCTGACGGTCGGGTCGTCGACGCCGACCGGCACGTGCACGTCCTCGCGGTCGCGCCCGAACAGCAGGGTGTACCGGCGCGGCGGCACGGCGTACCCGCCCTCCGCACCCAGGACGAAGATCGTCCCCGGCGGCGCCGACGGCACCCTGTCGGAGGGGCTGCCCGGCGGCAGTATCTGGGGTGGGAAGTCTCCGTACGCCATGTCGCATACCTCCGGCTCGGCTCGCGTCAGTGTAGGAACGCACCGCGGGGACCGGTCCTCCCGCGGACGTGTATGCCGGGCGGGGGGCGCGGGCGATGGCGCTGTCAACTCGTGTTGCACGGCCCTGACTTGCTCGATAGCCTGCCCGCCGTGAACGCGAGCGGTCGGGGAAACTGCTGATGATGGATGGCACGGTCGCCGAACCGCTCGGTCCGGACGATCCGCAGGAGATCGGCAGCTTCAACATCATCGGCCTGCTCGGCGTCGGCGGCATGGGCGAGGTCTATCTCGGGGCGTCCGGCAAGGGCTACGCCGCTGTCAAGCGCGTTCGGCCGCGGCTGGTCACCAGCGAGCGCTTCGAACGCGAGGTCGGCATCCTCTACCGGGTCCCGGCCGGGGTCGGGCCACGGGTGCTGGCCAGCGACGGCACCGCGGAACGCCCCTGGTTCGCCACCGAGTACGTACCCGGGCTCACCGTGGACGAGGCGGTCCGGCTGCGCGGCCCGCTGCCCGCCGGGGCACTCTGGCTGCTGCTGGCCGAGACGGCCGCGCACCTGTCGGCCGTGCACGCGCACGAGATCGTGCACCGCGATGTCAAGCCCGGCAACGTCATGCTGGTGCGCGACGGCGTGAAACTGATCGACTTCGGCATCGCGCGGGCCGCGGACCAGGCCCGGCTCACCAGGAGCGGCGGCGGCTACGGAACGCAGGGGTTCTCGGCACCGGAACAGCAGGCCGGAGACGAGGACGTGGCCGCGCCCGCGGACGTCTACGCGCTCGGGGCGCTCCTGCTCTTCGCGGCCTCGGGCCGTACGCCCGGCGTCGTCCCCGACGCCGAGCCGCTGCGTGCCGTGGACGCCGACCTCGCCGCCCTCGTCGCGTCCTGTCTCGCGACCGGCCCCGGAGCCCGCCCCACCGCCGCCGAGGTGCGGGAGGCGGCCCGCCCGCACCTGCCCGCTCCCGCTCCCTCCTGGCCTTCGGAGGTCATGGCACGCATCGCCTCGCGGCGTGCCTTCGCCGCGACGCCGGTCGACAAGCTGGAGACCGTTCCGCCGCCGGACCGGGACGCGGATGCGACGCCCGGGACCGGGTCCCCGTCCGCCGCGTCACCCCGCCCCCCGCGCAGACGCCTGCTCCTGATCGCGGCCGCCGCGGTGATCGTCCTCGGCGCCGTCGCGGCGTTCGTGTTCACCCCGTCCCTCACCTCGCGGAACGGCGCGGCGCGATCGTCGTCCGGCAGTGCGTCGGACGCCGTCGAGCCCGTGGCCGGGACGGAGCGGACGTCCTCCGCGAGCCCGAGCCGTTCGGCCTCGCCCACCGCCGGGTCCGCACGCCCGACGCCGACCGCCCCGGGCGGCACGTCCGACACGTCCGGCACGGACACGATCGTCCCGCCGAGCGCGTCCGGCGCGCGCTCGTCCTCCGGCCCCGCCACGACCCCCACGGCCGACGCGTCCTCGGCGGCCGCCGTACACGTCACCTCGTCGTCGATCAGCGGCGTCAACGGCAGCGACGACCCGGCACAGGTCAAGGGCTCCGAGGCGGACACCTCCTGGGTCGGCAACGACGCCGCCTGCTCCGCCTGGCTGGACGACAACGGCTCCGGCGAGCTGGCGGGCGTGCTCAACACCTCCCTGAACCAGTCCTGCGGCGCGGAGCTCTACCGCAACGACGGCGTCGCGTACACGTTCCAGGCCGACTGGGGCGCCGCGAAGACGAGCTTCGTCCCCGATGTCGGCCACACCATGTGGATCTGCGTCTGGAACGCGAGCGACCGGTCCGACGAGCAGTGCTCCGCCCGGTTCGGCATGAAGGGCGTCACCCCCGTCAAGCAGTGAGCCCTCAGCACTCGATGATGTTCACCGCCAGCCCGCCCCGGGCCGTCTCCTTGTACTTGACGCTCATGTCGGCGCCGGTGTCCTTCATGGTCTTGATGACCTTGTCGAGGGAGACCTTGTGGGAGCCGTCGCCGCGCATGGCCATGCGGGCGGCGGTGACGGCCTTGACCGCGGCCATGCCGTTGCGTTCGATGCAGGGGATCTGGACCAGGCCGCCGACCGGGTCGCAGGTGAGGCCGAGGTTGTGCTCCATGCCGATCTCGGCCGCGTTCTCGACCTGTTCCGGGGAGCCGCCGAGGACCTCGGCGAGCGCGCCCGCCGCCATCGAGCAGGCCGAGCCGACCTCGCCCTGGCAGCCGACCTCGGCGCCGGAGATGGACGCGTTCTCCTTGAAGAGCATGCCGATCGCGCCGGCGGCGAGGAGGAAGCGGACCACCCCGTCCTCGTCGGCGCCGGGCACGAAGTTGATGTAGTAGTGCAGGACGGCGGGGATGATGCCGGCTGCGCCGTTCGTGGGGGCGGTCACCACGCGGCCGCCGGCCGCGTTCTCCTCGTTGACGGCCATCGCGTAGAGGGTGATCCACTCCATCGCGTGGGCCAGCGGGTCGCCCTCGGCGCGCAGCTGGCGCGCGGTCACGGCCGCCCTGCGCTTCACCCGGAGCCCGCCCGGCAGGATGCCCTCGCGGGTCATGCCGCGCGAGACGCAGGCCCGCATCACCTGCCAGATGTCCAGCAGACCCGCGCGGATCTCCTCCTCGGTGCGCCAGGCCCGCTCGTTCTCCAGCATCAGCGCGGAGATCGACAGACCCGTCTCCTTCGTCAGGCGCAGCAACTCGTCACCGGTGCGGAAGGGGTACTTCAGGGCCGTGTCGTCCAGCACGATGCGGTCCGCGCCGACCGCGTCCTCGTCGACGACGAAGCCGCCGCCGACCGAGTAGTACGTCTTGGAGAGCAGCTCGGCGCCCTGCGCGTCGTACGCCCACACGGTCATGCCGTTCGCGTGGTACGGGAGCGCCTTGCGGCGGTGGAGCTTGAGGTCGTTGTCGAACGAGAAGGGGATCTCGTGCTCGCCGAGCAGCGACAGGCGCCCGCTGGTCTTGATCGTCTCGATCCGGTCGTCCGCCGTCGCCACGTCGACCGTGCGCGGGGAGGCGCCCTCCAGGCCCAGCAGCACCGCCTTCGGGGTGCCGTGGCCGTGGCCGGTCGCGCCGAGGGAGCCGTACAGCTCGGACCGTACCGAGGCGACCGACTCCAGGAGCCCCTCGTTGCGCAGCCGGCGGGCGAACATCCGGGCCGCGCGCATCGGGCCCACGGTGTGGGAGCTCGACGGGCCGATGCCGATCGAGAACAGGTCGAAGACCGAGATGGCCACGGGAACTCCTTGGAAAAGGGCGGGGGCGCACGTCGTCGGGCGCCCCCACCAGGGAACTACTTGTCCAGACCGGGGTAAAGCGGGTGCTTCGCCGTCAGCGCCTCGACCCGGGTCTTCAGGGCCGCCGCGTCGGCCGCCCCGAAGGGAGAGGGCGCCTTGAGGGTCTCGGCGATCACGTCCGCGACCTCCGCGAAGTCCTCGGCCGTGAAGCCGCGGGTGGCCAGCGCCGGGGTGCCGATCCGCAGACCCGAGGTGACCATCGGCGGCCGCGGGTCGTTGGGGACGGCGTTGCGGTTGACCGTGATGCCGACCTCGTGGAGCCGGTCCTCGGCCTGCTGCCCGTCCAGCTCGGACGCGCGCAGGTCGACGAGGATCAGGTGTACGTCCGTACCGCCGGACAGGACGTTCACCCCGGCCTCGCGGGCGTCCGCCGCCGTCAGCCGCTCGGCGAGGATGCGCGCACCCTCCACCGTACGACGCTGGCGCTCCTTGAAGTCCTCCGAGGCGGCGACCTTGAAGGAGACCGCCTTCGCCGCGATCACGTGCTCCAGGGGGCCGCCCTGGAAGCCCGGGAAGACGGACGAGTTCAGCTTCTTCGCGAAGGCCTGCCTGGCGAGGATGATGCCGCCGCGCGGGCCGCCGAGGGTCTTGTGGGTGGTGGAGGTGACCACGTCGGCGTAGGGCACCGGGTTCGGGTGCAGGCCCGCCGCGACCAGGCCGGCGAAGTGCGCCATGTCGACCCACAGGTACGCCTCGACCTCGTCGGCGATCCGCCGGAACTCCGCGAAGTCCAGCTGGCGCGGGTACGCCGACCAGCCGGCGATGATCACCTTCGGGCGGTGCTCCTTGGCGAGCCGCTCGACCTCGGCCATGTCGACCAGGCCGGAGTCGTCGACGTGGTACGCGACCACGTCGAACTGCTTGCCGGAGAAGTTCAGCCGCATGCCGTGGGTCAGGTGGCCGCCGTGGGCGAGGTCCAGACCCAGGATGGTGTCGCCGGGCTGGGCCAGCGCGAACAGGGCAGCCTGGTTGGCGGAGGCACCGGAGTGCGGCTGCACGTTGGCGTACTCGGCGCCGAACAGCTCCTTCACCCGGTCGATGGCGATCTGCTCGGTGACGTCGACGTGCTCGCAGCCGCCGTAGTAGCGGCGGCCCGGGTAGCCCTCGGCGTACTTGTTGGTGAGGACCGAACCCTGGGCCTCCATGACCGCGACCGGAGCGAAGTTCTCCGAGGCGATCATCTCCAGGGTGGACTGCTGGCGCACCAGCTCGGCGTCGACCGCGGCGGCGACCTCCGGGTCGAGCTCGTGCAGGGACGTGTTCAGGACGGACATACCTCTACGACTCCTCAGCCGGCGGTGAAGGCGGTGTACTCGTCGGCGGAGAGCAGCTCGGCCGGCTCACCCGTGACGCGCACCTTGAACAGCCAGCCGCCCTCGAAGGGGGCCGAGTTGACCAGGGAGGGGTCCTCCACGACGTCCTCGTTGACCGCGGTGATCTCGCCGTCGACCGGCGAGTACAGGTCGGAGACCGACTTGGTCGACTCCAGCTCGCCGCAGGACTCGCCCGCGGTCACCGTGGCGCCGACCTCCGGGAGCTGGACGAAGACGACGTCACCGAGCGCGTTGGCCGCGTGCTCCGTGATGCCGACCGTTGCCACGCCGTCCTCGGCGGCCGACAGCCACTCGTGCTCCTTGCTGTAACGCAGCTGCTGGGGGTTGCTCATGGCCTGAATTCTCCTGTACGCGGGGGAGTGCTGGTGAAGGGGGGACTGCTGGAGGCATGCGTGACCAGCGGCGATGTGCGCAGGGTCACGCCCGGTGGCTACTTCTGGCGCTTGTAGAAGGGCAGTGCCACGACCTCGTACGGCTCGTGGGTGCCCCGGATGTCCACGCCGACGCCCGCCGTGCCGGGCGCCGAGTGCGCCGCGTCGACGTAGGCCATGGCGATCGGCCTGCCGAGGGTGGGGGAGGGGGCGCCGGAGGTGACCTCGCCGATCACCTCGCCGCCGGCGACCACGGCGAACCCGGCGCGCGGGATCCGGCGGCCCTCGGCGACCAGGCCGACCAGGACCCGCGGCGGGGTCCGCTCGGAACGGGCCGCGGCCGCGGCGAGCGCCTCGCGCCCGACGAAGTCGCCCTCCTTCTCGAACTTCACCACCCGGCCGAGCCCGGCGTCGAAGGGGGTCAGCTCGGTGGTCAGCTCGTGCCCGTACAGCGGCATGCCCGCCTCCAGGCGCAGGGTGTCCCGGCAGGACAGCCCGCAGGGCACCAGGCCGACGCCCTCGCCGGCCTCGGTCAGCGCCTGCCACAGCGCCACGGCGTGCTCCGGCTTCACGAACAGCTCGAAGCCGTCCTCGCCGGTGTAGCCGGTGCGCGCGATCAGCGCCGGGACCCCGGCGACGGTGCCGGGCAGCCCGGCGTAGTACTTCAGGCCGTCCAGGTCGGCGTCGGTCAGCGCCTTCAGGATCCCGGGCGACTCCGGGCCCTGGACGGCGATCAGGGCGTACGCGTCCCGGTCGTCGCGCACCTCGGCGTCGAACCCGGCGGAGCGCTCGACGAGCGCGTCCAGGACGACCTGGGCGTTGGAGGCGTTGGCGACGACCAGGTACTCGGTCCCGGCCAGCCGGTAGACGATCAGGTCGTCCAGGATGCCGCCGTCGGCCCGGCAGATCATGGTGTAGCGGGCCCGGCCCACGCCGACCGAGGCGATGTTCCCGACCAGGGCGTGGTTCAGCAGACCGGCCGCCTCCGGACCGGTCACGGTGATCTCGCCCATGTGGGAGAGGTCGAAGAGCCCGGCTCGGGTCCGCACCGCGACATGCTCGTCGCGTTCGGAGCCGTAGCGCAGGGGCATGTCCCAGCCGGCGAAGTCGGTCATGGTCGCGCCCAGCGAGCGGTGCAGGGCATCGAGCGCGGTACGGCGCGGTCCAGCGGAATCGGTACTGCTCATCGGTCGTTCGTCTCCCAAAGGTCCCGGGGGTTCCAGGGCATGACAGGCGGGGCTGTCCTCCCCATCTGTCATCGGAACCTGAGAGGTTCGCCCTGACCACCTTCGTGATCACGGCTTGCACCTTGGGTGGGGCCACCGACATGGCGGCCCGCTTTTCAGATGTGCCTCGCCCGCGCGGTAACGGGGCCTGAGAGATTCAAGGGAGGGACTTGCTCCTTCGGCGCCCCAGTGAAGGCTGCTGGGGACTCTCCCGCGCGGATTCAAACGGCCGGTATGCAGTTGGCGGCCACATCATTGCATGCCGGGCGGAGCTTTGTAACGGGGCTGTGGCCGGACGCGAACGGAACCGCGAGACACCGTGCATTACCTTCTCTTTACATTAAGTGGGGAGAACCTTTCCTGAACCCCCGGGGAGGACGATCACGGTGACACGGACCACGGCATACGCGACGACGACAGGCCTCGCCCTGCCCGGGCAGCCGGCGGCCCCCGCCCGCGAGCGGTGCGGCGACCTCCCCATGGCCCCGGTCGTCCGCGACCTGCGCGAGCGCGCCGGCCACAGCCCGCACGGCCTGCTCTTCGGCCCCCGTGACCTGGTCGTGGTCACCGGGCTGCCCGGCAGCGGCAAGTCGACCCTGATGCACCGCACCGTCCAGGGCATCCGCATCGACTCCCAGGACACCCGCGACCGCTGGGACGCCCGCCTGGCCCGCTTCCTGCCCTACGCCCTCTACCGCCCGCTGGTCCGGCTCGCCCACTACGCCGGACTGCGCCGCGCCCTGGGCACCGGCGAGGGCGTCGTGGTGCACGACTGCGGCACCCAGGCCTGGGTGCGCGACTGGCTGGCCCGCGAGGCCCGCCGCCGCGGCGGCACCCTGCACCTGCTCCTCCTGGACGTCACGCCCGGCACGGCCCTGGACGGCCAGCGCGAGCGCGGCCGGGGCGTCTCCCGGTACGCCTTCCTGCGCCACCACCGGGCGGCCGGCCGGCTGCTGCGCGCGGCGGAGAAGGGGAAGCTGCCCGAGGGGGTCGGCGCCGCGGTGCTGCTCGACCGGGACGCGGCGGACGTGCTGCACCGGATCGCCTTCGCGCGCCGAACGGACTGATGGACTTGTCGGCGCCACCCGCTAGCCTTTCCAGCCTCAGCAGTGGTTTCCAGCAGGCGGTAGGCAGATGGACTTCCCGGCGGACATTCCCGCGGACTTCCCGGCACAGGCACACCCCCACCCGCACGGCGGTTGGCCCGGCAACGAACTGGAGGAGGTGCTGTCGGCCTCCCTCGGCGTGCCCGCGGCGGCGGCCCGGCTCATCGAGGTACTGAGCCGCAGCTTCCTCTGGATCCCGCTGCCGGAGGGCGGCGGCCCGCACAGCGGCCCGCTGGACCTGCCCACCACGGAGATCGAGGGCCAGGTGTACGTCCCGGTCTTCAGCTCCGAGGAGCAGTTCCGGCTGGTCGTCGGCTCCCATCTGTCGTACACCATCGCCCCCGCCGTCGAGTTCGCGCGCGGCCTGCCGCCGCAGGTCGGCGTCGCCGTGAACCCCGGGGGAGTGGTCGGCCTCCCGCTGCCGCCCGAGGCGGTCGCCGAGCTGTGCCGCACCGGGCGCACCGAACTGGACGGTCCCGCCTCGGGCGGCCGGGTCCGCCTCTTCGAGCCGGACTGGCAGGACGACCCGATGGACTTCCTGGCCGCCGCGGCGGCGGAGTTCGCGGCGATCGGCGTGGTCGCCACGGCCCGCCGCTGCCTGGCCGCGGTCGAGACCGCCGACCCCGTGATGTTCGTCGGCGTCGAACTCTCCCAGTGGGAGGGCGACCTGCGCGCCCTGCCCCTGGAGGCCCTCGGCCGGGCCCTCGGCCGAGTGCCAATGAGGTGGCCGGTCAACCTCGTCCTGCTCGACGTGGCCGACGACCCGGTAGGCCACTGGATGCGGGAGAACGTCCGCCCCTTCTACCAATACGGTCACTGAAACGCCCCGCCAGGGGCCCGGAGCTGTACCGATGTGCGGCTCCGCCGCGTGGGCGCGGCCAGCTACAGCCAGACCCGCACTCGCGCACGCACAACAGGTCCCGAGCCACTGGGCGCTTAAGCTGTCACCACACGCGGGGCAACTCTTCGAAGGGGCGGTACGACAGGTGAGCGCGAGCCTCAGCGGCAGCGTCGAGCACATGCTGCGCCAGGTGACCCCCGGGCGCTACGACGCCTACGAGGCACTCCTCCGCGCCCTCGCCACGCCCTCCTCCGGCCAGGTCTGGATGCTGCTCTGGCACGGCCAGTCCGGCTCCCCGGACGCCCAGTACGGGAACATGGAGGTCGACGGCCACGGCTACGCCCCCTGTGTGACCTCGGCCCAGGAGCTCTCCGCGAGCGGCTGGAACCGCTCGTACGAGGTGGTCGACGGCGTCGACGTGGCCCGCACCCTCTACCCCGACCACTACGGCCTCTGGCTCAACCCGCACGCCCCGGGCGGCGGCGTCGGCATCCCCTGGCTGGACCTGCGCCGGATCGCGGCCGGCCTGGACCGCCAGCCGGCGGGGCCGTTGCGGCTGACGGAACCGGCGATCGAGGTCCCGCAGTTCTACGCGCTCCTGTCGCAGAACGCCCACCGCACCCCGGCGGTCCGCTCGCTGCGGCGTGCCTGGGTGCAGCCGGCGCTCGGGGCGCCGTATCTCGCGATCGGCCTGGACGTGTACGACACCTCGCCGCCCGCCGTCGACTCGGTGCGCGCGATGATGCAGCAGTCGATCGGGGCGGTGCCGGACGGGCTGCCGGTGTCGACGGTGGCGATGACCGACGAGTACGACCCGGTCGTGATGTGGATGCGGGCGACGGCACGCCCGTTCTACGACCGGGAGGCGCACGCGGCGTTGCCGCCGGCGCCGATGGCCGGGTACGGCTACCCACCGGCCCAGGGCGGTTACTGAGCCGACCGGGCGCTCCGTCCGGGGCGGCTGAGACGGTTCACAAGTTTTACGTGACGAACACATTTCTCCGCGCGTAGATGACGATGGAACGTTCCGTTCCGCCCGGATTGACCTCTTTGTCCCAACTGACCCGCGTCCGAGGGGCGTTACCCATTGTTCGGATAACGGAATCCCCCGGACTGCATCACGGTTGCGCATACTTTCTCCGCCAGATCTGGCGGGTGATCGCGGCGACGCTGAAGACTCGCCAGTCAGACATGAGGTTGGTTTAAACCTCATGATCGAGCAAGTCGACAAAGCCGCAATCCGCGGCTGGCGTAGGCCGGTCACCACCGGCGAGAGGGGTCGCTCACCGTGACCGCACCGATCGAGACCACCGGGGCGGCAGCCGAGGCACAGCCGGAGGCTGTGCTGGAGGGTGCCGGTAAGGGGCAGATCGAGGGTCGTTCCCTCGGGCAGATCGCCTGGTCCCGGTTCAAGAAGGACAAGGTGGCCGTCGCGGGCGGCGTCATCGTGATCCTGCTGATCGTCGTCGCGATCCTGGCCCGTCCCATCCAGGCCCTCTTCGGTCTCGACCCCAACGCCTTCCACCAGGAGCTGATCGACGCCAACACCTCGCTGCCGACCGGCGGCTGGGGCGGGATGAGCCTCGATCACCCGCTGGGCGTGGACCCGAAGTTCGGCCGTGACATCGCCACCCGCATCCTCGAGGGCTCCTGGGTGTCGCTGGTGGTGGCCTTCGGCTCCACGATCCTGTCGAACGTGATCGGCGCGATCCTGGGTGTCGTCGCCGGCTACTACGGCGGACGCGTGGACTCGGTCATCAGCCGGCTGATGGACACCTTCCTCGCCTTCCCTCTCCTGCTGTTCGCCATCGCCATCTCCGCCACCCTGCAGGGCGGGGCGTTCGGCCTGAACGGACTGCCGCTGCACCTCAGCGTGCTGATCTTCGTCATCGGCTTCTTCAACTGGCCCTACCTGGGCCGGATCGTGCGCGGCCAGACCCTCGCCCTGCGGGAGCGCGAGTTCGTCGACGCCTCCCGCGGCATGGGTGCCAAGGGCCCGTACATCCTGTTCCGCGAGCTGATGCCCAACCTGGTCGGCCCGATCATCGTCTACTCGACGCTGCTGATCCCGACCAACATCCTCTTCGAGGCGTCCCTCAGCTTCCTCGGCGTCGGCATCCAGCCGCCGCAGGCGTCCTGGGGCGGCATGCTCCGCGAAGCGGTGACGTACTACCAGGTCGATCCCGAGTACATGATCGTGCCCGGCCTCGCAATCTTCGTGACCGTGCTGGCGTTCAACCTGCTCGGTGACGGTCTCCGCGACGCTCTCGACCCGCGCAGCCGCTGACGCCTGCAGCCATCGAGAGCCCGAAAAGTTTCCGACAATGGAGGGGAACCCGCCCATCATGCGAAGGTCAGCGCTGGCCGCGATCGCGGCCATCGGCTCCGCCACCCTGCTGGTTGCAGGGTGCAGCAAGGCCGATGACAACAAGGACGGCAACGACGGCGGCAGCTCCGCCGCGGCCAACGCCGCCACCAAGGGTGTCGTCAACGCGTCCGACAAGAAGGGCGGGACGGTCACCTACGAGCTGTCCGACGTCCCGGACTCGTTCGACCCCGGCAACACGTACTACGCGTACATGTACAACTTCAGCCGGCTGTACGCCCGCCCGCTGATGACGTTCGAGCCCGGCCCCGGCTCCAAGGGCAACACCCTGGTCCCGGACCTCGCCGCGAGCAAGGGTGTCCCGAGCGACGGCGGCAAGACCTGGACGTACAAGCTGCGTTCGGGCCTGAAGTACCAGGACGGCACGGCGATCACGTCCAAGGACGTCAAGTACGCCGTCGAGCGCTCCAACTTCGCGCGTGACGTGCTCTCCCTCGGCCCGAACTACTTCCAGCAGTTCCTGGTCGGCGGCGACAAGTACAAGGGCCCCTACAAGGACAAGAGCGCCAAGGGCCTGTCGTCCATCGAGACCCCGGACGACACCACGATCGTCTTCCACCTGAAGCAGGCCTTCCAGGAGTTCGACTACCTGGTCTCGGCCCCGCAGACGGCCCCGGTCCCGCAGGCCAAGGACAACGGCGTCGACTACGTCAAGAACATCGTGTCCTCGGGCTCGTACCAGTTCCAGAGCTACCAGGACGGCAAGCAGGCCGTGCTGGTCCGCAACAAGAACTGGGACCCGAAGACCGACCCGCTGCGCAAGCAGCTGCCGGACAAGATCGTCGTCAACCTGAAGGTCAACGCCGAGACGATCGACAAGGACGTCCTGGCCGGCGACGCGATCGACCTCGGCGGTACGGGTGTCCAGGCCGCCACGCAGGCCCAGGTGCTCACCGACTCCGCCAAGAAGGCCAACACGGACAACACCTACGGTGGCCGTCTGGTCTACATGGCGATCAACACCAAGGTCGCGCCGTTCAACAACGTCTCGTGCCGCAAGGCCGTCGAGTACGCGATCGACAAGGTCTCGGTGCAGACCGCCGAGGGCGGCCCGATCCGCGGTGACGTCGCCACCACGGTGCTGCCGCCGGACATCCCGGGCTACTCGAAGGCGGACGCCTACGCCACCACCGGCAACAAGGGTGACGTGGCAAAGGCCAAGGAGCAGCTGAAGGCCTGCGGCAAGACGTCGATCAACACCAACATCACGGCCCGCTCGGACCGCCCGCAGGAGATCGACGCCGCCACGGCGATCATCAACTCGCTGAAGAAGGTCGGCATCAACGCCAGCCTGAAGCAGTACCCGTCGGGCAAGTACTTCACCGACTACGCCGGTGTGCCGAAGTTCGTCAACAAGCAGAACGTCGGCCTGATGATGATGCAGTGGGGTGCCGACTGGCCGTCCGGCTACGGCTTCCTGCAGCAGATCCTGAACGGTCAGGCGATCAGCCAGTCCGGTAACACCAACCTGTCGCAGTACGACAACAAGTCGGTCAACGACCTGCTGGCCAAGGCGATCGGCACGCAGGACGACACCGAGCGCAACAGCATCTACACGCAGATCGACAAGCAGACCATGGACGACGCGGCCCTCGTGCCGCTGACCTACTTCAAGGTCCTGCTGGCCCGCCCGACCACCTTCACCAACCTGGTTTCCACGGCGGCCTTCAGCGGTCAGTACGACTACCTCAACATCGGCGTAGCGTCGAAGTAGCAGCCCCGGAAGGCAGGTGAAGGCATTGGTGCCCGCGGGCCGAGAGGCCCGCGGGCACCAGCGCCGATCCCCGTGATCTCGTACATCCTCCGTCGGACGCTCGCAGCGGTGATCCTGCTGCTGGTCGTCTCCGCGGTCACCTTCGCCATCTTCTTCGTGCTGCCACGACTCGCCGGGCAGACCGCTGATCAGCTGGCGCAGCAGTACATCGGCAAGAGCCCGTCGAAGGCGGACATCGCCGCGGTCAAGCACAACCTCGGTCTGGACCAGCCCGTCTACGTTCAGTACTGGCACTTCATCAAGGGGATCGTCTCCGGCGCCACCTATGACCTGGGCCCGACCACGGTGCACTGTGACGCGCCGTGCTTCGGCTACTCCTTCAAGACCCACCAGGCGGTCTGGCCGCAGCTGACCTCCCGGATGCCGGTGACCCTGTCGCTGGCCGCCGGCGCCGCCGTGCTGTGGCTGATCTCCGGCGTGGTGATCGGCGTGATCTCCGCGCTGAAGCCGCGCTCCTTCTTCGACCGCGCCTTCATGGGCGTGGCCCTCGCGGGCGTCTCGCTGCCCATGTTCTTCACCGGCAACCTGGCGATCCTGCTCTTCACCTACCAGTGGCCGATCTTCGGCCGCACGTACGTCCCGTTGACCGAGAACCCGGCACAGTGGGCCAACACCCTGATCCCCGCCTGGTGCTCGCTCGCGCTCCTGTATTCGGCCATCTACGCGCGGCTCACCCGCTCGGGCATGCTGGAGACGATGAACGAGGACTACATCCGCACGGCCCGCGCCAAGGGCCTGCGCGAGCGCAAGGTCGTCGTCCGGCACGGACTGCGCGCCGCGCTCACCCCGATCATCACCGTCTTCGGCATGGACCTCGGTCTGCTGCTCGGCGGCGCGGTGATCACCGAGACCGTGTTCTCGCTGCACGGTGTCGGCCAGTACGCGGTGCAGGCCATCGACGACAACGACCTGCCCCCGATCCTCGGCGTGACCCTGCTCGCCGCCTTCTTCGTCGTGATCGCAAATCTCCTGGTGGACCTGCTCTACGCGGCCGCCGACCCGCGGGTGAGGCTCTCGTGACCGAACTCTCCAAGACCGGCGCCGCGGTGGGCGAGCCCACCCCGTCCCAGGGCTCCGACGCCTTCCTCGAAGTCCGCGACCTCAAGGTGCACTTCCCGACCGACGACGGCCTCGTCAAGTCGGTCGACGGGCTCAGCTTCTCCCTGGAGAAGGGCAAGACCCTCTCCATCGTGGGCGAGTCCGGTTCCGGCAAGTCCGTCACCTCGCTGGCCATCATGGGCCTGCACCGGCTCGGCGCCCGCGGCAAGAACGTGCAGATGTCCGGTGAGATCTGGCTCGGCGGCAAGGAGCTGGTCAGCGCCTCCCCGGACGAGGTGCGCCGGCTGCGCGGCCGCGAGATGGCGATGATCTTCCAGGACCCGCTGTCCGCGATGCACCCGTACTACAAGATCGGCGACCAGATCGTCGAGGCGTACCGGGTCCACAACAACGTCAGCAAGAAGGTCGCCCGCACCCGCGCCATCGAGATGCTCGACCGGGTCGGCATCCCCGAACCCGCCAAGCGCGTCGACGGCTACCCGCACGAGTTCTCCGGCGGTATGCGCCAGCGCGCCATGATCGCCATGGCCCTGGTCAACAACCCCGAGCTGCTCATCGCGGACGAGCCGACCACCGCCCTCGACGTCACCGTCCAGGCGCAGATCCTCGACCTGATCCGCGACCTCCAGAAGGAGTTCGGCTCCGCGGTCGTCCTCATCACCCACGACCTGGGTGTGGTGGCCGAGATCGCCGACGACGTGCTGGTGATGTACGGCGGCCGGTGCGTGGAGCGCGGACCGGTCGACGAGATCTTCGAGAAGCCGCAGCACCCCTACACCTGGGGCCTGCTGGGCTCGATGCCGCGCATCGACCGCGAGACCTCCGACCGGCTCATCCCGGTCAAGGGACAGCCGCCGAGCCTCATCAACGTCCCCTCGGGCTGCGCCTTCCACCCGCGCTGCCCGTACGCGGACCTTCCCAAGGGGAACGTCACCCGCACGGTCCGCCCCGAGCTGCAGCAGGTCGACGGCGGCCACTGGTCCGCCTGCCACCTCTCGGCCGAGGACCGGACGCGGATCTGGACCGAAGAGATTGCGCCGAAGCTGTGAGCGACACGAAGAAAACCGATGAGGCGGTCATCCCGCAGCAGGCGCCGGCTCCCGAGGAAGCGTCCGGGAAGGCGTCCGGTGAGCGGGAGGTGCTGCTGAAGGTCGAGGGCCTGCAGAAGCACTTCCCGATCAAGAAGGGCATCCTGCAGCGGCAGGTGGCCGCGGTGAAGGCCGTCGACGGTATCGACTTCGAGGTGCGCAAGGGCGAGACCCTGGGCGTGGTCGGCGAGTCGGGCTGCGGCAAGTCGACCATGGGCCGGGTCATCACCCGCCTCCAGGACCCGACCGGCGGCAAGGTCACCTTCGAGGGCCAGGACATCACGCACCTGTCCACCGCGAAGATGCGCCCGCTGCGCCGCGACATCCAGATGATCTTCCAGGACCCGTACGGCTCCCTGAACCCGCGTCACACCATCGGCTCCATCGTCTCCGCGCCGTTCCGGCTGCAGGGCGTCGAGCCGGAGGGCGGGGTCAAGAAGGAGGTCCAGCGGCTCCTCGAACTGGTCGGCCTCAGCCCCGAGCACTACAACCGCTACCCGCACGAGTTCTCCGGCGGTCAGCGCCAGCGCATCGGCATCGCCCGCGCGCTCGCCCTGAAGCCGAAGCTGGTCGTCGCCGACGAGCCCGTCTCCGCCCTGGACGTCTCCATCCAGGCGCAGGTCGTCAACCTCATGGACGACCTCCAGGAGGAGCTCGGCCTCACGTACGTGATCATCGCCCACGACCTCTCCGTCGTCCGGCATGTCTCGGACCGGGTCGCGGTGATGTACCTCGGCAAGATCGTCGAACTCGCGGACAGCCCCAAGCTGTACGAGTCGCCGATGCACCCGTACACCAAGGCCCTGATGTCGGCCGTGCCGGTGCCGGACCCGAAGCGCCGGGGCCAGAAGAGCGAGCGCATCCTGCTCCGCGGTGACGTGCCGTCGCCGATCGCCCCGCCGTCCGGCTGCCGCTTCCACACGCGGTGCTGGAAGGCGACGGAGATCTGCAAGACGACCGAGCCGCAGCTCCTGGAACTCCGCCCGGGCCAGCGGGTCGCCTGCCACCACCCGGAGAACTTCGCCGACCAGGCCCCGCAGGACACGGTCCTGCTGACCGCGGCGAAGGAGGCCTCGGAGCTGGTGGGCGAGGCGGTCCTGGAGGAGGAGGCGAAGACGTCGGCGGCGATCGCGGCAGAGGTCGCCGAACCCGAGGTCGCCGAACCCGAGGTCGCCGAAGCCGAGGTCGCCGAGGCCGAGGCTCCCGAGGCCGACGCTTCTGAGGCGGACGCCTCCGACGAGGACGCCTCCGACGAGGACGCCTCCGACGCCGAGGAGCCGGAGGCCGACGCGCCCGCGGCTGACGCGTCGTCCGAGACTCCCGCCGCTTCCGACGCGTCCACAGAGGCGTCACCGAAGTCACAGGAGTCAACCGACAAGTAGCCCATGACACAACTAGGTAAAGTCATGTACATGTCTTTACCGAGGGGCGCAGAGTCGACCGTGTCCGTCTACTGACCGGCACGCTCGAAAGGGACGACTCATGCGCCTCTCCCGTTCGGCACGTACGGCGGCCGTCGCAACCGCGGCGGCCGCCTCCTTCGTCATCGCCGCCGCCCCCGCCCCCACCCCGGGCGCCGACGGCATCGGCGACCCCTACTTCCCGCAGCTCGGCAACGGCGGTTTCGACGCCCGCCACTACGACCTCGACGTGGCCTACGCCCCGGACACCGGCCGCCTGGACGGTCGTACCACCCTCACCGCCCGCGCCACCCAGAACCTCTCCTCCTTCGATCTCGACCTCCAGAAGCTGGAGGTCACGAAGGTCGAAGTGAACGGCACACGCGCCGAGTTCACACGCACCGGCGACGAGATCACCGTCACCCCGAAGGACGCCCTGCGCAAGGGCCGTGACTTCACCGTCTCCGTCACCTACGGCGGGATACCCGAGCCGCTCAACGGCCCCATCGTCTTCGGCTCCGACTACGGGTGGATGAAGACCGCCGACGGTGTCTTCGTCGCCTGCGAGCCCAACGCCGCCTCCACCTGGTTCCCGTCCAGCGACCACCCCTCCGACAAGGCCACCTACGACATCCGGATCAAGGCGCCCGAGGGCCTGACCGGCGTCTCCAACGGCCGGCTGGTGTCGACGTACGACAAGGGCGGCTCGACGTACGCGCACTGGCGCGAGTCGAAGCCGATGGCGACCTACCTCGCCACCGCCACCATCGGGAAGTTCGACGTGCGGACCGGGAAGACGCCCTCCGGCATCCCGATCTACGTCGCCATCGACCCGGTGCTCGCCAACAGCAACAACGTCGACGTCTACGCCGTGACTGCCGCTGCCACCGACTACTGGTCGCAGGTCTTCGGGCCGTACCCCTTCGAGGAGACCGGGGCCATCGTCGACGACATGCCGGAGGCGGGGTTCTCGCTGGAGGTGCAGAGCAAGCCGGCCTACTCGGCGGTGCGCAGCGAGTCGACGATCGTGCACGAGCTGGCCCACCAGTGGTTCGGCGACTCGGTGAGCGTGGCGCAGTGGAAGGACATCTGGCTCAACGAGGGCTTCGCCACCTACGCCCAGTGGCTGTGGGCGGAGCACCAGGGCACCCGCTCGGCCCACGACTCCTTCCTGGCCGGCTACAACTCCCGGGCCGCCGACAACCCCTTCTGGCAGATCACCGTCGCCGACCCGCAGCGCGACACCATGTTCGCCTCGGCCGTCTACCAGCGCGGCGCGATGACCCTGCAGATGCTGCGCGAACGGATCGGCGACACGGCGTTCTTCAAGCTCCTGCCCGCCTGGACGAAGCTGCACCGCTACGGCAACGCCGACACGGCCGACTTCATCCGGCTCGCGGAGAAGATCAGCGGGCAGCAGCTGGACGACCTGTTCCAGACCTGGCTGTTCACCACGGGGAAGCCGACCCTGTAGGCCGTGGGCCTGGCTTTGTAAGGTGAACGCACCCTGACAGGACACAATGTCAGGGTGCAGCTCCAGCAACTCTTCTCTCCCTCCGTCCAGCACACGCTCGATGTGATCGGTATCTTCGTCTTCGCGATCTCCGGCGCGCTGCTGGCCGTCCGCAAGAACTTCGACATCTTCGGCATCGGCGTGATGGCCGAGGTCACCGCGCTGGGCGGAGGGATCTTCCGGGACGTGATCATCGGGGCGGTGCCCCCGGCCGCCTTCACGGACCTGGGGTACTTCATCACCCCGCTGATCGCCGCCCTGGTGGTGTTCTTCCTGCATCCGCACGTGGAGCGGATCCAGTCGGCGGTCCTGGTCTTCGACGCGGCCGGCCTCGGCCTGTTCGCGGTCAGCGGCACGACCAAGGCCTACTCCTACGGACTCAACCTCACCGCCTCCGCCGCCCTGGGGCTCGCCACCGCGGTCGGCGGCGGCGTGCTCCGGGACGTGCTCGCCAACGAGGTTCCCTCGCTGCTGCGCTGGGACCGCGACCTGTACGCGGTCCCGGCGATCGTCGGGGCGACGACGGTGGTGCTGTGCATCCACTACGACGCGCTGAGCCCGTTCACCAGCGGGTTCGCGGTCGTCACCGCTTTCGTGCTGCGCCTGCTCGCGATGCGGTACCACTGGCGAGCGCCGCGTGCGTGGAACCGGCGCTCGACGGTTCGAGAGGAGTAGTCCCGGACCGGACATGGCTCTGGCCCATGTTGACCGTGAGCCACTCGAAGACCGTCTGTACCTGGGGCCGCCACAGGGCCATGTTGTGGCCGCCGTCGCTGCGCGGCAGGTACACCACGTGGACGGTCGTCGGGGCCTTGGCGATCTGTTCGAGCGCCACGGCGGCCTGGTAGCCGTCACCGGACTCGCCGGAGAGGTAGAGCGCGATCCGGGGCGGGGTGGCCGCCTTCCTCAGCAGCAGATAGGGGTTGTTCTGCTCGCGCAGGGTGATGCTCTGCGCGGCGAGTGAATTGCGTTCGCCGATCGGGTCGTTGTAGCCGGACAGGCTGATCGCCGCCCGGTAGCGGTCCGGGTGCGCGACGGCCAGCTTGACCGCGCAGTGCGCGCCGGCCGAGTAGCCGGCGGTGGCCCAGCCGGCGGGGGCGGGGGCGGCCCGGAAGTTGTCGGTCACCATCTTCGGCACGTCGATGCTGAGCCAGCTGTCGGCGTTGACCGTGCCCGGGATGTTGGCGCAGCCGGTGTCCACCCCGGCCAGCAGGTTGGTGCGCGGCGCGACCAGGATGAAGGGCGCGACCCGGCCGCTCCGCATCAGCGGTTCCAGCTGCGAGGTCACCTTCATCGAGCCGAACCAGGCCTTGGCCGAACCGGGGTAGCCCGGCAGCAGCTCCACGACCGGGAACCTGTGGTTCTTGTACTTCGGCTCGTTGTACTGGGGTGGCAGCCAGACGTAGACCTCGGCGTTCACCCCGGAGATCCGGCCCTTGAGCTGGGTGACCCGCACCCCGCGCATGCCCGGTCCGCTCGCCGCGGTGAAGGACTGCCTCACCTTGGGCAGTGTCTTCAGCGCTATGCCGCCGGTACCGTCCCGGCCGAGGTTCGCGGCCTGCTGGACGTGGTCGCCGGTGCCGAGCAGGTCGGCCCAGTTGTCGTACAGGTTGTTCTGGTTGTTGACCAGCACGAAGATCAGGGTGACCGCCGTGCCCTGGGCGAACAGCAGCATCAGGACCCGGGCCGCCGTACGCACGGCCTTGGGTCCCCGCATCCTCGACCACAGGAAGAGCGGCAGTATGAGGGCGACCACGGACAGGACGATGGTCGTGTAGAGGAACGGAGTCCCGGTGAGGCTCATGCCCCCATAGAGGGGAATCCGGAGCCCCGGGTTACGGACGTGTCCGGACACTTACCTAGAAATTGCCGGAACCTCACTCGGCGGAGGGATCCTTTACCAGCCGGTCCGTTGGTATGTGGATCACAAAAGCTACCGCTTAGTAATTTCCTATTGTACGGTTCAGGCATGCCAGAAGCAGCATCCACGCGGGCCGTGATCGGCGACAGCGAGTTCGACCGCGACACCGCGGTGACCCGGCGCTCTCCCGGGGTCTACGACATCGGCCTCTCGGCCGGCTGGACCATCATCAACGCCGTGAACGGCGGCTATCTCCTCGCCGTGCTGGGCCGGGCGCTCGCGGACACGCTGGCGCACCCGGACCCGTTCACCATCTCCGCGCACTACCTGACCGCGTCCCAGCCGGGCCCGGCCGTGATCCGCACGGACACCGTCCGCACCGGCCGCACCCTCTCCACCGGCCAGGCCTCGCTCTTCCAGTACGACGACGAGGGCCGCGAGGTCGAACGCATCCGCGTCCTCGCCTCCTACGGCGACCTCACCACCCTCCCCGACGACGTCCGTACGACGGCCGTCCCGCCCGTGTTCCCGGCCATGGACCAGTGCTTCGGCCCCGAGGACGGTCCGACGCCGGTCGACGGCAGTTCGGCCATCACCGACCGGCTGATGCTCAAGCTGGACCCGTCCACCCTGGGCTGGGCCCTCGGCGCCCCCTCCGGCAAGGGCGAGATGCGCTCCTGGTTCGGTCTCGCGGACGGCCGTGACCCCGACCCGCTCTCCCTGCTCCTGGCGGTGGACGCGCTGCCGCCCACGGCCTTCGAGATCGGCCTGAAGGGCTGGGTCCCCACGGTCGAACTGACCGTCCACGTCCGCCACCGTCCCGCACCCGGCCCGCTGCGCGTCTCCATCGCCACCCGCAACCTGGCCGGCGGTTTCCTGGAGGAGGACGCCGAGGTCTGGGACAGCGCGGACCGATTGGTCGCCCAGTCACGGCAGCTGGCCCGGGTCCGGCTGGGCTGACGACCCCGTTCTGTCACGGGCTTGTATCAGCGAGTAGACAGCGATCGCCCGGGAAGGCGCAGGTCAGCGCGGTGTCTTGGGCTGTCCTTTACCCGAATCACAGGCTGGGGACAGTGCGGCCCCAAGAACGCCCTAAGCGCCGTTGGTTGAGTGCCACGCCTCAGGACTCCCTCATCCTTTATGGAGTTGTCTCTCATGAAGCGTGTACGTCTCGTCCCCGCGGTCGCCCTGCTCGCCGTGTCCCCACTGCTGCTGACCGCGTGCGGCTCGGGCGACTCGTCGTCCTCCAGCAGCGGCAACTCCGGCCAGTCGCAGTCCTGTCAGCAGCCGTCCGGGATGCCGACCGGCAACGCCTCCGGCATGCCGAGCGGTGCCCCCTCCGGCGCGCCCACGGGCAACTCCACCGTCAAGCCGACCGGCACCCCGACCGGGATGCCGAGCGGCGGTCCCGGCGGCGGCGGTCAGGGCGGCGGCCCCGGTGGTGGCCAAGGCGGCGGTTGCGGTGGCGGCCAGGGCGGCGCCGGCGCCGGCGGCGCGGCCCCCAGCGGCGCCCCGACCCAGCAGGCGACGAAGAGCTGACCGCAGAGGTCCTACGACAGGGGCGGCGCATCCGGACCACCGGATGCGCCGCCCCTTCGCGCTGCCCGCCCGGTCAGTCCAGCCAGTGCTGCCGGCCGAGGCTGATCAGCCGCAGCTGACGGGTCGCCACCCGGGTCACGCGCTGCCGCTCCGCGTCCGAGGGGTCCGGTGACTCCAGGGACTCCAGGAACAGGGAGGCGGTGATGAGCATCTGGTCGACGTAGAGGTGGGCGAGCATCAGCAGGTCGTCGTCGCTCCACCCCGCGGCCTCGGGGTCCTTGGCCAGCTCGGTCTTGACCTCCTCGGCGAACCGGGCGAGCTGGCTGCGGATCTCCTCGCGCACCGGCTGCACCCCGCCGTGCCGCTCCCGGGCGATGAACCGGACGTGCGCCGGATGGGCGGACACATAGTCGGCGATCAGCCGGACCGCGTGGGTGATGCGCTCCTCGCCGGGCTTGGAGACCGTCGTACGGACCATCGGATGCAGGCTGCCCAGGGCCTCGTCGACGAGCGCGACGCCGAGGTCGGCGGTGGAGCGGAAGTGCCGGTAGAAGGCGGTCGGGGCGACGCCCACGGCCCGGGTGACCTCGCGCAGTCCCAGGCTGCTCAGGCTCTGCTCCTCCAGCAGGGCGAGCGCCGCGTCCAGGAACGCCTGGCGGGTCTTCTGCTTCTGGGCCTGTCGGATGCCGAGGGTGTGACTCATGTCATCCAGTTAACAACTGTTCTCTGGAATTGGAAAGCCGTGCGAGTTGCTAGACTCAAAGTCAGTGAACAACTGTTACTACAACCGTTCACCCAAACTTAACGGAGGGGGGATCCCATCCCATGTTGTTCCTCGTCGCCGCACTCATGCTGCTCGGCGTGGTGCTGGGCACCGTGGCCCACGCACCGCTCGACGTCACCGCAGGGCTGGCCGCCGTGATCGCCGTCTGGCTGGCCGTCTTCGCGCTCCGCGAGCGCCTCGCCCGCCGTCGCCGCACCTCGGCCAACTGACCGTCCACCACGACTCCCAGGAGCTGAGTCATGCTGCACCTCACCGCCCCGGCCACCACCCGCCCCGAAACCCGCACCCGCACCCGTGACGCCGACGGCATGGCCGTCGCGTCCTTCATCCTCGGCCTCCTCGGCCTCCTCGTCCTCAACATGTTCCTCGGCCCGATCGCGATCGTCCTGGCCCTGGTGGCCCTGTGGCGCGGCACGAGCCGCAAGGGCCGCGCGTACCTGGGCCTGACCCTGGGCATCGCCGACCTCGCGGTCCTCGCGATCGCCATGGAGATGTCGAACACGGTCTCCTGGAGCCTGTAGAGGGATCGTTGTGAGCCCCGTGAGGGGCAGCGCCCCGTCAGGGGCGCGGGGAACTGCGCGACCAGCCCCGCACGGCCGGCAGCGACCCACCGGCCCGAGCGTGCCACGGCGCCCCTCGGTTCTGCGGCGGAACCCCCACGTAGAATCGACGTCACCATGGCCTACCTCGACCACGCCGCCACGACCCCGATGCTCCCCGAGGCGGCAGAAGCGCTCACCGCCGCCCTGAGCGTCACCGGCAACGCGTCCTCCCTGCACGCCTCCGGCCGCAAGGCCCGCCGCACGGTCGAGGAATCCCGGGAGACCCTCGCGGAAGCGCTCGGCGCCCGCCCCAGCGAGGTCGTCCTCACCTCCGGCGGCACCGAGGCCGACAACCTCGCGGTCAAGGGCCTCTACTGGTCCCGCCGCGACGCCGACCCCGCCCGTACCCGCATCCTCGCCAGCCCCGTCGAACACCACGCGGTCCTGGACGCCGTCCACTGGCTCGGCGAACACGAGGGCGCGACGGTGGAGTACCTCCCCGTCGACACCTACGGCCGGGTCCACCCGGACACCCTGCGCGAGGCGATCGCCCGCAACCCCGACGACGTGGCCCTGGCCACCGTCATGTGGGCCAACAACGAGATCGGCACGGTCATGCCGGTCCGCGAACTCGCCGACGTGACCGCCGAGTTCGGCGTCCCCCTGCACGCCGACGCGGTCCAGGCCTTCGGCCAGGTCCCGGTGGACTTCGGCGCCTCGGGCCTCGCCGCGATGACCGTCTCCGGCCACAAGGTCGGCGGCCCGTACGGCATCGGCGCCCTCCTCCTCGGCCGCGAGTACACCCCCGTACCGGTGCTGCACGGCGGCGGCCAGGAACGGCACGTCCGCTCCGGCACCCTCGACGTCCCGGCGATCGCCTCCTTCGCGGTGGCGGCCCGCCTCGCCGCCGAGCGCCGCGAGTGGTTCGCCCGGGAGATCGGCGCCCTGCGCGACCGGCTGGTCGACGCCGTCCGTACGGCCGTACCGGACGCGATCCTCGGCGGGGACCCGGTGGACCGCCTCCCGGCCAACGCGCACTTCACCTTCCCGGGCTGCGAGGGCGACTCGCTGCTGCTGCTGCTCGACGCCCAGGGCATCGAGTGCTCGACGGGCTCCGCGTGCACCGCCGGTGTCGCCCAGCCCAGCCATGTGCTGCTCGCCACCGGGACCGACCCGGACCTGGCCCGCGGCACCCTGCGCTTCTCGCTCGGCCACACCTCCACGCAGGCCGACGTGGAGGCGGTCGCGAAGGCGATCGGCCCGGCGGTGGAGCGGGCCCGGGCCGCCGGACTGAGCTGAGAGCAACACGCGGAATCTGCCCCAACTCTGTTCCAAAGAGGGTGAGTTGAGGGGTTCTTCCCCAGCAAGCTCACAGTGCGTGGCCATGGCCCGCCTCAGCCCGTTCCCTAAGTTCTCCAGACATGACAGACAACGCCTCTGCCTCCGGGCAGACCCCCGAGCCCCTCTCCTCCGACGACTCCGCCGCCCAGGCCGGCGGCCGCCACCGCGTGGACAACACCATGAAACGGCGGCGTGTGCTGATCGGCGGCGCCACCATCGCCGCGGCCGGCGGGCTGATGGCCGCGGGCCTCGCCTCCGCCGACACCACCACCTCGGAGGCCGGCTCCGACGCCACGACCGCGACCAGCGACGCCTCCTCCGGCGTCTGCACCCTCAACGCCGAGGTCACCGAGGGTCCCTACTCGCTCGAGGGTGCGCTCGTGCGAGAGGACGTCCGCGAGGACAAGGAAGGCGTCGAGGTCCAGTACACCTTCACCGTCGTCGACCAGGCCAACGACTGTGCCCCGCTCGCGGACGCGCTGGTCGAGATCTGGCACTGCGACGCGCTCGGCGAGTACTCCGGCTTCGTCGGCAAGAACGGCCACACCGAGACCGACGACGGCACCTTCCTGCGCGGCGGTCAGATGACCGACTCCAACGGCGAGGTGAGCCTGATCTCGATCTGGCCGGGCCACTACGTCTCCCGGGCCGTCCACGTCCACATGCGGGTGCACACCGACGTGACGCTGACCGACGACTCGTACACCGGTGGTTCGGTCGTCCACACCGGTCAGCTCTTCTTCGACGCGGACATCAACACCGAGGTCCAGGCGAGCTCGCCGTACTCCGACAACACCACCGCGGAGACCCAGCTCGACGACGACACGATCTACGACGGCGGCGGTGCCTCCTCCGGCCTGCTGACCCTGACCGCACTGGGTGACAGCGTCTCCGACGGGTACAAGGCGACGCTCACCGTGGGTGTCAGCACCTCCTGAGGCCGACGGGCCCGGAGTTCGCCGACACCGCCGGCCCGGTGACCCACCCGTCAGGGGCACCGGGCCGGCCGGTCAGCCCAGCTCCCGGGCGAGCGCCCGCAGGTCGTCGTCATCGGCGAGGCGGTTCTCCCGGGCCATCAACTGCTTCACCTGATCGAGCAGTTGGTCCAGGGCGGCCGGCGGCAGGTCGATGCCGAGAGCTGCCGTCCGGTCGGCCAGGGTGTAGGGGCCGCTGTCCGGGGTGAAGGGGATCCGCCGCTCGTTGCCGACCAGGGACGGCTCCACGCAGTTGTGGAGCAGCGGGTCGACCGCGGTCTCCTGGGTGATGAAGTCCAGACCGCCCCAGCAGAACGCGTCCGGACCCGTGATCGGATGGTTCCAGGCGGTCCGACAGCCCGTCACCTCCGCCCCCAGCCGGGCGAGGTGGGTGAGTTCCTCGGTGCGGATGCCGGTACGGACGCCGTAGACGGCCTCGAAGGCCAGGGCGGTGGCGGCGAGATCGGCGTTGCCGGGGCCGCCGCAGTAGCCGTTGACCGACAGTTCCACGGCGGTGGCACCGGCCCGGACGGCGGCGATCGCGCAGCCGACGGCCAGCCCGAAGGTGTTGTGCGGATGCAGGCCCACCGCGACCCTGCGCGGCGAGGTCGACGCAGGCCGACAAGGGCCGCGGCAAAGGCGCGCACTTTACGTTCCGTTGAACGGCCGGTCACGCGGTGCGCTGCCCCCCTGGATACCGCGTGACCGGCCTCCCCAGCCATCGAGTCCCTTGAACTGAAAGGCGGTACGGCATGACCCGGCACGTCCGTATGCGGGCCGCCGCGGCCGGTGGGCTGCTCCTCGCCGCCGCGCCGCCGCGCTGCCGGCGCTGCCCGCCGTGGCCGCCGACGGCGGCTGCGTCCTCGCGTACACCCTGACCGGCTCCGCGGCCGCCGCCACCAACGCCCGGCACGTGGTCACCGCCGACGTCGACGGCGACGGGGTGCTCGACGTGGTCGCCGCCAACCTCGACGCCGACTCGGTGACGGTCCTGCCGGGCGCGGGGGACGGGACGTTCGCGGCGGGCAGCACCTACGCGGTGGGGACCCGGCCGTACCAGACCGTGGTCGCGGACTTCGACGGCGACGGCCATCCTGACCTCGCGACCGCCGACTTCGGCGGGGCCCAGGTGAGTGTGTTGCTCAACTCCGGTGACGGCACCTTCCGTACGGCCTCGGCGATCGACGTGTCCGGGTCGCCCCGGGCGCCGGCCACCGGGGACCTCAACGGGGACGGTACGGCCGATCTGGTGGTCGCCGAGCAGCAGACCAGCACCGTGCGGGTGCTGCTGGGCGACGGGGACGGCACCTTCACCGACGCGGGCCAGGCCGCCACCGGCAGTCAGCCGCACGGTGTGGCCGTCGGGGACTTCGACGGTGACGGCGATGCCGACGTGGCCACCGCCGGCGTGGGCAGTGCGGGGGTGAGCGTGCTGCTCGGCGACGGCACCGGAGCCCTGGGGGCCGCCACCTCGTACGCGACCACCTCCCGGCTCTACTCCCTGGCCGAGGGCGACTTCGACGGCGACGGCACCTTCGCCGCGGCCACCACCTACGCCGCGCCCGCGCTGCCGGTCGCCGTGGGCGCCGCCGACCTGGACGGGGACGGCACCACGGACCTGCTGGTCTCCTCGCTGAAGGGGAACTCGGTCACGCCGTACGCGGGCGCCACCACGGGCACCCTCACCCAGCTGACCGACGTGCCCGCCACCGGCGCCTACGACGCGACGGCGGCCGACCTGGACGGCGACGGCGTCCGCGACCTCGTGGTGGCGGACAGCACGGGCGGCCGGGTCGATGTGTTGCGGGGGGCCTGCCAGTGACCGGAACCTCACGAACGGCTGCCGCCGGCACTTCCACTGCCGGCGGCAGCCTCCCCGAGAGGCCGGTCTCGCGACTAGCCCTCGGTGACCATGAGGGACGCCATCATCCCCTCGTCCTCGTGCTGCAGGAGATGACAGTGCAGCATGTACATGTAGGTGTCGTCGGAGAAGTCCGTGAACTCCATGGCGATCTCGATGGAGCCGCCGCCGACCACCTCGTAGGTGTCGTACCAGCCGAGTTCGACGCCGGTCGGATCCTCGCCGTTGACGGAGATCAGCTGATACGGCACGTCGTGCAGATGGAAGGAGTGCTCCAGCTGCGTGCTGTTCTTGATCGTCCAGATCTCCTTGGACCCCAGCGTGGTGCTGATCATGGCCATGGAGGACATGCTCGTGCCGGCCGAGCCGTTGATCAGCATCGTCGTGCCGGACTGGCCGAGGGTGATGGTGCGCGCGGTGAAGTCGCTGGTGTCGTACCGGTCGATGGTCCGCAGTGAGCTGGGCAGGTCGTCCGGAGTGTCGCTGCCGCTCGCGGTGACGGACAGGAAGTCGTACGTGCCGCTGCCGCCGCGCACCCAGCCGGTGGTGACGACCGCCTGGAGGGTGACGTCGTCCGAGAGGTCCATGACCATCTCGGCGCGGGCGCCGGCCACCAGCCGGATCTCGGTGACGTCGGCCGCCGACGCCAGGTAGCCCTGGTCGGTGGCGATCTGGGTCATCGTGCCGCCGTCGCTGCGCTGGATGGTGATGATGTCCGACGGCGAGGCGTTGAGCAGCCGGAACCGGGTCCGGGTCTTGGTCGCGGTGAAGGTGAGGGTGGTGTCGTCGACGTTGGTGCCGTTCACCAGCAGCGGGAAGTTCAGGCCGTTGGTGAGGTAGCCGGTCAGGTCGTACTTGATGTCGCCGTCGTCGTCCACGGCCAGGCACTGGAAGATCAGCGGGATGTCGTCCGTGCCGTAGGTGCTGGGCAGGTCGGCGCTGGTGGTGTCGTCGCTGTCCTCGACGATGATCATGCCGGCCAGGCCGTGCACCGCCTGCTTCGCGGTGGTGCCCAGCGCGTGCGGGTGGTACCAGAGCGTCATCGGCTCGTCCTTGACCGTGAAGGTCGGCGACCAGGTCTCCCCGTCGGAGAACGCGACCTGCGGACCGCCGTCCATCTTGGCCGGGACGTGCGCGCCGTGGAAGTGGACCGTGGTGTCCTCGCCCAGGCTGTTGGTGATGTTGAGGACGTTGACGTTGCCCTTGGTCCACTTCATGGTCGGGCCGAGGAACGACTGGTTGTAGCCGGCGGTGGTGCTGGTGACACCGCTGATCACCTCGGCGCTGCCGGTCTGCGCCTCCAGCGTGAAGGTGGTGGTGCTGTCGGAGGTGGTGCCCTCCAGGAGGTCCGGGACCGACAGGGTGGCGGTGTTGGTGGCGGCGCCCGCCTTGTTGCCGCTCGCGTCGGTCAGCAGGGCGAAGGTCGCGCCGGCCGCGCCGACGGCGCCAAGACCGACCCCGGCCATGCCGCCGAGGAACTTCCGCCGGTGCACGCCCTTGCCGCGCTTGACCGTCGCGTCCTTGGAGTGCTCGGCGTCGGTGACGCGCTCCGCCTTGGAGTGCTCCGGCTTGGCGTGGTCCGCGCCCTTGGCCCGCCGTCGCCTGCCGCGGGTTTCCTGCTCTTCGCTGCCCTCCGCCTCGAAGGCGGGATCTGTGGTGTGGGTCATGGCCCCGGATGTTTGACCTGGGGACTGTGTGAAATCTGAGGCGAAGTTAGGAGTCAACCGGGGGGGCTGTGAGGCGGCCATGGACGCTGATAATGCTTAACTCCCTTGAAAGCAGGCGGAGTTGATCAGGCGCAGCTGGCGCCCCGGGTGCGGGACGCAACGGACACAGGCGCCGCGCAGGGCATGCACATGATAACGATTGAGTCACAGGTGGAACTGGGGGTCAGGCCTGTCCGACCCGCCGGACAAGCCCCATGTACCGCTCCCAGTCCCAGTGCTTCCCCGGGTCGGTGTGGTCCGTCCCCGGCACCTCCACATGCCCGATCACATGCTCGCGGTCCGCCGGCATGCCGTACCGCCGGCATATCGCGGCCGTCAGCCGGGCCGAGGCCGCGTACATCGCGTCGGTGAAGTCCTCCGGGCGGTCCACGAACCCCTCGTGCTCGATCCCCACACTCCGCTCGTTGTACGACCGGTTCCCCGCGTGGAACGCCACGTCCAGCTCACGGACCAGCTGGGTGATCCGGCCGTCCTTGCGCACGATGTAGTGCGCCGCCGCCCCGTGCGCCGGGTCCTGGAAGACCTTCACCGCGCTCGCGTAGCCGCCCTGGGTGACATGGACGACCACCCGGTCGATCCGGTAGTCGTCCGGCCGGTCCGCCGTCCGGTAGTTCGCCGGGGACGCCGCCCTCCACCGCGCGCCCCGGAAATCCACCGCGCCCGCCACCCGGGCCTTGCGCACCCCCGGCAGCCGCCAGTACATCCGGGTCAGCTCGTCCCTGGTCAGCGCCGCCGTGCCCACCGCGGCCGCCGCCCCGCCGACCAGCAGCGCCCGCCGCCCGAGCCGCCGGTCCTGATCACCCGTTCTCTCCCCCATGCGATCTCCAACGGATACTCGCGGGCTCCGGTTCCCGCGCCCCCGTACTCTGGAAGGGCTATGACTGATGACACCCCGCAGCGCACCCGCCCCCTCCGCGTCCTCGCCGCCATGTCGGGCGGCGTGGACTCCGCCGTCGCCGCCGCCCGCGCGGCCGACGCGGGCCACGACGTCACCGGCGTCCACCTCGCGCTCTCCGCGAACCCCCAGTCCTTCCGCACGGGCGCCCGGGGCTGTTGCACCATCGAGGACTCCCGCGACGCCCGCCGCGCCGCCGACGTCATCGGTATCCCGTTCTACGTCTGGGACCTCGCCGACCGCTTCCGCGAGGACGTCGTCGAGGACTTCGTCGCCGAGTACGAGGCCGGCCGCACCCCCAACCCGTGCCTGCGCTGCAACGAGAAGATCAAGTTCGCCGCGCTCCTGGACAAGGCGCTCGCGCTCGGCTTCGACGCCGTCTGCACCGGCCACTACGCGAAGATCGTGACCCTCGCCGACGGCTCCCGCGAACTGCACCGCGCCTCCGACATGGCGAAGGACCAGTCGTACGTCCTCGGCGTCCTGGACGAGAGGCAGCTCGCCCACGCCCTCTTCCCGCTCGGTGACACCCTCACCACCAAGGAGGAGATCCGCGCCGAGGCCGAGCGCCGGGGCCTCGCGGTCGCCAAGAAGCCCGACTCGCACGACATCTGCTTCATCGCCGACGGCGACACCCAGGGCTTCCTCGCGAAGCGCCTCGGCAAGGCCGAGGGCGACATCGTCGACGAGACCGGCACCAAGCTCGGCACCCACGAGGGCGCGTACGGCTTCACCATCGGCCAGCGCAAGGGCCTGCGCATCGGCCACCCCGCCGCCGACGGCAAGCCGCGCTACGTCCTCGACATCTCCCCGGTCGACAACACCGTGACGGTCGGCCCCGCCGACGCCCTCGACGTCACCGGCCTCACCGCGATCAAGCCCCGCTGGTGCGGTACCGCCCCCACCGCCCCCGGCGTCTACACCGCCCAGCTCCGCGCCCACGGCGGCGAGACCGAGGTGAGCGCGGAACTGGTCGACGGCGAACTGCGTGTCACGTTCACCGACCCGGTCCGGGGCGTCGCCCCCGGCCAGGCGATCGTGCTCTACGACGACACCCGCGTCGTCGGCTCGGCCACGATCGCCTCGACCGTCCGACGTCAGCCGGTGACCTCCACCTCGTAGAAGCAGAGGTGGTCCTTGATCCGCGCGACGTCCTCCTTCGGCTCCGGATACGCCCAGACCAGGTCCGGCGCGTCCGCCAGCGACCAGTAGGAGGCGGTCCCCTTGAAGGGACAGACGGTGTGCGTCTCCGACGACGTCAGCAGATCGAGCCGCACGTCCTCGGCGGGAATGTAGTAGCGCGGGGGACAACCGGTCTCGTGCAGCACGAGCGCCCGGTCGCTCTCGGCGAGAACCAGATCGCCGTGCGTCACCCGCACGTGCCGGTCACTGTCTTCGATGGTGATCGTGTGTCCAGAGGCCATGTAGGGCTGACACCGACAGACGGCTCCTTGTTCCCGAGGGTGGAGCAACCCCCTGCTTTCAGGGGCGCGGGGCTGTATCGATGTGCGGCTCCGCCGCGTGGGCGCGACCAGCCACACACGGCCCGCAGCCGCCATCCGGCAATGCCTACCCTGACCCCATGCGAATCTGTGTCTTCCTCTCCGCAGCAGATCTCGACGACCGCTACACCCGCCCCGCCAGAGACTTCGCGACACTGATCGGCAAAGGCGGCCACTCCCTGGTCTGGGGCGGCTCGGACACCGGTCTCATGAAGGTCGTCGCCGACGGCGTCCAGGAAGCCGGCGGCAAGCTGACCGGCGTCTCCGTCGACTTCCTCGCCCACAAGGCCCGCCCCGGCGCCGACGAGATGGTCATCGCCGCCGACCTCGCGGAACGCAAACGCCTCCTCCTGGAGAAGTCCGACGCCGTCGTGATCATGGTCGGCGGCACCGGCACGCTCGACGAGGCCACCGAGATCCTGGAGCTCAAGAAGCACGGCCACACCGACAAGCCCGTGGTCCTGCTCAACACCGCCGGTTTCTACGACGGCCTCAAGGAACAGTTCCGCCGCATGGAAGCGGAGGGCTTCCTGCCGCGCCCCCTGTCCGAGCTGGTGTTCTTCGCCGACGAGCCCGCTGCCGCGCTCGCGTACCTGGAGGCGGACCCGAGCGCCAGCTGATGCGAGCATGGCCTCCATGGCAACTCATGTGATCACCGGTGCCGGTTCCGGCATCGGCGCCGCCGTGGCCCGCCGTCTGCACGCGCGCGGGGACGAACTCGTCCTGCACGCGCGCGACGCGGGCCGCGCGAAGGAACTGGCCGCCGAGTTCCCCGGCGCCCGCACCCTGGTCGGCGACCTGGCGGACCCCGACAAGCTCTCCTGGGCGTTCTCCCACCAGTCGCTGCCGGACCGGGTCGACTCGCTGCTGCACATCGCGGGCGTGGTCGACCTGGGCGGGATCGGCGAACTGACCCCGAAGTCCTGGCGCCACCAGCTCAACGTCAACCTGATCGCACCGGCCGAGCTGACCCGCCACTTCCTGCCCCAGCTCCGCACCACGCGCGGCCACGTCATCTTCGTGAACTCCGGCGCCGGCCTCAACGCGCACGCGGGCTGGTCGGCGTACGCGGCCTCGAAGCACGGGCTGAAGGCGCTGGCCGACTCCCTGCGCCACGAGGAGCACGGCAACGGCGTCCGGGTCACCTCGGTCTACCCCGGCCGCACGGCGAGCCCCATGCAGGCCAAGGTCCACCAGCAGGAGGGCAAGGAGTACGACCCCGCCCGCTGGATCGACCCGGAGTCGGTCGCGACCACGATCCTGACGGCGCTCGACCTGCCGGGGGACGCGGAGATCAACGACCTCACCGTGCGCCCCGGCCCGCTTGCTGGCTAGGCGCTCCGCTGGAAAAGCCGCGATACGCAGTGTGTCGACTGCGGCGCCGTCGTGGCTGGTCGCGCAGTTCCTCCCCCAGCCTTCGGCCGGGGGTACCCCCAGCGCCCCTTCGGGGCGCTCACCGCAGGACCAGCCGCCCGTCAAAGTTCTCCGGCACCGGCGCGAACCGCAGGGCCATCGTGACCGCCTCCGGATCCGCCACGGTGAGCCGGTAGCGCGTGCACAACAGGTGGCACAGGGCCATCAGCTGGACGATCGCGAGGTTCGCGCCGACGCACTTCTTCGGCGCCCAGCCGAACGGCACATAACTGGCGCGGTCGGCCGGTCCGTGCGGCGCGCCGGGCAGGAAGCGGTCCGGGTCGAAGACGTCGGGCCGCTCCCACACCCGCTCGTCGCGGTGGATCAGATGCGGGCTCAGCAGATACCACTGGCCCGGCTCCAGCCGCGTGCCGCCCAGGTCGAACCCGAGCGTGGAGCGGCGCACCAGCAGCAGCGGCGGGCTCCACATCCGCAGCACCTCCTTCACGAACCGGTACGTCACCGGGGCCGCCCGGGTGGGCGCCGTACGGAACTCCACCGGGTCCACGGCGCCCAGTTCGGCCTCCAGCCGGCGCTGCCACTCCGGGTGTCGGACGAACTCGTACAGCAGGCTGGCGAGGGCGGTCCCGGGCGGGCCCCCGATGGCGGTGAGGACGGTGGTCACCACGTCCAGCGCGCGGTCCATGCCCAGTTCCGGCAGCAGGTCCACGAACGGGTCGGCGAGGTCCGGCTCGCGCCCGCGCCGACCGAGGGCGCGCTGCCGCAGGACCCGGCGCACCACCAGCCCGGCCCGCACCTGGACGGCCACGTGCCGCAACTGGTGCAGGACACCGCCCGGCACGGGCGACACCAGCCGCGCCAGCTTCATCTCCAGGTCCCGGCGCACCACTTCGGCCTCGCCCGCGGTGAGCCCGCCGAGCGCGACGGGCAGCAGCGAGCGCAGCGCGAGGTCCTGCATCAGCAGGGTCAGGTCGGTGTCCTGCCCGGCCCGCGCGTCCAGCACCCGCTCCATGCGCCCGATCAGCAGTCCGTGCTGCTCCGCCGTCGCCAGGGCGTGCAGTCGGGTCAGCCAGGTCGCGCGGATCCGGCTCCACCGCACCTCGGGGCTGCGCCGCCGGCGCACCATGTCGACCAGGCGGTCGTGCAGGACGAACCGGTGCCAGTTCGCGGCGCTGACCCGGCGCGCCGCCTCCGGCTCGAAGACCCCGAGCCGCTGGTCGTCGACCCAGAAGATCCCGTCCTCCTGCGCGCTGCGCAGCCGCAGGGAACTCAGGAAGTCCTCGGGGTGCTGCGGGGTGGTCATCGTGGGCGTCCCCTCCTGGGGGCGCGGGGAGCCGGCCGTACGGCGCCTCCCCGCGCCGGTCCGGTCAGATGTGGTGGTACAGGTACCAGAACTGCCCGTACGAGCGACGGACGTTGAGGACCGACTTCGTCTTGAGGTACAGCGCGCGCATGCTGGTTCACCTCCTCTCGGGACAGCCGTCGGGACGGCTCAGCACCGCGGTGAACCGCGGCGGAGCCAGCGCCGGACCCACCTGGGGCCCGCCGCCGTCAGAGGTGACCGACACCCGCCAGTCACGGGTCAGGAGTCCGACGAGGTCCTCCAGCAGCCGTACGGTGACGGTCGCGCCGGCGCAGGTGTGCGGACCGTGCCCGAACGGCAGGTAGGCCGCGTCGGGCGCGCCCTCGGCCCAGCGCTGCGGGAGGAACTCGTCGGGCCGCTCCCAGTGCCCGGGGTGCCGGTGCACCAGATAGCTGCACACCATGAGCCGGTCCCGGGGCGTGACGCGGGTCCCGCCCAGTTCCTGCGCCCGGGCCGGGGTGCGGGCGAACAGCCAGGCCACCGGCCACAGCCGCAGCGCCTCGCGGACGATCCAGCCCGGTTCCGTCGCGGCCCGGTCCGGGTGCGTGCCCAGCAGCAGGACCGCCCAGCCCAGCGCGAACCCGACCGACCCGACGGTGGCGAACAGGAAGGACAGATAGACCTCGACCAGCTCCGCGGGATCCGCGTCGGGCCCGCCCCCGCCGACGACGACGTCGAGCAGGTCGCGCGGCTCCGCCGGGCCGCCGGGCGGACGCGGCGCCCGCTGCCGGGCGCGGACCTCCGTGCGCAGGACGCGCAGCGCACGGCGGCGGAACAGCAGCCGGGACGGGGCGGGGCGGCGCCGCCGGGCACCCGCGAGGACCGTGCGGGTGACGATCGCCGCCACGGTCGCGCGCACGTGCGGCGGTGCCTGCGGGTGCAGCAGCACCTCGCCCAGATGCCGTTCGACGAGCCGGTTCCCGGCGTCCGGCCACTCGCTGCGCGGCGCCAGCGACTCGGCGACAAGCCCGGGCAGTTCGGCCCGCCGTTCCCGCAGGTGACGCTGGATCAGGCCGCGGGCCGCGCGGCCGATGGCGATCTGCGCGGAGCGCGGCCCGAAGACCCCGCGCCGGTGGTGGTAGAAGTCGGAGGTCTCCGCGACCACGCCGTGCCGGTTGCCCAGTACCGCGCGGGCCGCCTCCGGCTCGGCCACGCACACCGCCCCGCCCAGCGCCGAGCGCCACACGTCGGGGCCGCCGCCGAACTCCGCCGTCAGCAGGGCCAGCGGGTCGCCACGGCGGGCGGCCGGACCGGCGCCGACGCCGTTGCCGGTCACGGGACGTGCGGACGACGACGTCATGGGTGTCCTCTCCGAGGGGTGCCGGGGACCGGCGTCCGGGTGAGCCGCCGGAGGCCGGGGCTCCGGTGCGGGGCGCCTCGGTCGGCGGACCCAGCCTGGGTGGCGGGCCGCGCCCTGTCGCCGGTTGTGCCGTTGAGCGGAACGGCGGGCGCGCTGTCCGGCGTCCGGTGTCCGGCGTCAGGGGCGGCGGCCGAGCCCCGCCGTGATGGCCGACGCCGCGCGCCGGGCCGTGTCGGCGAGGCGCTCAAGCCGGTGGTCGGGGCCGGTCAGCACGCTCAGTGCCGCCACCGGCACGCCGTCCGCCGCGTACACGGGCACGGCGGCACAGCACACGCCGGTCAGCACCTCCTCGTGGTCGTAGGCGGCTCCGGACTCCCGGATCCGCCCGGCCTCGTCCGGCCAGGCCCGGGGCAGCGGGCCGGGCGCCGCTCCGGGGCGGGCCCAGGCGGCCAGGACCTTGCCGGCCGCCGTGTACCAGGGCCAGACCGGACGGTCGTCGGGCAGCGGGCGCGGCACGTCCGCGGTCGTCGTCCAGTCCAGGACCAGCGTCTGGCCCCGGTGCAGCACGGCGAGTTCGGCCGTCATACCGGTGACGGCCGTCAGCCGCCGCAGCGGCCGCCGGGCGGCCGACCGCAGGCCCGGGTACGGCTGCCAGCCCTGGCCCAGCCGGAACATGCCCGGTCCGATGCGGTAGCGGCCCGCGCTCCGCTCGACGGCGCCCAGTTCCGTCAGCTGGTCGAGCAGCCGGTACGCGGTCGTCTTGGGCAGACCGCACACGGCGGCCAGCGCGCTGACCCCGACGTCCTGCTCCTGGTCCAGGGCGTTCAGCAGGGCGAAGGCGCCTTCCAGGACACCGCGTCCGGCCGTCGCGGACAGCGGTCCGGCCGCAGCCGCCGACTGCCCCGGCGAAGGTGCCGAGGCCGTCGCGGTCGCACTCTCCGATCGATGCACGTGTCAACCCCCGTTTTCACGTGTGAGCCCCGTCCGGTCTCCGGTCGGGGTGTGGTCATGGGCGCCACACGCCGACGAACCGGCGCGAAACCGCCCGGACCAGGGTGGAGGCCGTGCATGGGCCGAATATTTGTCGAAACCTTGTCGCCCAGCCCGCCGACGTGAGGAGACCGCGCACGCGGGTGGGGCGGGGCGGACGGGGGGTGGACGTCGGCCGGACCGTGCCGGTCGAGGCGCGCGTAGATCGGGTGCGGGGCGGGGCCCCGCCCGAGGGCGCACGCCGCGCCCTGTGCGCGCCCGTCGCCCGCATCCGGCGGCTCGCCGCACGTCTCGACGACAGCGGCGAGGGCCGATCACCGCTGCTGCGCCGCACCGGCGGTTACCAGCTGGACCTCGACCCCGACCAGGTCGCCCCGCACCGCTTCCGGCGCCTGGCCGTGACCGCCCGCAGGGCCCCGGCGTCGCCCGCCGGTCCCCGCCCGCGAACCCACGGCGGCCTCCGCCCGCGAACCCACGGCGGCCTCCGCCCGCGAACCCACGGTGGCCTCCGCCCGCGAACCCACGGTGGCCTCCGCCCGCGAACCCACGGTGGCCTCCGCCCGCGAACCCACGGTGGCCTCCGCCCGCGAACCCACGCCGGCCTCCGCCCGCGAACCCACGGCGGCGCGCCCTCCCCCTCTTCGGCGAACTCGGCCTCCCGGTGGCCGACGCCCTGCTCACCAGGATCGGCCGCTCACCCCGGAGGACGCCCGCCCGCACACCGCGCCTCCCGGCCCGCTTAGGCTCCTCACGTGAACGCAAACACCGTCTTCGGCGCTGCCACCGGCGTCGGCTCGCTCCCCGGCACCGACGCCCGGGAGGCCGCCAAGACCGCGACCGGCAGCTTCGAGGACTTCCCCTTCCTGCCCGAACTGCCCGCCCGCGGCCCCGGCGCCGACATGATCGGCCGTACCGCGGGCCTGCTCGTGGAGCTGTACGCGCGCGTGGAGCCCAGCGGCTGGCGGATCGGCGACCGGCCGGGCCGGGACACCCGGCGGGCCCGCTCCTGGCTGGGCGAGGACCTGGACGCGCTGGAGGAGTTCACCCAGGAGTACGAGGGCCCGCTCAAGGTGCAGGCGGTCGGCCCCTGGACGCTGGCCGCCGCCCTGGAGCTGAGGAACGGCGAGTCGGTGCTCTCCGACCCCGGCGCCTGCCGGGACCTGGCCGCCTCCCTCGCCGAGGGCCTGCGGCTGCACCTCGCCGAGGTCCGCGCCCGGATCCCCGGCGCCCGTGTGGTCCTCCAGCTCGACGAGCCGTCCCTCACCGCCGTGCTGCGCGGCCAGGTCAGGACGGCCAGCGGCTACCGCACCCACCGGGCCGTGGACCGCCAGCTCGTCGAGGCAACCCTGCGCGAGGTGATGGGCGTCCATGCCGACGGCCCGGTGGCCGTGCACTCCTGTGCCCCCGACGTCCCCTTCGCCCTGCTCCGCCGGGCCGGCGCCGCCGCCGTCTCCTTCGACTTCTCACTCCTCACCGAACGTGACGAGGACGCCATCGGCGAGGCCGTCGAGGGCGGTACCCGGCTGTTCGTCGGTGTCGTGCCCGGCACGGACGCCGCATTGTCAGACCCTGCCGGTAGCGTCATGGGTGTCAGGACGCTGTGGCGCAGGCTGGGGCTGCGGCCGGGGCTTCTCGCGGAATCCGTCACGGTCACCCCGTCGTGCGGACTCGCGGGCGCTTCCCCCGCGTACGCCCGGCAGGCGCTCGCCCACTGCGTCAGGGCGGCGAGATCACTCGCGGACAACCCAGAGTAACGGGAGGAACACGGTGGCCGGCGACCAGCAGCAGGCTCAGACGGCGGTGCCCGCCGAGGCACGGGAGAAGCACGCGCGGCTCGCCGAGCAGATCGAGGAGCACCGCTTCCGGTACTACGTGAAGGACGCCCCCGTCGTCAGCGACGCGGAGTTCGACACCCTCCTCAAGACGCTGGAGGCGCTGGAGGACCAGCACCCCGAGCTGCGCACACCCGACTCGCCGACCCAGAAGGTCGCGGGGTCGTACGAGACGGAGTTCACCTCGGTCGAGCACCGCTCGCGGATGATGTCGCTGGACAACACGTTCAACGACGACGACCTCGCGGCCTGGGCCGAGCGGATCCACAAGGAACTGGGCGACCAGGAGTACCACTTCCTGTGCGAGCTCAAGGTCGACGGCCTCGCCGTCAACCTCACCTACGAGCACGGCCGCCTCGTCCGCGCGGCGACCCGCGGTGACGGCCGCACCGGCGAGGACATCACGCCCAACGTCCGTACGATCGCGGAGATCCCGGACCGGCTGCACGGCGAGCGGGTCCCGGACCTGGTCGAGATCCGCGGCGAGGTCTACTTCCCGATGGAGAAGTTCGCCGAGCTCAACGAGCGCCTGCTCGCCGCCGGTGACAAGCCGTTCGCCAACCCGCGCAACGCGGCGGCCGGTTCACTGCGCCAGAAGGACCCGCGGGTCACCGCCTCCCGCCCGCTGCACATGGTCGTCCACGGCATCGGTGCCCTGGAGGGCTTCGAGGGCCTGAACCGGCTCTCCGAGGGCTACGCCCTGCTGAAGACCTGGGGGCTGCCCACCTCCCCGCACAACCGGGTGGTCGACGACCTGGACGGGGTGCGGGAGTTCATCGCCTACTACGGCGAGAACCGGCACTCCGTGGAGCACGAGATCGACGGTGTCGTCGTCAAGCTCGACGAGATCCGTCTCCAGGGGCGGCTGGGCTCGACCGCGCGGGCGCCGCGCTGGGCGATCGCGTACAAGTACGCGCCGGAAGAGGTCAACACCAAGCTCGTCGACATCAAGGTGGGCGTCGGCCGCACCGGGCGGGTCACCCCGTACGCGCAGGTCGAGCCGGTCACGGTGGCGGGCAGCGAGGTCGAGTTCGCCACCCTGCACAACCAGGAGGTCGTCAAGGCCAAGGGCGTGCTGATCGGCGACACTGTGGTGCTGCGCAAGGCCGGTGACGTCATCCCGGAGATCCTCGGCCCGGTCGTCGACCTGCGGGACGGCACCGAGCGGGAGTTCGTGATGCCGGCCGAGTGCCCCGAGTGCGGCACCCCGCTGCGGGCCATGAAGGAGGGCGACATCGACCTCCGCTGCCCCAACGCCCGCACCTGCCCCGCCCAGTTGAGGGAGCGCGTCGCCTATCTCGCGGGCCGCGAGTGCCTGGACATCGAGCACTTCGGCGGGGTGGCCGCGGCCGCCCTCACCCGGCCGCTGGAACCCGCCGACCCGCCGCTGGTCGACGAGGGCGACCTCTTCGACCTCACGGTGGAGAAGCTGCTGCCCATCAAGGCGTACGTCCTGGACCCGGACAGCGGGCTGCCCAAGCGCGACCCCAAGACCGGCGAGGAGAAGGTCGTCACCGTCTTCGCCAACCAGAAGGGCGAGCCCAAGAAGAACACCCTCGCCCTCCTGCAGACCATCGAGGAGGCGAAGACCCGCCCGCTCGCCCGCTTCCTCAACGGCCTGTCCATCCGGCACGTCGGACCGGTCGCCGCGCAGGCGCTGGCCCGCGAGTTCCGCTCCATCGAGCGCATCGAGCAGGCCACCGAGGAGGAGCTGTCGAACATCGACGGCGTCGGCGGCATCATCGCGACCGCGCTCAAGGAGTGGTTCGCGGAGGAGTGGCACCGCGAGATCATCCGAAAGTGGAAGGCCGCTGGAGTCCCGCTGGAGGACGAGTCCACCGGCGAGGACGAGGGACCGCGTCCCCTGGAGGGCCTCACCGTCGTGGTGACCGGAACCCTGGAGCACCACACCCGGGACGGCGCCAAGGACGCACTGCAGAGCCGCGGGGCCAAGGTGACGGGCTCCGTGTCCAAGAAGACGTCGTTCGTGGTCGTCGGTGACAACCCCGGTTCGAAGTACGACAAGGCGATGCAGCTGAAGGTCCCGGTTCTGAACGAGGACGGATTTGTCGTCCTTTTGGAGCAGGGACCGGACGCCGCGGCCGAAGTAGCCCTTCCGACCGAGGAGTAGCGGTTGAAGGCCACCCGTTCGGCGCATACCAGATGCATACGGGTGGCCGGGGCGCAATCGGGCAACCGTCGACGACCGCTGCCCGTGAAAGCCTTCTGCGGCCTACTGTTGGGATGTGCGCCTGCCGTGCCCAGCTGCGGTCGGGGCATTCCCGTGCTCTGACGGGCACGGACCGCATGGCGTGGGCACCGCCGGCTGTGAGAGGGACGGGAATGGAACCGACCGAGAGCACCGCTCCGGGCGCGCGGCTGCCGCTGCGCCGCCGGGCGTACGCGTGGCGGGAGAGCCGCTGGGCGGTGCGCGGCGACCGGCGCCCGGGCCTGCCGGTGGTGAGCGGCGCGGCCGACGCCCGCGACCCGCTGCCGCTGGCCGCCGTCGAACCGCCGCCCGACCTGGCCGGCAGCGAACACGACCGGCACCTGTCCTGGCCCGCGCTGCCCGCCGGGGTCGTCGCCGCCGCCGCGTTCACCCTCGGCGCGGGCTTCTACCGCGCCTTCACCGACGACCACGCGCTCTTCCCGTCCGGCACGGTCGGCTGGTCGCTGGCCGTGCTGACCGGCATCATCGTCGGCCACCTGGTACTGCTCGGCCGCGCCCGCTGGTGGGGCGGCACCGGCTCCGGCGCCGCCCTCACCCTGGCCGTCCTCCTGCTCTACGGCTGGGTGCCGGCCGGCATGGTCAGCCTCACCGTCGTCGTCCTGGTCGGCATAGCCAGGCGCCACCGCTGGCGGCAGGGCGTCCTGCACGGCGCGGTGGACATCCTCGGCATCGGCGCCGGCGCGCTGGTGCTCGGCGCGTTCGGACGCGTCCCCACCGTCGAGTCGCCCTGGGACCCGGCCGGCTGGAGCGTCGCCACCGCCCCCCAGGTCGTGCTCGTCGCGGTGGCCTATCTCGCCGTCACCCGCGCCCTGCTCTGGTACCTGCACGCACCGCGCGGCGGCGGAGTGCCCACCGTCGCCCGCACCGCCCTCATGCGCCAGGGCCTGGTCGCCGTCGCCCTGCTCGGCATCGCCCCGCTGATCTGCGTGGTCGCCGTGGCCCAGCCGCTGCTGCTCCCGCTGTTCTCCATCCCGCTGGTCGCCCTCGACTCCACCCTGTGGATAGCCCGGGCCCGCGCCGAGGAGCAACTGCGCGACCCGCTGACCGGACTTCCCAATCGGCAGTGGCTCCTTGAGCGGATCTGGACCGCCCTCGACGACGCCGAACGCATCGGCGCCCGCTCGGCTCTCATGGTGATCGACCTCGACCGGTTCCGTTCGGTCAATGACACGCTCGGTCATCTCGCCGGTGACCGGCTGCTCCTCCAGATAGCCGACCGGCTGCGCGCCGCACTGCCGCGCGGTGCGGAGGCGGCGCGGCTCGGCGGCGACGAGTTCGCGGTGTTACTGCCGGTCGCCGACTCCACGACGTCCGCGACACGGGTGGCCCGCGGGCTGGTCACGGCGCTCTCCTCGCCGCTCGACCTCGACGGACTCACGCTCGTCCTGGAGGCCAGCGCGGGTGTCGCCGTCTTCCCGGACCACGCGCTCGACGCGGAGGGGATGCTGCGCCGGGCGGACGTGGCGATGTACCAGGCGAAGCGGGACCGCACCGGCGTCGAGGTGTACGAGTCCAAGCGGGACTCCAACACCCCGGACCGGCTGGGACTGTTGGGAGACCTGCGCCGCGCCCTCGACGCGCATGAGGTGCAGCTGCACTACCAGCCGAAGGTGCGCTTCGACGGCCAGGTGGCCGGTCTGGAGGCGCTGGTGCGGTGGGTGCATCCCGAGCGGGGGAAGGTGCCGCCGGACGAGTTCATAGCGATCGCCGAGTCGTCCGGGCTGATGCCCCATCTGACGGAGTACGTGCTGGAGACCGCGCTCGCGCAGGTCGCCGTGTGGCGGGCGCAGGGGCTGCGGGTGCCGGTGGCGGTGAACGTCTCGCCGCGTGACGTCCACACACCGGGGTTCGCCGGTTCGGTGGCGGCGCGGCTGGCCCGGCACGGGGTGCCCGCGGGGGCGTTGCAGCTGGAGATAACGGAGCATGTGCTCCTGGAGGACCCGCAGCGGGCCGCCGACACCCTCGCGGGGCTGACCGGGCACGGCGTGAAGATGTCGCTGGACGACTTCGGGACGGGGTACTCCTCGCTGGTGCATCTGCGGCGGCTGCCGGTGAGCGAGCTGAAGATCGACCGGTCGTTCGTGGCCCGGCTCGCCATCGACAACGAGGACGCGGAGATCGTGCGCTGCACGGTCGACCTCGCGCATTCGCTGGGGCTGCTGGTCGTCGCGGAGGGCGTGGAGGACGACGAGACGTGGGAGCGGCTGCGGGATCTGCGGTGTGACGCCGTGCAGGGGTGGCTGGTCGCCGCGGCGATGCCGCCGGAGGAGGCGACGGCGTGGTTGCTGGCGCGGGGGTCGCGGGGGTGGCAGCGGCCGCGGGCGGCTCTGCCGGCGGCCGAGTAGCCCACCGTTGTGGGGGTGCGGGCGCGTCGGCGGCTGCGGGTGGGTTGTGGCTGCTCGCGCCCGCGCGGCGGAGCCGCATATCGGACACAGCCCCGCGCCCCTGAAAAGCAGGGCGCTGGGCGGCCCTATGGAGTTACAAAGTGGCCGATCAGTAGCCTCAGGCGTTCCTCGTGGGCGTTCTCCGGCAGGCGGCCGCTGCGGGTCAGGGCTGCCAGGCCGTGGAGGCCTGCCCAGAAGGTCTCCGTGAGGATGGTGTGGCGAACGGCAGGTTCACGTGGTGGGTGAACATCGCGTCGTAGAACCCGGGGCGCCGGTGGGCGAAGGACGTGCAGGTCTCCGCGACCGCCGCGAGTGACTCCTTGGTGCCCTTCGCCGCCTCGCGCGCCGCGCGCAGCTCCACCGCCCGGTCCGCGAAGCCCTGGACCGCCACCGCCGCCATGAGGGCGTCCTTGCCCTTGAAGTGGCTGTAGAGGACGGGCTGGCTGTACTCGGTCTCGGCGGCCAGGCGCCGGGTCGTCACCGCGTCCCAGCCCTCCGACTCTGCCAGTTCCCGCGCGGCCGTGACGATCAGTCGCTCCCGCTCTGCCCGCTCGCGCTCCCGGCGCTTCTGGATCGACACGCTCTTCGGCCTAGCGACGCTAGCCAATCTGTCGATGCTCTGCTAGCTTCGCTGTAAGTCCTAGCGTTGCTAGAAAGAGGAGGCATCCCATGACCGTCACCGCCTACACCCTGGCCGTCCTGCTCAACCTGTTCTGCCTGTTCCTCGGCTACCGGTTCCTGTTCCAGCCGGGCCCGGCCGCCGCCGGTTACGGCGTTCCCGCCGACCCCGAGGGCGACGCGGGTGCCTATCTCTCCATCAAGGGGGTCAGGGACGGTACGTTCGGCCTCGTGGGGCTCGCGCTGCTGGCCTTCGCCGGCGCGCAGGCCGAGGCCTGGTTCATGCTCAGCGTGGCACTCGTGCCGCTCGGGGACACGCTGATAGTGCTGCGCAACGGCGGGGCGCGCGCCGTCGCGTTCGGGATCCACTTCGCCACCGCGGTCACCGTGCTGATCAGTGCCGCGTTGCTCTTCCTCGTCTGAACCGCGCATCCATCAACAGGGGGCAGTGAAATGTCGTTGTTCGTGCCGAAGTTCGACGATTCCGTGATCGTGCGGGAGGCCGACGCCGAGGTCGTCGGCGGTGACCCGACCCGCGTCCGGCTGCTCGCCGACAGCAGGGCCAGCGGTGGCGCGCTCTCCACCGTGCGCGTCACCCTCGGGAAGGGCGCCGACGGTGCCGTACCGCATCTGCACCGCAACTCCGCCGAGCTGTTCTACCTGCTCGACGGCGCCGCCGAACTGCTCTCCGGCGACGACGTCGTCACCGCCGAGCGCGGCGACCTGGTCATCGTCCCGCCCGGGAAGCCGCACGCCTTCGCCGCCGTTCCCGGCAGCACCGCGGACATCCTGATCGTCATCACACCGGGCGTGGAACGCTTCGAGTACTTCCGCCACCTCCAGCGCCTGCGCCTCGGCGAGGCCACCCTGGAGAGCCTCCTGGAGGTGCAGGAGCTGTACGACAACCACTACCTGCGGAGCGAGGCCTGGGACACCCGTCACTGAAACCGTTTAACGGCTACCCGCCCCCGCCCCATAGGATTGGCTCCAAACCACACACACTCACCCCAGAGGAACGCTGCATGCCTGGCATCACGCGCGAGGAGGTCGCCCACCTCGCCCGGCTGGCGCGTCTGGAGCTGAAGCCCGAAGAACTCGAACACTTCGCCGGCCAGCTCGACGACATCATCGGCGCGGTCGCCCGCGTCAGCGAGGTCGCCGACCAAGACGTACCGCCGACCTCGCACCCGCTGCCGCTGACGAACGTCATGCGCGCGGACGAGGTCCGTCCCTCGCTCACCCCCGCGCAGGCGCTCTCCGGCGCCCCGGCCCAGGAGCAGCAGCGTTTCAAGGTGCCGCAGATCCTGGGGGAGGACTAGACAGCCATGACGGACATCATCAAGCTCACGGCCGCCGAGACCGCCGCGAAGATCGCCTCCGGTGAGCTCACCGCGGTGCAGGTCGCCGAGGCCCACCTCGCCCGGATCGAGGCCGTCGACGAGAAGGTGCACGCCTTCCTGCACGTCGACCGCGAGGGTGCCCTGGCGCAGGCGCGCGCCGTCGACGAGAAGCGGGCCAAGGGCGAGAAGCTCGGTCCGCTGGCCGGCGTCCCGCTCGCGCTCAAGGACATCTTCACCACCGAGGGCATCCCGACCACGGTCGGCTCGAAGATCCTCGAAGGCTGGATCCCGCCGTACGACGCCACGCTCACCAAGCGGCTGAAGGCCGCCGACGTGGTCATCCTCGGCAAGACCAACATGGACGAGTTCGCCATGGGGTCCAGCACCGAGAACAGCGCCTACGGGCCGACCGGCAACCCCTGGGACCTGACCAAGATCCCCGGTGGCTCCGGTGGTGGCTCCTCCGCCGCCCTCGCCTCCTTCCAGGCGCCGCTCGCCATCGGCACCGACACCGGCGGCTCCATCCGCCAGCCGGCCGCCGTCACCGGCACGGTGGGCGTCAAGCCGACGTACGGGGCCGTGTCCCGGTACGGCATGGTCGCCTTCTCCAGCTCCCTGGACCAGGGCGGCCCGTGCGCCCGTACGGTCCTGGACGCGGCCCTCCTCCACGAGGTCATCGCCGGGCACGACCCGCTGGACTCCACCTCCATCGACACGCCGGTGCCGCCGGTCGTCGAGGCCGCCCGCAACGGCAGCGTCGAGGGCATGCGCGTCGGTGTCGTCAAGCAGTTCCGCGGCGAGGGCTACCAGGCCGGCGTCCTCCAGCGCTTCGACGAGTCCGTCGCCCTCCTCAAGGACCTGGGCGCCGAGATCGTCGAGCTGGACTGCCCGTCCTTCGACCTCGCGCTGTCGGCGTACTACCTCATCGCGCCCAGCGAGTGTTCCAGCAACCTCGCCCGCTTCGACGGCCTGCGCTACGGCCTGCGGACCGGCGACGACGGCTCGCACTCGGCCGAGGAGGTCACCTCCCTCACCCGTGAGGCGGGCTTCGGCCCCGAGGTGAAGCGCCGCATCATGCTCGGCACCTACGCGCTGTCCAGCGGGTACTACGACGCGTACTACGGCTCCGCCCAGAAGGTCCGCACGCTCATCACGCGGGACTTCGAGAAGGCCTTCGAGCAGGTGGACGTCATCGTGTCGCCCACGACGCCGACCACGGCCTTCCCGATCGGCGAGCGCGCCGACGACCCGATGGCGATGTACCTGGCCGACCTGTGCACCATCCCGACGAACCTCGCGGGCAACGCGGCCATGTCGCTGCCCTGCGGTCTCGCCCCGGAGGACAACCTCCCGGTGGGCCTGCAGATCATCGCCCCGGCGCTGAAGGACGACCGGCTTTACAAGGTCGGCGCCGCCGTCGAGGCCGCCTTCGTGGAAAGGTGGGGCCACCCGCTCCTGGAGGAGGCTCCGTCGCTGTGAGCAACGCACTGTCGAAGGCCAAGGGCTTCAAGAAGTCGAAGTCCGGCACGTACCTGTCCATGGCCACCACCGCCTTCGGTGCGGTCGGTGTCGCCAAGCAGATCAAGAAGGCCCGGTCCGAGCACGACACGCTCCGCCTGATCGACGCCACCGTGTCCGCCGTCGCCATCGTCACCGGCCTCGCCATCCTCTACCGCGAGCTGAAGCGGCTGGGCGACGACGACGTCCTGCTGGGCTGAGAGGGAAGTTTCACCGTGACCACCACGACCGACCTGGTGTCGTACGAGGACGCGCTGGCGTCGTACGACCCCGTCATGGGCCTCGAGGTCCATGTCGAACTCGGCACCAAGACCAAGATGTTCTGCGGGTGTTCGACCGAGCTGGGCGCCGAGCCCAACTCGCAGACCTGCCCGACCTGCCTCGGCCTGCCGGGCGCGCTCCCGGTCGTCAACGCGACCGGCGTCGAGTCCGCGATCAAGATCGGTCTCGCGCTGAACTGCGAGATCGCCGAGTGGTGCCGCTTCGCCCGGAAGAACTACTTCTATCCGGACATGCCGAAGAACTTCCAGACCTCCCAGTACGACGAGCCGATCGCCTTCAACGGCTACCTCGACGTGCAGCTGGAGGACGGCGAGTCCTTCCGCGTTCAGATCGAGCGCGCCCACATGGAGGAGGACACCGGCAAGTCCACCCATGTGGGCGGCGCGACGGGCCGTATCCACGGCGCCTCGCACTCGCTGCTCGACTACAACCGCGCGGGCATCCCGCTCATCGAGATCGTCACCAAGCCGATCGAGGGTGCGGGCGAGCGCGCTCCCGAGGTCGCGCGGGCGTACGTCCGTGAGCTGCGCGAGGTCATCCGGGCGCTCGGCGTGTCCGAGGCCCGCATGGAGATGGGCCAGATGCGCTGCGACGTGAACCTGTCGCTGCGCCCGAACGGCACCGAGAAGTTCGGCACCCGCTCCGAGACCAAGAACGTGAACTCGCTGCGGTCCGTGGAGCGTGCGGCCCGTTTCGAGATCATGCGGCACGCGGCCGTGCTGAACGGCGGCGGGACGATCATCCAGGAGACCCGGCACTTCCACGAGGACACCGGGTCGACGACCTCGGGCCGCGTGAAGGAGGAGGCCGAGGACTACCGGTACTTCCCGGAGCCCGACCTGGTCCCCGTGGCGCCCTCGCGCGCGTGGGTCGAGGAGATCCGCACGGCGCTTCCGGAGATGCCGCTGGCCCGCCGTACCCGGCTGCTCGCCGAGTGGGGCATCTCGGCGGTCGAGATGCAGGCGATCCAGAACGCCGGTGCGCTGGACCTGATCGTCGCCACCCTCGACGCCGGGGCCGACGCGGCCTCCGCCCGCAAGTGGTGGATGGGCGAACTGGCCCGCAGCGCCAACGAGTCGGGCACCTCGCTCGACGAGCTGGCGATCACCCCGGCGCAGGTCGCCCGGGTCACCGAGCTGGTCTCGAAGGGTGACCTCAACGACAAGCTGGCCCGTCAGGTCATCGAGGGCGTCCTCGCGGGCGAGGGCACCCCGGACGAGGTCGTCGAGAAGCGCGGTCTGAAGGTCGTCTCGGACGAGGGCGCGCTGACCACGGCCGTCGAGGAGGCCATCGCCGGCAACCCGGGCGTCGCGGACAAGATCCGCGGCGGCAAGGTGGCCGCGGCCGGCGCCCTGGTCGGCGCGGTCATGAAGGCGACCCGCGGCCAGGCCGACGCGGCCCGCGTCAAGGAGCTGATCCTGGAGAGGCTGGGCGTCAGCGAGGGCTGAGCGGCAGCATGCACCTGGTACGGCCCCGGAGGCGCTGCCTCCGGGGCCGTACCGCGTCACAGGCGGCGGCCCACGATCCGGGCGAAGCCGAGCAGCTGCCCCCGGTCCGCCTTCACCAGCTCCACCGACTCCCGGGCCATCCGGGCCATCTCCGGGTCCGGGCTCTCCGCGGCGCACACCTCGCTCCACAGCAGCCAGTCGCGCCAGCCGTCCTCCAGCCAGTCGGCGGCCTCGACCTGTACGGCCCCGCTGCGCGTCCAGTGGCGGTGCCACCAGCCGGCGGAGTGGAACGCCCAGAAGCCGGGGTCCCAGTGCGCCCTCAGGTGCTCGGGCGGCTCGGCGCCGTCCAGTTCCTCGCTTACTGCGGGCACGACGATCCCGATCCGCCCGCCGGGCTTCAGCAGCCGGGTGAGCGTGGGCAGATAGAGGTCGGCGGTGCCGAAGTACTGGTACGCGTCGACCGAGACGATCGCGTCGAAGCTGCCCTCGGCGAAGGGCAGGTCGTGCGCTTCCACGTGCACCGGCTGCACGCGGTCGGCGAACCCCGCCTCGGCGATGCGCCCGGCGTTGTCGTCGGGCTTGACCCACAGGTCGGCCGCGGTGACCTGGGCGTGGAACTCCCTGGCCAGGAAGATCGAGGTCATCGCCCGGCCGCAGCCCAGGTCGAGCACGCGCGCGCAGGGGCGCAGCGCGCCCAGGCCGAGGGCGGGGGCCAGCCATTCCAGCAGCCACAGGGCGTGCGGGCCCATCTGGTTCTCGACGGCCCAGCGGGCGTCGTAGGTGCTGCTGAGCGGGTAGCGGGGAAGGTTCAGACGGTCGGTGAGAGAGGAGTCATTCGACGGTGCGGGAGAGACGGCGTCGGACATGACTGAACGGGCTCCTTGTGATCTTCGTAGTGGAAGGCGATGCGTAGGAGCTCGGTCGAACCGTCAAACAATGCACCCGCTTCGGTCGTCGGCGAGGGGCCGGTCAGGGCTGACCAGCGGAAGCTAGCAGTTGTCCACCTGGCTCGCAGCCGGTTTTCTCAGGTGCGGGTACTACGCTCGCCCGCCATGACCGCGCACGCCGAATCCGACACCGAACCGGAGATAACCGAGGTGGAGGCCGCGGACGACGAGGACCTCTACGAGGACGCCCGTCGGGCCCGCTGGACCGCCACCGTGACCGGGGCGCTGCTGGCCCTGATGGGGGTCACCGCCGCGCTGATGAGACTGAGCGGGGTGCCCGCGCTGGTACCGGCCGCCTATGGCTCCGGAGCCGCCGTCTGCGTGGCCGCGTCGGCGCTGGGGGCCCGGGGCCGTACCCGCTGGGCCCTCTGGCTGATGATCCTGGGCACCATGGTGATGGCGCTCGGGGACCAGTTCGACTGATGCGGCCGAGGTGCCGGGCCGGTGCGGGAACGGGAGAAGGAGGGCGGGACGATGTATGTGACATCCCTGGGTGACGGTGCCGAGCTGCGGCCCCTGGAGGTCTGGCACGCCGGGGAGCTGCTGGCCAACATCGACCGGGGGCGCGAGTTCATCGGCCGGCACATCGGGCTGCCGGACGTGATCGGGGACCTGGAGCAGGCCCGCGCCTATCTGCGGTCCTACGCCGAGAAGCGTGCCGTCGACGGCGGCAGCCTGCACGGGGTGTGGCTGGACGGGAAGCTGGCCGGCGGCCTGCTGTTCCGGGTCTGGGACACGCCCACCGGGGTCTGCGAGGCCGGCTGCTGGCTGGAGCCCGCGGCCGCCGGGCGGGGACTTGTGACGCGTGGGATGCGTGTGCTTCTGGACTGGGCGTTTGACGAGCGTGGCATGCACCGTGTGGAGTGGCATGCGTCGTCGGCCAACGAGGCCAGTGTCAACGTGGCCCGGCGGCTGGGCATGACCCGCGAGGGCGTGATGCGGGAGAACTACCCCCACCGGGGTGTGCGCACGGACACCGAGGTCTGGTCGGTGCTCGCCCCCGAGTGGCACGCGGTACGCGCCCGTACCGCCGAGCACGATCATTAAGAGACCTCTCAGACAGCGTCCGTACGGTGCGAGGTATGGGAACGAAGACTGTGGACGGAGCCGGGACCGGCGCCGAGGCGAAGAACGACGAGACGGCTACCGAGGAGACGGCGGTGAATGTCACCAAGGCCTCCGACGAGGCCGGTGAGCCGGAGACGGCCGAGGCGTCCGAGGCGGCGGCGTCCGCCGAGGCGAGCGACGAGCTCGCCGACGACGAACCGGCCGACGGCGAGGAAGCGCTGCTGCTGGACGAGGAGCCGGAGGGTCCCTCCGGTGTCGGCCAGGGCGCCGCTGCCGTCGTCTCCGTCGTGCTCGGCCTGGTCTCCCTCACGGGTGGCTGGATCGGCACGGTGGCCGCGGCCCGCGAGACCCTCATCGGCCAGCTCCAGACCTCGTCGACCGCGAGCGTCGCCAAGCAGGTCAAGGAGGTGTACGGCGACGCGTGGCAGACCACCGCGCTGTGGGCCGGCCTGTTCGCGCTGGTCGCGTTGATCACCGGGGTCGCGGTGCTCGCCCGGCCCGCCTTCGGCGCGCCCGGCAAGGCGCAGGCGCCGTGGATCAAGTCGGTCGCCTGGGCCGGTGTCGCGCTCGGCGTCATCGGACTGCTGCTGGCGGTCCTCAAGTACTCCGACGCACTCCTCGGGCTGCCCTCGACCAGCTGAGACAGCGCAGGTCAGAAGGGGCCTTAGGGCGTCCGTAAGCACCTTACGGACGACCTAAGGCCCCTTACGCGTGTCCGGGGTCCGGCGGCCGCCCGAAGATGCGGAACTCTCCCGATGTGGCGCACCCCCCTGGGAGACGAGAGTGGAGACATCGCAGAAAGCGAAGCCCAACCACCCTCTCTCACAAGGGAAACACCATGTTCGAGTTCGAACTCCACCAGATCCGTTCCGCCGAGCTGCGCCGGCAGGCCGAGCAGGACCGGCTCGTCCGCGAGGCCGTCCGCTCCCGCCGCGCCGCCCGCCGCGAGGAGGCGGCCCGGCAGGCCGCCGTACCGGCGGAGCCGCATACCGGCCGTCGCGGCCGGCGCCGGCTCCCGCGCGCCGCGTGACAGGGCGGCCGGGCGGCGCCGGCCGCCCGGAGACCGAAGACGCGCAAGCCGGTGGCCGTACGGGGGTCGGTCACCGGCTTGCGCCACGACAGTCGGAAGGTACGACATCGGTGCGTATGACAAGCGCACCGGCACTGTGGAAAACCGCTGCCCTGTGCGACGGGCCGCGTGCGATGCTCTGGCCTGTGGAAACCAGGTCCGTGAGTCCCGTGTTCGTAGGCCGCAGCGACGAGTTGGACACACTGAACAGGGCGCTCGACCGCGCCGAGGCGGGGGAGCCGCAGGCACTGGTGGTCGGCGGGGAGGCCGGGGTCGGCAAGACCCGGCTGGTCGAGGAGTTCGCCACGGCCGCCTGCCGCCGGGGCGCGGTCGTCGCCCTGGGCGGCTGTGTGGAGATCGGCGCCGACGGGCTGCCGTTCGCCCCGTTCTCCACCGCGCTGCGCGCGCTGCGGGCCGCCCTGCCGGAGGAGCTGGCCACGGCCGCCGCCGGTCAGGAGGACGAGCTGGCCCGGCTGCTGCCCGAACTCGGCGAGGCCACCGCCGGCCGCCACGACGAACAGGGCATGGCCCGCCTCTTCGAACTCACCGCACGGCTGCTGGAACGGGTCGCCGCCGAGCGCACGGTGGTCGTCGCCCTGGAGGACCTGCACTGGGCCGACGCCTCCACCCGCCACCTCCTCGCCTACCTGCTGCGCACCCTGCGCACCGGCCGCCTCGTGGTCCTCGGCACCTACCGCGCCGACGACATCCACCGGCGCCATCCGCTGCGCCCCCTGCTCGCCGAACTCGACCGGCTGCGCACCGTCCGCCGGCTGGAACTCGCCCGGTTCAACCGCGAGGAGGTCGGCCGCCAGATCGCCGGCATCCTGGCCGCCGAACCCGACCCCGCCCAGGTCGACGACATCTTCGAACGCTCCGACGGCAACGCCTTCTTCGTCGAGGAACTCGCCGTCGCCGCCACCGAGGGCTGCTGCGCCGGACTCACCGACTCCCTGCGCGACCTCCTCCTGGTCCGGGTGGAGGCGCTGCCCGAGAGCGCCCAGCGGGTCGCCCGGATCGTCGCCGAGGGCGGCTCCACCGTCGAGTACCGGCTGCTGGAGGCCGTCGCCCAGCTCGCCGAGGACGACCTCATCGAGGCGCTGCGGTCCGCCGTCGGCGCCAACATCCTCAACCCCACCCCGGCCGGCGACGGCTACCGCTTCCGGCACTCCCTGGTCCGCGAGGCCGTCGCCGACGACCTGCTCCCCGGCGAACGCTCCCGGCTCAACCGGCGCTACGCCGAAGCCCTGGAGAGCGACCCGACGCTGGTGCCGGCCGACGCCCGCGTCACCCGACTGGCCAGCTACTGGTACCAGGCCCACGACCCCGCCAAGGCCCTGCCCGCCGTCCTCGACGCCTCCGTGGTGGCCCGCGGCCGGCACGCCTACAGCGAGCAACTGCGGCTCCTGGAGCGGGCGATGGAGCTGTGGGACACCACCCCCGAGGAGATCCGCGCGGCCCTGCGGCCCGTCGACTACACCGACGTCTACCCGCCCTGCGGCTGTGATCCCGCCACCACTCCGCTGCGCTACCTCGACCTGATGGCGGAGGCGGCGGTCGCGGGCCGCTTCTGCGGAGAGCGCGAACGCGCCCTGAAGATCACCAAGAAGGCGCTGCGGCTCATCGAGGAGGAGGGCGACCCTCCCCCTGGCTCTCAACTGCGTTCGAGCCGGGGGGACCCCCAGCGCGCCGCCTGGTTCTGGGTGCAGCGCTCCCGACTGGTCCAGGCCCTGGCCCGGGGGGACGGCTGGCAGGAACTCGGCACCGCCCAGGACCTGGTGCGCGGCCTGCCGCCCTCGGAGGTGCACGCCGACGTGCTGGCCAACGCGGCCGCCTGGTCCATGCTCCACGAACCCGGTCCCGGTGCCTTCGCCGCCGCCGAGCGGGCCGTGGAGTACGCACGGATGGTGGGCGCCCGCGAGATCGAGCTCAACGCGCGCATCACCCTCGGCAGCCTCATGGTCAACGCCGGTGACGTCGAGAAGGGCCTGGCGGAGCTGCACCGGGTCAAGGACACCGCCCTCCAGGAGGGCGTGACCCATGTCGCGGGCCGTGCCTATGTGAACCTCCCCTCCGAGCTGGACTCGGTCGGCCGCTCCCGGGAGTCCGTGCCGATCCTGCGGGAGGGCCTCGTCTTCGCCCGCCGGTACGGCCTGCTGGACTCCGAGGTGTGGATCTGGGGCAACCTCTCCGAGTCGCTCTACGCGCTCGGCCAGTGGGACGAGGCCGCCGAAGCCGCGGCGGGTGCCCTCGGCTCCGCGGCCAGCGCCAAGCCCCGGGGCGCCGGCGCCCTGCGCCTCGCCCATATCGCCCTGGCCCGGGGCGACGCCGCCGAGGCCGCCCGCCAACTGGCCATCTCCGCGGCCCACTACGGCACCCACGACCCGATGCCCCAGGCCCAGCTGCCCGTGGCCCGGATCGCCATCGGTGTCGCGGCCGAGGAGGGCCGGCTCCTCGACGCCCGCGCCGAGCTGGACCGCGCCCTGGCGGCCGGGTTCCCGCCCGGCACCCAGCGCTACGGCTGGCCCCTGCTGCTGGCCGCCGCCACCGCCGAGGCCGACGCCCGCGCCCTGCCCGTGGCGGCCGACGGCCGCGCCGACGTCCTCGACCGGCTCGCCGAAGCGGTCCGCAGGCTCACCACCGGCGCCCCCGTCTGGCAGGCGTACGAGCGCTGGACCCGCGCCGAACTGCACCGCGCCCGGGGCACCGACACGGCCGAGCTCTGGTCGGACGTGGTCACCGACTTCGAGCGCCTGGACCGCCCCTACGACCTCGCCCGGGTCCGGCGCCGCCTGGCCCAGGTCCTGCTCGAAGAGGCGTCGGGCGACGACGACCGCGACCGCGCCACCGAACTCCTGCGGCTGTCCGGGGCGGTCGCCGAGCACCTGGGCGCCCGTCCGCTCGCGGACGCCGTCGCCCTGCTCGCCCAGCGCGCCCGCCTCACCCTCACCGCCACCGCCCCGCGCCAGGCCCTCGACCCGGCCGAGAACCTCGGCCTGACCAGCCGCGAGCGGGACGTTCTGCGCCTGGTCTCGGCCGGCCGCACCAACCGTCAGATAGCCGAGGAGCTGTTCATCTCCCCGAAGACCGCGAGCGTGCACGTCTCCAACATCCTCGGCAAGCTCGGCGTCTCGGGCCGCGGCGAGGCGGCGGCGGTGGCGCACCGTCTGGAGCTGTTCCCGCCCGGCCGCGGCGCCGCCGCCGGGCGGTGAGGCGCCGCTACCGGACCTGAAGCTCCAGGATCCTGTCGTCCCCCGACTTCGGCCTGCCCCGCCCGTCCGTGTTGCTGGTCACCAGCCACACCTTGTCGCCGCCCGCCGCCACGACCGTGCGCAGCCGGCCGTACTCACCCGTGAGGAAGGCCTGGGGCGCGGCCGCGGCGGTCGTGCCGTCCAGCGGGATGCGCCACAGCCGCCGGCCCTTCAGACCCGCCATCCAGATCACGCCGTCGACATACGCGATGCCGCTGGGGGACGCGTCGTCGGTGTGCCACTGGGCGATCGGGTTCACGTACTTGGCGTCGGCCGACTTCCCCTCCGCCTCCGGCCAGCCGTAGTCGGCGCCGGGCTTGATGGCGTTCAGCTCGTCCCAGGTGTCCTGGCCGAACTCCGAGGCGAACAGCCGCTGCTTGTCGTCCCAGGCCAGGCCCTGCACATTGCGGTGGCCGTACGAGTAGACCGGGGAGTCGGGGAAGGGGTTCCCGGGGGCCGGCTCGCCCTCCGGGGTCAGCCGCAGGACCTTCCCGCCGAGCGACTTCTTGTCCTGGGCCAGACCGCGCTGTCCGCTCTCGCCGGTGCCGGCGTAGAGCATGCCGTCCGGGCCGAAGGCGATCCGGCCGCCGTTGTGGATGAACCCCTTGGGAATCCCCTTGAAGATCGTGTCGGGAGCGCCCAGCTGCTCCCCGGCCGGCTTGCTCTCGTCCCAGAGCAGGCGCACGATCCGGTTGTCGGAGGCCGAGGTGAAGTACGCGTAGATCATGTGGTCCGAGGCGAAGTCGGGGGAGAGCGCGATCCCCAGCAGACCCCCCTCACCGGCCGCGGACACCCCGGACACAACCCCCAGCTCGGTGATCTTCCCCGTCTTCTCGTCCACCTTCACGATCGTCCCGTCGTCCCGGTCCGACACCAGCAGCCCGGCCCCACCCGGCAACGGCGCCAGCCCCCACGGCGACTTCAGCCCCGTGGCGACCGTCCGCACCACCTTGACCGACCCCTTGGCGGGAGCAGCGGACTCACCGACCGAGGCAGAGGAACCGCCGGAGGCACTCCCGGCCCACGACGGCGTGGGCAGCCCCTCCCCACCACCCCCGGACGAACACCCCACCACCACCAGGATCCCGACCGCGACCAACACAGCGGGAACAACTCGACGTTGCACGATCATGACCCCTTCGACGGCCCCTCCTTGCCGACGTTAGTACAGCGCCCCGCCAGGGGCACGGGGCTGTATCGATGTGCGGCTCCGCCGCGTGGGCGCGACCAGCCACGACGGCGCCGTACCCATCCGACGACAGGCCGCGCCACCTCCCCACCCACTCAGTCCCACGACCCGAGCGCGGCAGGCAGCTGCCCCAGCTCCGCCAGATCCTCCGCGCTCAGCCCCACATCCACCGAGCCGGCGTTCTCCGCCACCCACCGGCACTGCTTCGCCCCCGGCACCGGCACCACGTGCCGCCCCTGCGCCAGCACCCACGCCAGCGCCACCTGAGCCGCGGTGACCTCGTCCCCCTGTCGGCGGGCAACCCTCCGCAGCCCCGCCACGATCGGCTGGTTCGCCGCCATCATCTCCGCCGTGAACCGCGGATGCCGCGCCCGCAGATCGTCCGGCTCGAACCCCTCACCCGGCGTGAGCGTGCCCGTCAGGAACCCGTTGCCCAGCGGCATCGCCGCCAGGAACCCCACGCCCCGCGCCTCGCACCACGGCAGCAGCGCCTCCAGCGCCTCCGGCGACCACACCGACAGCTCGGCCTCCACCGCACTGACCGGAAACACCTGCTGCACCCGCTGCAACTGCCGAAGGGTCGCGTCGTGCAACCGCGCGCCGGACCTGCGCCCCCCGCGCGCCCCCACGGCGCACAACCCCAGCGCCCGCACCTTCCCCGCCTGCACCAGTTCCGCCATCGCGCCCCAGGTCTCCTCGACCGGTACCTCGGGGTCGGCGCGGTGCAACTGGTAGAGGTCGATCACATCGGTCTGCAGCCGGCGCAGCGACGCGTCGCACGCCCGCTTCACATAGCCGGGCCGGCCGTTCGCCACGATGTGCTGGTCGCCGACGAGCAGCCCCACCTTCGTCGACACGAACGCCTCGGCACGCCGCTCCTTGAGCACCCGCCCCAGCAGCAGCTCGTTCGTGAACGGCCCGTACATGTCCGCCGTGTCAAGCAGCGTCACGCCCAGGTCCAGCGCCCGGTGCACCGCCCTCACCGACTCGTCACCCCGTTGCCGCGACCCGCTGTACGCCCAGCTCATCGGCATGCACCCGAGTCCGACGGCCCCCATCGCGAGCGCCCCCGCGCCGATCGTCCTGCGCTCCACCAGCCCGTGAACCTCCTTCTCCGGACCCCAACCTAACCCGCTCGCCGCCATACCCCTGACATAGCCTCCTGACCATGACCCACGACGCATGGCTCCCCATCCCGCTCGACGAGTTCACGGACCTGCCCGAAGGGCTCAATTACCTCTTCTGGGACGGTGACCAGGACTTCCCCGGCGACCCCGCCGACTGTGCCGTCTACGTCGTCCCCTACATGAAGCGGCAGAACGTGAAGGCGCGGCCGCTGCCGGAGATGCGGAACGTCCGGCTCATCCAGACCCTCACCGCCGGTGTCGACGACATGATCGCGGCCCGTGACCTCATCGTCCCCGGGGTGCCCCTCTGCAACGCGCGCGGCGTGCACGACGCGAGCACCGCCGAACTCGCGCTCACCCTGACGCTGGCGTCCCTGCGCGGCATCCCGGGGTTCGTGCGGGCCCAGCGGCAGGAGCACTGGGAGAGCGGCTTCCACCCCGCCCTCGCCGACAAGTCCGTCCTCATCGTCGGCTACGGAGCGATCGGTTCCGCCATCGAGGACCGGCTCGTGCCCTTCGAGGTTGCGCGGGTGGCGCGCGTCGCGCGCTCCAGGCGCGCCTCGGCGCGCGGTCCCGTGCATCCGCTCACCGAACTGCCGAATCTGCTTCCGGAAGCCGATGTCGTCATCCTCTCCACGCCCCTCACGGACACCACGCGTGGCCTGGTCAACGCCGAGTTCCTCGCACGGATGAAGGACGGCGCACTGCTCGTGAACATCGCGCGCGGGCCCGTCGTGGACACCAAGGCGCTCCTCGCCGAACTGGAGAGCGGCCGCCTCACCGCCGCCCTGGACGTCACCGACCCCGAGCCGCTGCCGGCCGGACACCCCTTGTGGCAGGCGCCCGGCGTGCTGATCAGCCCTCATGTCGGCGGCCCCACCTCGGCCTTCCTGCCGCGCGCCAAGCGCGTCGTCGTCGAGCAGTTGAACCGCTTCGTGAACCGGGAGCCGTTGCGAAACGTGATCCTTACGACGGGATCCACCGACAACTGACAATCCCCGCAACACGCGTGTAATCCGCTTCCGGTACGGTCCGCGACCTTCCGGGTGCGGTGCGTGCGCGTATTGCCGCTGGTCGTCACGGAGCGTAGAGAAGCTATGTCCCTGAGTGACGAGACTGGTGTATCGTCCCGACAGGGGCTGCGCCGCGCACCGTTCGGCGCCGGGGATGGACATTTCAGATTTGTGAGGGGGGCGACGGGCGATGCACGGCCTATGGACGAACGATCCGACGCGGCGGAGCCGCCGGCGGCGACCCTGGCGCACAGCTGCGCGCAGACGCGGCCACCACACCAGCCATCACCACCACCGCAGGCACAGCGGGCGCGGGCGGCACCCTCACCCGGCGCACCGGGATCCGAGGGACCCGGGAACGGCGCGGGCCGGGAGCATCCGGTGACAGCGCCGACCTCTGTGACGACCACACTCCCCGGAGCGCTGCGGGCACAGCCTCCGGCGGGGATGCCGCACCCCCGGCCGCCGGTCACGGGCGGCGGGACCGGCGTGGTCCGCCAACTCGTCCTGGCCCTGGTCTGCGCGGGATACGCCGTCGGTTCCGCGTTCGACTGGGGCTCGAACCAAGTGGCCCTGTTCATGGGTGACTTCGGTCTGACCGCGGCCGCCGGCACCGCCGCCGTGTCGTGCCTCTTCTACGCCCGCTCCCCGCGGGTCCGCTTTCGACCTGCCTGGCTGCTGTTCGCCCTCTCCTCGGCGATGGCGGCCCTCGGCAACGCGGTCTGGGGGTGGTACGAGGTCGTGCTCCAGCGGCCGGTGCCCAGCCCCAGCTACGCCGACCTGTTCTTCCTGTGCTTCGCGCCGCCCGCCATCGTCGGCCTGCTGGTGCTGGCCAAGCGGCCGGTGAGCAAGGCCGGCTGGATCTGCCTGGGCCTGGACGCCTGGCTGATCGGCGGCTCGCTGCTCACCCTGTCGTGGAGCCTCGCGCTCGCCCAGGCCGCCCGGTTCGACGGGCCCAGCGTCGCGCACACCGCGCTCTCGCTGGCGTACCCGCTGCTGGACATCGCCCTGGTCAGCATGGTGCTCGCGCTGCACTTCCGGCGCTCGCCGGGCAACCGCACCGCGGTGAACACCGCGATCGGCGCGCTCGCCCTGACCGTGATGTGCGACGCCCTGTTCACCTCGCCGCTGCTGCACAGCAGCTACCGCTCCGGGCAACTGCTCGACGCGGGCTGGTTCGCCGGTTCGCTGCTGCTGGCGTACGCCCCATGGGCCGCGCCCCGGTCGCAGGGCGCCCTGGAGTCCGACGGGCACACCCGCGTGGTCCACGAGCACGTGCCCGGCGCCCGGGCCACGGCGCCCAGGCAGGCGCCCGCGCCCACCCCGGGAGGTGATCACAGCCGGTACCCCTCGGGCCGCCCGCTGACCGGCTCCCTGGCCGCGCTCACCCCGTACCTGGCCGCCGCCGTGTGCACCCTGGGCATCCTCTACAACGTCCTCAACGGCCGCAGCCCCGACCACGTCGTCCTGATCACCGCCGGCTGCGTCGTGCTCGCGCTGGTCGTGCGCCAGGGCATCATGCTGCTCGACAACATCACCCTCACCCAGGAACTGGCGCACCAGGAGAACCACTTCCGTTCCCTGGTGCAGGGCTCCAGCGACGTCATCATGATCGCCGCGCCCAGCGGCGTCCTGCGGTACGTCTCCCCGGCCGCCGCCGGGGTCTACGGACGGCCCGCCGACGACCTGGTGGGCTCGGAACTGGCCAGCCTCATCCACCCGGAGGACCTGGGCTGCGTGGTGCACGAGGTGCGCCGCTTCCTCGCCGCCCGCCCCCAGGAGGAACCCACCACCCGTATCGAGTGCCGATTCCGGTCCGGCGAGGGCGGCTGGCTCAATGTCGAGTCCACCGTCAACCGGCACCACGGCGGCCTCATCTTCAACAGCCGGGACGTGACCGAAAGGGTGCGGCTGCAGGCGCAGCTCCAGCACAACGCCGAGCACGACCCGCTCACCGACCTGCCCAACCGCGCCCTGTTCACCCGGCGCGTCCAGCAGGCCCTGTCCGGCCGCCGCTCCTCCGACCGGGGTCCCGCCCTCAGGAACACGGCGGTGCTCTTCATCGACCTGGACGGGTTCAAGGCCGTCAACGACACGATCGGGCACCAGGCCGGGGACGAACTGCTCGTCCAGGCCGCGCGCAGACTCCAGGACGCGGTCCGCCAGGGCGACACCGCCTCCCGGCTGGGCGGCGACGAGTTCGCGGCGCTGATCGTCGGAGACGGCACCCGTGACCGCAGTGCCCGGGAGCGGCACATCCTGGAGCTCGCCGACCGCCTCAGGGTGACCCTCTCCCAGCCGTATCTCATTGACGGCAACGATGTCCGTGTCAACGCGTCCATCGGTGTCGCCTTCGCCGAACCGGGTCTCGGCGCGGGCGAGTTGCTGCGCAACGCCGACCTGGCGATGTACCGCGCCAAGTCGGCCGGAAAGGGCCGCGTCGAGCTGTACAAGCCACAGATGCAGCAGGACGTCGTACGCAAGGCGGAACTGGCCACCCGGCTGCGGGCCGCTCTGCACGACGGCGAGTTCGCGCTGCTGCACCAGCCCGCGGTGTGCCTGGAGAGCGGCCGGATCGAATTGGTCTCCGCACAGGCGCGCTGGCGCTCGTCCCAGGGGGTGCTGTTCACCCCGGCCGAGTTCCTGCGGGTGGCCGAGGACAGTGACAAGACCGCCGAACTGGACCGGTGGATCTTCCAGGAGGCGGTCGAACAGGCCGCCGAGCGGGCCGCCAACGGGCTGGTGGTGCCGATCGCCGTCCGCACCAGTGCCCGGCGGCTGCTCGACCGGTCCTCGCCGCTGGGCTCCGTGGAGTCCCTGCTCGCCCGGCACGGACTGCCCTCCGGGGCGCTGGTCCTGGAACTGTCCGACACCGACCCCAGAATCCCGCTGGACGAGCTGGAGCGGCGCCTGACCGCGCTCAACCGGCACGGTGTCCGGATCGCGCTGGACGGCTTCGGCAGCGGCTTCGCGGCGATCACGGCCCTCAGGAAGCTCCCCGTCGACGTGCTCAAGCTCGACCGCAGCCTGGTCGAGGGCGTCGTCGAGTCGCCCCGGCTGCACAAGATCACCAGCGGGCTGCTGCGGATCGCCGGCGACCTGGGCCTCCAGTCGGTGGCCGAGGGTGTCGACCTGCCCGAGCAGGTCACGGCGCTGCGCACGATGGGCTGCACCCACGGGATGGGCATGGCCTTCTCCGGCCCGGTGGACGAGTACCGGCTGCGCCGGGCGCTCGGATCCGGCCACTACCCGGTTCCGCACGCATCGGCCGAGCCGGCGTTCGCGGGCAGTGGTGCGGGCGGCGGCGCGGGGGTGTACACCAGTGGTGTGCCCGCGGTGCTCGGAGGCGGTAGTGCCCTTCGCTCACATAATGAGACTCCCGTCCCACCCACTTGACACGTGGTGCGCGTCGGAGGGAGGGTCAGTCCCATGCGCACCCGAATTCTCGTACTTGGACAGCGCGTCGGCTGAGCTGGGACCCACCGGAGATGGCTCCGGAAACCCCAGCGACCACACCGGCGCGCTCCCCTCGCTTGCCTTTTGGCACGAGGGGTTTTTTGTTGCACCAGCACCACTCGTACAGCATGCGTACGGCAGCAGAAATCCGTACGAACCTCGCAAAAACCCTCAGCATCGAGAAGAGAATGCCGATGACCGAGCAGAGCGCCGCGGCCCACCATCCGCAGCCGCGGCCCCGTTCCGGAGGACAGCAGCCCGCCCCCGTCGAGCACGTCACGGGTGCGAAGTCCCTCATCCGCTCCCTTGAGGAGGTCGGCGCTGACACGGTATTCGGCATCCCCGGCGGCGCGATCCTGCCCGCCTACGACCCGCTGATGGACTCCACCCGGGTGCGCCACGTCCTGTGCCGGCACGAGCAGGGCGCCGGCCACGCGGCCACCGGCTACGCGCAGGCCACCGGCAAGGTCGGCGTCTGCATGGCGACCTCGGGCCCCGGTGCCACCAACCTGGTGACGCCGATCGCGGACGCGCACATGGACTCGGTGCCGCTCGTGGCGATCACCGGGCAGGTCGCGTCCTCCTCGATCGGCACGGACGCCTTCCAGGAGGCGGACATCGTCGGCATCACCATGCCGATCACCAAGCACAACTTCCTGGTCACCAAGGCCGAGGACATCCCCCGGGTGATCGCCCAGGCGTTCCACATCGCCTCCACCGGCCGCCCCGGCCCGGTCCTCGTCGACATCGCCAAGGACGCCCTCCAGGCGAAGACCACCTTCTCCTGGCCGCCGGTCATGGACCTGCCCGGCTACCGCCCGGTGACCAAGCCGCACGCCAAGCAGATCCGCGAGGCCGCCAAGCTGATCACCTCCGCGAAGCGGCCCGTCCTGTACGTCGGCGGCGGTGTCATCAAGTCGCACGCCACCGCCGAGCTCAAGGTCCTCGCCGAGCTCACCGGAGCGCCCGTCACCACCACCCTGATGGCGCTCGGCGCGTTCCCCGACAGCCACCCGCTGCACGTGGGAATGCCGGGCATGCACGGTGCGGTCACCGCCGTCACCGCGCTGCAGAAGGCCGACCTGATCGTCGCCCTCGGAGCCCGCTTCGACGACCGCGTCACCGGCAAGCTGGACAGCTTCGCGCCGTACGCCAAGATCGTCCACGCCGATATCGACCCCGCGGAGATCGGCAAGAACCGCGCCGCCGACGTGCCGATCGTCGGTGACGCCCGCGAGGTCATCGCCGACCTGATCCAGGCGGTCCAGAAGGAGCACAGCGAGGGAAACCAGGGCGACTACACCGCCTGGTGGAAGGACCTGAGCCGCTGGCGCGAGACCTACCCGCTGGGCTACGACCTGCCCGACAACGGCTCGCTCTCCCCGCAGCAGGTCATCGAGCGCATCGGGCAGCTCGCCCCGGAGGACACGATCTTCGCGGCGGGCGTCGGCCAGCACCAGATGTGGGCCGCGCACTACGTCCAGTACGAGAAGCCCGCCACCTGGCTGAACTCCGGCGGCGCCGGAACCATGGGCTACGCGGTCCCGGCCGCCATGGGCGCCAAGGCCGGCCGGCCCGGGCGGACCGTCTGGGCGATCGACGGCGACGGCTGCTTCCAGATGACCAACCAGGAGCTCACCACCTGCGCCCTGAACAACATCCCGATCAAGGTCGCCATCATCAACAACGGCGCCCTCGGGATGGTCCGCCAGTGGCAGACCCTGTTCTACAACCAGCGGTACTCCAACACCGTCCTGCACTCCGGCCCCGACGACGTCAACCCGGACGCCCGCGGCACCCGGGTCCCCGACTTCGTCAAGCTGTCGGAGGCCATGGGCTGCCACGCGATCCGCTGCGAGTCCCCGGACGACCTCGACAAGGTCATCGAAGAGGCGAACTCCATCAACGACCGCCCGGTCGTCATCGACTTCATCGTCCACGAGGACGCCATGGTGTGGCCGATGGTCGCCGCCGGCACCTCCAACGACGAGATCCTGGCCGCCCGGGACGTCCGCCCCGACTTCGGCGACAACGAAGACGACTGAGCGAGAGAGACGCAGAAGAAAATGTCCAAGCACACGCTCTCCGTCCTGGTGGAGAACAAGCCGGGCATCCTCGCCCGGATCGCCGCGCTGTTCTCCCGCCGCGGCTTCAACATCGACTCGCTCGCCGTCGGGGTCACCGAGCACGCCGACATCTCCCGCATCACGATCGTGGTGAGCGTCGAGGCGCTGCCGCTGGAGCAGGTCACCAAGCAGCTCAACAAGCTCGTCGAGGTGCTGAAGATCGTCGAGCTGGAGCCGGGTTCGGCCGTTCAGCGGGAACTCGTTCTGGTGAAGGTGCGCGCCGACAACGAGACGCGCTCCCAGATCGTCGAGATCGTCCAGCTGTTCCGCGCCAAGACCGTCGACGTCTCCCCGGAGGCCGTCACCATCGAGGCCACCGGCAGCAGCGACAAGCTGACCGCCATGCTCAAGATGCTGGAGCCCTTCGGCATCAAGGAGCTGGTGCAGTCCGGCACCATCGCGATCGGCCGCGGCGCCCGCTCGATCACCGACCGGTCGCTGCGCGCGCTCGACCGTTCTGCGTAAGGCTTGACACGGGCGGCCGAGGATCCGGTCCGGCTCACCGGCCGCCCGTATACCGAGACCCCGAGACTTCCCTTCCGCCCGCCGTCATACGGTGGGACGCACCATCTGCACACCAAGGAGAGAACCCAAAGTGGCCGAGCTGTTCTACGACGCCGACGCCGACCTGTCCATCATCCAGGGCCGCAAGGTCGCGGTCATCGGCTACGGCAGCCAGGGCCACGCGCACGCCCTGTCGCTGCGCGACTCCGGTGTCGACGTCCGTGTCGGTCTGCACGAGGGCTCCAAGTCCAAGGCGAAGGCCGAGGAGCAGGGCCTGCGCGTGGTCACCCCGGCGGAGGCCGCCGCCGAGGCCGACGTCATCATGATCCTCGTCCCGGACCCGATCCAGGCCCAGGTCTACGAGGAGCACATCGCCCCCAACCTGAACGACGGCGACGCGCTGTTCTTCGGCCACGGCCTGAACATCCGCTTCGGCTTCATCAAGCCCCCGGCCGGCGTCGACGTCTGCATGGTCGCCCCCAAGGGCCCGGGCCACCTGGTGCGCCGTCAGTACGAGGAGGGCCGCGGCGTTCCCTGCATCGTGGCCGTCGAGCAGGACGCCACGGGCAACGGCTTCGCGCTCGCCCTGTCGTACGCGAAGGGCATCGGCGGCACCCGCGCCGGCGTCATCAAGACGACCTTCACCGAGGAGACCGAGACCGACCTGTTCGGCGAGCAGGCCGTCCTCTGCGGTGGTACCTCCGCCCTGGTCAAGGCCGGTTTCGAGACTCTGGTCGAGGCCGGATACCAGCCGGAGATCGCCTACTTCGAGTGCCTGCACGAGCTGAAGCTGATCGTCGACCTCATGTACGAGGGCGGCCTGGAGAAGATGCGCTGGTCGGTCTCCGAGACCGCCGAGTGGGGCGACTACGTCACCGGCCCGCGGATCATCACCGACGCCACCAAGGCCGAGATGAAGAAGGTCCTCGCCGAGATCCAGGACGGCACCTTCGCCAACAACTGGATGGCCGAGTACCACGGCGGTCTGAAGAAGTACAACGAGTACAAGACCGCGGACTCCGAGCACCTCCTGGAGACCACCGGCAAGCAGCTCCGCAAGCTGATGAGCTGGGTGAACGAGGAGGCGTAAGCCTCAGCCGACGGGGCCGGAGCGCACTGCTCCGGCCCCGTTGTCCACCCTGTCGAATCTCGGACGGGTGATCCTTCCGCAGAGGCGCAGGACGACTCCTGCCGCGCCACTACACTGCCGTACTACATACGCGTCAGGCCCACAGCGTCGTGCGTCTCCACGCGGCTAGCCAACCTCCACCGCCTGCGGCCGTCGGGACGGCCGTCCGCATTGGACCTGTGAGGACTCACGTGAGCTCGAAACCTGTCGTACTCATCGCTGAAGAGCTGTCGCCCGCCACCGTCGACGCGCTGGGCCCGGACTTCGAGATCCGGCACACCAACGGAGCAGACCGGGCCGAGCTGCTCCCCGCCATCGCCGACGTGGACGCGATCCTGATCCGCTCCGCCACCAAGGTCGACACCGAGGCCATCGCCGCGGCCAAGAAGCTGAAGGTCGTCGCACGAGCCGGCGTCGGCCTGGACAACGTCGACGTCTCCTCCGCCACCAAGGCCGGCGTGATGGTCGTCAACGCCCCGACCTCCAACATCGTGACCGCCGCCGAACTGGCCTGCGGTCTCCTCGTCTCCAGCGCCCGCCACATCCCGCAGGCCAACGCCGCGCTGAAGAACGGCGAGTGGAAGCGCAGCAAGTACACCGGCGTCGAGCTCGCCGAGAAGACCCTCGGTGTCGTCGGCCTCGGCCGCATCGGCGCCCTGGTCGCGCAGCGCATGTCCGCCTTCGGCATGAAGATCGTCGCCTACGACCCCTACATCCAGCCCGCCCGCGCCGCCCAGATGGGCGTGAAGGTGCTGTCGCTGGACGAGCTGCTCGAGGTCGCCGACTTCATCACCGTGCACCTCCCGAAGACCCCCGAGACGGTCGGCCTGATCGGCGAGGAGGCGCTGCGCAAGGTCAAGCCGTCCGTGCGCATCGTCAACGCCGCGCGCGGCGGCATCGTCGACGAGGAGGCGCTGTACGCGGCGCTGAAGGAGGGCCGGGTCGCCGGCGCCGGCCTCGACGTGTACGCGAAGGAGCCCTGCACCGACTCCCCGCTCTTCGAGCTGGACCAGGTCGTCTGCACCCCGCACCTCGGCGCCTCCACCGACGAGGCCCAGGAGAAGGCCGGTATCGCGGTCGCCAGGTCCGTCCGCCTCGCCCTCGCCGGCGAGCTGGTCCCGGACGCGGTCAACGTCCAGGGCGGTGTCATCGCCGAGGACGTCAAGCCGGGCCTGCCGCTCGCCGAGCGCCTCGGCCGCATCTTCACCGCGCTCGCGGGCGAGGTCGCGGTCCGTCTCGACGTCGAGGTCTACGGCGAGATCACCCAGCACGACGTGAAGGTGCTGGAGCTCTCCGCGCTCAAGGGCGTCTTCGAGGACGTCGTCGACGAGACGGTGTCGTACGTCAACGCGCCGCTGTTCGCGCAGGAGCGGGGTGTCGAGGTCCGCCTCACCACCAGCTCCGAGGCGAGCGAGCACCGCAACGTGGTGACCGTGCGCGGCACGCTCGCGGACGGCGAGGAGGTGTCGGTCTCCGGCACGCTGGCCGGCCCGAAGCACCTCCAGAAGATCGTCGCGGTCGGCGACTACGACGTCGACCTCGCCATCGCCGACCACCTGCTGGTGCTGCGCTACGAGGACCGTCCGGGCGTCGTCGGCACCGTCGGCCGCATCCTCGGCGAGGCGGGCATCAACATCGCCGGTATGCAGGTGGCCCGTGCGGTCGCCGGCGGCGAGGCGCTGGCCGTGCTGACCGTCGACGACTCGGTCCCCGCCGGTGTGCTGGCCGAGGTCGCCGAGGAGATCGGGGCCACCTCGGCCCGTGCGGTCAACCTCGTCTGACCCCGAGATCCACAGACGCCGGCCGGGCTGAGAGTCCTCAGCCCGGCCGGCGTTCTGCTGTCTATGCGCTCTTCCGCAGCGTCACCCCCGCCCCCACCGCCGCCAGCACCAGCAGCACCGCCCCCGCGATCGCCGCCCCCTGCATCCCGCTGGTGAACGCCTCCCGCGCGGTCCGGACCAGGGCTTCTCCCGTGTGCCCCGGCAGCCGGCCCGCCGTGGCCAGCGCGCCGCCCAGCGTCTCCCGGGCCGGTGCCGGAGCCGTGGCCGGCATCTCGTGGCGGTAGACCGCCGTACCGATCGACCCCAGCACCGCCATCCCCAGCGCGCCGCCGAACTCCGCGCCGGTCTCCAGCAGCGAGGAGGCCGTGCCCGCCCGTTCCACCGGCGCTCCGCCCATCGCGAGGTCGGTCAGCTGGGACATGATCGCGACCATTCCGCAGGCGAGGACGCCGGCCCCGGTCAGCACCAGCCACAGCGAGTCGGTGCCGACGAGGGCGAGCAGCACGAACCCGGCCGCCATGGCCGCGAAGCCGCCCGCCACCACGTAACCCCGGTCGGCGCCCCGCTGGACCAGCTGGGCCGTGACCGGTCCGGCGACCCCGATGAACACCGAGGGCAGCAGGCTCCACAGCGCCGCCGCGAGCGGGCTCATCCCGAGGACCGACTGCAGGTACTGCGTGGTGAAGATGGCCGAGCCCATCATGGCGAGCGAGGCGACGAGGGTGAGGACCAGCGCCGGGGTGAAGCCGCGGCCCTTCAGCAGGGCCGGCGGGATCAGCGGGGAGCCGGTGGTGCGCTGGCGGTGGACGAAGAGGGCGGCGAAGAGCAGGCCGACGGTGACCGAGACGACGTACAGCGGGTGCCAGCCCTCGGAGGGGATCTCCTTCAGGCCGTAGATCACCGGGAGCACGGCGGCCAGCGAGAGCGGGACGCTCAGCCAGTCGAAGCGGCCGGGGGAGGGGTCGCGGGACTCCGGGAGCAGGAACGGGCCGAGGAGCAGGAGCAGCGCCATCGCCGGGAGGTTGACCAGGAAGACCGAGCCCCACCAGAAGTGCTCGACGAGGATCCCGCTCATCACCGAGCCGAGCGCGATCCCGCCCGTCATCACCCCGGACCACAGGCCGATCGCCTTCGCGCGCTGGCCGGGGTCGGTGAACATCGTGCGCAGCAGGGCCATCGTCGACGGCATCAGGGTCGCGCCGCCGAGGCCGAGCACCGCGCGGGCGGCGATCAGGGTCCCGGCGCTGTCCGCGTACGCGGCGAGCAGCGAGGCGCCGCCGAAGGCGGCGGCGCCGAACAGCAGCAGGCGACGGCGGCCGATGCGGTCGCCCAGCGCGCCCATGGTCATCAGCAGACCGGCCAGGACGAAGCCGTAGATGTCCAGGATCCACAGCTGCTGGGTGCCGCTCGGACGGAGGTCCGCGCCGATCGCCGGGAGGGCGAAGTAGAGGACCGAGACATCCATCGAGACCAGCAGCAGCGGCAGCATCAGCACGCCGAGCGCGGTCCATTCGCGGCGCCCCGCAAGGGAGTTGGTCCCACATGGGGTGGTGGTCGTGCTCGTCGGGTTCGTCATGCCAAGGAATGTACGGGCGTCTTAAACGCTTGTCTAGAACGAATGTATAAGTCAATCGTCTAGGACGGTTGTATGGATCTCGGGGTAGGCTGGCCCGCATGGGACACCGTGAGGATCTGCTGGAAGGCGCCAAGCGCTGCCTGCTGGAGAAGGGGTTCGCGCGGACGACGGCGCGCGACATCGTCAGGGAGTCGGGGACCAACCTCGCCTCGATCGGCTACCACTACGGCTCCAAGGACGCGCTGCTCGCGCAGGCCTACATCGCGCTGGTGGAGGAGCTGTCCTTCGACGGCGGCGACAGCGGGCTGACCGGCGCGCCCGGCTCCCTCGAGCGGTTCCGCGAGGTGTGGTCGAACATCGTCGGCAGCATGCGCGAGCCCGGCACGATGTGGCGGCTCAGCGTGGAGATCATGGCGATGGGCGATCAGATGCCGGAGGTGCGCGACCAGTTGGCCCGCGCCCAGCGCGAGGGCGGCCGTGGGCTGACCTCGCTGATGATGGGCGTACCGGAGGAGGAGGTCTCCGACGAGACCGCCGACACCCTCGGCCGTTTCTACATGACCCTCATGTCCGGCCTGATCTCGGCATGGACCTTCGACCCGAAGACCGCGCCCGACGGCGACGCGCTCACCGAGGGGCTGCGCCAGATCGTCGAGGCCGCCACCCGCACCTGATCGCGGGGACCGGCCGGGTGCCTCATCGGGCAGCCGACGCTGCCCCGGAGGATCTGGACCTTCGCCGGCGCCGGCGGCTATCGACGTCAGGAGAACCGTTTCTGATCCCGGCGGAAGGTACCCCATGCACGCCCACGGCCGCACCGGTGCGCGAGAGACCCGGAGGGAGCGTCCGCCGGTGCGGCCGACGGTCCGTCAGGAGCGGTCGCCGTCACCGGGGTTGCTGGGCATGATGAGCACCGCAGGCAACGCCGCCGTGGCGGAGATGTTCCGCCGCTCCGGGCAGTCCGCCGGGCCGTCCGGCCCGTCCGTGCAGCGCCAGACCGACGGGGACGGGAAGCAGCTGGTCATCCAGGGCGACGACGGCCCGGTGACGGTCCGTTCCGCGTCCGATCTGCTGGTGTGGCTGATGAGCCATCCGACCCGCCCGGCGCCCGCGAACTACGCCGAACCCGACGTCCTGCGCCGGGTCCTGGCCCGGCTGGAGGGGGCCGGGGGTGCCGTCGGCCCGGGGGCGGTGTGGGCCGCGGTGCGCGCGGTCGTCACCCGGGTGGCGACGACCGCCGGCACCAGCAGCGAGAGCGACAGCGACGACGAGGGCGGGTTCTTCCGCACCGCCCCGGCCCGGCGGAACACCGACAGCAGCAGCGACGAGGAGTCCGAGACGGCTTCCGAGACCGCCTCCGAGACCGGCGAGGACTGGGACGCGGGGCACTGGGACACCGACGAGTTCGGGGCGCCCGAGGCGGCCGAGTTCCGGCGGGAGATGCCCGAGGGCGACATCGCCGAACAGCAGCGGACGCTGAGCGCGTCGCTGTCCGGCTACCGGTTCGTGGGCTTCCACGGCACCAACGCGGAGAACGTCGGCGGTCTGATCGTCGACGGCCCGGACGTGGCCCGGATCGCCTCCGGCCACGGCATCGGCAAGGGGCGCGGCTTCTACGTCGCCCCGGTCGTCGGCCCGCCCGGCGCGAAGGCCCCGGGCACCGCCGCCGCCAAGAAGGAGGCCAGGCTGTGGGGGCGGTTCCTGGTCGCGGTCTATGTCGCCGACGACGTCACGGTGGGGCACCACGCCGACGAGTCCGACGGCGGGGTCGAGTTCGAGGGCGGCGGTGCGTCGGGCAGCGGGCCGGAGATGGCCTACCACGGCTCCGACGAACTCGTCGTCCCCGAGGAGCTGTTCGGCAAGATCAAGCTGGTCCGCAACGTGGACGACGTGACCATGCTGACCGCCTCCCGGCAGGCCGGCGCGGTCCCCTACGAGGACGGCGTCAGCAACTACCGGAAGACCGCGAAGGGGAAGGGGCGGAAGTAGGCCCACCGCTGGAAGGAGCCGTACAGCCCGGAAACGGCCTACAGGCGCGCCCCCTTCAGCGCCATGTGCAGGAGCAGTCGGTCCTCGCCGTCGTCCAGGTCGAGGCCTGTGAGCTGTTCGACGCGGGAGAGGCGGTAGTAGAGGGTCTGTCGGTGGATGCCGAGGGCGGCCGCCGTGCGGCCCGCCTGACCCGCGCAGTCGAGGTAGGCCTCGGCGGTGCGGGCCAGTTCGCGGTGGGCCGGGGTGAGCAGCGGGCTCACGGCCCGGTCGTGGGAGGCCTCCGGTCCCAGCGCGGTGAGCAGCCGGTACGGGCCGATGTGGGCCCACTCCGCGACCGGCCCGAACCGGGGCTCGGCCAGCGCGGCGCGGGTCGCCGCGGCGGCCTCCTGCCAGATCGCGCCCAGGCCGGCGAGGCCGGTCCGGGCCTCGCCCACCCCCGCGGCACACCCCGGGGCCACCGGGGCAGTCGTCCCCGCGAATCCCGCGGCCACGGCGGCGGCCGTCCGCGCCCCGGCCCCGCGTGCCGCCGCCGAGCGGGCCTCCTCCGCCTCCCTGAGCAGCCGGGCGGCGGCCGTCAGGGCGGGGGTGACCAAGTCGGTGCTGCGCAGCCGGACCAGTACGGCCAGGCTGTGCCCCGCCGTGCCCCAGGGCAGCGTGCACAGCGCGGTGGCGTGCGGGACCGTCCGCGGGGAGGGGGCGTCGTCCGGGTCGGCGGAGGGCCAGGGGGCGACGCAGACCAGGGTGTGCGGGACGTCCGCGCGAGCGCCGAGGGCGGTCCGCAGCTCGGCCACCGCCGCGTCCCGCTGCCAGCCGGGCTCCGCCGTGAGCACCGCCCGCAGCTCCCGGCCCAGCCCCGCCCCCGCCTGCGCCTCGTCCGCGAGCAGCGCGCCGATCCGCCCGGCCACCCCCATGGCCGCGACCAGCTGGGCGTCCGTCGGGCCCGGATCGTCGTCGAGCAGCCACACATAGCCGAGGACGACGCCCCGATGGCGTACCGGCAGACAGATCCGTCCCCGGTACACCCCCGCCTCCGGGGTCGGCGGGATGCGGACCGGTCCGGTCGCCCGGGTGATGCCGAAGCCCTCGAACCAGGCACGGACCGCCGACGTGGAGCGCCGGGTCAGGATCGAGCGGGTGCGGACCGGGTCCAGCGCCGACGGATCCAGGTCGCCCTCACTGTCGTACGCCCCGAAGGCGATCAGCTCGAAGTCGCGGTTCTCCAGGGTCGCCGGGACGCCGAGGAGCTCCGAGATCTCGTCGACCAGCTCCTGGTAGTCACCCTTGAATTCCGACGTCACCCGGGCATTCTCCCGCAATTCACGGACGCCTTCATACATCTGTCTGAGATCCGTGGCACGGATGCGTGACAGCTGTCGATGGCCCACGATCGAAGGGATCCTTAACTTTCACGGTGGTTCCCCGTGCCGTATCCAAATCGTCGGATCGCGGCCGTTACGGCATGTGTTGTGGAGGTGCCCCGTGCTGGGTCCCGTGATTCTCGCCGCGTCGCGCAGCGACCGGATGCGCCGTCTGATCTCGGCGGCCCCGGTGACGAAGCAGGTCGTCGACCGCTTCATCCCCGGTGAGACGGTCGCCGACATCGTCCCGATCATCGAGGAGCTCACCGGCCGCGGCCTGGAGCTGACCATGGACGTCGTCGGCGAGGACATCACCACCCCCGAGCAGGCCGCCGCCGCCCGGGACGCCTACCTCGAGCTCGTCGAGCGGCTGAAGGACCTCGGCCTCGGCGAGCGCGTCGAGATGTCGGTGAAGCTGTCCATGTTCGGCCAGGCCCTCCCGTCGCCCACCACCGCCCTGTTCGAAGGGCCCTCCGGGCCCGCCCCCACATTCCACGGCGGCCACGAACTGGCCCTCGCCAACGTCCGCCCGGTCGTCGAGGCCGCCGCCGCCATCGGCACGACCGTCACCCTCGACGCCGAGGACCACACCACCCTCGACTCGATGTTCGCCATCCACGAGGAACTGCGCCGGGACTTCCCGCAGACCGGCTGCGTCATCCAGGCCTACCTCTTCCGCACCGAGGCCGACGCCCGCCGCCTCGCCGCGGCCGGCAGCCGGGTCCGCCTGGTCAAGGGCGCCTACAAGGAGCCCGCCGAGGTCGCCTACCAGCAGAAGAACGAGATCGACAAGGCGTACGTCCGGATCCTGCGGACTCTGATGGAGGGCGAGGGGTACCCGATGGTCGGGTCCCACGACCCGCGCCTGATCTCCATCGCCCAGGAACTCGCCCGGCGCGCCGGGCGCAAGCCCGACGAGTACGAGTTCCAGATGCTGTACGGCATCCGCAGCGACGAGCACCTGCGGCTCGCCGCCGAAGGCCACCGGATGCGCGTCTACACCGCCTACGGCACCGACTGGTACGGGTACTTCATGCGCCGGCTCGCGGAGAAGCCGGCGAACCTGCGATTTTTCGTCCGCTCGATGATCAGCAAGAGCTGAGCCCCACCTGAGCCCCACCAGGCCCCCCCACGAAGCCGCGACAAGCCTCACCACCCGCTCAAGTTCAAGGAGTACGGATCTCATGGACGCTGTGACCCAGGTCCCCACGCCCGTCAACGAGCCGGTGCACGGCTACGCCCCCGGCTCGCCCGAGCGCGTCCGGCTGGAGGCCAAGCTCAAGGAGCTGGCCGAGAACCCGATCGAGCTGCCGATGACCATCGGCGGCGAGCGGCGCCTCGGCGGCGGCGAGCCCTTCCAGGTCGTGCAGCCGCACCACCACAAGGCCGTCATCGGCACCGGGCACCACGCCACCCAGCAGGACGCCCAGGACGCGATCGACGCGGCCCTCGCCGCCGCGCCCGCCTGGCGCGCGATGTCCTTCGACGACCGCGCGGCCATCATCCTGCGCGCCGCCGAGCTGCTCTCCGGCCCGTGGCGCGAGACCATCGCCGCCTCCACCATGCTCGGCCAGTCCAAGACCGCCCAGCAGGCCGAGATCGACTCGCCCTGCGAGCTGATCGACTTCTGGCGCTTCAACGTCCACTACGCCCGCCAGATCCTGAGCGAGCAGCCCCCGGCCAACTCCCCGGGCGTCTGGAACCGCATGGACCACCGTCCGCTTGAGGGCTTCGTCTACGCGATCACGCCGTTCAACTTCAGCGCGATCGCGGGCAACCTGCCGACCGCCCCCGCCCTCATGGGCAACGTGGTCGTCTGGAAGCCGTCCCCGACCCAGACCCACGCCGCCGTGCTGCTGATGCAGCTGCTGGAGGAGGCCGGTCTGCCCAAGGGCGTCATCAACCTCGTCACCGGTGACGGCATCGAGGTGTCCAAGGTCGCCCTTGAGCACCGGGACCTGGCCGGCATCCACTTCACCGGCTCCACCAAGACCTTCCAGTACCTGTGGAAGACGGTCGGCAACAACATCGAGAAGTACCGCTCGTACCCGCGTCTGGTCGGCGAGACCGGCGGCAAGGACTTCCTGGTCGCCCACCCGAGCGCCGACCGTGCCGTCCTCAAGACGGCGCTCACCCGCGGTGCCTTCGAGTACCAGGGCCAGAAGTGCTCCGCCACCTCCCGCGCCTACCTCCCGGCGTCCATCTGGAACGACGGCTTCCGCGAGGAGTTCGCCGCCGAGGTCGACTACCTGACCATGGGTGACGTCACCGACCTGTCGAACTTCATCGGCGCCGTCATCGACGACCGCGCGTTCGCCAAGAACAAGGCCGCGATCGACCGCGCGAAGACCGACCCGGCCTGCGAGATCGTCGCGGGCGGCTCCTACGACGACTCGGTCGGCTACTTCGTCCGCCCGACGGTCGTCGTGTGCGACGACCCGGAGAACGAGGTCTTCCGCACCGAGTACTTCGGCCCGTTCCTCGCCGTGTACGTCTACGAGGACGACCAGTACGACGAGATGCTGACCCAGATGGAGTCGGTGTCCGACTACGCGCTGACGGGCTCGGTCATCTCCAACGACCGCGCCGCCGCCGCGTACACGATGGAGAAGCTGCGCTACGCGGCCGGCAACTTCTACATCAACGACAAGTCGACCGGCGCCGTCGTCGGCCAGCAGCCCTTCGGCGGCGGCCGTGCCTCCGGCACCAACGACAAGGCGGGCGCCCCGCAGAACCTCCTGCGCTGGACGCTGACCCGCGCGATCAAGGAGACCCTGGTCCCGCCGACCGACTACGCCTACCCGCACATGGGCTGACCGCACCCCGCGGCCCACCGAGCACGGGCCGGGAAGCCTGACCCACGAGCAGGCTTCCCGGCCCGTTCCCATGGGGTGAGGGGGAGGGTCGGCAGATCGGGGGCGTCCGGTACGTCGGAGGGTTCCGGCAGGTCGGGCATGCTGCCATTGGAGTCGGTCACCGGCGGGCCGCGCAGGGGTCTTTCAGGTCCTCCGCGCGGTCAGGGCGTCCTTGAACCGTGAGGCGGCCGCGCTGCCCGGTGCCGCCGACAGGATCACGATCTTCAGCTCCGAGTCGCCGTCCGTCAGGACGTCGCAGTCGATCTCCACCGGCCCGACCCTCGGATGCTCGACCGTCTTGCGGTCCTCGCGGTGGGCCGCGACCGTGCCGCCGGCCCACATCCGGGCGAACCGCTCGTTGCCCTCGGTCAGCTCCCGGACCAGCTCGGCCAGCCGGGCGTCCCGCGGGAAGCGGCCGGTCGCGCGGCGCAGGTCGGAGACGACGGTCAGGTCCGAGTGGTCGGGGTCGTCGACGCGCACCGGCCACCCCGTGACCCGGGCCGCCCCGGCGCCCACCGGGAACCGTTCGCGGGCGAAGTTGCGCAGCTCCGTCGGCGTCGCCGCCGGATCGCCGAGGAGCGCGGCCCAGCCGGCGTTCCACCAGAGCAGCTGCCAGTGCGCGGTGAACACGGCGACGGCCACGTCCCCGAGCCGGTCCAGCACCCGGCGCACGCCCGGCGGAAGGGTGTCCGGGACCGGGCCGCCGTCCGGCGGGACCAGCCCGGCCATGCGGTGGAGGTGCTCGCGCTCGGCGCCGGTCAGCCGCAGGGCGCGGGACAGCGCGGCGACCACCTGCCCGGAGGGCGCCGTCGCCCGCCCCTGCTCCAGGCGGACCACGTAGTCGACCGACAGCCCGGCCAGCTCGGCGAGTTCCTCGCGGCGCAGCCCGGTCGCGCGACGCGTCCGGCCGGTCACCGGCAGCCCCAGGTCCGACGGCGACAGCCGCTCCCGCCAGACGCGGATCGTCGGCCCCAGCTCGGTCCCCTCTTTCCCGTCTCTCCCGGTCATGCCCCCATCCTGCCTCCTCGGCGATCCTGGTACCGCCGTTCCTACGGTCGAGGCGTCCCTGGCAGCGGGCCCGCGCCGGGCAGACGATCGACGCATGACCATCACCTTCATCACCGGGGCCAACAAGGGCCTCGGCCGCGAGACCGCCCGCCGTCTCACCGGGCTCGGCCACACCGTGCTCGTCGGCGCCCGCGACCCGGAGCAGGGCGCCGCGGCCGCCGCCGCGCTCGGCGCGCGGTTCGTCCGGATCGACGTCACCGACGACGCCTCCGTGGCGGCCGCGGCCGCCGACGTCGCCGCCCACGAGGGCCGGATCGACGTACTGATCAACAACGCCGGTGTCTCCGGCCCGCACGGCGACCCGGCCGAGCTCACCGCCGCGGACGCGTTCGGCGTCTTCGACGTCAACGTCTTCGGCGCCATCCGCACGACGACCGCCTTCCTCCCGCTCCTGCGCCGCTCGCCGGACCCCGTCATCGTCAACGTCAGCAGCGGCATGGGGTCGTTCGCGCTCACCCACGACCCGGAGCGCGTCGAGTCCTCCGTCGTCGCGCCCCTCTACACCGCCTCCAAGTCGGCCCTGACCATGCTCACCACCCAGTACGCCAAGGCCCTGAAGGACATCCGCGTCGACGCCGTCGACCCCGGCTACACGGCGACCGACCTCAACGCGCACAGCGGTCCGCAGACCGTCACCGAGGGCACCGACGCGATCGTCCGTCTCGCCACCGAGCCGCCCGGGGCCGGCACGGGCCGCTTCGTCGACCGAAACGGACCCGTCAACTGGTAGCTCCCGATACTGGGTTCATGTCACTTCGTATCGCGCACACCGCCGACCTCGACCCCGCCGAGCTCCGGGCCGCCCGTGACCTCCTGCACGGGGCCTTCGGCGGGGACTTCGAGGACAGCGACTGGGATCACGGGCTGGGCGGCCTGCACGCCCTCGTCCATGACGACGCCGGACTCGCGGCCCACGGCTCGGTCGTGCTGCGCCGCGCCCGGTACCGCGACCGCTGGCTGCGCGTCGGGTACGTGGAGGCGGTCGGCGTCCGGTCCGACGCCCGCCGCAGAGGACTGGGCGGGCAGGTGATGGCGGCCCTGGAGAGAATCGTCGACCGGGCGTACGACCTCGGTGCGCTCGGCGCCAGCGACGACGGCGCCCGTCTCTACACCGCCCGGGGCTGGCAGCTCTGGCCCGGCCGGATCTGCGCCCTGTCCCCGGACCGGGGCATCGTGCGCCTGCCGGAGGAGGAGGGCTGTGTGTTCGTGCGTCCTGCCCTCGCGGGCGCCCTGGACCCGGCCCACGAGCTGGTCTTCGACTGGCGCGACGGGGATGTCATGTAGTCCGTTGATCCGACTGCAGCAGTCGCCCCATCTATCAAAACCCCAGTTCACAGCCGTGTGACTCACTCCACCGTCTCAGATAGTAGGAAGTCCGAGTAATTGTGCAGACAGATGCGGGCGGCTCCCTTACTTTTGTAGGAGCCGAACGTCTCGCTCGATCAAGCGAATGGCGGTCGTGAGCCGGGCCCCGTGCAGGCAACCCCTGCGGCACCGCTCCCCGCCCCTTCCGGCGTCTCGTAACCCCCCTGCCGTACTCCACGTATGTGCTGAAGGAGTCGATTCCCATGGCCGAGACGACCGTCCGCCGCCGAGTCCGCCACGTGTCCCGCACGAGCGAGTCCGACCGCAAGAACGCCGCCGCCGCCCTGCAGCGCGCCCTCGACCGCCGCGACAACGGCGGCGAGACCGGCCACTGAGCCGGACCGCCCCTCAGATCGGGAGCCGCACCCGCACGGGGTACGGCGCGGCCGGGACAGCCGCGCCGTACCCTGCGGATCACTGCCCGCGCCGTACCTCGAAGTGGTCGATCCGCGCACCGCTCTGCGCGAGCGCCGACACCTTCAGCCTCGGGGCCGTACCGGTCTCCGCCTCGACCTTGAGGAAGGAGAAGCCGGTGTACCGCACCCGGGACCACTCCACCGTCTCCGCCACGCTGTGCTGCCCCTTCGTCCAGTGGGAGCTGTCCACCGCGCCGTGCCGGGTGACGTGCCCCTCGTAGCTGTCCTTGACCCCCGAGGGGAACCCGTACAGGCCGCGTCCGCCGCCGCCCGCGGTGACGTGGACGATGCCGTCCCGGGTCGGGTCGGTCGAGCCGCCGATCGGGACCGCGCGGCCGACCTCGCCGCCCCGCACCGCGTCCGTGCGTTCGTAGACGTGGTTGTGCCCGTTGATGACCAGGTCCACCTGGTACCGGGTGAACAGCGGCAGCCAGGCCGCCCGGATCCCGCCGTCGGAGGCGTGCGAGGACGTCGAGTACGCGCAGTGGTGGAAGAAGACGACCACGAAGTCCACGCCCGGCGCCGCCCGCAGCTCCTTCAGCTTCCTCTCCAGCCACCGGGTCTGCCGGCCGCCGCTGTAGCCGAGGTTGGCGGGGATCTCGTACGACACGTCGTTCGCGTCCAGCGCCACGAAGCCGACGTTACCGTAGGTGAACGCGTACACGCCCGGTGCCCCGTGCGGGTCGAAGCCGTTGTCCGGGAGGGCGAAGCGGGCGTACTGGCCGCCGTAGCCGTCGGGGGAGTACCAGGCCTCCATGTCGTGGTTGCCGGTCGTCACCATCCACGGGACCGAGCGGGCCACCGGGTCGTTCTGCTTCAGGAACCGGTCCCATTCGCGGGCGTCGTAGCCGTCCGAGGTCTTCCCGGCGCCGTTGCCGTCCGCGTAGCAGATGTCGCCGGCGTGCAGGTGGAAGGCCGGTTTCTGCTTCAGCAGCGCGCTGTCACTGGCGCGGCCGGCCTGGCTGACCCCCTGGTCGCCGAAGGCCGTGAACACGAACCGCTCCGGACGCGCGGGCGCGGTGCGGAAGGAGGCGATGGCGGAGCGGTGGGCCGGGGCGGCCGGGTCCCAGCCCTCGTGGCCGACGCCGTAGTAGTACGTCGTGCCGGGCGTGAGGTCGTCCAGGGCCGCGTGCACGTAGTACTGCTCGACCACCGGGCGCACCCCCTGCACCCCGGGCGTGTGCAGATGCCGGATCTCCGCCGCGACCTTCTGGCCCAGGGCGTCCGGCCGCGACCCGATGCGCACGAACGGCTTCCGCACCGCGAACGGCACCTGCCAGGAGACCCGCATCCGCGTCCGCGGGTCGGAGCCGAAGGCGAGATGGCGGCCGAACGGCACGACCGCCGCGCCGCGGACCGCCGAGGTCGCCGGAGCCGGGTCCGCCGACTTCGCCGTCCGCGCGCAGCCGGCCAGCAGGCCACCGCCCGCCAGAGTGCCCGCCATCGCACCCGCCGACACCAGCGTGCGGCGGCTCACCAGCCGCGTGCGCAGATACTCGTACTGCTCGGCCATGCTCATCCGGGCGGCGAGCCGCGGCGGAATGCCGAAGTCGGGGATGTCCATACCGGGGACGATGCCCAGCGCGGGCCAACACCGGTCACACGTACGGGTGAACGCCGGGCGACGGAACGACGCGCCATGTCCGTATGACGGACAGCGTGTGTCATCCCATGGGACGAGGAGTAGGGTGCCGACATGTCTCGCAGCATCAATCTCGCAGTGATCCCCGGTGACGGCATCGGGCAGGAAGTCGTGGCCGAAGGCCTCAAGGTCCTCTCCGCCGTCCTCCCCGAGGACGTGAAGCTGGAGACCCAGGAGTACGACTTCGGCGCCAAGCGCTACCACGCCACCGGTGAGACCCTCACCGACGCCGACCTCGACGCGCTGAAGAAGCACGACGTCATCCTGCTGGGCGCGATCGGCGACCCGAGTGTCCCCTCCGGCGTCCTGGAGCGCGGCTTCCTGCTCAAGCTCCGCTTCGCCTTCGACCACCACGTCAACCTGCGCCCGTCGAAGCTCCTGCCGGGTGTCGCCACCCCGCTGGCCGGCGAGCCGGAGATCGACTTCGTCGTGGTCCGCGAGGGCACCGAGGGCCCGTACACCGGCAACGGCGGCACCATCCGCAAGGGCACCGAGCACGAGGTCGCCACCGAGGTCTCCGTCAACACGGCGTTCGGTGTCGAGCGGGTCGTCCGGGACGCCTTCGCCCGCGCCCAGGCCCGCCCGCGCAAGAAGCTCACGCTGGTCCACAAGAACAACGTGCTGACCTTCGCCGGGCACCTGTGGACGAACATCTTCAACAAGGTGGCCGCGGAGTTCCCCGAGGTCACCACGGACTACATCCACGTCGACGCGGCGACCATCTACCTGGTCACCGACCCCGGCCGGTTCGACGTCATCGTCACCGACAACCTCTTCGGCGACATCATCACCGACCTCGCCGCGGCCGTCTCCGGCGGCATCGGCGTCGCGGCGAGCGGGAACATCAACCCGAGCGGCGCGTACCCGTCCATGTTCGAGCCGGTCCACGGTTCCGCGCCCGACATCGCCGGCCAGGGCAAGGCCGACCCCACCGCCACGGTCCTGTCCGTCGCCCTGCTGCTGCGCCACCTCGGCTACGAGGCCGAGGCCGCGCGCGTCGAGGAGGCCGTCACTGCCGACCTCACCGAGCGCCAGGGCAAGCCCGCCCGCTCCACCTCGGAGATCGGCGACGCGCTCGCCGTACGAGTAGCCGGCTGACCCGAGCCACTCGAAGCACGACTTCGAAGCCGCCGGGTCGCACACGTGCCCGGCGGCTTCCCCATGCCTGCCGCCGGGTGTCACCATCTACCCCGGTCCGCTTTCACCCCGATTCCATCCATCCCGGCCCCCGCGCGATAATCGAACGCGGAGCCGCGGTATGAGGGAATGCTCGGACGTCCTACGAGACAAGGGTGTGAGCGCGGCCCATCACTACAACCGGTGAAGGACTACCACTCATGACGACGCCCACGATCGAGCTCAAGCCGTCCGCGCACCCGACCGCCACCGCCGAGCGCGAGGCGATCCTGGCCAGCCCCGGATTCGGCCGCCACTTCACCGACCACATGGTGACGATCAAGTGGACCGAGGGCCGCGGCTGGCACGACGGCCAGCTCGTTCCGTACGCGCCGATCCCCCTCGACCCGGCCACCAACGTCCTGCACTACGCCCAGGAGATCTTCGAGGGTCTGAAGGCCTACCGCCGCCCCGACGGCACGGTGGCCACCTTCCGCCCCGACCAGAACGCCAAGCGCTTCCAGCGTTCCGCCCGTCGGCTCGCCATGCCCGAGCTGCCGGTGGAGACCTTCATCGAGGCCTGTGACGTGCTGGTCCAGCAGGACAAGGACTGGGTCCCGGCGCACGGCGGCGAGGAGTCCCTCTACCTGCGCCCCTTCATGATCGCCACCGAGGTCGGCCTGGGCGTCAAGCCGGCCAACGAGTACCTCTTCCTGGTCATCGCCTCCCCGGCCGGCGCCTACTTCCCCGGCGGGGTCAAGCCGGTCTCCATCTGGGCCTCCGAGGACCGCGTCCGCGCCGTCCCCGGCGGCATGGGCGACGCCAAGACCGGCGGCAACTACGCGGCCTCCCTGCTCGCCCAGGCCGAGGCGGCGGCCCAGGGCTGCGACCAGGTCTGCTACCTCGACGCGGTCGAGCACAAGTGGGTCGAGGAACTCGGCGGCATGAACCTGTACTTCGTGTACGGCGACAAGATCGTCACCCCCACCCTCACCGGCTCCATCCTGGAGGGCGTCACCCGTGACTCCCTCCTGACCGTCGCCCGCGACCTCGGCTACGAGTCCGAGGAGGCCCGCGTCTCCATCGAGCAGTGGCAGCGCGACTCCGAGAACGGCACCCTCACCGAGGTCTTCGCCTGCGGCACCGCCGCCGTCATCACCCCGGTCGGCACGGTCAAGCGCACGAACGCCGAGTGGCAGCAGTCGGGCGGCGAGCCCGGCGCGGTCACCCTCCGGCTCCGCGAGGCGCTGCTCGACATCCAGCGCGGCACGGCCGAGGACAAGCACGGCTGGATGCACCAGCTCGGCTGACCGATCTTCGGCTGTCCGTTCGACGCGTATCACCTCCCCCGTACGGGTATCTCCTGATTCCACACGGGGGAGGGAACACGCGTGAGCGGACGATCGCCGATGCCACGACTGCGCTGGCTGATGCGCACGTTACGCACACCGCGCCGCCCGCAGAGCCTCACCGTGCTCGCCCTGCTCACCGCCGTCGCGGGTCTGCTGCTGTGGCGGGCCTCGACGATGGACAACTACGGGCAGAACCTCGCCCTCAACCTCGGCACCGACATCGTCGGCGTGGTCGTCACCGTGTTCGTCATCGGCCCGCTGATATCCCGGGCGCAGGAGGGCCGGGTCCGCGAGCACACCCGGCTGGACTACGAGTGGTTCGCCGCACAGGTGTACGGCTCCACGTCCAACGTGAAGGTCCTGGACACCTTCTCCAACCTGTTCGGCCCGCAGTTCTCCGAGCGGCTCTTCCGGGGCGTCAGATCCGCCACCGCGAGCGGCACCCGCGTCCAGATCCTGCTCCTGGACCCCGACTCGCTGGCCGTCATCCTGCGCGGCCGTGAACTGGGCGAGCAGAGCGCCGACATCCGCCGCGACATCATGCGCAACCTGCGCACGCTCGACGAGTTCGCGCGCCGTCTGGACGCCACCTCCCGGCAGCTGCTCGAGGTACGGCTGTGCGCCACCTCCCCCGGTGTCACCCTCTACCGCTGGGACGAACGCTGTCTGGTCTCCTTCCTCACCGTCGGCCGGCTCTCCGGCGAGGGCGTCCAGCTGGAGGTCGCGGTCCGCTCCCCGCTCGGCACCTTCGTGGAGCAGCGTTTCGACGAACTCTGGCAGCAGGGCAAGCCGATGGAACGCTTCACCCACCTCCCCGTCACGCTCGTCGACGCCACCGACGGGCGACGGGAGTTCACCTGCCGCTTCGTCTTCCTGGAGGACCGGCTGTACGTCGCCGCCCCCGACCTCGTCACCTACCTGGCCCGCCGCCGGCTCGACCAACTCAGCGCGTACAGCGCGGCGCTGGACGCCACCGGGGCGCACGAAGTGATCGTCGTCGACGACGAGAGCGAGCTGCACCGGCGGCTCATCCACCACTTCGGGGAGAAGTACGATGCGCACGCGGCCGCCTTCGTGGAGTTGCGGCCGTCCACGGTCCTGGTCACGGAATAGAGGGCCCCCGCACCATGAGTTCAGCGCACCACCCCCGCTTTCGCGCCTTCACGCCCCGTGACCTGGACGGTCTGCTGCGGCGTGTGACCCTGACGGACGATCAGCGACTGGCGCTGCGGGCCGTCTCCTCGGTCCTGCCGTTCCGTACGAACGCGTATGTCGTCGAGGAGTTGATCGACTGGTCGGCCGTACCCGAGGACCCGGTCTTCCGGCTGACCTTCCCGCAGGCCGCGATGCTGCCCGCCGCCGACGTCCGCCGGATGGCCGGGCTGCTGGCCGGGGAGGCGCCCAAGGCCGAGGTCCTGCGCGCCGCGCACGAGATCCGGATGCGGCTCAACCCGCACCCCTCGGGCCAGCTCGACGCCAACGTCCCCGTGCACGAGGGCCGCCGGCTCACCGGACTGCAGCACAAGTACCCGGAGACGGTGCTGGTCTTCCCGCGCCAGGGCCAGACCTGTCACGCCTACTGCACCTACTGCTTCCGCTGGCCGCAGTTCGTCGGCGAGGCCGACCTGCGCATCGCGACCGACGACATCGACGCCACCACCGGCTATCTCCATGCCCACCCCGAGGTGAGCAGCGCGCTGATCACGGGCGGCGACCCGCTGGTGATGAGCACGGAGGTGCTGCGCCGCTATGTCGAGCCGCTCCTCGCGATCGACACGATCCGCTCGGTCCGCATCGGCACCAAGTCGCTCGCCTTCTGGCCGTACCGCTTCACCGCCGACCGGGACGCCGACGACCTGCTCCGGCTCTTCGAACAGGTCGTGGCGAGCGGCCGCCATCTCGCGCTGATGGCCCACTTCACCCACCCGCAGGAACTCCGCCCGCCGGTCGTCCGGGAGGCGATGCGCCGGGTCCGCGACACCGGGGCCGTGATCCGCTGCCAGGGTCCGCTGGTGGCCGGGATCAACGACAGCGCGGACGCCTGGGCCGAGCTGTGGGAGCAGACCACCACGCTCGGCGCCGTGCCGTACTACCAGTTCGTCGAGCGGGACACCGGCCCCCAGGGCTACTTCGGCGTCCCCCTCGCCCGCGGCCACGCGATCTTCCGGGACGCCTACGCCCGCGTCTCCGGCCTCGCCCGCACCGTCCGCGGCCCGGTCATGTCGGCGATGCCCGGCAAGGTCTGCGTGGACGGCGTCGCAGAGGTGGCCGGCGAGAAGGTCTTCGTCCTCCACCTGATCCAGGCCCGTGACCCGGCGCTGGTCGACCGCCCCTTCTTCGCCGCGTACGACGAGGGCGCGACGTGGTTCACGGACCTCAAGCCGGCGTTCGGCGCGACGTCGTTCCTGCCGGGGCTGGAGCCGGGGTGACGGTGCTCACACGCCGGACGAGCTGGTCAGTGGTGCGGACCGGCTTTCGTCCTCGTGGTCGATACCCGTCCGGCGCGTGGTGAGCAGCAGGTAGACCGCCCCGCCCACGGCTCCCGACAGCAGGAAGCTGCAGTCCACCCCGCCCGTCAGCGACAGCAGCGGGCCCTCGTACGACGGGAGGGAGACCGCCAGGAGGCCGACGCCCGCGCCGATCGCCCAGGATGCCGTCGCCTGGATGTTCCAGCCGGACCGGTACCAGTAGATCCCGCCCCGCGAGCGGCGGTTGAAGACCTGGAGGGCGTCCGCGTCGTAGACGCCCCGGCAGCGGGCGAAGCCGATCAGGGTGATGACCGCCCACGGGGTGCCGATGGCGGTGAGCAGGAGGACGAAGGACGTCATCGCGGACTGGGCGTTCCAGGCGATGGGGGTCCCCCCGGGCGCGAGCGAAGCCGAGCGTTTGGGGGAGGCCGACGAAGACGCAGGCGGTGGCGACGAGGGCGACCGTGCAGGTGGCGCGGGCGCGGGACGCGCGGGGCAGGATCGCGTCCAGGTCGAGGCCCATGGAGTAGAGCATCAGGCCGGCGTTGCCGACCGAGCCGGCGGAGGCGGAGAGGAGCAGGGGGACCAGGTACCAGGTGGGGGAGGTCGAGACCAGGGGGCCGGCGTAGTCCGTCGCCGCCCGGGCCGCGTACGCGGTGAAGGTGCCGAAGAGCTGGGGGACCCGGAGGCCGAGAACCAGGCCCAGCCAGGTGCCGTGCAGGACCCGGCGGGAGGAGTGGCGGGCGGGGGAGATGTAGCGGGTGTAGTCGCCGAGGAGGGTGATGAAGGCGACCGGGCCGGTGAGGCCGGCGGCCACGGCCGCCAGGCACCACGTCGGCCAGAAGCCGCCCAGGAGGTAGCCGCCGGCCTCCGGGAGCGCGGAGGTGGTGAAGTGCGGGGCGTAGGCGAGGACGCCGAGGAGCAGGAGGGCGGTCATGCCGACGGCGAGGACCTTGGACATGGCGAGCAGCACCCGGTAGCCGTAGACCGCGCCCGCCACCGTCGCCGCCGCGAGCACCGTGTAGACGACGGCGTACGACCCGCCGTTCGCCGGGAGACCGAACAGCCGGCCCAGCACGCTCACCATCACGTCGCCGCCGATCCAGACGGTGAGCGCGGTGTAGCCGAGGGCGAGGAGCAGGCCCACCACCGAGCCGACCAGCCGTCCGCGCACCCCGAACTGGGCGCCGGAGGAGGTGGAGAGGTTGGTCGCGGTGCGCAGGGAGACCAGCGCGAGCGGCGCGGTGAACACCGTGCCGACCAGCGTGCCCGCCACGATCGCGCTCACCGACGACCACCAGCCGAGCCCGAAGGACGGCGGCAGCCAGCCGAAGATGATCACGCCGAGGCAGAGGTTGGAGCCGAGCAGGATCGAGACCAGGTCCTTGGGGCCGCTGGTGCTCCCCCACGCTCTCAACTGCGTTCGAGCGCGGGAGGTACCCCCATCCCGTCCGGGATGGTGTCGACTCCGCGTTGTTCTATCGGCATGGCTGGCTCCCTCGGATCACACTGCGTTTAGAACGGCATTCAATGTGGGTCTGACGTGCCGGTCGTCAAGGCTTTCCCTCGGCGAAGTCTTTGATTAGAGTGGCGTTCCAAATGAAGGGAACGAGATGCGGCTGACCCCCACGGAACGTGACCGGCTGCTGCTCTTCGGAGCCGCCGAGCTGGCCCGTGCCCGCCGTGCCCGGGGCCTGAGGCTCAACGTGCCGGAGGCCACCGCGCTGATCGCGGACACCGTCTGCGAGGCCGCCCGGGACGGCAGGCGGCTCGCCGAGGCGATCGAGGCGGCCCGCTCCGTCCTCGGCCCGGCCGACGTGCTGCCCGGCGTCGCCGACATCGTCACCGAGGTGCATGTCGAGGCCGTCTTCGACGACGGGTCGAGGCTCGCGGTCGTCACCGACCCGATCGGGGGCGGCGGACTGGGGGAGGAGGGTCCGGGCGCGCTGCTGCCGGGGCCCGAGCACGCCGACCCGGAGGCGGTCGTACGGCTGACCGTCACCAACACCGCGTCCGTCCCCGTCTCCGTCACCTCGCACTTCCACTTCTTCGAGGCCAACCCGCGCCTCGACTTCGACCGCGGCGCGGCCTACGGTCTGCGGCTCGCCGTGCCCGCCGGGTCGTCCGTGCGGTTCGGGCCGGGGGAGTCGCTGGAGGTCGGTCTGGTGCCGATCGGCGGCGCCCGGGTCGCCATCGGTTTCGCCGGGCTCGTCGACGGACCGCTGGACGCCCCCGGCGCCCGCGAGGAGGCCCTGCGCCGGGCGGCCGCCTGCGGATACCTGGGCATTCGAGAGCAGGAGACCGAGCGATGAGCCGCCCCGGAGGCCACCCCGCCGAGGCCCGCCGCCTCACCCCGCACGAGTACGCGGCCACCCACGGCCCCCGGGCCGGTGACCGGATCCGGCTCGGCGACTCGGGGCTCGTGATCCGCGTCGAGGACGACTCCCAGCGCTACGGCGACGAGTTCCTGGCCGGTTTCGGCAAGACGGCCAGGGACGGGCTGCACCTCAAGGCCGCCGCCGTCCGGGAGACCTGTGACCTCGTCGTCAGCAACGTCGTCGTGATCGACGCCGTGCTGGGGATCCGGAAGGTGTCCATCGGCATCCGCGAGGGGCGGATCTGCGCGATCGGACGGGCCGGGAACCCCGACACCCTCGACGGGGTGGACGTCGTGGTCGGCACTGGGACGTCCATCGTGTCGGGGGAGGGGCTGATCGCCACCGCGGGGGCCGTCGACACCCACGTCCATCTGCTGTCGCCGCGGATCATGGAGGCCTCGCTGGCCTCCGGTGTCACGACGATCATCGGGCAGGAGTTCGGGCCGGTGTGGGGCGTCGGGGTCAACTCGCCCTGGGCGCTGCGGCACGCGTTCGGCGCCTTCGACGCCTGGCCGGTCAACATCGGCTTCCTCGGGCGGGGTTCGTCCTCGCACGCGGCCCCGCTGGTCGAGGCCCTCGCCGAGGGGGGCGCCTCCGGCTTCAAGGTGCACGAGGACATGGGCGCCCACACCCGCGCCCTGGACACGGCCCTGCGGGTCGCCGAGGAGCACGACGTCCAGGTCGCCCTGCACAGCGACGGGCTGAACGAGTGCCTCTCGGTGGAGGACACCCTGCGGGTGCTGGAAGGCCGCACCATCCACGCCTTCCACATCGAGGGCTGCGGCGGCGGCCATGTGCCCAACGTGCTGAAGATGGCCGGAGTGCCGAACGTCATCGGCTCCTCCACCAATCCCACCCTGCCTTTCGGCCGGGACGCGGTCGCCGAGCACTACGGGATGATCGTCTCCGTCCACGACCTGAAGACGGACCTGCCCGGCGACGCCGCCATGGCCCGCGACCGCATCCGCGCCGGGACCATGGGCGCCGAGGACGTGCTGCACGACCTGGGCGCGATCGGCATCACCTCGTCCGACGCGCAGGGCATGGGCCGGGCGGGGGAGACCGTCCGCCGTACCTTCGCCATGGCCGGGAAGATGAAGGCCGAGCTGGGCGCCCCGGACGACGGGCACGACAACGAGCGCGTACTGCGCTACATGGCCAAGCTGACCATCAACCCCGCGATCGCCCACGGGCTCTCGCACGAGGTCGGCTCGATCGAGGTCGGCAAGCTGGCGGACATCGTGCTGTGGAGCCCCGAGTACTTCGGCGCCAAGCCACAGCTCGTCCTCAAGTCCGGCTTCCCCGCGTACGGCGTGACCGGCGACCCGAACGCGGCCACCGACACCTGCGAACCCCTCGTCCTGGGGCCGCAGTTCGGCGCCCACGGCGCGACCCCCGCCGAGATCTCGGTGGCCTTCGTCGCCCAGGCCGCCCTCGACCAGGGCCACGACACGATGCCCACCCGGCGCCGCCGGGTCGCCGTCCGCGGCACCCGCGGCATCGGCCCCGCCGATCTGCGGCTCAACTCCCGTACCGGAGCGGTCGACGTCGACCAGCGCACCGGCCTGGTCACCCTCGACGGCGAGCCCATCCGCTCGCAGCCCGCCGACTCCGTCTCCCTCAGCCGTCTGTACTTCCTGTAAACGTCACCTTCTGTGAGGACCCCCATGAACAAGGCAGCCTCCGACGGCTTCCGGATGCCCGCCGAGTGGACTCCGCACGAGCGCACCTGGATGGCCTGGCCGGGCCCCAACCCCACCTTCGACGACCCGGACGACCTCCTCGCCTCCCGGGTGGCCTGGGCCTCGGTCGCCCGGGCCGTCCTGCGCTTCGAACCGGTGACGGTGGTCTGCGGCCCCGGCCAGTCGGCGCACGCGCGGACGCTGCTCGGCCCCGGCGTCGACACCGTCGAACGGGACCTCGACGACGCCTGGATGCGGGACATCGGTCCCACCTTCCTGACGAACGGGCGTGAACTCGCCGCCGTGGACTGGACGTTCAACGGCTGGGGCGCCCAGCACTGGGCCCGCTGGGAGCACGACGCGAAGATCGCCGCGTACGTCTCGGACCTCGCGGGCGCGAGGACGTACGCCTCGAAGCTGGTCAACGAGGGCGGCGCGATCCACGTCGACGGCGAGGGCACCGTCCTGCTGACCGAGACCGTGCAGCTGGGTCCCGAGCGCAACCCGGGCTGGACGAAGGAGGAGGTCGAGGCGGAGATCCACGGGATGCTCGGCACCCGCAAGGCGATCTGGCTGCCCCGCGGCCTCACCGGCGACTACCCCCCGCACGGCTTCGGCACCCTCGGGCACGTGGACATCGTCGCCGCCTTCGCCCGCCCGGGAGTCGTGGTCGCGCACTCCCAGCCGGACCCCGCGCACCCGGACCACGAGGTGACCCAGGAGGTCATCGGCCTGCTGCGGTCCCAGACCGACGCGCGCGGCCGCACGCTGGAGGTGGTCGAGGTCCCGGCCCCCACCGTCCTGGAGGCGGACGGGCACTGGGCCGACTACTCCTACATCAACCACTACCTCTGCAACGGCGGAGTCGTGCTCTGCGGCTTCGACGACCCGCGCGACGAGATCGCCGCCGGCATCTTCCGCCGTCTCTTCCCCGAGCGGACGGTGACCCTGGTGGACGCCCGTACGATCTTCTCCGGCGGTGGCGGCATCCACTGCATCACCCAGCAGCAGCCGAGGGTCTAGGAGCCCGACCATGGCCGGTGCGCGCCGGAACGCCCCGCCCCGTGAGGACGTGCTCGCCGCCGCCATGACGATGATCGCCGGACGCGGCCTGGAGAAACTCACCATGGCCGCCCTCGGCCGCGAGGTCGGCATGAGCAGCGGCCACCTCCTCTACTACTTCCACTCCAAGGACGAACTGCTGCTCCAGACCCTGGAGTGGAGCGAGGGCCGGCTGGGCGCCGAACGCGGCCGGCTCCTCACCCGGCGCGGCACCGCCCGCGAACGCCTCGACGCGTACGTCGACCTGTACGTCCCCGAGGGGCACCGCGACCCGCACTGGACTCTCTGGCTGGAGGTCTGGAACCGCTCGCAGAACGCCGACGAGGCCGCCCGCGACCGGCAGGCCGCCATCGAGGGCGCCTGGCACCGCGACCTGGTGGCGCTGCTCGCGGAGGGCGTCTCCGCGGGCGAGTTCCGCCCGGTCGACCCGGACCGCTTCGCCGCCCGCCTGCGCGCCCTGCTCGACGGCTTCTCCATCCATGTGGCGATCGGGCTGCGCGGCACCGGCAGGGTGCAGGTTCTCGGCCACGTACGGGAGTTCCTGGAATCCGATCTTCTCGCGGACGCGTGACCTTCCGACCGGGTTGTACGCAATATGGGTGATTGACCCGGGTTGTGGGGTGCGGTTGCATCGTGTTCAGCCCTCGGCGCAGGGCCGGGGGAAACGCGTCCGAATCCACTGGGGGACAAGCCATGGGGGAGAAACACGGCTCGGCAAGGCCGTCCGGGAGCCTCTTACGCCGCACCGCCGCCACCGTCACCGCTACCGCCGCGCTGGCCGTCGCTGCCTTGCTGACCGCGATACCGGCCGCGTCGGCGGCGGCGGCGGACCAGGACGCCGTCCGGCGGGTCAGCGGTGAGGCCGACGGGACACAACTGGCCACGGCGTCGCGGGGCGCGAGCCTGAGCGCCGACGGCCGCTATGTGGCGTACGGGGTGAAGGGGCCGCGGGACGGCTGCCCGCTGTCCGTGTCCACCTGTCTGTTCGTGAAGGACCTGCGCACGGGCCGGCAGACGCAGGTGCCCGGCACCAAGCGCCTCGCGGGGAACCCGGTGCTCAGCGCCGACGGCCGGCTGGTCGCCTTCTTCACCGGCGACGGTGACGTGCGGCCCTACCTCTACGACCGCACCACCGGCGACCTCACGCTCCTGTGGCCCGGCCCGCCGCCGTCGCCCTTTGACTTCGGCTACGACGGCGTGGTGAACGCCATCAGCGCCGACGGCAGGCAGGTGCTGTACACCGTGACCTACAGCCACCCGGGCGAACCCACCCGGACCCGGCTGCTGGAGCGCGACCTGGCCACCGGCACCGACACGGTGGTCGTACCGGAGGGCACGGCGGACTTCGTCTCCGGCGGCGGCCTCAGCGCGGACGGCCGGTACGTCGCCTACGGACTGGTCAGGGAGTCGGCCGGCTACCAGGGGCTGTTCGTCAAGGACCTGCGGACGGGTGCGGTCAGGCGCGTCGACACCGCCCGCGACGGCACGCCCGGCGACGCCGACTCCTCGCTCGTCCGGCTCTCCGACGACGGCCGCCGGGTGGTCTTCAACTCCAGGTCGGCCAACCTCACGCCCGAGAGCCCGGCTGGCGACCAGTGGCACCCGTACGTGCGCGATCTGCGCACCGGCCGTATCGAGGCGTTCGGGTCGGCCGGCCGGACCGTCTCCGCGGCGGACGGCACCGCCCGCCACGTGGTGCTGCAGGAGCCGGACGCCCTGGTCCTGCGTGACCTGCGCACCGGCAGGCAGCGGGCCATCGCCCCTCAGACCGCCGAAGCCACCCTCGGCGCGGTCACCCGCCACGGCCGCGAGGTCGTCTTCGCCTCGTCCGAACTCGACCTGGTGCCGGACGACACCAACGGCGTCTCGGACGTGTTCCTCGTCCACTCCTGACCGCACACCGGCTCAGCAGCACACCGGCCGACCGGCACACCACGGGGGATCACTACCTTGAACGTCCGTACCCGCACCGCCCTCGCCACCGCCCTGGTCGCCGCCGCCCTGGCCGCGACCGGGGCGGCGGCCACCGCCGCACCCGCCGTGCACGCCGCCCCGCGCACCGAACCGGTCAGCGTCACGCCCGCCGGAAAGGCGGGCGACGGCGCCTCCACCGGCGCGGTCATCAGCCGCGACGGCCGCCATGTCGCCTTCTCCTCCACCGCCACAGACCTCCTCCCCGGCGCCTCGCACGGCGGCCTCTTCGTGCGTGACCTGCGCACCGGAAAGCTCACCCACGCGGCCGACGGCACCGATCCGTCGCTCAGCAAGGACGGCCGCTTCCTCGCGTACACCGACGCGGGCCTGCACCTGCTGGACCGCCGCACCGGACGCACCGAACGCCTCGACACCGGCCTCCCGGCGGGCTTCGGCCCGGGCGGCCACGCCTACCTGAGCGGTACCGCCCGCTACGCCGTCTTCACCGCCACCGGCGACGCGGACGGCCCGGTCGTCTTCCTCCGCGACCGCGTCAAGCACACCACCGAGCGGATCAGCCCGCCCAGGCCCACCTGGGAGCCGCGCGCCGCGGGCCACGCCACCGTCAGTGACGACGGACGCCGGGTCGTCTACCAGTACACCTACTCCAACGGCCCGCGCGGCGACGACTGGAGCGACATCTGGCTCCACGACCGCTCCACCGGCGCCCGCACCCAGCTCGACCGCTCCACCGACGGCTCGCCCACCACCCGCGAGTCCCTGAACCCCGCGCTCAGTGCCGACGGCCGTACCGTCGTCTTCGAATCGGCCGACACCCATCTGGTTCCGGACGACACCGACAACGGCTGGAACGTGTTCGTCCACCATCTCGGCACGGGCCGCAACGACCGCGTCCAGGGCTACGGACGGGACGCGGCGGTCAGCGCGGACGGCCGGTACGTCACCCTCACCACCCACGAGGGCTCGGCATATCCCCTGTATGTACGGGACTTGAGGAACGGCACCCGCGCCCTGGTCGCCACCGGGGGACAGGTGGCACCCGGGGGAGTCTCGGCCCGCCGGATCGCCTTCACGTCCTACGACGGCACCCTCAACCCGCGCGGCGACGACAACAACGAACAGGACGTCTTCGTCAGGCATTTGCAGTAAAGGAATTCCCCGTTCGCCCGCCGGGCAGGAACGGCCCATGGGACGACAACACTGGAAGAAGATCTGGGTCGGCTCGGCAGGCAACATGGTCGAGTGGTTCGACTGGTTCGTGTACGCGAGCTTCGCCACCTACTTCGCCGGGGCGTTCTTCCCGAGCGGGAATCCCACCGCGCAGCTGATGAACACCGCGGGCATCTTCGCCGTCGGGTTCTTCATGCGCCCGGTGGGCGGCTGGCTCCTGGGCCGGGTCGGCGACCGGAAGGGCCGCAAGGCCGCGCTGACCCTCACCGTCACCCTGATGTCGGTGTCCGCGCTCCTCATCGCGGTCGCCCCGACCTACGACGTCGCCGGGTACGGCGGCGCCTTCGTGCTGCTCGTCGCCCGCCTGCTGCAGGGACTCTCGGTGGGCGGCGAGTACGCGGCCAGCGCCACCTATCTGACGGAGGCCTCCGACCCCCGCCGGCGCGGCTTCGCCTCCAGCTTCCAGTACGTGTCGATGACGGTGGGGCAGCTCGCCGGCCTCGGCCTGCTGATCATCCTCCAGCACACCCTCTCCGACACCGCGCTGCACGACTACGGCTGGCGGATCCCCTTCGCCGTCGGCGCGCTCGGTGCCGCCGTCGTCTTCTATCTGCGCCGGACCATGCTGGAGACCGAGGTCTACGAGGAGGACACCTCGCACGCGGCCGAGCGCGGCACCCTGCGCGCGCTGTGGCAGCACCGGCGGGAGGCGTTCCTGGTCATCGCGCTGACCATGGGCGGCACGGTGGCCTACTACACGTACACCACCTATCTGACGAAGTACCTCTCCAACTCGGCGGGCCTGTCCAAGGAGACCGCGACCCTCGTCTCCTTCACCGCGCTCACCGTCTTCGCCTGCCTCCAGCCGCTCGCCGGCGCCCTGTCCGACCGCATCGGCCGCCGCCCCCTCCTGATCACCTTCGCCGTCGGCTCCACCGTCCTCACCGTGCCGATCCTGACCCTCCTCAAACACGTGAACGGATACTGGCCCGCCCTCGGGCTCTCCCTGCTCGCCCTCGTCGTGGTCACCGGGTACACCTCGATCAACGCCTGCGTGAAGGCGGAGCTCTTCCCGACCGGCGTCCGCGCCCTGGGCGTGGCCCTGCCCTACGCCCTCGCCAACGCCCTGTTCGGCGGCACGGCCGAATACATCGCCCTGTGGTTCAAGGACGCCGGGATCGAGTCCGGCTTCTCCTGGTACGTGGCGGGCTGTGCCGCCGTATCGCTTGTGGTCTACGTCACCATGCGGGAGACGAAAGACCTGGATCTGGCGCGGGTGGCGTCCCGCGAGGCACCCAGTGTGACGACCGCATCCTGAGACGGTGAGTGAGCCGGGGGCGGGGCTGTGCCAGACTGCCTCCGTGCTCTCGTTCGCCACGATTATTGGCAGCAGGCGCGCCGGTCCGCAGTGACCACCACGTACGACCAGGTACGGGTGGCCATCGTCGTCCTCGACCCGCGCGCAGACCTCTCGCACCCGCGAGGGGTTTTTTCGTTTTCCGGCCCACCTTCAGTCGGACGGCGAGGCGCGAGGGACCATGGAGGGACGGTGGAGCCGGTTATTCCGGTACGACCGAGATCAGACATCAGGAGCCTTGAGACCATGACCGAGACGGAAACCCACGAGCTGGACGACTCGTTCCACGTCTTCGACACCACGCTGCGCGACGGCGCGCAGCGCGAGGGCATCAACCTCACCGTCGCGGACAAGCTGGCCATCGCCCGGCACCTGGACGACTTCGGCGTGGGCTTCATCGAAGGCGGCTGGCCGGGCGCCAACCCCCGCGACACCGAGTTCTTCGCCCGCGCCCAGCAGGAGATCGACTTCAAGCACGCCCAGCTGGTCGCCTTCGGCGCGACCCGCCGGGCGAACGCCAAGGCGGCGGACGACCCCCAGGTCAGGGCGCTGCTGGAGTCCGGCGCCCCGGTGATCACACTGGTCGCCAAGTCCCACGACCGGCATGTCGAGCTGGCGCTGCGCACCACCCTCGACGAGAACCTGGAGATGGTCCGGGACACGGTCTCCTTCCTGAAGGGCCAGGGCCGCCGGGTCTTCGTCGACTGCGAGCACTTCTTCGACGGCTACCGCGCCAACCCCGAGTACGCCAAGGCCGTCGTCCGCGCCGCCTCCGAGGCCGGCGCCGATGTCGTCATCCTCTGCGACACCAACGGCGGCATGCTCCCCGCCCAGGTCAACGCCGTCGTCTCCACCGTCCTCGCGGACACCGGCGCCCGGCTCGGCATCCACGCCCAGGACGACACGGGCTGCGCGGTCGCCAACACGCTGGCCGCCGTGGACGCGGGCGCCACCCACGTCCAGTGCACCGCGAACGGCTACGGCGAGCGGGTCGGCAACGCCAACCTTTTCCCGGTGGTCGCCGCCCTGGAGCTGAAGTACGGCAAGAAGGTGCTGCCGGACGGCCGGCTCCGCGAGATGACCCGCATCTCCCACGCCATCGCCGAGGTCGTCAACCTGACGCCCTCCACCCACCAGCCCTACGTCGGGGTCTCCGCCTTCGCCCACAAGGCCGGTCTGCACGCCTCCGCGATCAAGGTCGACCCGGACCTGTACCAGCACATCGACCCCGAGCTGGTCGGCAACACCATGCGGATGCTGGTCTCCGACATGGCCGGCCGCGCCTCCGTCGAGCTCAAGGGCAAGGAACTCGGCATCGACCTCGGTGGCGACCGCGAGCTGGTCGGCCGGGTCGTCGAGCGGGTCAAGGAGCGCGAGCTCAAGGGCTACACCTACGAGGCCGCCGACGCCTCCTTCGAGCTCCTGCTGCGCGCCGAGGTCGAGGGCAGGCCGCGCACCTACTTCCGCGTCGAGTCCTGGCGGGCCATCGTCGAGGACCGCCCCGACGGCACCCACGCCAACGAGGCCACGGTCAAGCTCTGGGCCAAGAGCGAGCGCATCGTCGCCACGGCGGAGGGCAACGGACCGGTCAACGCCCTGGACCGCGCCCTGCGCGTGGCCCTGGAGAAGATCTACCCGCAGCTGGCCAAGTTCGACCTGGCCGACTACAAGGTCCGCATCCTGGAGGGCAAGCACGGCACCGAGTCCACCACCCGGGTGCTGATCTCGACGACCGACGGCAGCACCGAGTGGTCCACGGTCGGCGTCGCCGAGAACGTCATCGCCGCGTCCTGGCAGGCCCTGGAGGACGCGTACACCTACGGTCTGCTGCGCGCGGGTGTGGAGCCGGCGGAGTAGGCCCGCTGGTTCAGCAGGAGTCCTCGGCGAGCCTCTCGAACTCGCCGAGGCTCATCGCCCGGCCGTCGGCCCAGACCTGGCCGGGCTTCAGCGCGGTGATCTGCTCGGTGGTGAAGTCGGCGATGCCGTTGTACGAGTCACCGGTCACGTAGTGCCCGAAGCCCAGCGTGTAGTGATGCCGGGGCAGCAGCTTCTGGGCCCCGCGATGCCGGGCCCGCCACTTCGCGGGCGGTGAGAACAGCGGGAACCCGGCGTCCCCGGCGCGCTCGCCCTTGATGTCCCAGCCGGTGGTGACCGGTCCGTCCGCCGCGCCCCGGGCCCGGCCGTCGAGCGAGAGCCCCTGGTAGTGGTCGTCCCCGCACGGCCGGATCAACGCGTACGGCGCCCCGTCCGCCCCGGCCCGCACTGCGGCCAGCGGGAGGTCGACCGCCCCGCAGCCGCTCAGCAGCAACGCACCGGCGACCGTGCCCAGCACGGCCGCCGCCCCCGTCGTACGCCTCATGGCACTCCTACCGCCCTACTGCAGCTGCCACTTCTGGTTGGCGGCCCCCGTGCAGGACCAGATCTGCGCCCGGGTCCCGTTCGCCGACGAGTTGCCCGTGACGTCCAGACACTTGTCGGCCACCGTATTCACGACATCACCGGTGGAGGAGTTGTACGACCACTGTTGCGCACCGGTTCCGTTGCAGTCGTACAACTGCACCTTCGCCCCGTCCGCCGTCGAACCCGAGGTCACGTCCAGGCACTTGCCGAGCGCCCGGACCGTGCCGTCGGACTGGACGGTCCACTGCTGGGCGGTGGAGCCGTTGCAGTCGTAGAGCTGGACGGCCGTGCCGTTGGTGCTCGAACCGCCCGCCACGTCCAGGCACTTGCCCGCCAGCCCCACGAGGGCCCCCGTCCGGCTGCCGCCGCCCGACTGGGTTCCGGACCAGGTGAAGGTCGCCGAGGTCTTGCCGGGGAGGGAGTAAGTGGCGTGCTGCGAGCCCCAGTTGATGGTCATCGTCTTGGCGCCGGCCGAGTCGTTGTAGGCGATCAGGGCCTTCGAGCCGTCCGGGTTGCGCCAGGCCACGTTCGGCACCGAGGCGGACGCCGTGGAGGCGATCCGCTGGGCGCCCGGCCGGACGAACTTGGTGAGGTGGCCCATCGTGTAGTACTCGACGGTGTAGTCGACCGTGCCGCTCGCGCCGTCGCCGTTGTGCACGGTGATCAGGCCGGTGCAGGTGCCGCAGCCGCCGTTGTGCGGGCCCATGTTCTGGTCCACCGCGAGCGACCACTTGGTCACCGACTTCGCCCAGTTGCGGGTGTAGTCGATGATGTTGTTCATGTCCTCGCGCTGCTGGTCGGCGATCCAGGTGCCGCCCGAGTGCTCGGTGCCGAAGGCGTCCAGCGTGGGGTACTGGTTGTGCACGGTGGTCTGCTTGGTGACGTCACCGCCGTAGCCGTGCCAGGCGATCCCGCCGAAGTTGGGGCTGTTGCGGATCGTGGCGTCGTCGACGGACGCGGCCGCGTAGGAGTCGTAGACGTCCCAGTTCCAGTCGTGGGCGAGGACCTTGGTGGACAGCCCGGCCGCCTGGAGCTTGGGCAGCAGCTCGCTCTTGAGGAAGTACTGCAGGCCCGAGGCGTTCCAGCTCATCGACGGGTAGCCGGAGCAGCAGGTGGGCTCGTTCTGCGGGGTGACGTAGGAGACGTTGACGCCCTGCGCCTGGTACGCCTGGAGGTACTTCACGAAGTACGAGGCGTAGGCCCCGTAGTCCTCCGCCTTCAGCCAGCCGCCGTTGAGCGAGCCGCTGTCCTTCATCCAGGCCGGCGCCGTCCATGGCGAGGCCATGACAGTCAGAGAGGGGTTGAGCTGGAGCGCCTGCTTGGTGAGCGGCACGACGTCCGCGAGGTCGTGCGAGATCGAGAAGCTGGTGAGGTTCGGGTCGGTCTGCCCGGCGGGTACATCGTCGTACGTGTACCCGTACCGGGCCAGGTCCGAGGCGCCCATCGGATTGCGCAGGAACGACAGTCCGATGCCGTCGGTCGGCGAGAACAGCTTCTTCATGGTCGCGTCCCGGGTGGCCTGGGACAGCGCCCCGCTGCTGTTCATCAGCCAGGCCGCGGTGTCCGTGAAGGACGCGCCGCCGCCGGTGAAGGTCTGGTAGCGGGTGTTCTCGTCGACGGTGATGTTGTCGCCGCTGCCACCCGTCCCGGCGGAGAAGGCGAACGGCGTCTGCGCCTGGAGTCCGCGCGTGACATGGCGCCCGGCGGAGTCGTCGGTGGTGGTGAGGTACGCGGTGACCTGTTCGCCGGCCGCGTGCGCCGGCGGTACGACCGCGCTGAAGCCGGCCGCGGTGAGCAGCCCGGCGAGCACCAGACGCAGGGTGTGGGGGGTTCTTCTCATCGACACATCGCCCTTCCTGACGGGACGTCTTGACGGGTGTGCGAGCCGTTAGTTAACTCACGTCGTGATCTAAGCCATGAGTGAACTGTGAGAGCCCCGAGTGAACCAGAGAGTCGAGGGAAGGTCCATGCCAAGAGCCGCCCTGCTCGTCTCCACCGCCCTACTCGCAGCCCTGATGCCCCTCTCCGCGGCCCGCGCCGCGGACGATCCGAGCCCAACTCCCGTGGACCGCTTCGAAGGTGAGGTCCCCTTCGCCTCCCAGCCCGCCGACGGCATCTTCACCTGGGGCGGCGACAGCGACGACCCGCCCGCCCTGCAGCTGGCCGACCGCGCGGACGCCCCCGAGGGCGCCAAGGTCCTCGCCGGGACCTACGACATCAGCGGCTACGGCGGCTTCACCCACGACTTCGCCGCCACCGAACCCGCCCACGACTGGTCCGCCCACAAGGGCATCCGCTTCTGGTGGGACGGCCAGGACAACGGCAAGAAGACCGCCTTCGAGATCAAGGACGGCGGCGCCGACGGCGAGGCCTCGGAGCTCTGGACGACCTCCTTCACCGACGACTTCACCGGCTGGAAGCAGATCGAGATCCCCTTCACGGACTTCGCCTACCGCACCGACTACCAGCCCGTCGGCGGTATCGACCACGTCCTCGGCCTGACCCGGATGTGGGGGTACGCGGTCACCCTCCCCGTAGGGGTCCAGGGCCGGTTCGCCATGGACGACGTGGAGCTGTACGGAAAGGCCGACCAGTCCCTGCGGGCCTCCGTCACCACGGACGCGGCCGTCTACCCGGTGCGGGAGGGCGGCACGGCGTCGGTGAAGGTCTCGGTCGCCACCACCGGCTCCGCGCCGATCGACGAACCGGTGACCGTCACCTACGAGACGGCCGGCGGCACCGCCGAGTCCGGCAAGGACTACCAGCCGGTCTCCGGCACCCTCACCTTCCCGGGAGGCACCGCCTCCGGGGCCACGCAGACCATCAAGGTGCCGACGCTGAAGGACCGTTCGGCCGAATCCGCGGAGACCGTCCCGCTGAAGCTCACGGTCACCGGCGCCAAGGCCCCCGCCGAGACCCCGCAGGTCGTCATCGACGCCCACGGACTGCCGTACCTGAACAGCAAGCTGCCCGTGAAGAAGCGGGTCGCCGACCTCCTCTCCCGGATGTCCCTGGAGGAGAAGGCCGGACAGATGACCCAGGCCGAGCGCGGCGCGGTCGGGACCGGCGGTGACGTCACCGCCTACGACCTCGGCTCGCTGCTCTCCGGCGGCGGCTCGACCCCCACGCCCAACACGGCCGCGGCCTGGGCGCAGATGATCGACTCCTTCCAGCTCCGGGCACAGGCCACCCGGTTCCAGATCCCGCTGGTCTACGGCGTCGACGCGGTGCACGGCCACAACAACCTGGCCGGCGCCACGATCATGCCGCACAACATCGGCATCGGCGCGACCCGCGACCCCCGACTGGCCGAGCAGGCAGGCGCGGTGACGGCCTCCGAGGTCCGCGCCACCGGCGTCCCCTGGGACTTCGCCCCCTGCCTCTGCGTCACCCGCGACGAGCGCTGGGGCCGCTCCTACGAGTCCTTCGGCGAGGACCCGGCCCTGGTGAAGTCCATGGAGACGGTCATCCAGGGCCTCCAGGGACGCGCGGACGGCCGTGACCTCAAGGACAACGACAAGGTCCTGGCCACCGCCAAGCACTTCGTCGGTGACGGCGGCACCGCGTACGGCTCGTCCACGACCGGGTCGTACACCATCGACCAGGGTGTCACCACGGTCACCCGGCAGCAGCTGGAGGCGATCCATCTGGCGCCGTACCAGACCGCCGTGGACCGGGGCATCGGCACGGTCATGCCGTCGTACTCCTCGCTCGACATCGTCGGCGACGGCCAGGGCCCGGTGAAGATGCACGCCCGCGCCGACATGATCAACGGGGTGCTCAAGGACCGGATGGGCTTCCAGGGCTTCGTGATCAGCGACTGGAACGCCATGGACCAGCTCCCCGGCGACTACGCCTCGCACGTGCGCACGGCCGTCAACGCGGGCGTCGACATGATGATGGTCCCGTACGGCTACAAGGACTTCACGACGAGCCTGATCGACCAGGTCAAGGCGGGCACCGTCAGCGAGCAGCGCATCGACGACGCGGTCTCCCGCATCCTCACCCAGAAGTTCAGGCTGGGCCTCTTCGAGCACCCCTACGCCGACACCAGCGGTGCCGCGCAGATCGGCTCCGCCAAGCACCGGGCGGTGGCCCGGCAGGCGGCCGCCGAGTCACAGGTGCTGCTGAAGAACGACGGCGACGTGCTGCCGCTGAAGAAGTCGCAGAAGGTGTACGTCGCCGGGTCCAACGCCGACGACCTCGGCAACCAGACCGGCGGCTGGACCATCACCTGGCAGGGCCAGTCCGGCACCCACACCACCGGCACCACCATCCTCCAGGGCATGAAGAACGCCGGGGGAGACGTCACCTACTCCAAGGACGCCTCCGCGCCGACGAGCGGGTACGACGTGGGCGTGGTCGTGGTCGGCGAGACCCCCTACGCCGAGGGCGTCGGGGACGTCGGCAACGGCAACGACCTCACGCTGACCCCCGCCGACCAGGCCGCCGTGGACAAGGTGTGCGCGGCCATGAAGTGCGCGGTGCTGATCGTCTCCGGGCGCCCGCAGCTGGTCGGGGACCGGCTCGGCGAGATCGACTCCCTGGTGGCGTCCTGGCTGCCGGGCACCGAGGGCGACGGCGTGGCCGACGTGCTCTACGGAAAGAAGGCCTTCACCGGGCAGCTCCCGGTCACCTGGCCGAAGTCCGAGGCGCAGCTGCCCATCAACGTGGGCGACGCGTCGTACGACCCGCAGTACCCCTACGGCTGGGGTCTGACGACCCTGACCAGGGCCCCCAAGGGCGGCGAGGCCACCCTGAAGTCGCTCGGCGTGGCCGCTGAGGCGGCCGACCGGGCGGGCGCCGACGCGGCCGGCCGGAAGCTGGTCGCCAAGGCGCGGCTGCTGGTCCAGGCGAAGGTCGGGCAGTCGATCACGGCCGCCGTCTCCAAGCCCTTCGCCGACGCGGACCACCTGCTGCTCACCGGCAGGTACGCGGCGGCGGTGGAGAAGCTGACGGAGGCGTACCGGGCGGCGTAGAGGGACAGCACTCCCGGGGAGGCTTCAGGGTAGTTTCGAAGCATGAACGCGGTGCGACGGACCACCCGAAGTCTCCCGGGGCTGCTGCTCATGGCGTGTGCGCTGGCGCTGGTCGCCCTGACCGCGCTCGCCCCGCGGGCGGCCGCGGTCACCGGCGTCTCGGCGATCGCGGACGCCCTCCGCAAGAACCCGGTGTACGTCGACCCGGCGGCCGCCGCCCAGCTCTCCACGGCCGACGCCGACACCCTGGCCCGGCAGATCAAGGACGCCGACAAACCCCTGTTCATCGCCGTCCTGCCATCCGGCTACCCCACCCAGAACCTCTTCACGGACCTGCGCACCGCCACCGGCATCACCGGCCTCTACGCGATCCGCCTCGGCGACCGCTTCGACGCCCGCGCCGACTCGTCGGTGCTCTCCCGCACGGCCGTGCAGAACCTGGTCACCAGCGTCCAGGGCGAGAGCGCCAAGGCCCAGCTGACCGACTTCACCGACCGAGCCCTGACCAACATGGGCGGCAAGGCCCCCTCGGCCTGGGGCGGCGGCAGCACGGGCGGCTCGGGAGTGTCCAGTACGGCGCTGATCGCGATCGGAGCCGTGCTGGTGGCGGGCGGGGCGGGCGCGTACGCCCTGGTCCGCCGCAACCGCCGACGCCACGAGGAGGAGCAGCGGGCCGCTCTGGACCGGCTCCGGGTGGTCGTGGACGAGGACATCACCGCGTTCGGCGAGGAACTGGACCGCCTCGACTTCCACCCGGCCGAGCCGCGCGCCGACGACGCGATGCGCGCCGACTACGAGCGTGCGCTGAACGCCTACGACCAGGCGAAGTCCGCGATGGCCGACGCCCGCAGACCGGAGGACGTCCGGGCGGTCACCCAGGCACTGGAGGACGGCCGCTTCTCGCTCGCCCAGCTGGCCGCCCGCCGCGAGGGCCGCCCGCTGCCGGAGCGCCGCCCGCCCTGCTTCTTCGACCCCCGGCACGGCCCCTCGGTCACGGACGCCACCTGGACCCCGCCCGGCGGCGCGCCCCGCGAGGTCCCGGTCTGCGCGGCCGACGCCGCCCGCCTCGCCGACGGCCGCGATCCCGCGATCCGCGAGGTCGACACCGACTACGGCCGCCGCCCCTACTGGGACGCGGGCCCGGCCTACGGCCCCTGGGCGGGCGGCTACTTCGGCGGCGGCATCCTCCCCGGCCTCCTGCTCGGCACCGCCCTGGGCGGCTGGATGTCCGCGCCCGCCTACGCGGCCGACTACGGCACCGGGTACGGAGACTTCGGCGCCGGCGGCTACCAGGGCGGCGACGTGTCGGGCGCGGACTTCGACCCCGGGGACTTCGGGGACTTCGGCGGGGGCGGCGACTTCGGCGGCGGGGGCGGGGACAGCGGGGACTTCGGCGGCGGTTTCTGACCTACTCGGCATCTCCCAGCCGCTCCATCACGGCGGCGGCGAGCAGCAGCACCCCGCGCTCGGTCTCGCTCAACGCCCCGAACGCCCCGGCCAGCCAGGCGTCCCGCTGGGCCATGTCGGCCTCCAACGCGCTCCGCCCCGCCCCGGTCAGGCTCAGCACGGACTGCCGCCGGTCGGACGGGTCCGGCGCCCGTCCGACCAGTCCCTCCGCCTCCAGCTCCGCGAAGACCCGGGTCAGTGACTGCGGACGCTGCCGCTCGGCAGCCGCGACCTCGCCGGGCGTGGACGGCCCGTGCCGGTACAGATGCCCGAGCACCGTCAGCTGATTGGCACTGAGGCTCCCGTCCCCGCGTTCCTGCCGCAGCCGACGGTTGAACCGGAGGACGGCACGACGGACACGGGCGGCTTCGGCGAGGTATTCCATAGGCCAGATAGTACGCGACTACTTACTACCCACTGCTCCTTTTCCCGTACCCTCGGTCGCGTGACCGCCAAACTCATACGCAACGCGTACGAAGCAGGGTTGACGATGACCGCCGTTCTGCTCTCCTGGGGAGCCGCGCTGGCGCTGGAGGGGGCCGCCGGGCTGCACACCGACGTACTGGTCCTCGCGGTCGCCCTCACCCTGACCCTCGCCGCGACCCAGCGCACCGCCGGCACCCGCCGACGACTGATGTCACTGATGCTGCTGCCCGTGACAGCCGCCGCCTCGATCTTCGTCGGACGCCTGCTCGCCTCCCACTACGCGGCGGGCGCGGCCGTCTTCACGGCCGGGATGGCCCTGGCCATCTGGATCCGCCGCTTCGGCCCGGCCGCCACCAAGGCGGGCACGCTGATCGCCCTCCCCCTGGTGGCCCTGCTGGTGGTCCCCGGCCCCGCACTGCCGGCCGAGGCGCAGAGCGGGCTGGTGACCTGGGGCTGGTCCGCGCTGATCGGGTTCATGGCCTGCTGCTCGGTCTGGCTGGTGCAGGCCCTGGGCGACCGCTACGGCCCCTGGCGCGCGGCCCCGACCCCCGACCCGCCCCCACGCCGCTCCCGCCTCCACCCACGCCCCAGCACCCGCATGGCCCTGCAGATGGCGGCGGCCATCGCAACCGCCTTCGTGCTGGGCCGTTTCCTCTTCGACGACCACTGGCCGTGGGCCGTCCTGACCGCGTACGTCGCAGCGAGCGGCAACCGAGGCCGGACCGACGTCCTGCGCAAGGGGGTTGAGCGCCTGGCCGGAGCGTGCGTGGGCACGCTGCTGGCGACGGGGGTGGCGGAGGCGGGCGTCACGGGCCACACCGCCGTGGCCCTGATGTTCGCCGTCCTGGCCGTCGCCCTGTGGCTGCGCCCCCTCAACTACGCCTACTGGGCAGCCGGCATGACCACGGCCCTCTCCCTCCTCCTCGGCTACTTCGGCCAGGACGCGCAGTCCCTGCTGCCGACCCGCCTGGAGGGCATCGCGGTGGGCGCGGCCCTGTCGGTGGCGTCAGCCTGGTGGCTGCTCCCGGTCCCGAAACGCCCTGGGGCGAGTGCGGCACGGCTGACGGTGCCGGGCTAGTGGTGCCAGGCCTGCCCGCCGGTGTTGTGGATGAAGCGTTGCAGCACCTTGAGGGTGATGAGGTACTCCTCGTCGGAGATGCCCGCGTGCCGTTCCGCCCGCAGCTTGTCCTGGACGGATGCGGCCCTGTCGAAGAACGCCCCGCCCTCGGCCGTGATGCTCAGGCGGCCCTCGGCGTCCTCGGTGATCCACCCCTGGGCGATGACCGTATCGATCTCGGACTCCATGCTCTCCGGGCCCGTGTCGAGGTAGTTCCGCAGGAGGCGGGACACCTCGTCGCGGGTCTTGACGTCGTCGGCGCGCGCGACCTGTGCGAGGACCCACCACTGCGGCTGGGTGGTGCCGATCCCGGCGAGCGCCGCGCGGGTTCGGTCGACGACGGCCTTGAACGCGGCCCAACTCCAGTAGCCGATGGGCTGCTGGATCAGTTCGGCGTCGGTGTGCGAGTACTCCACGGCCGGTCCCTCCGTCTTCACCTGACCTGCTTCGACGAGACCGACCGTAGAAACTCAACCTCGCTTGAGGTCAAGGCCCTTCCGCTGGATCCGGAGTCTTTCCCTCTGGACACGCCGTGGCATAACGCAGCCCGGCGGCATGCCACCAGGCGGGCGGGGACGGCCCGTTGACGACGAAGGAGGATTGGTCCGGGTGCAGGCCGAGCCGCCTCAAGGCGCGGGCCTCGACCGACAGGCTGATCCACCCCCGCCAGTGCCCGCTGACCTCACGTCGGCACGCGAGGTCCCACCGGAATTCTTCTTCCGCGAATGGCATCCAGTCGATGCCGCGTTCACGCAGTCAAGCGCAGAGGGCGGCGAAGGGGTGAGGGCGCCCCGGGACGTTTTCGTACGAGGCGATGAGGACCCAGTCGATCTGCTCAGTCGCGGGTGACGCGGTCAAGGAACTCACTCCAGGGGGAGGGGGAGACGGCGAGTATGGGGCCGTCGGAGCTCTTCGAGTCACGGATATGGATGACGGAGGAGAGGACGGCCACCTCCACGCAGTCGCCCCCTTCGTTGCTGCTGTAGCTGGACTTGAACCAGGCAAGCGATGCTGCGGTGTTCATGACTCTCCTAGCAGTCCATTCAAGTAGCGCGCGCTCTCCTCGGGCGAGAGGGCCTGTGACCGCAGCATTCCATACTTGTGGTGATAGTCGCTGACCTCGTCGGGATCGTCGACGAGAAAGCTCGCTCGCTGTACCTCCAGGTAGACAAGGTAGTTGTGTTCGGGCGTCTCCAGCAGTGTCATGGGGCCCGCGAGCCCCGCGTGCGGCATCCGGTCCATGGGCATGATCTGCACGCTCATATGGATCGGTTCGGTGTACTCCAGGATCTGCCGAATCTGAGCCCGCATCACTTCGCGGCTGCCGACCTCTCGCCTGAGGATGCTCTCCTCCAGGATGAAGTGCCCCACGGGCGGGCGGTCCCGCTGCCAGATCAACTGTCGCTCCATACGAGCCTCCACCCACTGCTCGGCCGTCTCGCTCCCGAGCGCGGGATAACGGGAGTCGAAGGTGGCGCGGCAGTACTCCCTGGTCTGCAGCAGTCCAGGCACCATCTGGATCTGGTACGACAGAACCCCCATCGCCTCCTGCTCGTGATCGACCAGCCCCTGCGCGAACTGCACGATCCGCTCCCGGACCGGCATCTTCGCCACCAGCACGGTCAATGCCCCGCCCGTTCCCAGCAGTTCGTCGAACTGTTCCGCCCGGTCCGGCTGAAGGGCAAGCCGCCCCTGCTCGATGGAGCCCACCGTGTCGACGTGCAGGTTCGCAAGCTCTGCGAACCGCTCCTGCGTGAGCCGCGCCTGTTTCCGGTAGTGGGCGACGAGCCCTCCGACCGCGTGCCACGAACCGAGCCTCTTGGGCTTCCTCGCCACATGCATGCGTGCCCCTTTCCCCCGTGCGCGCCCGAACCGCTCGTAGTGGACTCGTAGAAGTCAGAACTACGACCTCACTCACTGATCCATGATAGTCACTCACGGTGACACTCGCCTCATGAACCCGGAACCTCAAACCCCCCACACTCGCGAGGCGTTCTACCGCCGGGACCGCAGATCCGTCGGCGTGGCAAGCGAGTTCACGCGCGCGGCCCTCGCCGACTGGGCGGTGGCCGGGCGCGAGGACGACGTAGTGCTCTGCGTGAGCGAACTGGCCACCAACGCCGTGCTCCACGGCGTACCCCCGGGCCGGGGCTTCCGCCTCCGGCTGGCCCTGCATTCCGACGGAGTCCTCCGCGCCGAGGTCCACGACAGCGGCCCAGGCGAACTCCGCTACGGCGACATGTCACCGGAGTCGGAACACGGCCGGGGCCTGCTGCTGGTCAGCCTGCTCGCGGACAAGTGGGGGGTGGGGGAGCGGGAGCCGGGGAAGGCGGTGTGGTGCGAGTTCGCGGTCAGGGGGATCCAGGAGTCTTCTGCAGAGCCGAAAGTCGAAGGCCGGGCGGATCGCCTTCGGGAGCCTGCGTCGCCCCGACGACGTGGGGAGCGACAGAGGTCGGGTCCTCGGCGGTGACCGTGAAGGCGGCCGTGCCGTGCTGCTGCTTCTCCGGCACCCCGCCCGGTGACAGACGCGGCCCGAAAACTCCGTGGACCGTCCGACCCGTCTCGGTCATGATCCTCACGTGACCACCTACCTGGAGTCCGAGCGCCTGATCCTGCGCCCCTTCGCCGCCGGCGACGCGGACCTGCTGATCGAGCTGGACAGCGACCCGGCGGTGATGCGCCACCTGACCGGCGGCGTGCCGACCCCGCCGGAGGAGGTCCGCGACCTCGTCATCCCCAGCATCCTCGCCGGCTACGAGCGTTGGGATCACGACCTCGGTCTGTTCGCGGCGCACGAGAAGGACGGCGGCGCGTTCGTCGGCTGGTTCTGCCTGCGTCCGCTGCGCAGCGGCCCGCGTGAGGAGGCCGAGCTCGGCTACCGCCTGCGCCGGGCGGCCTGGGGAAGGGGCTACGCCACGGAGGTCTCGCGGGCGCTGCTGGCGAAGGGGTTCGCCCAGCTCGGCATCCGCATGGTCTGGGCCGAGACGATGACCGTGAACCGCCCTTCGCGCAACGTCATGGAGAAGCTCGGGATGACGCTCGCGGAGACCATCCCCACGCCGGACGACATGATGGCGGTCGATGGTTCCGAGCACGGGGGTGTGCGGTACGAGATCACGAAGGAGCAGTGGGAGCGGCTGCAGGCGCAGGCGGTGTGAGGCGCGGCGCCCGTGGATGTGAAGTCATCGGCCTGCGCGGCCTTGTCTCATCGTGCCCTGTAGGGCGTATCCCGACAGCTCGACGGGCGGATCCAGGCGATCCGCACCGTGAACAACCCCCACAAGCCAGGGCGTGTCGGGGTTGTGGCGGACGCCTGGGAGGCCTTCCGTGAGGCGGAAGGGGCACAGCGGCCCGGGGAACGACCGAAGGGCGGACGGCGGCGGCGATGCCGGAACGCCGCTCACTGCAGCCAGCCGCGGCGGGCGGCCTGGGCCGCCGCCTGGAAGCGGGTGGCCGCGCCCAGTTCGGTCATCAGGCGGTGGATGCGGCGCTGGGTGGTGCGCTCGCTCCAGCCCTGGGTGCGGGCGATGGCCGCGTCCGTGCAGCCGGACGCGAGCAGGCCCAGAAGGGCACGCGTGTCGGCGTCCGGGCCGTCGCTCCGTGCGGCCGGCGGGCTGGTGTCCCGCAGCGGGGTGGCACGTTCCCACTCGGCCTCGAAGAGTGCAGTTCTCCTACTGACCGGGGCCACCGGTCGGCCATCAGGGTCCGCGGGCGGCTCGGCGCGCCCGCGGACCCGCCGCACAGCGGCGAGCGTACGGCTCGCCGCTGTCCGGGTGGGGCGACGGTCAGGGCACGATGTACTGGGCGGCGCGGAACAGTTCGTACCACTCCGCACGGGTCAGGGGGACGTCCGATCCGAGGGCGGCGTCCGCGACGCGCTGCGGGGTGGTCGTGCCGATGACCACCTGCATCCGGGCGGGGTGGCGGGTGATCCAGGCCGTCGCGATGGCAAGGGACGGCACCCTGTACTTCGCCGCCAGGCGGTCGATGACGGCGTTGAGTTCGGGGTGGCGCTCGGAGCCGAGGAAGGGCCCGTCGAAGAAGCCGGCCTGGAACGGCGACCAGGCCTGCACGGTGATGTCGTGCAGTCGGCAGTAGTCCAGGAGCCCGTCGTCACGGCTGACCGACTGGTCCAGGCCCTGCATGTTGGCCGCGACGCCCTGCGCGACGAGCGGGGCGTGCGTGATCGACAGCTGGAGCTGGTTCGCCACCAGCGGCTGACTGACATGGCGGCGCAGCAGGTCGATCTGGCGGGGGGTGTGGTTCGAGACGCCGAAGGCCCGCACCTTGCCCGCCGCGGCCAGGTCGTCGAAGGCACGCGCGACCTCCTCGGGTTCGACCAGCGCGTCGGGACGGTGCAGCAGCAGGATGTCGAGGTAATCGGTGCCGAGAGCCTTGAGTGAACCGTCCACCGACTCGACGATGTGCTCGTAGGAGAAGTCGAAGTACGGGCCTTCGCGGACGATGCCCGCCTTCGACTGGATGATCAGCTTTTCGCGCTGCGAGGGGCTCAGCCGCATCGCCTCGGCGAAACGGCGCTCGCAGCCGTGCAGTTCGCTGCCGTACACGTCGGCGTGGTCGAGGAACGTGATGCCGGCGTCCATCGCGGTGGCGAGGAGTTCGCGCACCTCGGCGTCGCTCTTGTCCTGGATGCGCATCAGGCCGAGCACGATGTTCGGGACGACCATGTCGGTGCCGGGCAGTTTGAACGTCTTCACGATCGGGTCCTTGTCCATAAGTGGGTAGGCGGTGCGGTACCGGGCACCTCAGGCCGCCGACAGGCGGGAGATCTGCTCCGGAGTGAGCTCGACGTCGGTGGCGGCCGCCGAGTCACGGATGCTTTCGGGGCGGGAGGCCCCGGGGATCGGGACCACCACGGGCGCCAGGGCGAGCTCCCAGGCCAGGGTCACCCGGTAGACGCTGACGCCGACCTCGTCCGCGACCTCGCGGAAGGCGGCCTGCTGCGCCGAGAGTTCGGGCGCGTTCGCGATGCCGCCCAGCGGGCTCCAGGGCAGGAACGCGATCCCGAGTTCGGCGCAGTGCTCCAGCTCGCGCAGACTGGAGCGGAACCTGGGCGAGAACTGGTTCTGGACCGAGGCGAGGCGACCGCCCAGGATCTGGTTCGCCTCGTCGATCTGGTCCACGGTCGCGTTCGAGATGCCCGCCATGCGGATCACGCCCTCGTCGAGCAGGTCACGGATCGCGCCGATCGAATCGGCGTACGGGACGCGCGGGTCGGGGCGGTGGAACTGGTAGAGGCCGATCGCCTCGACGCCGAGGCGCTTGGCCGACTCCTTGGCGGCCCGCTTGAGATGGGCCGGATCACCGTTCACGGTCCAGCTGCCGTCGCCGGGCCGCAGGTGGCCCCCCTTCGTCGCGACCAGCACCTCGTCCGCTCCCCGGCCGTACGTGCGCAGAGCCCCGGCGATGAGCTCCTCGTTGTGTCCGACCTCGGCGGCGTCGCGGTGGTACGCGTCCGCCGTGTCGACGAACGTGACACCGGCGTCCAGCGCGGCGTGGATCGTCGCGATCGATCTGCGGGCTTCGGGGCGGCCCTCGATGGACATCGGCATGCCGCCGAGCCCGATCGCCGAAACCGTCCGTCCGCCGATCGTGCGTTGCTTCATTGGACGTCTCCTCCGGGTGTGGAAGACAGGTGGTCGAGGTCTTCCCGTACGGAAGGCCTGCTCGGCCGAGCCTAGGAATCGATGATTCAGAGGTCCAACAGTTGTTGGTCATGGCATTGAGAAAGGGAATCGATGAGTGTGTCCGGCGCGTACACCTCGCCGCCCCTGCCGGACGCCCGGACGGTGTGTGCGGCACCGTCCCGACGCACGGGTACGGATCGTCGCGTGAGGAGTGATCGAGGCCGCCGTCCTAGACTCGAAGACGGCTACGGGGGACGCCTGCCCCAGGAGGACGCGATGGTGCGGCAGACCAGGCTGGTCGGGGAGTCCGAGGAGTATGTCGGTGCCCGTGAGGAGCTGCGGCTGGCCGAGATCGGGCTGATGCGGCGCCGCGAGGAGGTCGCGGCGCTGCGGCGGGCGCTCCCGCAGGGGCCGGCCGTCGACGACTACGTCTTCCTGGAGGGGCCCGGCGACCTCGACGCCGGTGACGCCCCGGTCCGTGAGGTCGCGTTGAGCGAGTTGTTCTCCGGGCCCGGACGGCCGCTGATCGTCTACCACTTCATGTACGGCAAGCTCCAGACCAGTGCCTGCCCGATGTGCACGCTGTGGATCGACGGCTACAACGGGATCGCCCACCACGTGGCCCGCAACGCGGACTTCGTCATCGCCGCGGCCGCCGACCCGCCCACCCTCCGGACGTACGCCCGCGATCGCGGCTGGCACCGGCTGCGGCTGCTCAGCTGTGGTGACAGCACGTTCAAGTACGACCTGGGGAGCGAGGACGAGGACGGCGCGCAGGACTCCACGGTCTCCGTCTTCACCCGCGACGGCGACGGCACGGTCCGGCATACGTACTCCGCCCATCCACGTATGGCCGACGACATCCAGGAGCGCGGCATCGACCTGCTGACGCCCGTCTGGCACCTGCTCGACCTGACCCCGCAGGGGCGAGGGGACTGGTACCCGACCCTCGACTACTGACTAGGACGGGTGCTGACCTACTCCCTCCCTACGGTGTCGCCATGACCGCACGCGACACCGCCGAGACATCCCCCGCCCTGGCCTTCGCCTCGGCCTCCGGTCTGGACGACTGGCTCGCCGCCCGGCCCGCCCCGCACCCCGGCCTCTGGGTGAAGGTCGCCAAGAAGGGCTCCGGGCTGGTCTCCGTCACCTGGGCCGAGGTCAACGACGTCGCCCTCTGCCACGGCTGGATCACGGCGCAGCGCAAGGCGCTGGACGCGACGTACTTCCTGCAGAAGATCACCCCGCGCAGGCCGGGCAGCCTCTGGTCCCTGGTCAATGTGCGCAGGGTGGCGGAGCTGACCGAGGCCGGCCGGATGCGGCCCGCGGGGCTCGCGGAGGTGGCCGCCGCCCGGGCGGACGGGCGGTGGGACGCGGCGTACGAGCCGCAGAGCGAAGCCCATGTGCCCGAGGACCTGGCGGCGGCTCTGGAGCGGAACCCCGAAGCCGGGGCGGCCTTCGACGCCCTCGGGCGGACGGACCGGTACCAGGTGATCTTCGGGCTGCTCACGGCCCGCACCGCGCAGGGCCGGGCGGCGAGGCTGGCGGCCGCCCTGGCCGAGCTGTCCTCCCGACCCAGGGCACGGCCCCGGACATGACCGAGCGCCGCCCTCAGGGGAGTGGAGGGCGGCGCTCAGCGGGCGTGATCGGGGCCGGCGGTCCGGCGCCGCGGGCTCACGCGTTCTTGATCGCCGAGATGTCGAAGTTCAGCTTGATCTTGTCGGAGACGAGGACGCCACCGGTCTCCAGCGCCGCGTTCCAGGTGACGCCCCAGTCGGAGCGCTTGATCTCGGCCTTGCCCTCGAAGCCGACGCGCTCGTTGCCGAACGGGTCCTTGGCGACGCCGTTGAACTCCAGGTCGATGGTGACCGGCCGGGTGACACCGAGGATCGTGAGGTCGCCGGTGATGCGGTAGTCCTCGCCGCCGAGGGCCTCCGCCTCGGTGGAGCGGAAGGTCATCGTCGGGAACTCGTCGATCTTGAAGAAGTCCGCCGACTTCAGGTGACCGTCACGGTCGGGGCTGCCGGTGGTGATGCTGTCCATCTTGATGTCGAGCGAGGCGGTGGACTTCGACGGGTTCTCGCCGTCCAGGTGCAGAGTGCCCTCGAACTCCTGGAAGCTGCCCTTGACGTTGGTGACCATCGCGTGGCGGGCCACGAAGCCGAGCGTGGTGTGCGCCGGGTCGATCGTGTAGTCGCCGGTCAGCGCGGCCGTGTCGGCGCCGGTGCCGGCGGCGGTCGTCTCGTCGTTCTTGCGGCCGAAGATGCCCATGAGGTGCTCCTTGGGGGACGGGTCGCGGCTTCGAAGCGGTGGATGCGGAAGGCGCGGACTTGATGTTTAACGTTCAACGAACTCAACGAGAGACACCGTAGACCTATTCCATTCAACCTTCAACATCATCCGTCCGCGTGTCGCGGTCATTACTCACCGTAACGTCGGGTACCGCACAGCGCGACGCGACGGGACGGTGCGGCGGCGGGTGCGGATAGGGTGCGGGTGGCGCCGTCCGGAGCCCGCATCACCCGGCGGGTGGTATGGGCCACCTGCGAATGTGAGCCGGGTCTCAGGTGGCGCCTTTGTGGCACCCCTACAAGGGCGAAGCCCCCTGAGCAGTCGGAACGGCTGCATGCCGTTCTGGTTCTGTTCAGTGCTTCCAGGAAAACGCGTCGGAGACTGTACGGAGTCGACGTCTCGCATTCCTTGGTGTCCTTCGTAAGGTCGCTACATGACCGTTTTGGAAGAGACGACGGGCGAGCCCACCGGCGAACCGACGGACGCGCGCGGGCGGGTCGCCGAGCTGCATGAGATCCGTGCGGCGGCTGTGGCGGGCCCCAGCGAGAAGGCGACCGAGGCACAGCACGCCAAGGGCAAGCTGACGGCCCGGGAGCGCATCGAGCTGCTCCTGGACCCGGGTTCCTTCCAGGAGGTCGAGCAGCTGCGCCGGCACCGTGCGGTCGGCTTCGGCCTGGAGGCCAAGAAGCCGTACACCGACGGTGTCATCACCGGCTGGGGCACGGTCGAGGGTCGTACGGTCTTCGTCTACGCCCATGACTTCCGGATCTTCGGCGGCGCGCTGGGCGAGGCCCACGCCACCAAGATCCACAAGATCATGGACATGGCCATCGCGGCCGGGGCTCCGCTGGTGTCGCTGAACGACGGCGCGGGCGCCCGTATCCAGGAGGGCGTCAGCGCGCTCGCCGGCTACGGCGGCATCTTCCAGCGCAACACCAAGGCGAGCGGTGTCATCCCGCAGATCTCCGTGATGCTCGGCCCGTGTGCCGGCGGCGCGGCCTACTCGCCCGCCCTCACCGACTTCGTCTTCATGGTCCGCGAGACCTCGCAGATGTTCATCACCGGCCCGGACGTCGTCAAGGCGGTCACCGGCGAGGAGATCACCCAGAACGGGCTCGGCGGCGCCGACGTCCACGCGGAGACCTCCGGCGTCTGCCACTTCGCGTACGACGACGAGGAGACCTGCATCGCGGAGGTCCGCTACCTCCTCTCCCTCCTCCCGCAGAACAACCGCGAGAACCCGCCGCGCGTCGAGTCCACGGACCCCGTCGACCGCCGCAGCGACGTCCTCCTGGACCTGGTCCCGGCCGACGGCAACCGGCCGTACGACATGGCCAAGGTCATCGAGGAGATCGTCGACGACGGCGAGTACGTGGAGGTCCACGAGCGTTGGGCGCGGAACATCATCTGCGCGCTGGCCCGGATCGACGGCCAGGTCGTGGGCATCGTCGCCAACCAACCGCAGGTGCTGGCGGGCGTCCTGGACATCGAGGCGAGCGAAAAAGCTGCGCGCTTTGTCCAGATGTGTGACGCTTTCAATGTTCCGATCGTCACCTTCCTGGACGTACCGGGCTTCCTCCCCGGCGTCGACCAGGAGCACGGCGGGATCATCCGTCACGGCGCGAAGCTCCTCTACGCCTACTGCAACGCGACCGTGCCGAGGATCTCGCTCATCCTGCGCAAGGCGTACGGAGGTGCCTACATCGTCATGGACTCCCAGTCGATCGGCGCCGACCTCACGTACGCGTGGCCGACCAACGAGATCGCGGTGATGGGCGCGGAGGGCGCGGCCAACGTGATCTTCCGTCGGCAGATCGCCTCCGCCGAGGACCCCGAGGCCATGCGGCAGAAGATGGTCAAGGAGTACAAGGCCGAGCTCATGCACCCCTACTACGCGGCCGAGCGCGGTCTGGTCGACGACGTCATCGACCCGGCCGAGACCCGCGAGGTGCTCGCCAAGTCGCTGGCGATGCTGCACACCAAGCACGCCGACCTGCCGTCCCGTAAGCACGGCAACCCCCCGCAGTAATCCTGCGGAAACCTCTCTCACGGAGACTGACACCCATGAACGTGCCTGACATCCGCGTCGAGAAGGGCAACGCCGACCCGGAGGAAGTCGCCGCCATCACGGCGGTCCTCCTGGCCCGCGCGGCCGCCCGGCCGACCGCCGACACCGAGCAGACCCACCGAGGCCGCGCCAAGGCCGGCTGGCGCCGCCTGGAGCGCGAGAACGGCTTCCGCGCCCCGCACAGCTGGCACTGAGCCCTTCACGCACGTGACCACGGCCCCGCTCCTCCTTCCGGGAGAGCGGGGCCGTGGTGTGTCCGGAGAGGTCCCTGGGCGGCACCGGGTACAGGTACGACAGAGGGGCCCCTCCCGGACGGGAGGGGCCCCTCTGGGGAGATCGTCGCTAGCGCAGGCGCGCCATGAGCGCGTGTTCCACCAGGGTGATCAGGGCCGACTTGGCGTCCGCGCGGTGGCGGGCGTCGGTCGTGATGATCGGGGTGTCCGGGCCGATCTGGAGCGCCTCGCGGACCTCTTCGGGGTTGTACGGCTGGCTGCCGTCGAAGCCGTTGAGGGCGACGACGAACGGCAGGCCGCTGTTCTCGAAGTAGTCGACCGCGGGGAAGCAGTCGGCGAGGCGGCGGGTGTCGACCAGGACGATCGCGCCGATGGCGCCGCGTACCAGGTCGTCCCACATGAACCAGAACCGGTCCTGGCCGGGCGTGCCGAACAGGTACAGGATCAGGTCCTGGTCCAGGGTGATACGGCCGAAGTCCATGGCGACCGTGGTGGTCGTCTTGTCCCCGGTGTGGGTGAGGTCGTCGATGCCGGCAGACGCGGACGTCATCACGGCCTCTGTGCGCAGCGGGTTGATCTCCGAGACGGCGCCGACGAACGTGGTCTTGCCCACGCCGAAGCCGCCCGCCACCACGATCTTCGCTGAGGTGGTGGAGCGGGAAGGACCGCCGCTAGAGCTTGCGAAGTCCACTGAGCACCCTTTCGAGCAGTGTCACGTCTGGCTGGCCGCCGGCGTTCTCGTCGCCGCCGGGCTGATGGATGGCGACCAGGCCCGCCTCCGCCAAGTCGGCGACGAGGATCCTGGCCACGCCGAGAGGGATCGACAGCAGGGCCGAGACTTCGGCCACCGACTTGATCTCCCGGCAGAGGTTGCAGATCCGCTGATGCTCGGGCAGTTGGCCCTGCATCTGGTGCGGCTGCGCGGTGGTGTGCACCAGCGCCTCGATGGCGAGCTGGTACCGCGGGCGGGTCCGGCCACCGGTCATGGCGTACGGACGCACCAGGGGGTTGTTCGACCCCGAGGCCGGCGCCGGCTCGGGACGGCGCTGCGGCTGTACCGGCTGGATGCGCGGCGCCGGCGGCTGGTCGTACGGCGAGGGACCAGGGCCCTGCGGTGCGTACGGCTGCCGGTGGCTCGGCGCGGAGGGGAAGTTGTACCGGTTCGCGGAACCGTCGCCCTGGCCCTGGGCAGGACCGTACGACCAGTTGCCGTTATTCGAACCGCCTGGGGGTGTTGCCACTCTCTCCTCCTCCGACCGTGCCGGGCACCCATCCTTGTGGAGCCGCGTCCCGAAACCTTACGGCCCCGGGACGCCAAAACGCACCGCCTGACTGTTAGTTGAGCAGGCTTCCTTGGAGTTCCTGACGCAGATCCGGGGTAAGAACTGTGCCCGCGCGGTCCACCAAAAGGGCCATCTCGTACCCAATCAGGCCGATGTCGGCCTCCGGGTGGGCGAGGACCGCCAGCGAGGAACCATCAGAAACGGACATGATGAAGAGGAATCCCCGCTCCATCTCCACAACCGTCTGGTTCACGCTGCCACCCTCGAAGATCCGGGAGGCGCCTGCCGTCAGAGACGTCAGACCGGAGGCGACGGCCGCGAGCTGGTCGGCACGGTCGCGGGGGAAGCCTTCGGACATCGCCAGAAGGAGTCCGTCGGCGGAGACCACCACCGTGTGGGACACCCCCGGGGTGTTGTCCACGAAGTTGGTGATCAACCAGTTCAGGTTCTGTGCCGCCTGGCTCATCGGGCTCACACTAACGCTCCTGGTTGTAGGTGCTGTCAGGACCGAAGCCCTGGCCGTTCGTTTCACTGCCTGCGTTGCGCCCGCGCTCGACGCCGCGACGCAGGTTGCTCAGCCTGCCCCGGATGTCCTCCGGGGCGCGGGAGACCTGTGGGCCTCCCTGAGGGGTGCTCTCGGCGGCTCCCTCGACCAGGTTGGCCTTGGGCACCCGCCTCGGCAGGCCGGAGGAGGTGACCCCGCCCGCCTTGGGCTTCCGCAGCTGCGAGGCCTGCTGCCAGCGCTCGTCGTTCTGGGAACGCCAGCTGCTGTCGCCGCCCGTGGCCGGAGCCGGTGCCGCCGGAGCCTGCTGTGCGGCCGGTGCCGGTGCCTGCTGTGCGGGACCCGCGCCGTTCGCGTGGCCCGTGCCGCCGCCGGTGGAGCCCCGGCGGGGCAGCCCGGCATCGGTCAGCTGGTGGCCTGCGGAAGGGGCCGCTCCGGGACGGTCGAAGCCTACGCGGTTCCGCTCGTCCACGTCACCGGCCTGCGTCGACTCCGCTTCCGGAGCGTACTGGGCCGGGTAACCGTTCTGGTAACCGTTCTGCTGCGGCCAGTCGTCCTGGTAGGACTGCTGCTCGCCGAAGGCCGGGAAGGACTCGGAGGCGGCGGAGTGCGCGGCCGCGGGCTCCTCCTGGACCGGCTCCGGATAGGCGGGCTCGGGGTAGCCGCCGCCGGTGGCGAAGGCGTCCGGCGAGAACGGGTCGTTCTGCGGCAGGCCGCCGTTCGGCGCGTAGTACTGCTCGTCGTACGCGCCCTGTGACTGCTCCTGGTACGCCGACGGGGACTCGAAGTCCGCGGGCTGCTCCCGGAAGGCCGTAGCGGCGCTGTCGTAGCCCTGCGGGCCCCTGTCGAACTCGTCGACGTACGCCGGGATCTCAGCGGTCTCCTGGGGGCTCTGCGGGGCCTCTGCGGCCTGCGAGGGCCCCGCCTGGGCCTCCAGGGCCGCACGGCGCTCCTCGCGCATCAGGGAGCGGCCGACGGGGTCCAGGTCGCGGATGTCGTCCGGGACCTCCACGTAGCGGCTGTCGTCGAAGCCGAGTTCGGCCGCCGTACGCATCGGCTGGACCTGCGGCTGCTGGAAGCTCTCACCCTGGAACTGCCGCTCCGGGATGATCTGCGAGACGGTGAACTCCTCGCGCTCCATGGGCTGTTCGCCGCCACCGCCGTGCGTGATCGCGTCCGGCAGCATGACCAGCGAGGTGGTGCCGGCCTGCTCGCCCGAGGGGCGCAGCTGGACCCGGATGCCGTGCCGGTCGGACAGCCGGCCGACCACGAAGAGACCCATGCGCTGGGAGATCGCGGCGTCCACGGTCGGCGGGTTGGCCAGCTTGTGGTTGATGTCCGCGAAGTCCTCGGCGGTGAGGCCGATGCCCTTGTCGTGGATCTCGATCATGATGCGGCCGTCGGGGAGACGGGTCGCGGTGACGCGGACCTTGGTCTGCGGGGAGGAGAACGTCGTCGCGTTCTCCAGGAGCTCGGCCAGCAGGTGCACGAGGTCGGTGACCGCGCGGCCGTGGATCTCGGCCTCCGGGACGCCGGACAGCTCGACGCGCTCGTACTGCTCCACCTCGGAGGAGGCGGCGCGCAGCACGTCGACCAGCGGGACCGGCTGGTCCCAGCGGCGGCCCGGCTCCTCGCCGGCGAGGACCAGGAGGTTCTCGCCGTTGCGGCGCATACGGGTCGCGAGGTGGTCCAGGCGGAAGAGGTTCTCCAGCTGGTCCGGGTCGGCCTCGTTGTTCTCCAGGTCGGTGATCAGGGTCAGCTGGCCCTCGATCAGCGACTGGTTGCGGCGCGACAGGTTGGTGAAGATCGCGTTGATGTTGCCCCGCAGCAGGGCCTGCTCGGCGGCGAGCCGGACGGCCTCGCGGTGGACCTGGTCGAAGGCGCGGGCGACTTCGCCGATCTCGTCGGTCGAGGTGATCGGGATCGGCGCCACCCGGGTGTCGACCCGGCCGGGGTCGGTGCGGGAGAGCTGGTCGACCAGCATCGGCAGGCGCTGCTCGGCGATGCCGAAGGCGGCGTTGCGCAGCTGGCGCATCGAGCGGGACATCTGGCGGGCCACCATGCCGGCCAGGATGAACGCGGCGAGCAGCGCGACCACGACCGCGGCACCGGTGATGAACGCGGAGGTCTTGGCGTCGTCGGCGATACCGGAGGCCTCGCTCACCGCCTTGTCGGCCATGTCCGACTCGATGGTGCGGTAGGCCTGGTACTTGAGGGTGTTGACCGCCCACCAGTTCTCGGCGGTGATGCCCTTGGTGGCCAGCGCCTGCCGGGTGGACGGGTCGGTGTCCTGCAGCGTCGCGAGCGCCGAGACCATCGCGGTCGAGTTGGACGGCGGGGCCACGTAGTTCGGGTCCTTGGCCTTGGCCTGCTGGACCATGGCCGCGCCGTCGCTCTTGATCTTCTTCTGGAGATCGGTCAGCTTCTGCGCGTCCGCCTCGGTACCACCGCCGATGTACTCCTCGACGGCGATGCCTTCGAGGTAGGCGTACGAGGAGAGGGCGACGCGCTGCGAGGCCAGGTTGCCGGCGTCCGGGCCGGGCTTGATCAGCAGGTGCATGCCGATCGAGCGCTCCAGCGACAGCGCCGCCTTGGTGAGCGAGATGGCGTAGACGGTACGGCCGTAGGACGTGATGTTTCCGGTGCCCAGGCCGAGCTCGTTGGCGAACTCCATCAGGGGGTGCGCGATCTGCGTGTACCCCTCTTCGGTCTGCACACCGGTGAGCTTGGTGGTGTACGCGGCCGCACGCAGGTTCGTGAGCTTGGGCTCCGCCTCGCGGAACAGCTTCAGACGGCGTTCCAGACCGGCCTTCTGCGGCATGTTCTGCGCCGCCGCGTCGAAGGCGTCGGCGGCCTTGTCGGTCGTCGCGCGTGCATCGGTGACCGTGGCCTTGTCCTTGTTCAGGAGCAGCGGCGCCGCGGTGACGTCACGTTCGTTGTAGAGGGCGTCGCCGTAGCTGAGGGCGGCGCGGACCAGACGCGCGGTGTTCTCCGCGTCCTGGGCCTCCTGCCAGGTGTCGATGGAGCTCTTCACCTGGAAGCCGCCCATCACCAGGCCGACGACCACGGGTATGAGCAGAATCGCGTTCAGCCTGGTCGGCACGCGCCAGTTCCGCGGGGAGAATCGGCCGCCGCTCTTCGCGGGCGCGGCCGGTGGTTCCGCGGCTGGCACAGGGGTGGGCGCCGCAGCTCGCGGCGGCGGGGTGAAGTTGCCCCGTGCCGACGGCTCGGGACCGTTCTTGCTTCGCCTCACTCGACCAACAACCTCTCGGCGGCGGGCACCTGTCGTCGTGCCGCAGTCTCTCAGAGCCCGGTGTGTCACAGACCACTACTCAGTACGTCTTTGACTATTGGGCAGTTCAGGCATTCCAGCACGGGGGCCTGCGCACTTCCAAACACCGGAAACCGGCGTAGTGCGCGGATGTAAGCCCCAGATAAAACGGTCATAAAGAGCGAGCCCCGCCAAAAGGCGGGGCCGTTGTGAGCGCAGCGGTACCGCGCGACCGCGACGCGTGGCGATACCACTGGATTCCTCTGCCGAAACGTTATGAACACCGGAGCCGACCGTGTCAAAGGCCACAGTCGGCTCCGGTTTCCTTACGGCAACTGCCGTATGCGACGACGGACTTGCCTACGCCTACTACCGCAGTCGTGCCATGAGCGCGTGCTCCACCAGGGTGATCAGCGCGCTCTTCGCGTCCGCGCGGTGCCGGGCGTCCGTCGTGATGATGGGCGCGTCCGGGCCGATCTGCAGTGCCTCGCGTACCTCTTCCGGGGTGTAGGGCTGGTGCCCGTCGAAGCCGTTGAGGGCGATGACGAACGGCAGGCCGCTGTTCTCGAAGTAGTCGACCGCGGGGAAGCAGTCGGCGAGGCGGCGGGTGTCGACCAGGACGACGGCACCGATGGCGCCGCGTACCAGGTCGTCCCACATGAACCAGAACCGGTCCTGGCCGGGCGTGCCGAACAGGTACAGGATCAGGTCCTGGTCCAGGGTGATACGGCCGAAGTCCATGGCCACCGTGGTGGTGGTCTTGTCCCCGGTGTGGGTCAGGTCGTCGATGCCCGCCGAGGCGGACGTCATCACGGCCTCCGTGCGCAGCGGGTTGATCTCGGAGACCGCTCCCACGAACGTGGTCTTGCCGACGCCGAAGCCGCCCGCCACCACGATCTTCGCGGAGGTGGTGGCCCGGCCTCCGTCAGAGCTTGCGAAGTCCACTGAGCACCCTTTCGAGCAGCGTCACGTCCGGTGCGCCGCCGTTGTTCTCGTCGCCGCCCGGCTGGTGGATGGCCACCAGGCCGGCCTCGGCGAGGTCGGCCACCAGGATCCGGGCCACACCGAGCGGCATGGCGAGCAGGGCCGAGACCTCGGCCACCGACTTCACCTCACGGCACAGGTGGCAGATGCGCTGGTGCTCCGGGAGCAGCCCCATGAGTGCTGCCGGGTCGGCCGTGGTGCTGATCAGCGCCTCGATGGCGAGCTGGTAGCGCGGCCGGGTCCGGCCGCCGGTCATCGCGTAAGGACGTACCAGCGGCTGGTCGCCCTCGTCCCCGTACGGCTCCGCGTACGGATCATGAGAGGCGGTGGGCGGGGTCATCGTTCCTCCGGGCGGGACAGCAAGTCGGTCAGTCGTGCCGTCGGACGTGGCCGGTGGGGGGATTGTGGCGGCCGGACGGTGATTTGGTGAGGTGGGTTGGATCCGGGCGGTCAGTGGAGCAGACTGCCTTGCAGTTCGGCGCGCAGATCGGGCGTGAGCACCGCGCCCGCGCGGTCGACCAGCAGTGCCATCTCGTAGCCGACGAGGCCGATGTCGCACTCCGGGTGGGCCAGTACGGCGAGGGACGAGCCGTCGGAGACGGACATCAGGAAGAGAAAACCGCGTTCCATCTCGACGACCGTCTGCGCCACGGTGCCGCCCTCGAAGATCCGGGAGGCCCCGGCCGTCAGCGAGGTGAGCCCGGACGCGACGGCCGCCAGCTGGTCGGCACGGTCGCGGGGGAAGCCTTCGGACATCGCCAGAAGGAGACCGTCGGCGGACACGACGACGGTGTGGGACACCCCCGGGGTGTTGTCCACGAAGTTGGTGATCAACCAGTTGAGGTTCTGTGCCGCCTGGCTCATCGGACTCAACTAACGCTCCTGCTGGTGAGTGGGGTTCGGGAAGCTGCCGGTCTGCTGGCCGGGTGCGGCCTGCCTACCCTGCGCGATACCCCGACGGAGATTGGTCAGCCGGCCGCGGACGTCATCAGGCGCACGCGAGACCTGCGGACCGGTGTGGTGCTGTTGCTGCTGCGCCGTGCCCGGCACGAGGTTCGCCCGGGGCACCCGGCGAGGCAGACCGGAGGTGGTGACACCGCCCGCCGCCGGCTGCCGTACACGCTCCGCCTGCCGGACGAGGTCGTCGTTCGGAGAGGTGCGCCAGGCTGCCTGGGCGGGACGCTGGGGGGCCGCGGCCGCGGGGGCCGGCGACTGGGAGGGCAGCGGCGGAATCGACGCCGGGCCGTTGCCGTTGGCGCTGCCGTTGCTCTGGGGCCGCTGCTGCTGCTCCTGCTGACCGCCGTGGAACCAGTTGGTCTCCAGCGTGTCGTACAGCGGGGTACGGCCGTCACCGGGACCGCTGGCCGGCGGCAGCGCCTCGGGCTCCTGGCGGACCGGCGGGACCGGCGGACGCTGGGCGGCGCCGAAGTCGGCACCGCGTCCGTTGGTCTGCGGGCGCTCGAACTGACCCGTGGTGTGCTGGCCGTTGCCGTTCTGGCCGTTGTTCCCGTAGCCGTTCTGGCGGCCGGGCAGGGAGTGCTGCCCGGTGGAGCCACCGTCGAAGGACGGTGTGGCGAACTGGCCGGTGGAGCCGATGTCGTAGGCCTGCGGGGCGGCGTACTGCCCGGTGTCCTGGGCACCCGCCTGCGGGCCGCCCGATCCGCCGAAGACGTCGGAGCGGACGAACTGGCCGGAGTCCTGCTGGCCGTTGACGTTCGGGCGGGGGAACGACCCCGTGTCCTGCGGGCCGTTCGCGCCGGGCCGCGGGTACGAGCCGGTGCTCTGCGGGCCGGTCGTGCCCGGTCGCGGGTACGAGCCGGTGTTCTGCGAGCCGTTCGGCGCGTTGAAGTCCGGGCGGGGGAACTCGCCGGTCGACGAAGCCTGCGGGATCGCCGGCATCTGCGAGGTGGCGCCGAGATCCTGCCGGTCGTCGATGCGGGGCATCTGCGCGGTGTGGCTCGGGTCCTCGTCGTGGCCGCGCGGGGTGTCCAGCGAGGCACGGGAGAGCGGCGGCTGGGCGTTGTCGTCGCTCCAGCTGGGCCGGCCCTGCGGCGGGTTGCCGCCGGGCAGTTCGGCCCGCGGGCCACCGCGCGGCGGGAGCTGGGGCTGACGGCCCTGGTCCGAGGAGTTCGCGGAGCGCTGCGGCGGGACCGGGCCGCGGCTGCCGAAGGCGTCCTGCGGGTTGCCGAACGCGTCCTGGCCGCCGAAGGCACCGCCACCGGACCGGCCGCCCTGCTGCGGGGCCTGCGGTCCACGCGGCCCGCCGCCCTGGGCGCCGCCGGGACGGCCGCCGTTCTGGCCCGCGCCGGGCAGCGCGGCCCGGGGACCCTGGCCCGCGCCGACCTGGCCGCGCGGGCCGGCACCGGCACCGAGCAGTCCGCCGCCGGAGGGCCCGCCGGAACCGAGGGCACCGCCGCGCCCGCCGGCCGTGCCGGCACCGCCGAGGGCCGGGGCGGGGGCACCCGCGCCGAGCGATCCGCCGGCACCGCCCTGGCCGCCTCCGCGACGGGCGGCGGCCGCACCGGCCGCGGCCTGCGCGGCGGCGGGACCACCGGCGGCCGCCGGGGCGCCGGGCTTGCCGGGAGCGGGCTTCTTGCCGCCCTGGGCGACGTCGACCGGGAGCATGACCAGCGCGGTCGTACCACCGGAGTCGGACGGGCGCAGCTGGATGCGGATGCCGTGCCGCTGCGAGAGACGACCGACCACGAAGAGGCCCATGCGGCGGGAGACCGAGACGTCCACGGTGGGCGGCGAGGCGAGCCGCTCGTTGATCGCCGCGAGGTCCTCGGGGGAGAGGCCGATACCGGTGTCGTGGATCTCGATCAGCACCCGGCCGTCGGGCAGGGCGTGACCGGTGACCTTGACCTTGGTCTGCGGCGAGGAGAACGAGGTCGCGTTCTCGAGCAGCTCGGCGAGCAGGTGCACGAGGTCGTTGACCACGCGGCCGGCCACTTCGGTGGTCGGCACGGCGGCCAGTTCGATGCGCTCGTACTGCTCCACCTCGGACGCGGCGGCGCGGAGCACGTCGACCAGCGGGACCGGGCGGGTCCAGCGACGGCCGGGCTCTTCACCGGCGAGGACCAGGAGGTTCTCACCGTTACGGCGCATACGCGTCGCGAGGTGGTCGAGCTTGAAGAGGGAGGACAGCTGGTCCGGGTCGGCCTCGCGGGACTCCAGTTCGGAGATGAGCGAGAGCTGACGCTGGATGAGGCCCTGGGAGCGGCGCGAGAGGTTGGTGAACATCGCGTTGACGTTGCCCCGCAGGAGGGCCTGCTCGGCGGCGAGGCGGACCGCCTCGCGGTGCACGTCGTCGAAGGCCGCGGCCACCTGGCCGATCTCGTCCCGGGAGTGCACACCGACCGACTCCACGGACGTGTCGACGTCCTGCGGGTCGGACTCGGAGAGCTGCTTGACCAGCTCGGGCAGCCGGTCCTGGGCGACCTTGGTGGCGGTCTCCTGGAGGCGGCGCAGCGAGCGGATCATGGAGCGGGCCACGATGAAGGCGCCGACCAGCGACACACCGAGGACGAGCAGGATCAGCGCACCGGAGATGATCGCTTCCCGCTCGGAGGAGGAGCGCAGCTCGCGGGCCTTCTGCTCCATGTCCTCGAGCAGGGTGTGCTCGATCTTCTGCATCTGGTCGATCTTGGTCGAGCTGTCGTCCACCCAGTCGCGGTACGACCGCTTGGAGAGCTCGTTCAGACCGTTCTGGGCGCCGAGCGCACGCTTGGCGTAGGTGTCCGCGGCCTCGATCGTCGGGTTGTTCCCGTCGATCGGGCTGAGCAGGTCGGCCGCGTTGCCGGCGTAGATCTTCCGGAAGATCGTCAGCTCGGAGGTCTCGCTCTCCTGGGCGGACTCGCCGTACAGGCGGTCGTTCTCGGAGAGGTCGCCGGCGCTCGTGCCGTTGGCGGGCAGGGCCGCGGCGATGACGGCGCGCTGCACGGACGCGTACTCCTTGGCGGTGGAGAACGCCGCCAGGGCGCGGGTGCGCTGGATCATCTCCGGGTTGCTGGAGGCCTGCGCCATGTCCTGCGAGAGGTCGATCAGCTGGGTGATCAGCCGGTGGTAGGCCTCGACCGTCTGGGTCGAGTTCTCCTTCTGCTGATAGGCGTCCTTGCGGATCTTCGCCAGGTCGTCCAGCTGGCCGGCCAGACCGACGAGGCTGTCGCGGACGCCCTGGAGCTGACCGTTCTTGCTCGCGGTGTCGATTTCCTCGGAGGCGTTGAGGAAGTTCTCGCGGGCCTGGTCGGTGGCCTCCTCGAGGCCCTTGACCGTGACGTCGTTGGTCGACGCGCCGTGCGCCAGCAGACCGGCGGACTTGTCACGCTCGTTCTGGAGCTCCTGGGCCAGCTCGGTGGCCTGCGTGGTCATGTCCGTCAGCAGCTTCATGTTGTCGAGCTGCTGGATGTCGTCGAGCGACGTGTTGATGCGCACCGCGCCGAGCGTCGTCGCCGCCACCACGGGGAGCGCGAGCAGCGACACCAGGCGCGTGGAGATGCGCCAGTTGCGCAGGGCCATCCGCGAGCCGGGGTTCGACGGGCCCTTCGGGGGCTTGACCGTGGGCGTCGGTGTCGCGGCCGGCTGGGGGCCCGTGGACCCCGAAGACGCCGACACGGCGGGGCGCCCGGAGCGCTCACCGCCGTCACCACCACCGCCGGCCGGGGCCGTGCCCGGCCCCAGGTTCTGGGCGTGCTGGGGGGAGGAACCGCGGTCGGTCCCGCCGTGCGCCTCCGGCTCCGCCGGAGCGCTGCCATCCCTCTTGAATCGTCCCTGCACTAGCGTCGCAACCTCTGGACCAGGCGCCCCTCCGCTGAACGGAGGGACACGGTGTCGGCGTTGTACGGGGAGCGCCCTGAATGCGCCCCCTGTTGGTCGTGAGTGTGACCGGCGCTGGCTCCCCCTGTCTCGCCGCCACTCGGCGCTGCGTTGCGCCCCCTGCGCGCCGGCTCGATCCTGCGGCGGTTCCGTGGAATTCCAGCACAGTGCCGGATCTCCAACAAGGGCCGTGGGCCGAGCTGTGACCTCCGTGACAGCGTGTGAGTGACACGTTACGAGATGTCGAAGCCGAGCACGTACATACCGGACGTATCCCTGCCAGTCGCGGGCATGCGAGGCGTGTCCCAGTCGCCATGATCAGGAGCGGAATGACAGCTTCAGTTCGCCAATGTCCGTTTCGTTGCGCTGACTTGTCGGCCTGGAATGACCGGTTTGCCCTCAGCTTCGTGAGCAAACTCACACGCAGATCACAGCCGCTCGGCGCCTTCCGTCGGGAATTCGATGTTTAGCCTGGCGCTTTACAAGAGGGAAGTCTCTGCCAACCCACACACGACGGGGTCTCGTACAACCGTGAAGACGACGATGATGTTCCGCAACATAGCCAACCCCCGGCGCACCACCCTCGCCCACCTCAAGGACGCCGAGGAACTGCAGACCCCCGAACTGCCCGAGCACTCCCTCGACCTCCCCGCCCAGACCGCCAACCCCCGGCGCACGATCCTCATGGAGATCCCGGCCGGGACCTCGGTCGCGGAGTAGTACGAGGTACGGCCGCCGTTCACTCACCCACCCGGTCACCGGGTTATTCCACGGCGGCCACCCCTCACCACGTTAGCCTGGAGCGTCAGACTCCAGCCGGTTCAGTGAGGGGCGCAGGATCCCGTGCGCATCGCCAGATTCTCCATCGACGGGAACGTCGCCTTCGGCGCGGTCGAGGGCGACAAGCAGGACGAACTCGTCCTCGACATCATCAAGGGCATTCCGTTCACGGACTTCGAGCTCTCCGGGACCAAGGTCCCGCTGAGCAAGGTCCGTCTCCTCCCGCCGGTGCTCCCCAGCAAGGTCGTCGCCTACGGCCGCAACTACGCGGAGCACGCGAAGGAGCTGGGCAACGAGGTCCCGGACGCCCCCTTCGCCTTCTTCAAGCCGTCCACCTCGGTGACCGGCCCCGGCGACGAGATCCAGTACCCGTCCTTCTCCCAGGACCTCCACCACGAGGCCGAACTGGCCGTGGTCATCGGCCGGCTGTGCCGAGAGGTCCCGCGCGAGCGCGTGGCGGACGTCATCTTCGGCTACACCTGCGCCAACGACGTCACCGCCCGCGACGTCCAGAAGCGCGAGAAGCAGTGGGCCCGCGCCAAGGGCTTCGACACCGCCTGCCCGCTCGGCCCCTGGGTGGAGACGGACCTGGACCTCGCCACCGCGTCCGACCTGACGATCCAGCTCACGGTCAACGGCGAACAGCGCCAGCTCGGCCGTACGAGCGAGATGATCCACTCCATCGAGGACCTGATCGTCCACATCACCGAGGCCATGACGCTGCTCCCCGGCGACGTGATCCTCACCGGCACCCCGGCAGGGGTCGGCCCCCTGAACGTCGGCGACGAGGTCGCCGTCACCATCGAAGGCATCGGCACTCTCACCAACAAGGTTGTCAAGCGTGGCTAGCGCACCCGTCCGCGTACGTTTCTGCCCCTCGCCCACCGGTAACCCCCACGTGGGCCTGGTCCGCACCGCCCTGTTCAACTGGGCGTTCGCCCGGCACCACCAGGGCACTCTGGTCTTCCGCATCGAGGACACCGACGCGGCCCGCGACTCCGAGGAGTCGTACAACCAGCTGCTCGACGCGATGCGCTGGCTCGGCTTCGACTGGGACGAGGGCCCGGAGGTCGGCGGCCCGCACGCGCCGTACCGCCAGTCGCAGCGCATGGACATCTACGCCGACGTCGCCGCCAAGCTCCTCGACGCCGGTCACGCCTACCACTGCTACTGCTCCCAGGAGGAGCTGGACACCCGCCGCGAGGCCGCCCGCGCCGCCGGCAGGCCGTCCGGCTACGACGGTCACTGCCGCGACCTCACCGAGGAGCAGGTGGCGGAGTACAAGGCCCAGGGCCGTGCGCCCATCGTCCGCTTCCGGATGCCCGACGAGACGATCACCTTCACGGACCTGGTCCGCGGCGAATTGACCTTCACCGCGGAGAACGTCCCGGACTACGGCATCGTCCGCGCGAACGGCGCCCCGCTCTACACGCTGGTCAACCCGGTCGACGACGCCCTGATGGAGATCACCCACGTCCTGCGCGGCGAGGACCTGCTCTCCTCCACCCCCCGCCAGATCGCCCTCTACAAGGCGCTGACCGAGCTGGGCATCGCCAAGCAGACCCCGGCCTTCGGCCACCTCCCCTACGTCATGGGCGAGGGCAACAAGAAGCTGTCCAAGCGCGACCCGGAGTCGTCCCTCAACCTCTACCGCGAGCGCGGCTTCCTCCCCGAGGGCCTGCTCAACTACCTCTCCCTGCTGGGCTGGTCGCTCTCCGCCGACCAGGACATCTTCTCGATCGGCGAGATGGTCGCGGCCTTCGACATCGCCGACGTCCAGCCCAACCCGGCCCGCTTCGACCTGAAGAAGTGCGAGGCGATCAACGCCGACCACATCCGCATGCTGGACGTGAAGGACTTCACGGAGCGCTGCGTCCCCTGGCTGAAAGCCCCCTTCGCGCCCTGGGCGCCGGAGGACTTCGACGAGGCGAAGTGGCAGGCGATCGCCCCGCACGCGCAGACCCGCCTGAAGGTCCTCTCGGAGATCACCGACAACGTCGACTTCCTGTTCCTCGCCGAGCCGGCCGAGGACGAGGCGTCCTGGACCAAGGCGATGAAGGAGGGCAGCGACGCTCTCCTGGCCACGGCCCGCGAGAAGCTGGAGTCCGCCGACTGGACCTCCCCGGAGTCCCTGAAGGAGGCCGTCCTGGCCGCCGGTGAGGCTCACGGCCTCAAGCTCGGCAAGGCCCAGGCCCCGGTCCGGGTGGCCGTCACCGGCCGCACCGTCGGCCTGCCGCTCTTCGAGTCCCTGGAGGTCCTGGGCAAGGAGAAGACGCTGGCGAGGATCGACGCGGCCCTGGCGAAGCTGGCCGCGTAACGCACGCGCGCGGGGGAGGGGCGGCTCCGGTTCATGCCGGTGCCGCCCCTTCGTCGTACCCACCCGGTACCGTCGGCGGTATGACGATCAGGGCCGTGGTCTGGGACGTGGACGACACTCTCTTCGACTACACCAGCGCCGACCGCGAGGGCATGCGGGCGCATCTGGTGGCGGAGGGGCTGCTGTCGGCGTACGGGAGCGCGGAGGCGGCGCTGGTGCGGTGGCGGGAGATCACCGACCGGCAGTGGGCCCGGTTCTCGGCGGGCGAGACGAGCTTCGAGGGGCAGCGGCGGGACCGGGTGCGGGTCTTCCTGGACGCGGAGCTGGGCGACTCCGAGGCCGAGGCCTGGTTCGGCCGCTACCTGACGCACTACGAGGCCGTCTGGTCCCTCTTCCCGGACGTCCTGCCCGCCCTCGACGCGCTCGCGGCCAGCCACCGGCACGCCGTGCTCTCCAACTCCAGCATCCACGTCCAGGACCGCAAACTGCGCACCCTCGGGGTGCACGACCGCTTCGAGGCCGTCCTCTGCGCCGCCGAACTGGGCGTCTCCAAGCCCGCGGCCGGCGCCTTCCTCGCGGCCTGCGAGGCGCTGGAACTCGCCCCGCACGAGGTCGCGTACGTCGGCGACCATCCGGAGATCGACGGGCGCGGTGCCGCCGACGCCGGGCTGCTGTCGGTGTGGATCGACCGCCATGGGCCGGTGACCGGCGCCGACGCACCCACGGGGCCGCACCGGATCGCCTCGCTCGCCGAACTGCCCGCGATCCTCCGCGCGGATACCCGTTTTGGAGCCCCGTCCACCTTCAGGTAATGTTCTTCCTGCGCCGCCGGGGAGCGGGCCGAAAGGCCGGAACCGGAGGAGCAAAACTAGAACAAGATCCCTTCAGGGGCTTGCGTTCCAGTGGCCTATGGTGTAATTGGCAGCACGACTGATTCTGGTTCAGTTAGTCTTGGTTCGAGTCCAGGTAGGCCAGCTCGCAGAGCTCATCTGCAAAGCCCCCGTTGTGTAGCGGCCTAGCACGCTGCCCTCTCAAGGCAGTAGCGCCGGTTCGAATCCGGTCGGGGGTACGGTGATCGCCAGATCGCTAGGGCCCCCGTTGTGTAGCGGCCTAGCACGCCGCCCTCTCAAGGCGGTAGCGCCGGTTCGAATCCGGTCGGGGGTACGAACTGGTCTAAACCATCATTGGTCTATGGTGTAATTGGCAGCACGACTGATTCTGGTTCAGTTAGTCTTGGTTCGAGTCCAGGTAGACCAGCTCGGATCTGCGGAAACGTAAGATCCACGCCCCCGTTGTGTAGCGGCCTAGCACGCCGCCCTCTCAAGGCGGTAGCGCCGGTTCGAATCCGGTCGGGGGTACTTCCAGAGGGCCCTTCGCTTCGGCGGAGGGCCTTGTCTGTGGCCTACGGCGCCCTACTCGAAGCCGTACCGCCGCGCCGTCTCCTCCTCCTGCGCCAGCCGGTGCAGCGCCTGGAGCATCGGCTCCACCAGCACCGCGCTGGCCACCGCGGCCTCCACTCGTTCCTCCTCCGTCGGATGCGTCTCCAGGAAGTCCAGATCGGCGATCGCCGCCTGGTGCATCAACTTCGCGCGCGATACGAGGAGTTCGGCGTCCCAGTCGTAGCCGAGCCGACGGAACGCGGCCACCGCCACCACCAGCTGGCGATAGGCGGGGGAGATGGTCGTGAGCTGCTTGGCGTTCTCCCAGCCGAGGGTGTCCAGCAGCGCCGCCACCTCCCGGTGCGCGGCCTGCACGCACTCGTCGTCCTCGTCCGGCTCCGGCACCTGCGGCAGCGCCCACAGGGCCGCGCCCACCCGGATCGTGCGGCCCAGCGAGTCGTCGTCGACATGGCCCAGCACCTCGCGGACCGTCGCGACGGGAATCCGGCCCACCTGGATCATCGCCCGCACCAGGCGCAGCCGGCGCAGATGCCCCTCGTCGTACTCCGCGGTCGTGGCGTTGACCTGGCGGCCCGGCGGCAACAGCCCTTCGCGCAGGTAGTACTTGATCGTCGCGGCGGACACCCCGCTGCGCTCGCTCAACCGGGCAAGCCGCATGTCTTGCAGGCCTCCTTGGTGAGTGCCACTATCCAAGCATCCAACAGAAGGATAGTGCTGCTATCCGACCGATCCGGGGGTGGTGTCGTCATGTTCGCCAAACCGATTCCGGGGCGTACCACCGCGGCGCGCGAGGGCGACGCGGTGGTCCTGCTGATCGGCATGCGCATCAACCACTTCTGGGCGGTCCACCAGTGGTTCCCGGTGATGCTGTCGATGTTCCGCATGCTGGCCGAGCTGGCACGGGACCCCGGCCGGGGGCTGCTGGGACGCATCCTGCTGACGGCCTCGCCGCGCACGTACTACGTCGTCCAGTACTGGGAGTCGAAGGAGAAGCTGTACGCGTACGCGAGCGAGGTGGGCCTGCTCCACCACAAGGTGTGGGGCGCCGTGAACCGCAAGGAGAAGGCGGGGAAGCTGCGCGGGCACGTGGGTCTCTGGCACGAGACGTACATCGCACCCGAGGGCGCCTACGAGTCCATCTACTTCGACATGCCGGAGTTCGGCCTGGGCGCGGCGAGCGGGGTGGTCCCGGTCGAGAAGCGAGGGCGCTACGCGAAGGACCGGTTCGCTCACCGAAGCGCCCCGTAGGGGCGCGGGCGCTGACGGCCGGTGGGGGCAGGTTCTGCGCCGTGGGGGCTTCGGTCGCTGATCGGGCGCGGGCAGTGCGTGGCTGGTCGCGCAGTTCCTCCCCCAGCCTTCGGCCGGGGGTACCCCCAGCGCCCCTGGGTATCTCCGCTCCCGTCGGGAAGAAGCCTGCCGCGGCGTTGAGGCCGGCCTCTCCTTGACGGGAGCTCTGTTTGTCAGCCTGTGCGGCGCAGGGCCTCGGAGAGGCGGGCTGCCGCGTCGATGACGGCCTGGGCGTGCATGCGGCCGGGGTGGCGGGTCAGGCGCTCGATCGGGCCGGAGACGGAGACGGCGGCGACCACGCGGTTGGAAGGGCCGCGTACCGGCGCCGACACCGACGCGACGCCCGGCTCGCGTTCGCCGATGGACTGGGCCCAGCCGCGGCGGCGGACGCCGGACAGGGCCGTCGCCGTGAAGCGGGCACCCTGGAGGCCGCGGTGGAGACGCTCCGGCTCCTCCCAGGCCATCAGGATCTGCGCCGAGGAACCGGCCTTCATCGTGAGCGTGGAGCCGACCGGCACCGTGTCCCGAAGGCCGGACAGGCGTTCCGCCGCGGCCACGCAGATCCGCATGTCGCCCTGCCGGCGATAGAGCTGCGCGCTCTCGCCGGTGATGTCCCGCAGGTGCGTGAGCACCGGGCCCGCCGTCGCGAGCAGGCGGTCCTCGCCGGCCGCCGCGGCCAGTTCCGCGAGTCGGGGGCCGAGAATGAAACGGCCCTGCATGTCGCGTGCCACCATGCGGTGGTGTTCCAGAGCCACGGCCAGCCGGTGGGCCGTGGGTCGTGCCAGTCCGGTGGCCCCGACCAGACCCGCGAGGGTGGCCGGACCGGACTCCAGGGCGCTCAGGACAAGGGCCGCCTTGTCCAGAACGCCGACGCCGCTACTGTTGTCCATGCAACGATACTCGCGTCTCACTCTGTGAAACGCAAGTTCAATTTTCCGTGGAACGCGCCACCCTGGAATCACACAGTGGCCCGCGGACCAACGGGCCCGGCGGCGGACGCCCGGAACCACGACTTCAGGGGCCCGGAACACGGGCAGCCGCTTCCTCAAGATCTCTAGTTGGGCCGGTGCACGTCTGCCGGCCGGAGGGAAAGCGATGGGTAGGACACTCGCGGAGAAGGTCTGGGACGACCATGTCGTCCGGCGCGCCGAGGGCGAGCCCGACCTCCTCTTCATCGATCTGCACCTGCTGCACGAGGTGACCAGCCCGCAGGCCTTCGACGGGCTGCGCCAGAACGGCCGCCCGGTGCGCCGTCTCGACCTCACCATCGCGACCGAGGACCACAACACCCCGACCCTCGACATCGACAAGCCCATCGCGGACCCGGTCTCCCGGGCCCAGCTGGAGACGCTGCGCAAGAACTGCGCCGAGTTCGGGGTGCGTCTGCACCCGCTGGGCGACGTCGAGCAGGGCGTCGTGCACGTCGTCGGCCCGCAGCTGGGTCTGACGCAGCCCGGTACGACCGTCGTCTGCGGCGACTCCCACACCTCCACGCACGGTGCCTTCGGCGCCCTCGCGTTCGGTATCGGCACCTCCCAGGTGGAGCACGTGCTGGCCACCCAGACGCTGCCGCTGGCCCGCCCGAAGACCATGGCCATCACGGTCGACGGCGAGCTGCCCGACGGCGTCACCGCCAAGGACCTGATCCTGGCGATCATCGCCAAGATCGGTACCGGCGGCGGCCAGGGCTACATCCTGGAGTACCGCGGCTCCGCCATCGAGAAGCTCTCGATGGAGGCCCGGATGACCATCTGCAACATGTCGATCGAGGCCGGCGCCCGCGCGGGCATGATCGCCCCCGACGAGACCACCTTCGCGTACATCAAGGGCCGTGCCCACGCCCCCGAGGGCGAGGACTGGGACGCCGCCGTCGCGTACTGGAAGACCCTGAAGACGGACGAGGACGCCGTCTTCGACGCCGAGGTCCACATCGACGCCGCCGCCCTCTCCCCGTTCGTCACCTGGGGCACCAACCCGGGCCAGGGCGCACCGCTTTCGGCGGACGTCCCCGACCCGGCTTCGTACGAAGACGCTTCGGAGCGCCTCGCCGCCGAAAAGGCCCTGGAGTACATGGGGTTGGAGGCCGGCCAGCCGCTGCGCTCCATCAACGTGGACACCGTCTTCGTAGGTTCCTGCACCAACGGCCGCATCGAGGACCTGCGCGCCGCCGCCGAGATCCTCAAGGACCGCAAAGTCGCCGACGGCGTACGGATGCTGGTCGTCCCCGGCTCCGCCCGGGTCGGTCTGCAGGCCGTCTCCGAGGGCCTGGACGTCGTCTTCAAGGACGCCGGCGCCGAATGGCGGCACGCGGGCTGCTCGATGTGTCTCGGCATGAACCCCGACCAGCTGGCCCCGGGCGAGCGCTCCGCGTCCACCTCCAACCGCAACTTCGAGGGCCGGCAGGGCAAGGGCGGGCGTACCCACCTGGTGTCGCCGCAGGTCGCGGCCGCCACGGCCGTCCTGGGCCACCTGGCCTCCCCGGCCGACCTGTCCGACGCCCGTACGCCCGCTGGAGTCTGATCAGCCATGGAAGCATTCACCACGCACACCGGCCGGGCCGTCCCGCTGCGCCGTTCCAACGTCGACACCGACCAGATCATCCCTGCTCACTGGCTCAAGAAGGTGACCAGGGACGGCTTCGAGGACGGTCTGTTCGAGGCCTGGCGCAAGGACGAGAACTTCATCCTCAACCGCCCCGAGCGGCAGGGCGCGACCGTCCTGGTCGCCGGCCCCGACTTCGGCACCGGCTCCTCCCGTGAGCACGCCGTCTGGGCGCTGCAGAACTACGGCTTCAAGACCGTGATCTCCTCCCGCTTCGCCGACATCTTCCGGGGCAACTCGCTGAAGAACGGCCTGCTCACGGTGGTCCTGGACCAGAAGGTCGTGGAGGCGCTGCAGGAGCTCTCCGAGAACGACCCCGAGGCCGAGATCACGGTCGACCTGGAAGCCCGCGAGGTGCGCGCCGAGGGCATCACCGCCTCCTTCGAGCTGGACGAGAACTCCCGCTGGCGGCTGCTGAACGGCCTGGACGACATCTCCATCACCCTCCAGAGCGAGGCCGACATCGCCACGTACGAGGCCAAGCGGCCGTCGTACAAGCCGCGGACGCTCCAGGTCTGACCCGGCCCGCCCCCAGGGGTGCCGCCACAACTGAACACGGCTGTTTTCAGCCACCGCAGCACCCCGCCTGTACCCCCGATCGCCACGATTGGGGGTACAGCCATGTCTGCACCCGAACGGACGCTCGCGTTGTCGCAGCTCTTGCCAACTCCCCACGTTAGGACGGATGTTGTGGGGGTACGTGAGTGCTGTGTCCGTGGCTTCCGCAAGTGCCCGGAAGGCCATTTGAGGCGGCAGTTGCACCCTGCGCAGGCGACAACTCGCCCCAGATGGCACAATCTGTGCATGGAACACGACGGCCAACTCCAGCTCTATGCGGCGGTCGCGGGCCAACTCAAGGAAGCGCACACAAAAGTGCGCGCACTGCAAGTCCCGGAGGGCGTACGGATGGCGCTGACCCGGAAGCTGCTGGTCATTACGGCCGCGGCCAAACACGACGTCGCCGACGCGGCACGGCGGCTCGAACGGTTCAATGCGGACCTCGACGCGGGTCGAATCCCCGAAGGGGAACGCTGACTGGACCGCCCGAGCCGACCGAATCCGTTGCGGCACAAGGGTGATAAGCCCGTTTCGTGTTTGATTTGCGGTATATATCTGCCTAACGTGCGAAAAAGCTTGAACACATTCGTTCTGGCGATGTCTCCGAAGGGGAAGACGTGAACAAGGCGCAGCTCGTAGAAGCGATTGCCGACAAGATGGGCGGCCGCCAGCAGGCCGCCGAGGCTGTCGACCATGTCCTGGACGCCATCGTCCGCGCGGTCGTCGCAGGTGAGCGGGTCTCGGTCACCGGCTTCGGGTCCTTCGAGAAGGTGGACCGCCCCGCCCGCTACGCTCGCAACCCCCAGACGGGCGAGCGGGTTCGGGTCAAGAAGACCTCCGTGCCGCGCTTCCGTGCCGGCCAGGGCTTCAAGGACCTGGTGAGCGGCTCGAAGAAGCTGCCGCGCGGCGGCGAGGTCGCGGTCAAGAAGGCGCCCAAGGGCAGCCTGACCGGCGGCGCTTCGGCGACGGTCAAGAAGGCGGCGGCGAAGAAGACCACCGCCAAGAAGGTGACCGCGAAGAAGGTCACGGCGAAGAAGGTGACCGCCAAGAAGACCACGGCCGCGGCGAAGAAGACCACGGCGACGGCGAAGAAGACGGCCGCCAAGAAGACCACGGCCACGGCCAAGAAGACGGCCGCGAAGAAGGCGCCGGCCAAGAAGGTCACCGCCAAGAAGGCGCCGGCCAAGAAGTCGACGGCCCGCAAGGCCGTCGCCAAGAAGGCCGCCGCTCGCTGAGCTGCGGAGACGTCGGGTTACTCACGCGACGGGCCGGACTCCCCTGGGGCGTCCGGCCCGCGGTGTGTTCGGCGACAGAGGTGGGTTCTCGCCTCAGAGCGTCTGCAAAGTCACCAGGGTGATCCGGAGGTCTCCTCCAGCCCCCTCCGTCTCGATCCGCACCCGCTGCCCCGGCCTGAGCAGGCGCAGGCCGCCCGCGTCGAAGGCCTCGCCGTCGAACGGCACCGGGGTGCCGTCGTCGAGGAGTACCTGGCCGCTGCGGGTCTCGGGGTCGTACGTGTATGCGGTCGCCTGCATGAAGGGCAGCCTACTGGTCCGGGATCAGCAGGCGGGCGGCCACCGCGGCGGTGCGGGGGCCCACGCCCAGGGCGAGCGCCGCGCGCAGGTCCGCGCCGGTGTCCACGTCCTGGCGTACCGAGTCCACGCCGACCAGGCGTAGTTCCTCGGCGCCCGAGCCGCGGTGGCGGGCGCGGGAATCCGGGCCGAATGCGGGCGCCAATTCATGGCCGGGGGTCGCCGCCAGCAGGGTGGTGCCGATTGCCGCGGTGTCCGGGAGAAAAGCCCGCGGGAATTCCGCGGCCGCGTCGAGCACCCGGGACAATTCCAGGGGGCGCAGCGCCGGGAGATCGGCGTTCAGGGCCGCCACGGGGCTTTCCGGTCGCGATGCCCGGACGGCCGCCGCCCCGTGCCGCAGCGCCGCGTTCAGGCCGCTTCCCGGCGGGTCCGGGACGATGCGCGCACCCAGCGCCGACAGTTCGCGCCCGGCCAGCGTGTCGTCCGTGACGACCGCCACATCCTTCACGGACTGGCAGGCCAGGGCCGCCGCCACCGTGTCCTGGGCGAAGGCGAGGGCCAGTGACGGACGCACACCGTCCGCCGCGGTGTCCGCGAGCCTGCTCTTGGCACGGGCCAGAGGTTTGAGCGGGATGACCAAGGTCCACTGCACAGTCGTACCGTCCCTCCCTTGTTGCCTCATTGTCACCCGGGCCCACGGGGCGGTCGCGACACCGAGGCGTACGGTGTTCTCGACAGGCCGGCGGGCCGGGGCCACACTTCTTCCCGATCCCAGGCCGGGAAGAAGTCCTAGAGGAAGGTGTCCGCGTGCCCCGCCGGAGAATCGGCTTCTGGTACCGCTTCGCTGCGGTGCTCTGCAAACCTCCGCTGGTGGTTCTGATCAAGCGGGACTGGCGTGGAATGGAGAACATTCCGGCCGAGGGCGGTTTTATCACCGCGGTGAACCACAATTCCCACATCGACCCCTTCGCCTACGCCCACTATCAGTACAACACCGGCCGCGTTCCGCGATTCCTGGCGAAGAGCGGGCTTTTCAAGAAGGGATTCGTCGGCGCCGCCATGCGGGGCACCGGCCAGATCCCCGTCTACCGCGAGTCCACCGACGCGCTCAGCGCCTTCCGGGCCGCGATCGACGCCGTGGAGCGCGGTGAGTGCGTCGCCTTCTACCCAGAGGGAACGATCACCCGCGACCCCGACCAGTGGCCCATGACCGCCAAGACCGGCGCCGCCCGGGTCGCCCTGCAGACCAGGTGCCCGGTGATCCCCGTCGCCCAGTGGGGCGCCAACGAACTGCTGCCGCCGTACGCGAAGAAGCCCAGCGTGCTGCCCCGCAAGACGCACCACGTGCTGGCCGGCCCGCCGGTCGACCTCACCCGCTTCTACGACAAGGAGATGACCCAGGACCTCCTCAAGGAGGCGACCGAGGTCATCATGGCCGCCATCACCCGCCAGCTGGAGGAGATCCGCGGCGAGAAGGCCCCCGAGACCCCCTACGATCCACGCCAGGTGCGGATCGAGCAGCGGCGCCGGACGCGTGCGTTGCAGAGCGGTCTGGAAGAGTCGCAGAGCGGTCTGGAAGAGGAGAGCGGCAAGTGAGCAAGCCTGCCAAGGCGGCGGTCTTCAGCGCGGGTTCGTGGGGTACGGCCTTCGGGATGGTGCTCGCCGACGCCGGGTGCGACGTCACCCTGTGGGCGCGGCGCGCGGAGGTGGCCGAGGCCATCAACTCCGGCCGTACCAACCCCGACTACCTGCCCGGCGTGGAACTCCCCGAGAACCTGCGGGCCACGACCGACCCCGCCGAGGCCGCGGCCGGCGCCGACTTCACGGTTCTGTCGGTGCCCTCCCAGACCATGCGGGCCAACCTCGCCGACTGGGCGCCGCTGCTCGCGCCCCACACGGTCCTGGTGTCCCTCATGAAGGGCGTCGAACTCGGTACGACCATGCGGATGAGCGAGGTCATCGCGGACGTCGCCAAGGTCGGCCAGGACCGTATCGCCGTGGTCACCGGCCCCAACCTGGCCCGTGAGATCGCCGCCCGGATGCCGGCCGCCGCCGTGGTCGCCTGCACCGACGAGACGGTCGCCCAGCGGCTCCAGGCCGCCTGCCACACCCCGTACTTCCGGCCGTACACCGAGACCGACGTGATCGGGTGCGAGCTGGGCGGTGCCGTGAAGAACGTCATCGGCCTCGCCGTGGGCATCGCCGACGGCATGGGGCTCGGCGACAACGCCAAGGGCTCGCTCATCACGCGCGGTCTGGCGGAGACCGCGCGGCTGGGCAGCGCGCTCGGCGCCGACCCGCTGACCTTCTCCGGACTCGCCGGTCTCGGCGACCTGGTGGCCACCTGCTCCTCGCCGCTCTCCCGCAACCACACCTTCGGCACCAACCTCGGCAAGGGCATGACCCTGGAGGAGACCATCGCGGTCACCCGGCAGACCGCGGAGGGCGTCAAGTCCTGCGAGTCGGTGGCCGATCTGGCCCGCAGGCACGGTGTGGAGATGCCGATCACCGAGACGGTCGTCGACATCGTGCACGAGGGCAAGCCGCCGGTGGTCGCTCTCAAGGAGCTGATGTCGCGCAGCGCGAAGCCCGAGCGACGCTGAGCGAACCCGCACGGCGGACGCTGTCTCGGGGCCCTACCACCGGGTACTCTCAACGCGATATGAGCACCGAGAACCTCCCCCAGAGCCCTGAGCAGCCCGCTCGTAAGCCGCGTGTGGCCGTCGTGTTCGGCGGGCGCAGCTCCGAGCACGGGATCTCCATGGTCACCGCCGGCGCCGTCCTCGCGGCCATCGACCGGACGAAGTACGACGTCCTGCCGATCGGTATCACCCGGGAAGGCCGCTGGGTGCTCACGGCCGACGCACCGGAACGCATGGCGATCTCCGACCGCCGTACGCCCGAGGTCGGCGACCTGGCCGAGTCCACCGAGGGCGGCGTGGTGCTCCCCGTCGACCCGGCCAACCGCGAGGTCGTCTACAGCGAGCCCGGCTCGGTGCCCAAGGCGCTCGGCGAGGTCGACGTCGTCTTCCCGATGCTGCACGGCCCCTACGGCGAGGACGGCACCCTGCAGGGCCTCCTGGAGCTCTCCGGCGTCCCCTACGTCGGCTCGGGCGTGCTCGCCTCGGCCGTCGGCCAGGACAAGGAGTACATGAAGCGGGTGTTCACCACCTTCGGGCTCAAGGTCGGCCCGTACCTGGTGATCCGCCCCCGCGAGTGGCAGCAGGACGAGTCCGCGGCCCGCAAGCGGATCGTCGACTTCGCCGGCGAGCACGGCTGGCCGCTGTTCGTGAAGCCCGCCCGCGCGGGCTCGTCGATCGGTATCACCAAGGTCGACGACCTCTCCGGCCTGGACGAGGCGATCGCCACCGCCCAGGCCCACGACCCGAAGATTTTGGTCGAGGCGGCGCTGCGGGGCCGGGAGATCGAGGTCGGCGTCCTGGAGTTCGAGGACGGCCCGCGCGCCTCGGTCCCGGCCGAGATCCCGCCGCCCTCCGAGCACGCGTACTACGACTTCGACGCCAAGTACATCGACTCCACCCCCGGCATCGTCCCGGCCCCCCTCACCCCCGAGGAGACCGCCGAGGTCCAGAAGCTCGCGGTGGACTCCTTCGAGGCCGCCTCCTGCGAGGGCCTGGTCCGCGCCGACTTCTTCCTCACGGAGGACGGCGACTTCGTGATCAACGAGATCAACACGATGCCCGGCTTCACGCCCATCTCGATGTACCCGCAGATGTGGCAGGCATCCGGCATCAGCTACCCGGACCTGATCGACCGCCTGGTCCAGGCAGCCCTGAACCGTTCAACAGGGCTTCGCTGAAGCGCCCCGCCAGGGGCGCTGGGGGTACCCCCGGCCGAAGGCTGGGGGAGGAACTGAGCGAGCAACCACAACGCACGTGCGCCGACATACAACCGCTCCACTCACGGCGATCAGTCGGCAATCCCCTCAGGCACCGCTTCCTTGACGGCAGGCGCCAAGCTGACCAACGGCGCCATGCCATCGGCACTCCGCCCCGCCGGAATCGTCACCTCGACATACGCCTTCCGCAACGTCGTCGTGAACCGGAACGACTTGTCGGACCGCTGCTCCAGCAGCCACCCCACCCCGTTCACCTCGACCCCGTCGGCCTCCGGATCGGCCATCTTCGCAGGCCGCTCGACACCGCACCGCAGTATGATCGCCGGGTCCCCCCAGCCCGCGGTCAGCGCGGACGAGGGCTCGGGGTCACGGCGCGTGAGCCCGTCGACCTTCTTCGGCAGCACCCCGTCGAGGCGATCGCACCACTTGGTGATCGCCGCACCCGGAGTGGGAACCGCCGCCGACGGAGCGTCGTCTGCTGATGAGCAGCCCGCGGCCGCGATCAACAACAGAGCGAACGCGGGCAGACCGAATGGCCGGTGACGGAAGAAGTTCACCGGCCAAGCGTAGACGGGGGCTACAGATGGACGACCGGGCAGGTCAGGGTACGCGTGATGCCGTCCACCTGCTGGACTTTCGCGACCACGAGCCGACCGAGTTCGTCGACCGTCTCCGCTTGCGCGCGCACGATGACGTCGTACGGTCCTGTCACATCCTCGGCCTGGAGGACTCCAGGGATCTTGCTGATGATCTCGGCGACGGTCGACGCTTTGCCGACCTCCGTCTGGATCAGGATGTACGCCTGTACCACGGAACCTCCAGGGCGGCCACGAGGATCATGTGGGGAAAAGGAACGCCACGGTATCGCGTCGTCGCTCACCGCGGGGAGACCTGCGCGGACAGGGGCTTGCGCGCCAGGGTGCAGGCACGACAGAAGTTGACGGTCACCTCGACCGTATCCAGGACGACGATGACGCGCGAGCGGGCACGGCAAGGCAGAGAAGGGGCGTAAGGGCAATGAAGGGCACTGTTGGTGAGCTGGGGGAGTTCGGGCTCATCAGGGAGCTCACCTCCCGTCTCACCACCACTCCGGCGGTCCGGGTCGGCCCCGGCGACGACGCCGCGGTGGTCGCCGCGCCCGACCGCCGGGTCGTGGCGAGCACCGACATCCTGCTGGAGGGCCGGCACTTCCGCCGCGACTGGTCCACCGCCTACGACGTGGGCCGCAAGGCCGCCGCGCAGAACCTGGCCGACATCGCCGCCATGGGCGCCGTGCCGACCGCCCTGCTGCTTGGCCTGGTCGTCCCCGCCGAACTCCCGGTGACCTGGCCCAGCGAGCTGATGGACGGCATCCGCGACGAGTGCCAGGTGGCCGGCGCCTCGGTGGTCGGCGGCGACGTGGTGCGCGGCGACACGATCATGGTGTCGATCACCGCGCTCGGTGATCTGCGCAACCAGGAGCCGGTCACCCGGGCCGGCGCCCAGCCCGGCGACCTGGTGGCCGTCACGGGCTGGCTGGGCTGGTCCGCGGCCGGTTACGCGGTGCTCTCCCGCGGCTTCCGCTCGCCGCGCGCCTTCGTGGAGGCCCACCGCCGCCCCGAGCCGCCGTACCACGCGGGCCCGGCCGCCGCGGGGCTCGGCGCGACCGCGATGTGCGACGTCAGCGACGGGCTGATCGCCGACCTCGGGCACATCGCCGAGGCCAGCAAGGTGCGGATCGACATCCGGTCCGGCGCGATCGACGTCCCGACCCAGATGAACGACATCGGCCAGGCCGTCGGCGTCGACCCCATCCAGTGGGTGCTGACCGGGGGAGAGGACCACGCGATCGTGGCCACCTTCCCGCCGGACGTGAAGCTGCCCGCCCGCTGGAAGGTCATCGGCGAGGTACTCAACCCGTCCGCGCTGCCCCAGGTGACGGTCGACGGGGCGCCCTGGACCAGCAAGGGCGGCTGGGACCACTTCGGGGACATCGAGTCATGAGCGTCCCGCGCGTGCTGACGGTCGCGGGCTCCGACTCCGGCGGCGGCGCCGGGATCCAGGCCGACCTGAAGACGATGCTGGCGCTCGGCGTGCACGGCATGAGCGTGATCACCGCGGTGACCGCGCAGAACTCCCAGGGCGTGCAGGGCGCTTGGGAACTTCCGGTCGAGGCCGTCCGCGCCCAGTACCGCAGCGTGGTCGACGACATCGGCGTGGACGCGGTGAAGACCGGGATGCTGGCCTCCGCCGAACTCGTCGAGGCGGTCGCGGAGTTGATCGCCGGGACCGACGCGCCCGTGGTGGTGGACCCGGTCGGCGTCTCCAAGCACGGCGACCCGCTGCTCGCCGCCTCCGCCCTGGACTCGGTCCGCACCAAGCTGCTCCCGGTCGCCACCGTCGCCACCCCCAACCTCGACGAGGTGGCCCAACTCACCGGCGTACACGTCGAGTCGGAGGCGGATCTACGACGGGCCGCGGCGGCCGTGCTGTCGTACGGACCGCGGTGGGTGCTGATCAAGGGCGGTCACCTGCCCGGCGAAGCCGTCGACCTGCTCACCGACGGCAGGGACGAACACCTGCTGCGCGCCCCCCGGCACGACAACCGGCACACCCACGGCACGGGCTGCACCCTCGCGTCCGCGATCGCGTCGCAGCTCGCGAAGGGGCGGTCCGTGCCGGAGGCGGTGGCGGCGGCCAAGGAGTACGTCACCGGGGCGATCGCGGCCGGGTTCGCGCTCGGCGCCGGGATCGGGCCCGTGGACCACGGCTGGGCCCTCGGGGCGGAGGCCGGGGCGGGGCTCAGAAGGGGTACTCCCGCAGCTTGATGTCGGTCGCCGCCTTCTCCGTCATCTTCTTGAAGAAGCGGGCCAGCGGCCGGGAGGCGAGCACCCGGTACATCCGGTCCCGGCTGCGGATGCGCCGTTCGGTCGGCGGGGCGAAGAACGGGCCCGCGTTCCCGGAGATCTTCTGGCAGCCCTTGGCGAAGTCCCGGATCCGGGACTCGTACTCGGCGAACGCGGTGCGGTGGTCGCCGCCCGCGAGCGCGAGTTCGCCCGCGAGGACGTACGCCCCGACGATCGCCACCCCGGTCCCCATCCCGCCCATGGTCGCGCCGTACCCGGCGTCCCCGAGCAGCACCACCCGCCCCTTGACGAGCCGGTCGACGTGGATCTGGGCGATCCCGTCGAAGTACAGGTCGTCGGCCTCCTCCAGGGCCTTGAGGACGGCCGGGACCTCCCAGCCCATCCCGGCGAAGCGGTCCCTCAGGATCCGCTTGATCGCCGGGACGTCCCTGCGGTCGTACGACAGCTCCTGCGAGCGGAAGACCAGCAGCGCGCCCGCGCGGTCCGGATCGCCGTCGTAGTTGCCGATGACGACCGCGCGGCCGGGCTCGCTGTAGACCCGGCCGGTGCGGTCCAGGCCCAGGTGGTTGGGGACGTCGAAGCCGGCCACGTAGTGGTCGAAGAAACGCAGGTAGCGGGACTCGTCGCCGAAGACGAGCCGGCGGGTGTTCGAGTGCAGCCCGTCGGCGCCGACGACCAGGTCGAAGCGGCGGGGCGCGCCCTTCTCGAAGGTGACGTCGACACCGTCGGCGTCCTCGGTGAGCGTGGCGATCGAGTCGCCGAAGACGTACTCGACGTCGTCCTTGGTGCGCTCGTACATGAGCAGCGCGAGGTCGCCGCGGAAGATCTCCACGTCGCCGCTCATCAGCTCGGCGGGCAGGTCCACGCGCGGGCTGCCGTCCGCGTCGACGACCGTCTGGCGGCCCATGTGGGTCTGGCGGGCGTGGACCTCGTCCCAGAGGCCCATGGCGGTCAGGACCGTGCGGTGGACATGGCCGCGGAAGTCGACCGCGAAGCCGCCGCCGCGCAGCTGTGGGGCCCGCTCGACGACCGTGACGCGGGCGCCGCGCCGGGCGAGGCCGAGGGCGAGGGCGGGACCGGCGACACTGGCGCCGGAGATCAGGACGTGGAGGTGGGAGAGGTTCTTCGTCTGCTGCGTCTGCTTCGTCATGCGACGAGCCTCGGCGGGGGCGCTGACCGTCCCCCTACCGTTCGCTGACCGCCGCTGACCGTTGCCGCAGGCCCTGCCGGAACGCCTCTTCGTAGGCCTCGGGCGACAGCCGCGCCCGGACCTCCTCCTCGACGCGTACGACGTCCGGGTCGCCCCCGCCGCGGGCGCCCCGCAGCCCCGTCCCGGCGCCCAGCAGCACGGCGGCCCGGTCGGCCGAGCCGGCGACGGAGGCCAGCGCCTCGGCCGCGTCGGCGAGTTCCAGGTCGCCCGGGCCGTCGACGGCAAGTTCGGCGGCCTGCCGGAACCAGTCGCGGGCCTCCTCGGTGTCCCCCTCGGCGGCGGCCGTCCGGCCGAGCCCGATGAGGATCCGGACGGTCTCGCCGACGCTGAACCAGTTGGCGGCACACTCCCGCAGGGCGGTCTCGTACCGCGTACGCGCGCGTGCCGTGTCCCCGGCCAGCCGGGCCGCGTCACCGAGGCCGCGCCGCGCGGCGGCCACCTTGTCGGGAAGACCGGCGCCCCGGGCGAGCGTCAGGGCCTCCTCGAAGTGGGCCTCGGCGGCGGCCGTGCCCCCCTGGTGCAGGAGCACGGTGCCCCGGGTGCGCAGCAGGTCGGCGGTCTCCTCGGGGGCAGCCAGCTCCCGCATGTACGCCAGTCCCTCGTCGAGCAGCTCCAGGGCCTGCCGGGAGTCCCCGCGCGCGTGGGCGAACGCGCCGAGCGGGTCGAGGCAGTTGGCCATGCCCCAGCGGTCGCCGGCGGCCCGGTAGCCCTCCAGCGCCCGGGCGAAGTACTCCTCGGACTCCTCGGGGCGGCCGGCGAACTGCGCCCGGAAGCCCAGGCCCACGTCGAGCAGGGCGCGCGCCCAGGGGGAGGTGCCGGCCAGGGTGAGGGCGTGCGGGTCGGCGGCGGGCCGCGGACCGGCCGCGACCGCCCACAGCACCAGGATGTACGGCAGCCGCAGCGGCTCCCGGTACGCGTTCAGGACGGCGTCCACGCGCGCGATGAGTTCCGGTTCCTCGCCCGCGCCGGAGAGCGCGTTGATCACGCACAGCACGTACTCCTCCTCCAGGCCGGGCGGCGGCGCGTCGCCGACGGCGGCCAGCAACTCCCGCGCCGTCCCCACCCGCTCGCCGTGCAGTCCGCGCAGCCGCCAGAACCAGGAGAGGGGGCCCATCAGGCGCAGGGCGCCGTCCGTGTCACGGCGCACCAGGTGGCGCAGGGCCGCGTCCAGGTTGTCGTGCTCGGCGGCCAGCCGGGCCAGCCAGGGCAGCTGTCCGCCGCCGCGCAGCCGCGGCTCCGCCCGCTCGGCCAGCCGCAGGAAGTACCCGGCGTGGGCGTCCCCGAGGGCCTCCGGGTCCGGCAGGCTCTCGGCGGCGAAGGCCCGGATCGTCTCCAGCATCCGGTAGCGCCCCTCGGACGCCCCGGGGGACTCCGCGAACTCCACGAACGACTTCTCGACCAGCGAGGCCAGCACGTCCTCCGGGTACGGCAGCCCGCACACCGCCTCGACGGCCGCCAGCGTCGCGCCCCCGGAGAACACCGTCAGCCGCCGGGCCAGCTCCCGCTCCTCCTCGTCCAGCAGGCCCCAGCTCCACTCCACGACCGCGCGCAGGGTGCGGTGCCGGGGCGCCTTGGAGCGGTCGCCGCGGGAGAGCAGCCGGAAGCGGTCGTGGAGGCGGTCCGCGAGCTCGTCGGGGGTGAGGGTGCGCAGCCGGGCCGCCGCCAGCTCGATGGCCAGCGGCAGCCCGTCGAGGGCGGCGCAGATCTCCGCCACGCGCGCGTGGCCGTCGAAACCGGGGCGCACGGCGCGGGCCCGGTCCTGGAAGAGCCGCACCGCGGGTTCCGACGGCAGCGGGGGCACCGGGACCAGGATCTCGCCGGTGATGCCGAGCGCCTCCCGGGTGGTGGCGAGCACCCGGACACCCGGGCAGGCGGCGAGCAGCAGGGCGGCGGTCCTGGCGGCCGCTTCCACCAGATGCTCGCAGTTGTCGAGGACGAGCAGCAGCTCGCGGTCCTCCAGGGCGGCCAGCAGCCGGTCGGCGGTGTCGGCGGCGGGACTGCGGAAGCCCTCGCGGACTCCGAGCGCGGCCAGGACGGCGTACGGGACCCGGGAGCCGTCGGTGAGGGGCGCCAGCTCGACGAAGCAGGCGCCGGGGTGGTGCTGGGCCGCCTCGACCGCCAGCCGGGTCTTGCCCGCGCCGCCGGGACCGGTCAGCGTGACCAGCCGGGCGTCGGCCAGGAGGGCGGCGATCCGGCCGAGCTCGGGCTCACGGCCGACGAACCGGGTGAGCTGGACCGGCAGCCGGGGCCGCTCGGGTTCCGTGCCCCGCAGCAGCTCCAGGTGGAGCGCGGCCAACTCCGGCGAGGGATCGGCGCCCAGCTCGTCCGCGAGCGTGCGGCGGGCCTCCTCGTACACGGTGAGCGCCTCGGCGGGCCGCCCGCCCGCGTGCAGGGCCCGCATCAGCTGCCCGTACAGCCGCTCGCCCAACGGCTGGGCGGCGAGCAGCGCGCGCAGCTCCGGTACGAGCTCGGAGCCGCCGCCGAGCGCCAGATCCGCCTCGATCCGGTCCTGTACGGCGGCCGTCCGCAGCTCGTCCAGCCGCGCGGCCTCGGCGGACGCCTCCGGGAGGTCGGGCAGCGCGGGGCCGCGCCACAGGGCGAGGGCGTCCCGGAGCAGGGCGGCCGCCTGCGCGGGGTCCCCGGCGGCGAGGGCGGCACGTCCGGCCGCCGACCGTTCTTCGAACTGGTGTACGTCTACGGAGTCGGGGGTGACGGCGATGCGGTAGCCGGTGGACGTGGCCTCGATCTCGGCGTGCGGGGCCAGCCGCCGACGCAGCCGGGAGACCTGGGACTGGAGCGCGTTGGCGGCCCCGCCGGGCGGCTCGGCGCCGTACAGGCCGTCGGTGAGGCGCTGTGCGGAGACCGCGCGGCCGGCGTCCAGGAGCAGCAGGGTGAGCAGCGCGCGGGGGCGGGGGCCGCCGGGGTCGACGGGGGTGCCGTCGTCGGTGCGTACGTCCAGGGGACCCAGGATGCCGAAGCGCATCCCGGCATTTTAGATACGGCAAAAAGCCGGCCCACCCTGAGGTGGACCGGCTCTCTGCAGCGAACCAGCGGTGGCCGCGCGCTCAGCGACAGTGCGTCAGCGCGAGACCTTGCCGGCCTTGATGCACGAGGTGCAGGCGTTCACGCGCTTCGGCGTCCCGCCGACCACGGTACGCACACGCTGGATGTTCGGGTTCCAGCGGCGAGACGTACGGCGGTGCGAGTGCGAGATGTTGTTGCCGAAGCCCGGCCCCTTGCCGCAGACGTCGCAGTTGGCAGCCACGGGTCACTCCAAAGACTTCAGATGCACTTACGGTTGGATCCCGGCGTGCCGGGATCGAGATCCTGAGGATCAGAGATCTTGAGTGGCGTTGCCAGGGGAATGGCCCGATCAGATCGGGCAACCGGAGCAGCATACAACGGCTGCGTCGGTTAGACGAAACTAGCATGGCTGCTCAGGGGCCGACTCCCGGCCCACTTCCGGTGGACACCCCTTCGGGGTCTACGCTGCGTCCCACGTCCGGCCAGCTCAAGGAGGCGCAGGTGGCGCAGGTGCCGCAGACATTCTTCGATGCTCTGGCGGTACGCACCTGGTGCGGCCTGTCGCTCGGGGCGCTCGGCCGGGCACGCGAGGAGATCGACGCGATCAACGTCTACCCGGTGGCCGACGGCGACACGGGCACGAACCTGTATCTGACCCTGGAGTCGGCCACGGGCGCCGTGGAGGCCGTCTTCGCGGGCTATGAGCTGGGCGAGGAGATCCCGACCCTGGCCGACGCCGTCCGCGCGATGGCGCACGGCGCCCTCATAGGCGCGCGCGGCAACTCCGGCACGATCCTCGCCCAGCTGCTGCGTGGCATGGCCGACGTCCTCACCGAGGGCGGGGCGACGGGTGAGGCGACTCACATCGACGGTGACGGGCTGCGGCTCGCCCTGCGGCACGCCGCAGACTCCGCCCGCCGGGCCGTGGCCCACCCCGTGGAGGGCACGGTGCTGTCGGTCGCGGCGGCCGCCGCGGACGCGGCCGACACGGCGGAGGGCGACTGCGGGGCGATCGCCCGGGCCGCCTACGAGGGCGCGTGCAAGGCGCTCGCGGCGACCCCCGGCCAGCTGGCCGCCCTGGAGCGGGCCGGAGTGGTCGACGCCGGCGGCCGGGGCCTGGTCGCGGTGCTCGGGGCGCTGGTGGAGGCGTTCACCGGGGAGGCGGTGGTCTTCGACCCGCACGCGTACGCGGCGGTCCCGACCGCCTCCGCGCGCGTGGACGCCGTGTCCGACGCCCGGGCCGCCGCCTGCGCCGAGGCCGCCACCGGTCCCGCCTTCGAGGTCATCTACCTCCTGGAGGCCGGGGACGGCGCCGTGGACCGGCTGCGGGCCCGCCTCGACACCCTCGGCGACTCCCTGGTCGTGGTCGGTGGCGACGGCCTGTGGAACGTCCATGTGCACGTCGACGACGCCGGCGCCGCCGTGGAGGCCGGCGTGGAGGCCGGGCGGCCGTACCGGATCCGGATCACCCACTTCGGCGCCGGGGACGCGCACGCCGGCGGGGAGCGGCCGCCGCGCGAGCGGGTGCAGCGGGCCGTGGTGGCCGTCGTACCGGGGGAGGGGCTGGCCGCGCTGTACGCCGAGGCCGGCGCGACCACCGTGCTCGCGCGCCCCGGGGAGCCGCCCGCCAGCGGGGAACTGGTGGACGCCGTACGCCGCGCGCACGCGCGCGAGGTGGTGCTGCTGCCCAACGACGCCGACCTGCGGCACACGGCGGCCGCGGCGGCCGAACAGGTCCGCGCGGAGGGCATCCGGGTCGCCCTCATCCCGACCCGCTCGGCGGTCCAGGGCATCGCCGCGCTCGCCGTGCACCTCCCGGACCGCCGCTTCGACGAGGACGTCGTCCAGATGACCTCGGCCGCCGGCGCCACCCGCCACGCCGAGGTCGTGGTCGCGGAACGGCAGTCCTGGACCATGGCCGGCATCTGCCAGGCAGGGGACGTGCTGGGCCTGATCGACGGCGACGTGGCGGTCATCGGCTCGGACGTGACGGCGACCGCCGAGACCGTCCTGGACCGCATGCTCCAGGCCGGCGGCGAGCTGGTCACCCTGGTCCTCGGCGACGAGGCGCCCGCAGGCGTCGCCGAGCGCCTGGAGGCACGCGTGCGCGAGGCGTACCTCGCCGTCGACACGGTGGTCTACGCCGGCGGCCGGCAGGAAGCCCCGCTCCTCATCGGCGTCGAGTAGACCGGCCGCTCACTCCTCGGTGGGCTCCAGCAGTTGCCGGGCCTCCGCCCGCCGGGCCCGGACCGTCTCGTCGGCCGGGTCGGCGCCCTCGTAGGCGTCCAGCACCGCACGCGCGCGTGCCGCCGCGTCCGCCGGCCGGCTCAGATCGGCCTCCAACCAGCCCGCCGCGAGTTCGGCGCCGGTACGGCTGTGCAGCCCGTCCTCGCCCAGCGCGGCGAACACCGAGACCGCCGCCGCCATCTCGGCGAGCGCCGCCTCGAACGCCTCCTGGATCGCCACGTCCTCGGCGTCCTCGGGGACCGACCGGGCCAGCAGGTCACCGAACTGCCGGTGCGTGTGCCCGAGTTCGGCGGCGAGGCGCTCGGCCGCGGCCGGTTCGGCGACGGTCTCCAACGCCGACTCGCACTCCCCGACCGCGTCCGCCATCAGCCTCCGCGCGCCTGCCGGCCCCGCCTCGGTACGCAGCGCCAGCCACGCGCGGGCCCGCAGTGAGCGGACCAGGAAGTGCACATTGCCCACCGCCCGCCACAGCTCGCCCGCGCGCGTGTACGCACGGTCGGCCTCGACGGGCAGGTCCGCGTTGCCCAGCGACTCGGCGGCCAGGTGCGCGAGGGTGGCGTGGTCGTGCTGCTCGGGCCAGTGCCGGGCGATCTCGGCCGCCTGCAGCCGCCGTTCGGCCGCCGCGTGGTGCTCGCCGAGCTCGCTCAGACAGTCCCCGAGCCACCACTGCGTCTGCACCACGGCGCCGTCCCCGTGCTTGTCGGCGCTCAGGTCGCCCAGCGCCGACTCCAGCACCTCGGCGGCCTCCGCGAACCGCCCCTGGCGCAGCAGGAAGCCGCCCAGCTGGTGCCGGGCCCAGGCACCCAGCGTGCCGCTCTCCCCGGCCTCGTCGGCCCAGTGCGCGGCCTCCAGGGCGTGCTCGGCGGCCTCCTCGGCCGCCCCCCGCCCACCGATCACCTCGGCGAGCTGGAGATGCAGCTGGGCCCGCCCGACCGGCTCCACATACGGCCCGCCGTGCTCCAGGGCCGAGCGCAGCGCCCGCTCCGCCTCGGCCAGGTCGCCCTGCTCATGGGCGAGCGCGGCCGCCCGCACCTCGTACTCGACCGCGAACCAGGGCAGCTCGGCACCGGCGAACTGCGTCGCCGCCTGCCGGAACAGCTCGCCCGCCCGCTCCCCGTCCCCGGCGTGCTCGGCCAGCTCGGCGAGCATCGCCCGCCCCTCGGCCGCCCGGGACACCAGCCGTACGTCGGCCCCGCCGCGCCCGCCGACCAGCGCCAGCAGCTCCCGCACGGCCTGCTCGGCGTCGCCCGCGCCCTCGGACCGCTCGTGCACCAGCCGCATCAGGATCCGCGCCCTGCTCATCAGCACGGACGCCGTCTGCCGCACCCCGGTGGCGTCGTCGGCGTACAGCGCGAGGATCCGGTCGTACGGGTCGGTGATCGCGGCCAGCGCCTCGTCCAGTTCCCCGGCCAGCGCCCGTACGTACGCGGCACGCCCGCGTGCCGCGATCGCCTCGCCCTCGTCGCCCGCCTCCGCGTACAGCTCGGCGGCCCGCTCGAACAGCTCCACGCCCTCCGGGCCGCGTCCCATCGCCGTGTGATCGGTGATCTCCGCGCGGACGTAGGTGTCCACCTCGGTCTCCTCGGCGGCCTCCGCGACCGCCGCCCACGCCTCCAGGGCGTGCGGCTGGAGAGTGTCCGACAGCCGCCGGGCCTCGGCGAGCAGCGCGGGCAGCTCCGGACGCTCCTCCGGCTCCTTTGGCGCGGGCGCCCGCAGCACCGGCGCGACCGGCCCGGCGGGCGCCGTCCGGGCCGCCCGCACACCCAGCGGCAGCCGCTCCACCAGCGGCCGCTGCGCCATGCGCTCGCGCACCTGGTCGCCGACATGGGAGGTGCCGTTGCGGGCGTCGAACCGCGCGGCCAGCTCCAGCGCCTCCGCGCGCGCGTGGACGGCGAGTTCCCCGGCGGTCCACGTCCGCCCGGCGGGCCCCGGCACCCGCTGCCCGTCCAGACCCAGCCCGGTCAGCCGGTCCATCAGCAGCGTCACCACCGCCATGAAGTCCATCCGGCTGCGCGGCTGCCCGGTGTCCGTGAAGTAGGCGGGACGTTCCGCCAGCAGCTCCAGACCGCGCGCCTCGTTGCCGGTCAGCGCGCAGAACTCCACATGGTCCGCGTAGGCGCCCCGCATGCTCTCCATCGGCCGGACAAGCCGGAACCCCCGCAGGTGATGCGCACGGGCCTCGTCGACCCGGCCCAGCCGCAGCAGCGGGACCAGGGAGGAGGCCAGCACCGTGTGCGGCTCATGGGCGCAGCTGTACTCGCCCTCCAGCACCGGCCGCCACAGCTCCAGCGCCTCCTCGTCCCGGCCGTTCTTCAACTGCCAGCCGCCCTGCCCGTGCAGCTCGCACGCGTGGCAGTCGGCCATCCGGTCCCGGTCCGCCGCCAGCCAGGCCGCGTACGCCCGCTCCGCGCGGGCCAGGTCCCCGATGTGCCCGGCGACACTGAACTCCGCACTGCGCACCGCCCGCTCCGAGTGCCCGGCGAGCCGGTAGCGGTGCTCCATCTCGCCCAGCCACTTCTCGATCGAGGCGAGCGGGATGTGCGGCTGGTCGAGCATGCCGGCGGACATCCACTTGAAGACCCAGTGCAGCGAATGCGTCTCGTACTCGTCGAAGTCCTCGGGCCGCTCGTCCCACAGCCGCAGCAGCCGCGCGAACGGGACGAACATCTTGTCCTTCTCGGAGCTGTAGTTGTAGACCTTCAGCTGGTGCCCGAGCGCCTCGATCACGGCGAGCGGGATGTTCAGCTTCTCGGCCTCCAGCAGCAGCAGCTCCGCGCGCGCATTGCGGGCGGGCCCCTCCGGCTCCTCGGAGTTCTCGGCCATCGCGCGACGCAGCGAGTCGAAGTCGGTGATCTCGCCCATCAGCGGTCACCCTCCCCATGAGTGGCCCATTCCAGGAGGCCGATGAACGAGCGGTTGATCAGCGCCGAGTCGGCGGGCCGCAGCGGGCGCTGCGCCATCAGCAGCGCCTGCCCGTACAGCGATTCGGTCGCGGTGCCGATCAGCTCCGGGTCCTTCAGGGAACTGATCCGCCGGATCAGCGGGTTGAGGTGGTTCAGCACCAGCCGCGCGCGGGGCGCACTGCCGCGCAGCGAACCCAGGATGCCCGCCCACAGGTCGTCCGCCTGTTCCTCGGCCTCCGCGCGGGCCTGCTCATGGCGGGCGGCGCGGTCGTCGAGGTGGAGGGCGGGGACGGAGAGGGGGTGGAAGGCGCGGAGCACTATGTCACATTGCAGTGGGTCCAGCTTGGCCCGCGCCGCCGCCAGGAACCCCGCCACCGCCAGCTCCTCCGCCGGGTCCACCGTGTCCAGATGCGCGGTCACGGTGTCCGCGTCCAGCTCCGCGACCACCGTCCCCGGCCGCACCGACGGCAGCGCCTCGACCAGCTCGCTGTCGTACGTGTAACCGCCGTTGATCACCCCGATGCCCTGCGCGGAGGCGATCGGCGCGACCTGCCGGTACTCCTCGACCGACCGCGTGAAGTGCACCACCGGGTGCCGCTGCGCGAACTCCTCCAGGGACAGCTGCCCGTCGGTGGTCTCGAAGGGGAGCCACGGCAGCATCGTCCGCAGCATCTCGCCGTCGTGCCGGGCCAGCGACTTCACGCCCAGATGGTGCACGGACAGGAACGCGGAGAGCCGTTCCGGATCACCCGCCGCCAGCCCGGTCAGCCAGGACCGGATCCTTTCGCCGAGCGCCTCCCGTACGGCGGCCAGCGTCTCGTCCTCGTACAGCGACTCGCGCGAGGCGGTCGGCCGCAGACTGTCCGTGTCCAGCACACAGCGCACGAAGAACGCCCAGTCGGGCAGCAGCTGTTCGGCCCGCTCGGTCAGCAGCATGCCCTTGAGGTGCACCCGGTGCGTGGCCCGCTGGGCGGGGCTCACCGCCGACGGCAGCACATACGCCACCCCCCGGATCCCGGCCAGCGGAACGTCGAGGGCGATCGAGTCCAACGGCGTGAACCCGAACAGCTCCTGGCAGTGCCGGGCCAGCGCCACCCGCCGGGTGCTGGGGGAGGGGTACGACCGGTCCCAGGGCGCCGGCAGGTCGGTGACCGCCTCGTCGCCCACCCGGACGTCGTACGGCAGCAGCGAACCGAAGTCCCGCGCCAGCGCCAGCACCCGCCGCTCGTCCAGCCACTCCGCCGCACCCGCCCGTGCCACCAGATGCACGGTGGTGCCGGGCTCCGGACGGGCCTCGGGCGCCAACGTCCGCACGGTGTACGACCCGTCGTCCCGCGCCGTCCACTCCACGGGCGGCGCGTCCGGCGTCCGGGCACTGCGGCTGACCACCCGGATCCGCTCGGCGACCACGAAACAGGCCAGCAGCCCGATGCCGAACTGCCCCAGGAAGTCGGAGCGGGCCTCCTGCAGCCCGTCCCCGCGCTTGGAACTCCGCCCGATGGTCGCGAGCAGGGTGTGCACGTCCGACTCGGTGAGCCCGACGCCGCTGTCCTCCACCCGCAGCGAACTGCCGTCCGCGTACAGCCGCACCCGCGCCGGGGCGTCGGGCTGCTCGGCCCGTCTCGCGGTGATCGCGTCCACCGCGTTCTGCAGCAGCTCGCGCAGGTAGACCTTGGGACTGGAGTACAGGTGATGGGAGAGCAGGTCCACCAAGCCACGCAGGTCGACCTGGAACGTATGGGGTGACTGTGATGCCTGGGATGACTCTGAGGTCTGGGAATCCATCGTCGCTGCGCCGGAGGGGGGAAGACGTGGTCGGCGCGGGGTCGGGCGGTCCCTGGTGGGGTGGTGACCGCGGAAGGATGGCCGGAGCGCGCCATCCTATGACTCAAAACGACCGTCTGACCAGGGGTTTCCCGAACCGTATCCGGCATTGTCAGTGGTGTGGTGTGCAATGGATCTCGTGCCCGCACTGGAAGAACCACTGAAACAACCACTGAAGTCAGTGCTCGGCCCCGCCACCGCGAAGGTGATGGCCGAGCATCTCGGCCTGCACTCCGTCGGCGACCTGCTGCACCACTACCCCCGCAGATACGAGGAGCGCGGCCAGCTCACCCACCTCGCCGACCTGCCCATGGACGAACACGTCACGGTGGTCGCCATGGTCGCCGACGCCCGCCTGCACACGTTCGCCTCCTCCAAAGCCCCCCGCGGCAAGGGCCAGCGCCTGGAGGTCACGATCACCGACGGCAGCGGCCGGCTCCAACTGGTCTTCTTCGGCAACGGCGTGCACAAGCCCCACAAGGAACTCCTGCCGGGCACCCGCGCGATGTTCGCCGGCAAGGTCTCGGTCTTCAACCGCCGCCTCCAACTGGCACACCCGGCGTACGAACTGCTCCGCGGCGAGGACCCCGCCGAATCGGTCGAGACCTGGGCCGGCGCCCTGATCCCGCTCTACCCGGCCACCGCCAAGCTGGAGTCCTGGAAGATCGGCAAGGCGGTCCAGACGGTCCTGCCCAGCGCCCAGGAGGCCCTGGACCCCCTCCCCCCGAACCTCCGCGAGGGCCGCGGCCTCCTTCCGCTCCCCGAGGCCCTCCTCAAGATCCACCGCCCGCACACCAAGGCGGACATCGCGGCGGCCCGCGACCGCCTCAAGTGGGACGAGGCCTTCGTCCTCCAGGTCGCCCTGGCCCGCCGCCGCCACACCGACGCCCAACTCCCCGCGGTCGCCCGCAGACCCTCCCCCGACGGCCTCCTCACCGCCTTCGACGACCGCCTCCCGTTCACCCTCACGGACGGCCAGCAGAAGGTTTCCAAGGAGATCTTCGACGACCTGGCGACGGAACACCCCATGCACCGCCTCCTCCAGGGCGAGGTGGGTTCGGGAAAGGCGCAACCCCTCGATTCCTCGGTCCTCACACCCGCCGGGTTCCGTCGTATGGGGGACCTGGCGGTGGGGGACGAGGTTGTCGTGCCGGAAGGTGACATCGCACTGATCGACGGTGTCTTTCCGCAAGGGGAGCGCGACGTATGGCGCCTCAACCTCTCCGACGGAAGTTTCGTGGAGTGCGACGACGAGCACCTCTGGATCGTCGGTACCAGCCGCGCGTGGCATCGTGGCCAGGCCCCCAAGGTCATGACGACTCGGGAGATCCGCCTGGACACGCTCAAGGCAGACGGCTCCTCGAAGTGGTACATCCCTGCGGCGGCACCCGTAGACCTCGGATACGACACGGGCCTGCCCCTGGACCCCTACCTGCTGGGCCTTCTCCTCGGGGACGGCTCGTTCCGGCACAACCTGCGTCTCTCGACGACGGACGACGAGATTCGCGACGCCGTGGCTGCCGCTGTGACACCGGACTGCCGATGGGTGCCCGTGAAGGGCTCCTCCTGTGACTACACGATCCAGCTCGCGCAGCGCGCCGGTGGACTCCGCAACCCAGTGATCCAAGTGTTGCGAGATCTGAATCTGTGGGGCGAGACATCACACGGAAAGTTCGTTCCCGACGACTTCAAGAACACTTCGATCAAGAACCGACTCGCTTTGCTGCAAGGACTTCTGGACACGGATGGCACCGTTCAGGCGGACGGCATGAGCGTCTCGCTTCGTTCCGCCTCGCGCAGGCTCGCGGACGATGTCGCCTGGCTTGTGCGCTCACTGGGCGGCCGTGCCCGCGTGCTGTCGAAGGGGACCGCATTCAACGTCTCCGTGGCACTGCCTGACGAGTACCCCCCGTTCCGCCTGTCCCGCAAGGCCGCCCGAATCCGGCCCCGGCCGGAATGCGACACCTTCCGGCGCGGGATCCGCGCGGTCGAGTACGTCGGGCGAAAGCCGGTCCAGTGCATCAGCGTCGCTCACCCGAGCCACGCGTACGTCACCGACAACTTCACGGTCACGCACAACACCATGGTCGCCCTCCGCGCGATGCTCGCCGTGGTCGACGCCGGCGGCCAGGCGGCCATGCTCGCCCCCACCGAGGTCCTGGCCCAGCAGCACCACCGCTCGATCACCGAGATGATGGGCGAGCTGGCGGAGGGCGGCATGCTCGGCGGCGCGGACCATGCGACCAAGGTCGTCCTCCTCACCGGCTCGATGGGCACGGCCGCCCGCCGCCAGGCGATGCTGGACCTGGTCACGGGCGACGCGGGCATCGTGATCGGCACGCACGCGCTGATCGAGGACAAGGTCCAGTTCCACGACCTCGGCCTGGTGGTCGTGGACGAACAGCACCGCTTCGGCGTCGAGCAGCGGGACGCCCTGCGCGGCAAGGGCAAGCAGCCGCCCCACCTCCTGGTCATGACCGCGACCCCCATCCCGCGCACGGTCGCGATGACGGTCTTCGGCGACCTGGAGACCTCCGTCCTGGACCAGCTCCCGGCCGGCCGTTCCCCGATCGCCACCCATGTCGTCCCCGCCGCCGACAAGCCCCACTTCCTGGCCCGCGCCTGGGAGCGGGTGCGGGAGGAAGTCGGCAACGGCCACCAGGCGTACGTCGTCTGCCCCCGCATCGGCGACGAGGAGGACGACCCCAAGAAGGCCAAGAAGTCGGCCGAGGACGAGGCGGAGAAGCGCCCGCCGCTGGCCGTCCTGGAGGTGGCCGACCACCTCGCCAAGGGCCCGCTCGTCGGCCTCCGGGTGGAGGTCCTGCACGGCCGCATGCACCCGGACGACAAGGACGCGGTGATGCGCCGCTTCGCGGCAGGCGACACCGACGTCCTCGTCGCCACCACCGTCATCGAGGTCGGCGTCAACGTCCCCAACGCCACCGCCATGGTGATCATGGACGCCGACCGCTTCGGCGTCTCCCAGCTCCACCAGCTGCGCGGCCGGGTGGGCCGAGGCTCGGCCCCCGGCCTCTGCCTCCTGGTCACGGAGATGCCCGAGGCCAGCGCGGCCCGCCAGCGCCTCACTGCCGTCGCCTCGACCCTCGACGGCTTCGAACTCTCGCGCATCGACCTGGAGCAGCGCAGAGAGGGCGACGTACTCGGCCAGGCCCAGTCGGGCGCCCGCTCCAGCCTCCGCGTCCTGGCCGTGATCGAGGACGAGGAGATCATCGCGGAGGCGAGGGAGGAGGCGACGGCGTTGGTGGCCCGAGACCCCGACCTGACCGACCTGCCCGGCCTACGAACGGCCCTGGACGCCCTCCTGGACGAGGAGAGGGAGCAGTACTTGGAAAAGGGTTGAGCCGAAGCGCCCCGTCAGGGGCGCTGGGGGTACCCCCGGCCGAAGGCTGGGGGAGGAACTGCGCGAGCAACCACGACGCACCGACTGCCAAACTGAATCCGTAACCACCCCGAACCGAGGATTCAAGATGACCCGCGTGATCGCAGGCGCAGCCGGCGGACGTCGGCTCACGGTGCCACCAGGCACCGGCACCCGCCCCACCTCCGACCGCGCACGCGAAGGCCTCTTCTCCACCTGGCAGTCCCTCCTCGGCGGCCCCCTGGACGGCGAACGCGTCCTCGACCTCTACGCCGGTTCCGGAGCCGTGGGCCTGGAGGCACTCTCCCGGGGCGCCGGCCACACCCTCCTCGTGGAGGCCGACCCCAGAGCCGCCCGCGTCGTACGAGAAAACGTCAAGAATCTGGGCCTGCCCGGCGCCGAGGTACGGGCGGGCAAAGCGGAACAGATCATCCAGAACCCGGCGCCGGCGCAGCCGTACGACATCGTGTTCCTCGACCCGCCGTACGCGGTCACAGATCACGATCTTCGGGAGATTCTCCTCACACTCCACTCGGGGGGCTGGCTCGCGCCGGACGCGCTCGTCACCGTGGAGCGCAGCACCAGAGGTGGCGTTTTCAACTGGCCGGCCGGTTTCGAAGACCTCCGGTCCCGTCGCTACGGCGAGGGAACGTTTTGGTACGGTCGCGCCGCCTCTACGTGCGAAGACGCACGATGACCGGACCGGAGAGCGAGGGATCACAAGTGCGCCGCGCCGTCTGTCCCGGGTCGTTCGACCCGATCACCAACGGACACCTCGACATCATTGCCCGTGCGTCCCGTCTCTACGACGAGGTCTACGTCGCGGTGATGATCAACAAGTCCAAGAAGGGCCTGTTCGAGATCGACGAGCGGATCGACCTGATCCGCACCGTCACCGCCGACTACGGCAACGTCCGCGTGGAGGCCTTCCACGGCCTCCTCGTCGACTTCTGCAAGCAGCGCGAGATCCCCGCCATCGTCAAGGGCCTGCGGGCCGTCAGCGACTTCGACTACGAGTTGCAGATGGCGCAGATGAACAACGGCCTGACGGGCGTCGAGACGCTGTTCGTCCCCACCAACCCCACCTACAGCTTCCTCTCGTCCTCCCTGGTCAAGGAGGTCGCCCAGTGGGGCGGTGACGTATCCCACCTGGTTCCCGCGCCTGTTTTCGAGGCACTCAACAAGCGTATTCACAGGGACTGATGGGGCTACAGTCGTCCCGTCCGTCTCCAACACAGCTGTAGAGAGTGGCGAGCGCAGGGTGGACGTACAGAAGAAGCTCGACGAGGTCGTGGCCACGGTCTCCGGTGCCCGGTCCATGCCGATGTCGGCGTCATGCGTGATCAACCGCGCCGACCTGCTCGCGATGCTCGAAGAGCTGCGCCAGGCGCTGCCCGGCTCCCTCGCCCAGGCCCAGGAGCTCATCGGCGACCGGGACCAGATGGTCGAGCAGGCCCGGATGGAGGCCGAGCGGATCATCGAGACCGCGCACGCCGAGCGCGGCTCGCTGATCTCGGGCACCGAGGTGGCCCGCCGCTCCCAGACGGAGGCCGACCGGATCCTCGGCGAGGCCCGCCGGGAGGCCGAGGAGGTCCGCGCCGAGGCCGACGACTACGTCGACTCCAAGCTCGCCAACTTCGAGGTCGTCCTCACCAAGACCCTCGGTTCCGTCGGCCGGGGCCGCGAGAAGCTGCTCGGCACCGGCCCCGGCCTCGACGAGCAGGGCTACGAGGACGAGGACGCCCCCGAGCGCAGCCACGACCCCGAGACCCTGCGCCGGGACGCGGACGCCTACGTGGACGCCAAGCTGGGCGCCTTCGAGGCGGTCCTCGCCAAGACCCTGGAGGCCGTCGGCAAGGGCCGCGCCAAGCTGCACGGCCGGATCGCCACCGACGCCCTCGGCGCCCTGGCCGACGACAACACGACCTTCCAGCACTCCAGCGACGCCGACTACCTGGCCGACCTCGCGGCCCTCGCCGACCAGGACGACCGGGCGTCCCGGACGGCCCAGGGCGAGCAGCCGGCCGCCGCCCAGCCCCAGAGCCAGCCGCAGTACGACCAGCAGCCCGTGGCGCAGGATCCGTACGGCTATCCCCAGCAGCAGCCCGTCTACGCCCAGCAGGACGCGTACGGCTACCAGCAGGACCCCTACGGCTACCAGCAGGCCGACCCCTACGCGGCCTCCTACCAGGGCTACGACACCGGCCAGCAGCCCGTCTACGACCCCACGCAGCAGCCGGCCCAGCAGATTCCGCACCAGACGCAGCACCAGTCGTACGACCTCGACGAGACCAGCCTCTTCGACACCAGCATGATCACCCCGGAGCAGCTGAGGGCGTACGAGCAGGGCCGGGGCCTGTAGGAACCGGGCGGATTGGGCCGACAGCGAAAGGTCCAGTATCCTGGCTGTTCGGTCGCGTCTACGTCCGCGATCTGCGCTGCCCGGGGAGTCTCTCCGGACGGCGTCCCTCTGAGCTCGAAGATCGAAAGCAGGAATGGCTCCTCACGCGCGCCTCGACCACCGCAACCCGTTCGTGTTCGACACACACGAGCTGGGGCGGCGTCCCGGTGCGCTGCAGCGCCTGACCCGCACGGTCGACGCTCCCCAGGACTTCGGTATCAAGGGGGTCATCGGAGTGCCGGAAGGCGCCCCGGTGGAGCTCGTGCTCCGGCTCGAGTCGGTCATGGAAGGTGTGCTCGTCACAGGCACCGCCCGTGCACAGGCCGAGGGGGAGTGCGTAAGGTGTCTGGAGCCGGTCGAGCAGGAGCTCGAAGCGGACTTCCAGGAACTGTTCTCGTACCCTGACGCCGACGACCGGGGCCGCGTGATCGCGGAACCGGGCGACGACGCCGAGGACGACGAGGACAGGTTCTTCATCGAGGACGGCCTGTTCGACCTCGAACCCGTGCTGCGTGATGCGGTGGTGCTCGCACTGCCGATGCAGCCGGTGTGCCAGGACGACTGTCAGGGCCTGTGCTCCGAGTGCGGAGTCCGGCTCGCGGACGACCCGGACCACCACCACGATGCCGTCGACATCCGTTGGGCGGCTTTGCAGGGACTCGTCGGTTCCACCAAGGACGGCGAGAAGGACGAGATGAGCGGCGCTGACGCGCAAGCGGGCGTCGACGAGAAGCAGGAGAAGTAGCCGTGGCTGTTCCGAAGCGGAAGATGTCGCGCAGCAACACGCGCCACCGCCGGTCGCAGTGGAAGGCTGCGGTCCCCACCCTGGTTGCGTGCGAGCGCTGCCACGAGCCCAAGCTGCAGCACATCGCGTGCCCGTCTTGCGGCACCTACAACAAGCGCCAGGTCCTCGAAGTCTGAGCGGCCAGGTGAGAGGCACTGTGTCCAGTCCAAAGAAGGGCGAAGAGCCCAAGGCGGACCCGTCCGCCAAGAAGAAAGCGGACAGCACGGCCTCGTCCCACACGCTTCTGGAAGGGCGGCTCGGCTACAAGCTCGAGTCCGCCCTTCTGGTGCGTGCACTGACCCACCGTTCCTACGCGTACGAGAACGGCGGTCTGCCGACGAACGAGCGGCTGGAGTTCCTCGGTGACTCCGTCCTCGGTCTCGTCGTCACGGACACGCTGTACACCACCCATCCCGATCTGCCCGAGGGCCAGCTGGCCAAGCTCCGGGCCGCGGTGGTGAACTCGCGTGCGCTCGCGGAAGTGGGTCGCGGTCTCGACCTGGGTTCCTTCATCCGGCTCGGCCGCGGTGAAGAGGGCACGGGCGGCCGGGACAAGGCGTCCATCCTCGCCGACACCCTGGAAGCGGTGATCGGTGCGGTCTATCTCGACCAGGGCCTCGATTCGGCGTCCGAGCTGGTGCACCGGCTCTTCGACCCGCTGATCGAGAAGTCCTCGAACCTCGGAGCCGGCCTGGACTGGAAGACCAGTCTCCAGGAGCTCACCGCGACGGAGGGCCTCGGCGTGCCCGAGTACCTGGTCACGGAGACCGGCCCCGACCACGAGAAGACCTTCACTGCTGCCGCCCGCGTCGGAGGCGTCTCGTACGGCACCGGCACCGGCCGCAGCAAGAAGGAGGCGGAGCAACAGGCCGCCGAGTCCGCCTGGCGCGCGATTCGCGCCGCGGCGGACGAACGCGCCAAGGCCAAGGCGGCCGAGCAGGCCGCCGCAGCCGAAGCCGAGGAGGACGACGGTCCGTCGTCCGCCGCCTCCGCCTGACGAACAGCGCAGCCCGAGCGCCCGCCCCCGGCAGTACGGGGGGCGGGCGCTCGGATCTTCCCCCACGGTCCGCTACGGGAGTCCCGATGCCCGAATTGCCCGAGGTAGAGGTCGTACGGCGCGGCCTGGAGCGGTGGGTCGCCCATCGCGAGGTGGCCGAGGCCGAGGTACTGCACCCGCGTGCGGTACGACGGCACCTCGCCGGCGCCGACGACTTCACGCACCGCCTCAAAGGCCACCGGGTCGGCACCCCCAGCCGGCGCGGCAAGTACCTGTGGCTGCCGCTGGAGGACACGAACCAGTCGGTCCTCGCCCACCTCGGCATGAGCGGCCAGCTGCTGGTCCAGCCGCACGCGGCACCGGACGAGAAGCACCTGCGCATCCGTGTCCGGTTCGCGGACGAGGTCGACACCGAGCTGCGCTTCGTCGACCAACGCACCTTCGGCGGACTGTCGTTGCACGACAACACCCCCGACGGACTGCCGGACGTCATCGCGCACATCGCCCGCGACCCCCTCGACCCGCTGTTCGACGACGCGGCCTTCCACCAGGCGCTGCGGCGGAAGCGGACCACCATCAAGAGGGCGCTGCTCGACCAGTCGTTGATCAGCGGAGTCGGCAACATCTACGCAGACGAGGCGCTCTGGCGCGCCCGGATCCACTACGAACGCCCCACCGCCGGCTTCACCCAGCCGCGCACGGCCGAACTCCTCGGCCACGTACGGGACGTGATGAACGCGGCCCTGGCCGTGGGCGGCACCAGCTTCGACAGCCTGTACGTCAACGTCAACGGCGAGTCGGGGTACTTCGACCGCTCGCTGGACGCGTACGGGAGGGAAGGGCTGCCCTGCCGACGGTGCGGTACGCCGATGCGCAGGCGGCCCTGGATGAACCGGTCCAGCTACTTCTGCCCGAAGTGTCAGCGGCCGCCGCGGGTCTCGTCGTAACGCTCGCGGGCGGTCAGCACCTCGTCCATCCGGCTCTCCACGAAGTGCACGATGGACAGCGTCCGTTCGGCGACCTCGCGGCCGAGCGGGGTGAGCTCGTAGTCGACGCGGGGCGGGTTGGTCGGCTGGGCCTCGCGGTGCACCAGGCCGTCGCGCTCCAGCACCTGGAGCGTCTGGGAGAGCATCTTCTCGCTGACACCGTCCACACGGCGGCGCAGCTCGTTGAACCGGAACGAGCCCTCGTGCAGCGCGCTCAGGGTCAGTCCGCCCCAGCGGCCCATGATGTGTTCGAGGGTGGTGCGCGAGGGGCAGGCCCGGGCGAAGACGTCGTACGGGGGAAGCGGCTCCGGTATCTCCCGCGTCTCCTCCGGACGGTCCTGGGTGGTGGTCATACGCTCAGCGTACGGGAGCACAGCGCTAACCGACAGGGTGCGCTAACCGTCGGTTAGCGCACCCGTCGCACCTGGTCCGGTCAGTAGCCGAAGTCCTGCGTCCACCAGGGGCCGCCCGAACCGAAGTGCACTCCGACCCCGAGGGTCTTGAAGTCGCAGTTCAGTATGTTGGCGCGGTGGCCCTCGCTGTTCATCCAGGCGTCCATGACGGCCTGGGCGGTGGCCTGGCCCCGGGCTATGTTCTCGCCGCCGAGGTTGGATATGCCGGCGGCCGCGGCCCGGTCCCACGGCGTCTTGCCGTCCGGGTCGGTGTGGTCGAAGAAGTCCCGCGCGGCCATGTCGTCGCTGAACGCCTCGGCCAGCTTGGTCAGCGAGGAGTTCGCGGACAGCGCGCTGCAGCCGACCTTGGCCCGCTCCTCGTTCACCAGCTTCAGCACCTCGGCCTCGACGACGGCCTCCTCGGAGGAGGTGATCGGCGCGGCGGTCTTCACCGGCGCCTTGGTGGCCGTCTTGGAAGGCGTGACCTTCGGCTTCTTGGAGGGGGTGGCGCTCGGCGTCGGCTTCTCGGTGGCCGTCTTCGTCGGGGTGGGTGACGCGGACGCGGACGCGGAGGCCGAGTCGGACGCGGAGGCGGACGCCGACTGCGACTGCGACTGCGACTGCGTCGGAGAGCCGGAGCGCTGGGTGCCGGGGCTGGTGGCGGAGCCGGTGTCACCGCTCTCGGCGTTGCCGGAGGTGCCGCCCTGCTCGGCGGCCGTGTTGCTGGGCGTGCCGTCGGCCTGCACCCGCTCGCCGCCGGTCGTGTTGCTGGATCCGCCGAGCTTGTAGTTCTCCAGGCCCGGCACCACTCCGGTGGTCACCGCGACCGTGCCGAAGGCGACGGCGGCCGAGACCCCGAGCAGACCCGTGGCCACGGGCCGCCCGCCCTTCTTCCGGCGGCGGTGCCCGCCACTCGAGGAGGAGCCGCCGCCCGGGGTGAACTCCTCGGCCGGGAAGGCGCTGGGGTCCATGAAGCGGGCGTAGTCGTCCTTGGTGGCGAACAGGTAGGCCGAGCTGCGCGCGTTGGTGTCGGCGTACTCCTCCTGGCGCAGGTAGGCCGCCGTGCCGGTGCCGTAGCGGAGGCCCGCGTACGAGTCCTGCGATTCGTGGCCGCCCGTGTACGAGCCGTTGTTCTCCGTGACCCCCGTGGCGCGGCCCGTGGCGGCGCGGCCGGCGGCGGAGCGTCGGTGGCGTCCCATGTCCTTGCCTTCTTCCCTCGTCCTCGCGGTCGGGGCCGACCAGGGGCCGGTGTGGCCAGTGACACCTTCTGGTCAACCAGACTCACCCGATCGAGTGAGTTTCATATGAGATTCATTGGGTGGGGACGGTACCCCATACCGCTGAGGGAGGAGGTGTCCCGAGTGACATTGGCCGGTTAGGTTGCACCCATGAGCGAGGATGTGCGACTGGTCGCCTGGGTCCGTGGACGTGTGCAGGGCGTGGGATTCCGCTGGTTCACGCGGGCACGGGCGCTGGAGATCGGCGGGCTGAGTGGTTTTGCTCTCAATTTGGGGGACGGCCGCGTCCAGGTCGTCGCGGAGGGCTCCCGGGAGGGCTGCGAAGGGCTGCTCGACTGGCTCCAGGGCGATGACACGCCCGGGCGGGTGGAGGGTGTCACCGAGATCTGGGACACACCCCGAGGTGGCTACGACGGCTTCGCCATCCGCTGAGTCCGCTCTGTAAAGCCGCGCAGGAGAAAGCGGAGCGATCTGCCACCGGCATGTGCCCCGAGCAGAAATGGCCTGGTGGTTGCCAAGAATCGCCGGGCGTGGCAGGCTCCGCAGGTAAAGATGATCGCCACGCCCTGAGGGCCCCGCAGGAGTCGCAGCGCCCCCCGTCCAGGGTGGGCCGCCCCCGGGTTCGCCCGCCAATACAGGGCGTGATCGTGTTGACCGTCAAACTTTTTGGTGAGACGCTGAAAGCCCCGCGCACCTTAGCTGTTTGGCATGGCGCAACAGTCGAGCAACACTCGGATGTGTCAAGCACCGCGGGTGCGAATCCCTCACGACCCACACCGCTACGGTCGGTCACTCAGTGTGGAGGACCATCCATCATGGCAAAGGCGCTTCTCGGTTACGTCGGCGGCTCCGACCCGCGACTCCTCGCCGAGATGCGACGGCTCCAGCAGCGTGTCCAGGACCTCGAATCCGAGCTCGTACGGATTCAGGCCGAGAACGACGCGCTGACGGCTGCCGCTTCTCCCGACAGGATCATGGAGAGCATCGACGCAAACCAGGCGGAGCCTGCGCTCACCTGATCGCTGCATCGCTCCACAACAGCACATGCGGCGGTTGGGCAGCCCTTTCAACCGCTTGAGTTGTCAAGATGTACAAGGGACGCCCCGGCGTCCCTTTTTTCTTGCCCCCGACCCGTGCCCCGACCCGCTTGTAGCCCCGCGCATCCTTTCACCCTCTTTAACGTCTGGTGTGCCCTGCATGTTCATGCGCGAAACCGCGGGGTTGCGAGGCTTCGTGGAGTGGGGTAGCGGGGCCAGGTAGAGTCCGACGGCGTGCACCTCAAGGCCCTGACCCTTCGCGGGTTCAAGTCGTTCGCCTCGGCGACCACGCTCCGGTTCGAGCCGGGGATCACGTGTGTCGTCGGTCCGAACGGCTCGGGCAAGTCCAATGTCGTCGACGCGCTCACCTGGGTGATGGGCGAGCACAGCGCCAAGTCGCTGCGCGGCGGCAAGATGGAGGACGTCATCTTCGCCGGCACCACCGGCCGTCCCCCGCTGGGCCGCGCCGAGGTGTCCCTGACCATCGACAACTCCGACGGCGCCCTGCCCATCGAGTACGCCGAGGTCACCATCACGCGGATCATGTTCCGCAACGGCGGCAGCGAGTACCAGATCAACGGCGACACCTGCCGCCTCCTCGACATCCAGGACCTGCTCTCCGACTCCGGCATCGGCCGCGAGATGCACGTCATCGTCGGCCAGGGCCAGCTCGACTCCGTCCTGCACGCGGACCCCATGGGCCGCCGCGCCTTCATCGAGGAGGCCGCCGGCGTCCTCAAGCACCGCAAGCGCAAGGAGAAGGCCCTCCGCAAACTGGACGCGATGCAGGCCAACCTCGCCCGCGTCCAGGACCTCACCGACGAACTCCGCCGCCAGCTCAAGCCCCTCGGCCGCCAGGCGGCGGTCGCCCGCCGGGCCGCCGTCATCCAGGCGGACCTCCGCGACGCCCGCCTGCGCCTGCTCGCCGACGACCTCGTACGACTGCGCCAGGCACTCCAGACCGAGATCGCCGACGAGGCCGCCCTCAAGGAACGCAAGGAGGCCGCCGAGCAGGAGCTGAAGAAGGCCCTCCAGCGGGAGGCGCTCCTGGAGGACGAGGTACGCCGGCTCACCCCGCGCCTGCAGCGGGCCCAGCAGACCTGGTACGAGCTCTCCCAGCTCGCCGAACGCGTCCGCGGCACGATCTCGCTGGCCGACGCCCGGGTGAAGAGCGCCACCTCCGCGCCCCCCGAGGAGCGGCGCGGCCGCGACCCCGAGGACATGGAGCGCGAGGCCCACCGGATCCGGGAGCAGGAGGCCGAGCTGGAGGCCGCCCTGGAAGCGGCCGAGCGCGCCCTCGACGACACGGTCGCGCACCGCGCCGAGCTGGAGCGCGAGTTGGCGGTGGAGGAACGGCGCCTGAAGGACGTGGCCCGCTCCATCGCCGACCGGCGCGAGAGCCTGGCCCGGCTGAACGGCCAGGTCAACGCGGCCCGCTCACGTGCCGCGTCGGCCCAGGCGGAGATCGACCGCCTGGCCGCCGCCCGCGACGAGGCCCAGGAACGGGCGGCCGCCGCACAGGAGGAGTACGAGGCGCTCAAGGCCGAGGTCGACGGCCTCGACGCCGGCGACCACCAACTCGGCGAACAGCACGACCAGGCCAAGCAGCAGCTCGCCGAGGCGGAGGCGGCTCTCACCGCCGCCCGCGAGGCGGCCACGGCCGCGGAACGCAGCCGCGCCGCGACCCAGGCCCGCCACGAGGCGCTGGCGCTGGGCCTGAGACGGAAGGACGGTACGGGGATACTGCTGGGCGCCCGGGACCGCCTCGCGGGAGTCCTGGGCCCGGCGGCGGAACTGCTGACGGTGACCCCCGGCTACGAGATCCCTCTGGCGGCGGCGTTCGGCGCGGCGGCGGACGCGATCGCGGTGACGACCCCGTCCGCGGCAGCGGACGCGATCCGCCTGCTGCGCAAACAGGACGGAGGCCGGGCGGCCCTACTGCTGGCGGGCGCCCCGGACACCCCGACGCTTCACGCTGAGACGCCCCAGGCTGAGGCGCCCCAGAGGGGCGCGGGGCTGTATCAATCTGCGGCTCCGCCGCGGGACGCGATCAGCCACGACGGCGCCGCGGCAGACCGACGACCGACGACAGCACCGGACAGCGCCGGGGACGGGACAGCGCCTCTCAGGGGCGCGGGGAACTCCGCTACCGGCCCCCACCGGCCCGCGCCCGACGGACACCCGTTCGCCGCAGACCTCGTCCGCGGCCCCGCCGACCTGATGCCCGCCGTACGGCGACTGCTCAGAGACATCGTCGTGACCGACACCCTCGAAGACGCCGAGGATCTGGTCTACCGCCGCCCCGACCTCACCGTGGTGACCGCCGAAGGCGACCTCCTCGGCGCCCACTTCGCCCACGGCGGCTCCGCCGGCGCCCCCAGCCTGCTCGAGGTGCAGGCCTCCGTGGACGAGGCCGCCGCCGAGCTGGAAGAGCTCGCCGTCCGCTGCGAGGAACTGTCCGCGGCACAGCATGCGGCGGGGGAGCGGCGCAAGGAGTGCGCGGCCCTCCTCGAGGAGCTCGGCGAGCGGCGCCGCGCCGCCGACCGGGAGAAGTCGGCCGTGGCCCAGCAGCTGGGCCGGCTCGCCGGACAGGCCCGCGGCGCGGCCGGCGAGGCGGAACGCTCCACCGCGGCCGCCGCCCGCGCCCAGGACTCCCTCGACAAGTCCCTGGAAGAGCTGGAGATCCTGGCCGAACGGCTGGCCGTGGCCGAGGAGATGCCCGTCGAGGAGGAACCGGACACCTCGGTACGGGACCGGCTCGCCGCCGACGGCGCCAACGCACGGCAGACCGAGATGGAGGCCCGGCTCCAGGCCCGTACCCACGAGGAGCGCGTCAAAGGCCTGGCCGGCCGCGCAGACTCCCTCGACCGCGCCGCCCGCGCGGAACGCGAGGCACGCGCGCGTGCCGAGCAACGTCGGGCCCGGCTGCGCCACGAGGCGGCCGTCGCCGAGGCCGTCGCCGCCGGTGCGCGGCAACTGCTCGCGCACGTCGAGGTCTCCGTCGGCCGCGCCGAGCGGGAGCGGGCCGCCGCCGAGGCCGCGAAGGCACAGCGCGAGCAGGAGCTGACCGCCGCCCGCTCCACCGGCCGCGACCTCAAGGCCGAACTCGACAAACTCACGGATTCAGTTCACCGGGGTGAGGTACTCGGCGCCGAGAAGCGGCTGCGCATCGAGCAGCTGGAGACGAAGGCGCTGGAGGAGCTCGGTGTCGAACCGGCGGGGCTCGTCGAGGAGTACGGTCCCCATCAGCTCGTGCCGCCCTCGCCCCCCGCCGAGGGCGAGGTGCTCCCGGACGACCCCGAGCACCCGCGCAACCAGCCCAAGTCCTTCCACCGGGCCGAACAGGAACGCCGGCTCAAGGCGGCCGAGCGGGCCTACCAGCAGCTCGGCAAGGTCAACCCGCTCGCCCTGGAGGAGTTCTCGGCCCTCGAGGAACGGCACAAGTTCCTCAGCGAGCAGCTGGAGGACCTCAAGAAGACCCGCGCCGACCTGCTTCAGGTGGTGAAGGAGGTCGACGAGCGCGTCGAGCAGGTCTTCACGGAGGCCTACCGGGACACGGCGAGGGAGTTCGAGGGCGTCTTCAGCCGCCTCTTCCCGGGCGGCGAGGGACGGCTGATCCTCACCGACCCCGACAACATGCTCACCACGGGCGTGGACGTCGAGGCCCGGCCGCCGGGCAAGAAGGTCAAGCGGCTCTCCCTGCTGTCGGGCGGCGAACGCTCGCTGACCGCGGTCGCGATGCTGGTGTCCATCTTCAAGGCCCGCCCCAGCCCGTTCTACGTCATGGACGAGGTCGAGGCGGCCCTGGACGACACCAACCTGCAGCGGCTGATCCGCATCATGCAGGAGCTCCAGGAGTCCTCGCAGCTCATCGTGATCACGCACCAGAAGCGCACGATGGAGGTCGCCGACGCGCTGTACGGCGTGTCCATGCAGGGCGACGGTGTGTCGAAGGTCATCAGTCAGCGCCTCCGCTGAGTTTGCGTGCGCCCTACACCGGTCTGACCTGCACACCCCCTCCATAGCTTCAACTATTGAACACAAACACCTTCACCATGCCTTCAAGCTCACATCACCCGGTCTATTGACTTCGAAACTTGAAGGCATAGTCTCTGCAACGTTGCTTTTACCTTCAGGTGTGAGCGGCGTGAACGTATGCGCCACTTGAACCTGAAAGGGCTCACCCCCACCCCGGCAGCGCTGCCGGTGGCCCGAGGAGTTTCTTGTGACCAGCACTGCGCAGGCACCCCAGTCAGGAGCCGGGACGGCTCACCCCGATCATCTCGGGCATGTCATCTTCATCGCGGCGGCGGCCGCGATGGGCGGGTTCCTCTTCGGCTACGACAGTTCCGTCATCAACGGCGCCGTCGAGGCGATCCGGGGCCGTTACGACATCGGGTCCGCGGCCCTGGCACAGGTCATCGCCGTCGCGCTGATCGGCTGCGCCATCGGCGCCGCGACCGCCGGCCGCATAGCCGACCGCATCGGCCGTATCCGCTGCATGCAGATCTCCGCCGTGCTGTTCACCATCAGCGCCGTCGGTTCGGCGCTGCCCTTCGCTCTCTGGGACCTCGCCTTCTGGCGGATCGTCGGCGGCTTCGCCATCGGCATGGCCTCCGTGATCGGCCCCGCCTACATCGCCGAGGTCGCCCCGCCGGCCTACCGCGGCCGTCTCGGCTCCTTCCAGCAGGCCGCGATCGTCATCGGCATCGCCATCTCGCAGCTGGTCAACTGGGGTCTGCTCAACGCCGCCGGCGGCGACCAGCGCGGCAAGCTGATGGGCCTGGAGGCCTGGCAGGTCATGCTCGGCGTCATGGTGATCCCGGCCGTCCTCTACGGCCTGCTCTCCTTCGCGATCCCCGAGTCCCCGCGCTTCCTGATCTCCGTCGGCAAGCACGACCGCGCCCGCGAGATCCTCGAAGAGGTCGAGGGCGGGAGCGGCGACCTGGACGCCCGCGTCGCCGAGATCGAGCACGCGATGAAGAGCGAGCACAAGTCCACGTTCAAGGACCTGCTCGGCGGCTCCTTCTTCTTCAAGCCGATCGTCTGGGTCGGCATCGGTCTCTCGGTCTTCCAGCAGTTCGTCGGCATCAACGTCGCGTTCTACTACTCCTCGACCCTGTGGCAGTCGGTGGGCGTCGACCCGACGGACTCGTTCTTCTACTCCTTCACGACGTCGATCATCAACATCATCGGCACCGTGATCGCGATGATCTTCGTGGACCGCGTCGGCCGCAAGCCGCTGGCGCTCATCGGTTCCGTCGGCATGGTGATCGGCCTCGGCCTGGAGGCCTGGGCCTTCTCCTACGACCTGGTCGACGGCAAGTTGCCGGCCGCGCAGGGCTGGACCGCCCTGATCGCCGCGCACATCTTCGTCCTCTTCTTCGCCCTGTCCTGGGGTGTGGTCGTCTGGGTCTTCCTCGGCGAGATGTTCCCGAACCGGATCCGCGCCGCCGCGCTGGGCGTCGCCGCCTCCGCGCAGTGGATCGCCAACTGGGCCATCACCGCGAGCTTCCCGTCGCTGGCCGACTGGAACCTCTCCGCGACCTACGTGATCTACACGGTCTTCGCGGCCCTCTCCATCCCGTTCGTCCTCAAGTACGTCAAGGAGACGAAGGGCAAGGCCCTGGAGGAGATGGGCTGACCCGCGCAGGCTCCCCCCAACTCGGGGAGAAGGGCCAAGTCCCCGCTGCCCCTCTCCTCGTACCCTCCGCCGCCCCGCCCGGTCACTGCCCGGGCGGGGCGGCGGTCTGTTGCCCCACGCTCCCGCGGGCGCACAGTGTCACTCTCCTCGACCCGCACAGAAGTCGTCTCCGCCGCGATGGCGCTGCCCGGCGGTGCCGTACTCTCCGGCACCCGGCCACGGCCGATCCCGGCCCCCCTCGCTGCGCAGGCAGAGGCGGGCGCGCAGCGTCACTCTCCTCGACCCGCACAGAAGTCGTCTGTGCCGCGACGGCGATCCGCCGCGATGGCGCTGCCCGGCGGTGCCGTACTCTCCGGCACCCGGCCACGGCCGATCCCGGCCCCCCTCGCTGCGCAGGCAGAGGCGGGCGCGCAGCGTCACTCTCCTCGACCCGCACAGAAGTCGTCTGTGCCGCGACGGCGATCCGCCGCGATGGCGCTGCCCGGCGGTGCCGTACTCTCCGGCACCCGGCCACGGCCGATCCCGGCCCCCCTCGCTGCGCAGGCAGAGGCGGGCGCGCAGCGTCACTCTCCTCGACCCGCACAGAAGTCGTCTGTGCCGCGACGGCGATCCGCCGCGATGGCGCTGCCCGGCGGTGCCGAACTCTCCGGCACCCGGCCACGGCCGATCCCGGCCCCCCTCGCTGCGCAGGCAGAGGCGGGCGCGCAGCGTCACTCTCCTCGACCCGCACAGAAGTCGTCTGTGCCGCGACGGCGATCCGCCGCGATGGCGCTGCCCGGCGGTGCCGAACTCTCCGGCACCCGGCCACGGCCGATCCCGGCCCCCCTCGCTGCGCAGGCAGAGGCGGGCGCGCAGCGTCACTCTCCTCGACCCGCACAGAAGTCGTCTGTGCCGCGACGGTGCTGCCCGGCGGTGCCGAACCCTCCCGCCGCGACCCGCCGACGCGCCTCGCCCCGCTACGCCGGTAGCGCCGGAAGCACGGTCTCCGCGAACAGTCGTAGGCTCCGCCAGCCCTCCTCGACCGGCATTCCGCCGGCCAGCGGGTGCAGCACCAGGTTGTCCAGCCCCGCTGTCACACACTCCTCGGGCGTGAGGATGCGGTAGACGCCCTCCGCGCGGAGCTCCGGCACCGTCGTGGCCGTCGACCGGACCGCCGAGCGGATGTCCCCGGACTGCCAGGAGGCGTACGTCCGGGCCTCGTGCAGGAAGTGCTCGCCGTACCGCGCCCATGCCCGGTCCGGGTCCTCGGCGATGTGCAGCAGCGGGGTCTCGGCGGTGGGCATCATGGTCCAGCCCTCCGTGCCGTACTCGGTGAGCTTCTCCTTGTAGTAGGCCTCCAGCTCCGGCAGGTGCGCGCTCGGGAAGAACGGCAGGCCGAGGCGGGCGGCGCGGCGGGCGGCGGCCCGGGAGGAGCCGCCGACCAGGAGGAGGGGGTGCGGGTCGGTGAGGGGGCGGGGCGTGACCCGTACGGTGCGGCCCCGGTACTCGAACTCCTCGCCGGTCCAGGCCTTGAGCAGCGTCTCCAGGAGTTCGTCCTGCAGCCGCCCCCGCCGCTTCCACTCCACGTCGAACAGGGCGTACTCCTCAGGCCGGTAGCCGATCCCGGCCACCGTCACCAGCCGCCCCCCGCTGAGCAGGTCGAGGACCGCGATGTCCTCCGCGAGCCGCAGCGGGTCGTGCAGCGGGCCGATCACCGCCGACACGGTCACCGCGATGGTCCGGGTCGCCCCGAACACCGCGCCCGCGAAGGCGAACGGCGACGGCAGCCAGTTGTTGTCGACCCCGTGGTGCTCCTCGGTCTGGACGGTGGTGACGCCGCGCTCGTCGGCGTACGCGGCCATGTCGAGGGCCGCTCGGTACCGGGCGCCCAGGGACGCCCGGTCGGCGCCGGGCTCGACGAGGTTGAAGCGGACGACCGAGACGGGCATGGGAGTTCCCCTTCACCTTGGCCGGGCTGGTGTGCGGGGACAGTAGCTGACGGTGCGTCAGACGGCCAGAGGTGTGGGGTTCCTGGGCGCCGCCGGCACCACCGCCGGCTTCGGCAGCACCGCGTACAGCAAGCCCGAGACGACGATCGTCGCCACCCAGCCGAGGCCGTACCGGCCGACGGGGTTGTTCGCGGCGAACGGTCCGGTGAACCAGTCGCACCTGGTGAAGAGCAGCCCCGCGGCCAGGCCGAGCGCCCAGGCCGTGACGGCGGCGGGGGAGAAGCCCGCCCGGTACCAGTAGGCGCCGGCCGGGGTCGTGTCGAGGAGGGCCGTGGCGTCGTACTCCCGACGGCGGAGCATGTCGACCCCGAACACGCCCACCCACGCCGAGAACGCCACCGCCAGCAGCGACAGGAACGCGATGAAGGAGCCCAGGAACGAGGTCGCCGCCAGCATCAGGACACCGCCGAGGACCAGCGAGATGGCCGCGTTGACGGCGACCGCCCAGTGGCGGGGGATCCGGAAGCCCAGGGTCTGGGCGGTGAAGCCCGCCGAGTACATCGACATCGCGTTGATCAGCACCATCCCGACCAGGGCGATGAGGAGGTAGGGCACGGCGAGCCAGAGCGGGAGGATCGCGCCCAGGAAGGAGACCGGGTCGGCCGCTCGAGCCAGGTCGGGCATGCCCGACGCCGTCACCGCGCCCATCAGGACCATGGGGAGTACGACGATCCCCGCGCCGCCGACCGTGTTGCGTACGATCGCCGCCGAGGAGGCCGTACCCGGCAGGTACCGCGTGAAGTCCGGGGCCGCCGGCGCCCAGCTCATCCCGCCCGCCGCGATCAGCCCGGCCCCGGTGACCATCGCGGCCGCGGAGCCGGCGTCCTGCCCGAACACCCTGCTCCAGTCCGTCTTCACGATCAGCCTGCCGAGGACCAGCACGGAGAAGGCGCCGAACAGCCAGGTCGCCCAGCGGTTGCAGCGCCGCACCGCTCTGATGCCCATGCCCGAGATGGCGAACGTGGCGATCACGAAGAACACCAGCGCGACGATGATCAGGGCGGTGTTGCGCCGGACGCCGAACAGGATGTCCAGGACCGTCAGCAGTGCGTAGGCGCCGGTCACCGCGTTGATCGTCTCCCAGCCCCAGCGCGCCACCCAGATCAGCGCGCCGGGCAGCAGGTTCCCGCGCTGGCCGAAGACCGCGCGGGACAGTGCCATGCCCGGCGCCCCACCGCGTTTGCCCGCGATGCCGACCAGCCCGACCAGGCCGTACGCCACGATCGGCGCGGCGGTGCCCACGACCAGGATCTGCCAGAAGTTCAGCCCGAAGGAGACCGCCAGGCCCGCGCCCATGGTCACCAGCAGGACGGTGATGTTGGCGGCGATCCAGGTGGGGAGCAGACCGCGGGTCGTCGCGGTGCGCTCGGCGTCCGGAACCGGTTCGATGCCCCGGGTTTCGAGGCCGTGGTGCTCCAGGGACTCTTCGAGATGTTCGAGCGCGCCATCGTGGTGGGCGGTGGTGCTCATGGTCAATCATCGTACGTTAACCCGACTAATCCCCTCAAAAGGGACTACCGGTTTCGGGGGATCATCCGGAAACTCCTTCGCGAGGGAACAAAGTCGGCCGCGAGGGAGGGATGGATACTGGACGGGTTATGGAAACCGTCATCCTTGCTGTAGTCATCGCCGTGGTCGTGCTCGGCGCGCTCGGCGGGCTCGTCGTCGGCAGCCGGCGCAAGAAGTCGCTGCCCCCGCCGCCCCCCGCCGCGCCCGACATCACCGCGCCCCCGGCCGAGCCGCACATCGGCGACGAGGCCGAGACGCCGCGCGACGAAGTGCGCCGGACGATAGAGGAGGTCGACCTTCCCGACGGCTCGGCTCCCGTCGTCGTGGAAGAGCCCGCCGCCCCCGAGATCGAGATCCCCGAGCCCACGGCCGGCCGCCTGGTCCGGCTGCGCGCCCGGCTCTCCCGCTCCCAGAACGCGCTCGGCAAGGGGCTGCTCACGCTGCTCTCGCGCGAGCACCTCGACGACGAGACCTGGGAGGAGATCGAGGACACCCTGCTCACCGCCGACGTCGGTGTGCAGCCCACCACCGAACTGGTCGACCGGCTGCGCGAGCGCGTCAAGGTGCTCGGTACCCGCACCCCCGACGAGCTGCGCGGCCTGCTGCGCGAGGAACTCCTCAAGCTGGTCGGCACCGACGCCGACCGCACGGTGAAGACCGAGCCCGAGGACCGCAAGCCCGGCATCGTGATGGTCGTCGGCGTCAACGGCACCGGCAAGACCACCACCACCGGCAAGCTCGCGCGCGTGCTCGTCGCCGACGGCCGTACGGTCGTCCTCGGCGCCGCCGACACCTTCCGGGCCGCCGCCGCGGACCAGCTCCAGACCTGGGGCGAGCGGGTCGGCGCCTACACCGTGCGCGGCCCCGAGGCCGGTGACCCCGCCTCCGTCGCCTTCGACGCGGTGAAGGAGGGCAAGGAGATGGGGGTCGACGTCGTCCTCATCGACACCGCAGGGCGGCTGCACACCAAGACCGGGCTCATGGACGAGCTCGGCAAGGTGAAGCGGGTCGTCGAGAAGCACGCCCCGCTGGACGAGGTGCTGCTCGTGCTCGACGCCACCACCGGGCAGAACGGCCTGGTGCAGGCCCGGGTCTTCGCCGAGGTCGTGGACATCACCGGGATCGTGCTCACCAAGCTGGACGGCACCGCCAAGGGCGGCATCGTGATCGCGGTCCAGCGTGAACTGGGCGTCCCGGTCAAGCTCATCGGCCTCGGTGAGGGCGCGGACGACCTGGCGCCGTTCGAGCCGGAAGCGTTCGTGGATGCCCTTATCGGTGACTGACCCGAGGGGGATACGAATACCCCCCGACCGCGTGAGAAGCGCCCGGCCCCCCAAGACGCAGTGGGGGACGGGCGCTTCGGCGTACGGGCCTGCGGGGCTAGGCCCGCGACCGGTGTGCCACGTAGGCCAGCGTCCCCAGCAGCAGCCTCGCGGCGGGCGGCCGGGTCGCCGAGTCCAGGGCCGGCGGGCGCAGCCAGCGCGCCGGACCCAGGCCGCCCCGGTCCGACGGCGGAGCCGTGATGTGGGTACCCGGGCCGAGGCCCCGCAGGTCCAGGGAGGTCGGGTCGTCCCAGCCCATGCGGTAGAGCAGCTCGGGCAGTTCGGCGGCGGCGCCGGGGGCGACGAAGAACTGGGTGCGGCCCTGCGGGGTGGCGGTGACCGGGCCGAGCGGCAGGCCCATGCGCTCCAGACGGACCAGGGCGCGGCGCCCGGCGGGCTCGGCGACCTCGATCACGTCGAACGCGTGGCCGACCGGGAGCATCACCGCCGCGCCCGGGAACTCGGCCCAGGCCTTGGTGACCTCGTCGAGCGTGGCCCCGGCGGACACCTGGGGCGCGAAGTCCAGCGGGTGAGCTCCCGGCGCGGGGCAGTCGCCGTGCCCGCAGGAACAGACGCCGGCCGCGGCCCGGGCACCCGGGACCACGTCCCAGCCCCACAGACCGGTGAACTCGGCGACGGCGGTGCAGTCCGATGAACGACCGCGCCGGCGTGTGCCGGAGCGGATCTCGCGAATGCCGCCGATCGTGAAGCCCATGCCCCCTCCAACGGGTCCGGCGCGCCGGTGGTTACGACACGGAACGAGACGGAAACGGAACGTGACGCTACGGCTCCGCCTTCCCCTCCGCCCGCAAGGTCAAGACAGCGCCCTGAGGCGCCTTGGGTGGTGCGCCTGGGGACACGCGCCCCCGGATGCATCGTTCCGCCTACTCCCGGCCGTCCTATGTCAAGTGAATCGCGCCAAGGCCATCGTGAGTTCATTCGAAGGGGTGGCGAATGGTGGCGTTTCCGGGATCGCCATGGCTGGAGCAGTGATCGTAGGATTACTTTGAGTACACGAGGCCTGGGGGCACATGCTCTCGTGGGTATGCCGGAGGCAACTCGGCATCCCGTTCGAAGGGTGAGAACTACCGGACGGGCAGCCGTATTTACCGGCATTCTGATAGGGCTTGGCGCATCCGGCATCAAGTGGTCTCAGGGATGGGGGCGTTCCAGTGGGCGGCAACGGCGGAAGCGGGACGACCGCGACCAGTACCGACAAGCGCCCCAATGAGCTGCTCAACTCGTGGTTCGTGCGCAGCGGCTGGTCCAAGGGCGAGCTGGCACGGCAAGTGAACCGCAGGGCACGCCAGTTGGGCGCGAACCACATCTCGACGGACACGTCCAGGGTGCGTCGCTGGCTCGACGGGGAGAACCCGCGCGAGCCGATCCCCAGAATCCTCTCCGAGCTGTTCTCCGAGCGGTTCGGCTGCGTCGTCTCCGTCGAGGACCTCGGTCTGCGGGCCGCCCGCCAGTCACCCTCCGCGACCGGCGTCGACCTGCCCTGGACGGGCCCGCAGGCGGTGGCCCTGCTCAGCGAGTTCTCGCGCAGCGACCTCATGCTGGCGCGGCGCGGCTTCCTCGGAACCTCGCTGGTCCTGTCGGCGGGCCCGTCCCTCATCGAGCCCATGCAGCGCTGGTTGGTGCCCTCGCCCGGCTCCCCGCTGCGGGCCCCCGAGTCGCCGGCCGACTCCCGCCGCCCGGGCCGCCTCTCCAAGCCCGAGCTGGAGCTCCTGGAGTCCACCACGGTGATGTTCCGCCAGTGGGACGCCCAGTGCGGCGGCGGGCTGCGCCGCAAGGCGGTCGTCGGCCAGCTGCACGAGGTCACCGACCTCCTCCAGGAACCCCAGCCCGAGGCCACCGAGCGCAAGCTCTTCAAGGTCGCCGCCGAACTCGCCGAGCTGGCCGGCTGGATGTCGTACGACGTCGGGCTCCAGCCCACCGCCCAGAAGTACTTCGTGCTCGCCCTGCACGCGGCCAAGGAGGCCGGCGACAAGCCGCTGGGCTCGTACATCCTCTCCAGCATGAGCCGCCAGATGATCCACCTCGGCCGGCCCGACGACGCCCTGGAGCTCATCCATCTCGCCCAGTACGGCAGCCGGGACTGCGCGAGCCCGCGCACCCAGTCGATGCTGTATGCGATGGAGGCCCGGGCCTACGCCAACATGGGCCAGCCCGGCAAGTGCAAGCGCGCGGTCCGGATGGCCGAGGACACCTTCTCCGAGGCCGACGAGTGGGACGAGCCGGACCCCGACTGGATCCGCTTCTTCTCCGAGGCCGAGCTCTACGGCGAGAACAGCCACTCCTTCCGCGACCTCGCCTATGTCGCCGGCCGCAGCCCCGCCTACGCCTCGCTCGCCGAGCCGCTGATGCAGAAGGCCGTGGAGCTGTTCGCGAAGGACGCCGAGCACCAGCGGTCGTACGCACTCAACCTCATCGGCATGGCCACCGTGCACCTGCTGCGGGGCGAGCCCGAGCAGAGCACGGTTCTGGCCTCCGAGGCCATGGGCATCGCCAAGAAGGTGCGCTCCGAGCGCGTCAACACTCGTATTCGAAAAACGGTCGACTCGGCCGTCCGCGACCACGGCGACCTCGCCGCGGTCGTCGATCTCACCGAGCAGCTCGCCGTAGACCTCCCGGAGACCGCCGAGGCGGTCTGAACCCCGGTACTGCCCAGACCCCGGCCGCGGCCGGCCCTCCCGAACTGCCCGACTCGGCTCCCCCACGCCAGGTCATCGGAAGGCCGACCGTGGCCGGTTCTCTCCCTCCGAGGGAAGGTTGCGCCACGATAACGATCCCGCAGCCGGACATCTCGCAATTCATCTACCTGTAACACGCCAGGCGCCTTCGTCACTCCGGTGAAACAACGAGGGGCAACGGCCGAAACCGCGCTGCGCCAATCTCATGGCGCATAACCGGCCCACCCCCCGCTTGACCGGACCGCTCACGCTCCGACCCGCACGGGGCCGTACAACCGACGAGGAGACGCCGATGGCATCAGCCGCCATCACGCTTGCCGCGGAGGCACCCAAGCTGTCCTCCGCGAACACGGGCTTCATGCTCATCTGTTCCGCCCTGGTGCTGCTCATGACGCCGGGACTCGCCTTCTTCTACGGCGGCATGGTCCGCGTCAAGAGCACCCTGAACATGCTGATGATGAGCTTCATCAGCATCGGGATCGTCACCATCCTGTGGGTGCTCTACGGCTTCTCCCTGGCCTTCGGCTCCAGCAACGGCTTCATCGGCTTCAACTCCGACTGGCTGGGCATGAGCAACGTCGGCCTGACGGAGCTGTGGGACGGCTACACGATCCCGATCTTCGTCTTCATGGTCTTCCAGATGATGTTCGCGGTCATCACGCCGGCCCTGATAAGCGGCGCCATCGCGGACCGCGTCAAGTTCTCGGCCTGGGCGCTCTTCGTCGCCCTGTGGCTCACGGTCGTGTACGTCCCGGTCGCCCACTGGGTCTGGGGCGCCGACGGCTGGGCCTTCAAGCTCGGTGTGATCGACTTCGCCGGTGGTACCGCGGTCCACATCAACGCCGGTGCCGGCGCCCTCGGCGTCATCCTGGTCATCGGCAAGCGCGTCGGCTTCAAGAAGGACCCGATGCGCCCGCACAGCCTCCCGCTGGTCATGCTCGGCGCCGGTCTGCTGTGGTTCGGCTGGTTCGGCTTCAACGCCGGCTCCTGGCTCGGCAACGACGACGGCGTCGGCGCGCTGATGTTCGTCAACACGCAGGTCGCCACCGCCGCCGCCATGCTCGCCTGGCTCGCCTACGAGAAGATCCGGCACGGCGCGTTCACCACCCTGGGCGCCGCCTCCGGCGCGGTCGCCGGTCTGGTCGCGATCACCCCGTCCGGTGGTGCGGTCTCCCCGCTCGGCGCGATCGCCGTCGGCGTCATCGCCGGTGTCGCCTGCGCCGCTGCCGTCGGACTGAAGTTCAGGTTCGGCTACGACGACTCCCTGGACGTCGTCGGCGTCCACATGGTCGGCGGCATCATCGGCTCCCTGCTCATCGGCTTCTTCGCCACCGGCAAGGGCCAGTCCACCGCGACCGGCGTCTTCTACGGCGACCACTCCTTCACCCAGCTGTGGAAGCAGTTCGCCGGTGTCGGCGCGGTCCTCGGCTACTCCCTGGTCGCCTCCGCGGTCCTCGCCTTCCTCCTGGACAAGACCCTCGGTATGCGGGTCACCGAGGACGAGGAGGTCTCCGGCATCGACCAGGCCGAGCACGCCGAGACTGCATACGACTTCAGCGGCGCGGGTGGCGGTGTCGTCAGCACCGTCTCCGGAGGGTCGCTGGCCGGCACGAGCAAGAAGGTGGACGCATGAAGCTCATCACCGCCGTCGTGAAGCCCCACCGGCTCGACGAGATCAAGGAGGCCCTGCAGGCCTTCGGCGTCCAGGGCCTCACGGTCACCGAGGCCAGCGGCTACGGTCGGCAGCGCGGCCACACGGAGGTCTACCGTGGTGCCGAGTACACGGTCGACCTGGTGCCCAAGATCCGCATCGAGGTGCTGGCCGACGACGCCGACGCCGAGCAGCTGATCGACGTCATCGTCAAGGCCGCCCGCACCGGCAAGATCGGTGACGGCAAGGTCTGGTCGCTCCCGGTCGAGACCGCCGTACGGGTCCGCACGGGCGAGCGCGGCCCGGACGCGCTGTAGAACAGAACCATCTGAATACAGGCAGGAGTCGCTGGGTGACGGGTACGGAAGTTCGGAACGACGCGGAGAACACGGGACCCAGCGGCTACGCGGCGGCCCGGCTGCGCCTCCTCACCGAGGGGGCGCGGTCCGGGCCGCCGCGCCGTACCGCCCTCGCCGAACTCACGGACGAGTGGCTGACCGGACTGTTCGCGGCGGCCACCGAGGGCATCAGAGGCGGTGTCTCCCTGGTCGCCGTCGGCGGCTACGGCCGCAGCGAGCTCTCCCCGCGCAGCGACCTCGACCTCCTGCTGCTGCACGACGGCGGCGACTCCGGCGCGGTCGCCGCGGTCGCCGACCGGCTCTGGTACCCCGTCTGGGACCTGGGCCTGGCCCTCGACCACTCCGTACGCACCCCCGCCGAGGCCCGCAAGACCGCCGGAGAGGACCTCAAGGTCCAGCTCGGCCTGCTCGACGCCCGCCACATCGCCGGCGACCTCGGCCTCACCTCCGGACTGCGCACCGCGATCCTCGCCGACTGGCGCAACCAGGCGCCCAAACGCCTCCCCGAGCTCCAGGAGCTGTGCGCCGAGCGCGCCGAACGCCAGGGCGAGCTGCAGTACCTCCTGGAACCCGACCTGAAGGAGGCCCGCGGCGGCCTCCGCGACGCCACCGCGCTGCGCGCCGTCGCCGCCTCCTGGCTGGCCGACGCCCCGCGCGAGGGCCTCGCCGACGCCCGCCGCCGCCTCCTCGACGTCCGCGACGCCCTGCACCTCACCACCGGCCGGGCCACCGACCGCCTGGCCCTCCAGGAGCAGGACCAGGTCGCCGCCGAACTGGACCTCCTCGACGCCGACACCCTGCTGCGCCAGGTCTACGAGTCCGCGCGCGTCATCTCGTACGCCAGCGATGTCACCTGGCGCGAAGTGGGGCGCGTGCTGCGCTCGCGCGCCGTCCGCCCGCGGCTGCGCGCCATGCTGGGCGGCGGCAAGCCGGTCCCCGAGCGCTCCCCGCTCGCCGAAGGCGTGGTGGAGCAGGACGGCGAGGTGGTGCTCGCCCGCGCCGCCCGCCCCGAACGCGACCCCGTGCTCCCGCTGCGCGCCGCGGCCGCCGCCGCCCAGGCCGGCCTCCCGCTCTCCCTGCACGCCGTACGGCGCATGGCCACCACCGCACGCCCCCTGCCCACGCCCTGGCCCGCCGAGGCCCGCGAGCAGCTGGTCACCCTGCTCGGCTCCGGCCGCCCCACCGTGGACGTCTGGGAGGCGCTGGAGGCCGAGGGCCTGATCACCCGCCTGCTCCCGGACTGGGAGCGGGTGCGCTGCCGGCCGCAGCGCAACGCCGTGCACATCTGGACCGTCGACCGGCACCTCATCGAGACCGCCGTCCGCGCCTCCGAGTTCACCCGCCGCGTGCACCGCCCCGACCTCCTCCTGGTCGCCGCCCTGCTGCACGACATCGGCAAGGGCTGGCCCGGAGACCACTCGGTGGCCGGCGAGATCATCGCCAAGGACGTGGCCGCCCGGATCGGCTTCGACCGCGTGGACGTGGCGGTCCTGTCGACGCTGGTACGACACCACCTCCTGCTCATCGAGACCGCCACCCGGCGCGACCTGGAGGACCCGGCCACGGTCCGGCTGGTCGCCGAGGCGGTCGGCACCCAGGGCACCCTGGAGCTGCTGCACGCCCTCACCGAGGCGGACGCGCTGGCCACCGGACCGGCGGCCTGGTCCTCCTGGCGCGGCTCCCTCGTCGCCGACCTGGTGAAGCGGGTCGCGGCGGTCCTCGCCGGCGACGACACCACCGACGAACCCGAGCCGGGGGCCCCCACGGCCGAGCAGGAGCGGCTGGCCATCGAGGCCTTCCGCACCGGCAGCCCGGTCCTTGCCCTGCGCGCCCAGACCGAGCCCGCGGCGACCGAGGACGAGCCGGCCGGCGACCCCGAGCCGCTCGGCGTGGAGCTGCTCATCGCCGTACCGGACCAGCCGGGCGTCCTGCCGGCCGTCTCCGGCGTGCTGGCCATGCACCGGCTCACGGTCCGCACTGCCGAGCTGCGCGCCCTGGAACTGCCGAACGACGTCGACGACGGCACGGTGCTGCTGCTCGACTGGCGGGTCGCGGCCGAGTACGGCTCCCTGCCGCAGGCCGCCCGGCTCCGCGCCGACCTGGTGCGGGCCCTGGACGGCTCCCTCGACATCGCCGGCCGCCTCGCCGAACGGGACGCGGCCTACCCGAGGCGCCGGGGCTGGGTGGCCCCGCCGCCGCGCGTGACGGTGGCCTCCGCGGCCTCCCGGCACGCCACGGTGTTCGAGGTACGCGCCCAGGACGCCCCCGGCCTGCTGTTCCGCATCGGGCGGGCGCTGGAGGACGCGGAGGTACGGGTGCGCAGCGCCCATGTCAGCACGCTGGGCGCGAACGCCGTCGACGCCTTCTACGTGACCGGCACCGACCAGGCGCCGCTGCCCGCGGAGGAGGCGGCCTCGGTGGCCCGCAAACTGGAGGAGACTCTCAGGGGCTGATCGCACGGTCGTGCAAGGCGGGGACTACTTCCTTGCGCGGCCGGATACCCTGGAAGACGCTCACCGCCCCCGACTCCGAGGACCGACGCCGCCGTGTTCGACACTCTCTCCGATCGCCTTTCAGCGACCTTCAAGAATCTGCGCGGCAAAGGGCGTCTGAGCGAAGCCGACATCGACGCCACGGCCCGGGACATCCGCATCGCGCTCCTCGAAGCCGACGTGGCCCTCCCGGTCGTCCGCACGTTCATCAAGAACGTCAAGGAACGGGCCCTCGGCTCCGAGGTCTCCAAGGCGCTGAACCCGGCCCAGCAGGTCCTGAAGATCGTCAACGACGAGCTCGTCACGATCCTCGGCGGCGAGACCCGGCGGCTGCGGTTCGCCAAGCAGCCGCCCACCGTGATCATGCTGGCCGGTCTCCAGGGTGCCGGTAAGACCACCCTCGCGGGCAAGCTCGCCCACTGGCTCAAGGAGCAGGGCCACTCCCCGCTGCTGGTCGCCGCCGACCTCCAGCGCCCCAACGCCGTCAACCAGCTCAGCGTGGTCGCCGAGCGCGCCGGTGCCGCGGTCTACGCGCCCGAGCCGGGCAACGGCGTCGGCGACCCGGTCAAGGTCGCCAAGGACTCCATCGAGTTCGCGAAGGCCAAGGTCCACGACATCGTGATCGTGGACACCGCCGGCCGGCTCGGTATCGACCAGGAGCTGATGCAGCAGGCGGCCGACATCCGGGACGCCGTCTCGCCCGACGAGATCCTCTTCGTCGTCGACGCCATGATCGGCCAGGACGCCGTCACCACCGCCGAGGCCTTCCGCGACGGCGTCGGCTTCGACGGTGTCGTCCTCTCCAAGCTCGACGGTGACGCCCGCGGTGGTGCCGCGCTCTCCATCCGCCAGGTCACCGGCAAGCCGATCATGTTCGCATCGAACGGGGAGAAGCTCGACGACTTCGACGCCTTCCACCCGGACCGGATGGCCTCCCGCATCCTCGACATGGGTGACCTGCTCACCCTGATCGAGCAGGCGGAGAAGACGTTCAGCCAGGAAGAGGCCCAGAAGATGGCCTCCAAGCTGGCGTCGAAGAAGGGCCAGGACTTCACCCTGGACGACTTCCTGGCCCAGATGGAGCAGGTCAGGAAGATGGGCTCCATCTCGAAGCTCCTCGGGATGCTGCCGGGCATGGGCCAGATCAAGGACCAGATCAACAACCTCGACGAGCGGGACGTCGACCGCACCGCCGCGATCATCAAGTCGATGACCCCGGGCGAGCGCCAGGACCCGACGATCATCAACGGCTCGCGCCGCGCGCGTATCGCCAAGGGTTCCGGTGTCGAGGTCAGCGCGGTCAAGGGGCTCGTCGAGCGGTTCTTCGAGGCCCGCAAGATGATGTCCCGCATGGCGCAGGGCGGCGGCATGCCGGGCATGCCGGGGATGCCGGGCATGGGCGGCGGCCCCGGCCGTACCAAGAAGCAGCCGAAGCAGGCCAAGGGCAAGCAGCGCTCCGGCAACCCGATGAAGCGCAAGCAGCAGGAGCTGGAGGCGGCCCAGCGCCGCGAGGCCGCCGCCCAGGGCGGGAACGCCTTCGGACTGCCCCAGCAGGGCGGCGAGGACTTCGAGCTGCCGGACGAGTTCAAGAAGTTCATGGGCTGAGTTCACCTTTGCGGGTGCCAGGGGTTGGTCCGTGTCGTACGGTCCGCATATGACCAACCCCGCGCCGCCGCGCAAGTCACCCGATCAGCCCTGGCGTACCGAGGGGGCTCCCGAGGAGCCCCCGAAGCCGCCGAACGGCGGGCGTCGGATGCATGGTGGCTGGTGGCGGCTGATCGTCACGGCACTGGTCGTGTACCTGCTGGCCAACCTGGTGCTGTCCTACTTCGACCAGGCGAACGAGCCGACCGTCTCGTACACCGAGTTCACCAAGCAGGTGGACGCGGGCAACGTCGAGAAGATCTACGCCAAGGGCGACTCGATCCAGGGGCAGCTCAAGAAGAAGCAGAAGAACCCCGAGGGCGGCGGCGACTACACCAAGTTCAACACCGAGCGCCCGTCGTTCGCCGGCGACGACCTCTGGACCAGCCTGACCAAGCACAACGTGACGGTCACGGCCGAGCCGGTCGTCCAGCACCGCAGCTTTCTCGCCAATCTGCTGATCTCGCTGGCGCCGATCATCATCCTGGTCGCGGTGTGGGTCTTCATCGCCCGCCGGATGAGCGCCGGGCTCGGCGGCGCGGGCGGCATGCTGGGCCGCAAGGCGCCGCCCAAGCCGGTCGAACTGGAGCCCGGACAGCAGCGCACCACCTTCGAGGACGTGGCCGGCATCGACGAGGTCGAGGGCGAGCTCAACGACGTCGTCGACTTCCTGAAGAACCCCGACGCCTACCGGAAGATGGGCGCCAAGATGCCGCGCGGTGTGCTGCTCGCCGGCCCGCCCGGCACCGGCAAGACGCTGCTCGCCCGGGCCGTCGCCGGCGAGGCGGGGGTGCCGTTCTTCTCGGCCTCCGCCTCCGAGTTCATCGAGATGATCGTGGGCGTCGGCGCCTCACGCGTGCGCGAGCTGTTCGCCGAGGCCCGCAAGGTCGCCCCCTCCATCATCTTCATCGACGAGATCGACACCATCGGCCGGGCCCGCGGCGGCGGCGCCTCCATGGGCGGGCACGACGAGCGCGAGCAGACCCTCAACCAGATCCTCACCGAGATGGACGGCTTCTCCGGCTCGGAGGGCGTCATCGTCATCGCGGCCACCAACCGCGCTGACATCCTCGACCCGGCGCTCACCCGCCCCGGCCGTTTCGACCGGGTGGTCCAGGTCTCGCCCCCCGACCGCACAGGGCGCGAGGCCATCCTGGAGATCCACACCCGCCAGATCCCGCTCGCCGACAACGTCGACCTCGCCCAGGTCGCCCGTACGACCCCGGGCATGACCGGCGCCGAACTGGCCAACCTCGCCAACGAGGCCGCCCTCCTCGCCGTCAAGCGCAAGCAGGAGAGGGTCACCCAGTCCGACCTCTCGGAGGCCCTGGAGAAGGTCCAGCTCGGTGCCGAACGGCCCCTGGTCATGCCCGAGGAGGAGCGGCGCAGGACCGCTTACCACGAGAGCGGACACGCCCTGCTCGGCATGCTGCAGCCCGGCGCCGACCCGGTCCGCAAGATCACCATCGTGCCGCGCGGCCGCGCCCTCGGCGTCACGCTGTCCACGCCGGACGCGGACAAGTACGCGTACACCGAGGAGTACCTGCGCGGCCGGATCATCGGCGCCCTCGGCGGCATGGCCGCCGAACAGGTCGTCTACGGCGTGATCACCACCGGCTCGGAGAGCGACCTGGAACAGGTCACCGGCATCGCCCGCGGCATGGTCTCCCGCTGGGGCATGAGCGAGGAGGTCGGCCGTCTCTCCGCCCTCCCCAGCGACGCCCAGCAGGCCTACGGCCTCGCCGCCGCACCCCAGACCCTCGACGTCATCGACACCGAGATGCGCCGGATCGTCGACGAGTGCTACGAAGAGGCCCGCCGCAAACTCCGCGACCACCGCGGCCAGTTGGACGCCCTCGCCCAGGCCCTCCTGGAGAACGAGACCCTGGAGGAGGCGGACGCCTACCGCATCGCGGGAATCACCCGCCTGACCAAGGACCTGGACGAGGCCTGACCGTCCAAACGCCCCAGCTGTAGCGCCCCGAAGGGGCGCGATGAACTGCGCGACCAGCCACGACGGCGCCCCAGACGAACGACGGCGGCACCCCCCTCAAGGCGGCCCCCGCCGAGAAGCGTCAGCGCACGCGGGCGATCAAGTACCGGAAGACATTCGGCATCCACACCGTGCCGTCCGCCCGCTGGTGCGGATGCAGCGCCTCGGTCAGCTCCTTGCCGACCTGCTCCTGGTCGGTCGCCGCGATCGCCGCGTCGAACAGCCCGGTCGACAGCAGCCCGCGTACCGCGCTGTCCGCGTCGGCGTACCCGAACGGGCAGGAGACCCGCCCCGAACCGTCGATCCGCAGCCCCGCCCGCTCGGCGACCTCCTCCAGATCGTCCCGGCGGGCCGGCCGCCAACTGCTCGTACTGCGCAAAGGATCGGCCAATTTCGCGGCCATCCGCAGCACGGACGAGGTCGCACAGCGCTCCGGCGGGCCCCAGCCGACCAGCACCACGGCCGCCCCGTGCTCCGCCAGCGGCGTCGCCTCGACCAGCAGGTCGGCGAGCCCTTCGGAGTCGCCGGCCAGGCAGCCGATCGGGTCGAAGGCGGTGATCAGGTCGTACGCCGGTGCCCGCGCGCCCGCCAGGTCCCCGGGCGTGCCCTCGACGATCCGGGCGGCGCCGCGCGAGCGTGCGCCCGGGGCCGTCTCGGGCAGCAGGCGCTCACGGGCGAGGGCGAGGCGTTCGGGGGAGGAGTCGACACCGGTGACCGCGGCCCCTCTGGTCGCCGCCATCAGCAGGGCGAGACCGGAACCGCAGCGCAGGCCGAGCAGTCGGGTGGCGGGGCCCACTTCGAGTCGCTCGTGGACGGTCTCGTAGAGCGGGACCAGCATCCGCTCCTGGATCTCGGACCAGTCACGCGCGCGTGCCCACAGGTTCACGCGGGGGGTCGAGTCCGCGTGAGACCGGTGCTGCCGCACGAGCGTAGGTGTCATAGGTAAGCGCCCCAATCCGCCGAGAGTTACGCACTGACCGATTCCGTGGCCCCCGTGCCGCGCGCTCGCACTTCCCACCTATGCCACATAACTCCGGGCTCGCGGTGGCGTCCAGGGGTCGCGGGTCCCGGCTTGTGCGGGCGCTGTGACTGTGGCGAGATTTCACATCCCGGCAACGTGGGGCTCTACCATCGGACCCGTGACACGGCGGTTCTGGCCATGGTCGGCCGCCTCGGGGGACCGGCCCGGTGCCGGACGACGACGGGCTCCGGAGTAACGTCGGGGCGCTCGGCGACGCTGACCGGGGTAGCGTCCTGCGCCACGAGAGCGGCCGAAACGTCCCTTGCGCGTCCGCCGACCACAGCCTCCCCGGCGTCCCGGCCGGGACTACGCGTCGGGTCGTACGTCAGACTACGCACCGGCTTGGTACGAGCTGTGCGGCTTCTCCGCAGATCAGCGCACCCGTACTCGTCTCCACGCATCAGCGGCAACTGACGGGTACGTGCAAATTATTTGGGATGGCCCGGAATAGGAACACAGCGGCACCCCCGCTCGTTGTCATTACGTGAGCACGACACAGACACCACCTGTTCTCGCCGCAGAGCTGGCAGAGGCGTGGGCCGACATTCAGCGGTACCACCCCGAGCTGCCCGACCTTGCCGCGCCAGAGTCCCTGATCGGGGAGTCGTCGTCCGCGTGCGGTCACGAGCTCTCCTTCGAACGACTGCTCCATGAGGCAGTCCACGGCATCGCCGCTTCCCGCGGAGTCCGCGACACCTCCCGGGCCGGCCGCTACCACAACCGCAGATTCCTCGCGATCGCCGAGGAACTGGGCCTGGACCACCCCGACGAGCCGCATCCCAGCAGTGGCTTCTCGCTGGTCACGCTCAACCCCGAGGCAAAGCGCCGCTACCGCCCGACCATCGAGAGACTGCAGCGCGCTCTCAAGGCGCACACGGTGGCCACCTCGGCCGACACCTCGCGCACCTTCCGCGGCCCGGCCGCCCGCCACGGCTCGTCCGGCGGCGGCGTCCGGGTCAAGGCGGTGTGCGACTGCGGCCGCAACGTCCGGGTGGTCCCGTCCGTCCTGGCCCAGGCCCCCATCGTGTGCGGCGGCTGCGGCAAGCCGTTCCGCATCCCGGAGGTCGTCGGAGCGGCGTGACTCCGGCGGACGACTGCTCGTGGCAGCCGTAGCCATCGCCACGCCGTGATGCCGGTCGGCGCACCCGACGTAACCACCTCCACGCCGGGTGCGCCTCCGGCGTGCCCTCGTACGGCCGCCGGACAGAGCGACCCGCAGGGTGTGGCACAATGGCTAGCTGTACTCGACAGCCGCACAGGACCCCTCTCTCCTCCGGCTGACGCGTCCGTCGGGCACTCGGGTACCGCAACCCCACGCGGCAGTCTCGCCGTGCCCAACCACGTCAAAACCAGGAGAACCCACTCCCGTGGCAGTCAAGATCAAGCTGAAGCGTCTGGGCAAGATCCGTTCGCCTCACTACCGCATCGTCGTCGCCGACTCCCGCACCCGCCGTGACGGCCGTGCGATCGAGGAGATCGGCAAGTACCACCCGACCTACAACCCGTCGGTCATCGAGGTGGACGCCGACCGCGTCGCGTACTGGCTCGGCGTCGGCGCCCAGCCGACCGAGCCCGTGCTCGCCATCCTGAAGAAGACCGGCGACTGGCAGAAGTTCAAGGGTGAGCCCGCCCCGGCGCCGCTGCTCGTGGCCGCTCCGAAGGCCACGCGTCCGTCGTTCGAAGCGCTCGGCGGTGACGACGAGGGCAAGGGTGAGGCGATCACCCAGAAGAAGAAGGCTGAGAAGAAGGACGAGGCCGCGGCTGAGTCCGAGTCGACCGAGGCCTGAGCAGCATGCTCGAAGAGGCGCTTGAGCACCTCGTGAAGGGCATCGTCGACAACCCCGACGATGTGCAGGTCGCCTCGCGCGACCTGCGCCGTGGGCGCGTGCTGGAGGTCCGGGTGCACCCCGACGACCTCGGCAAGGTGATCGGCCGCAACGGCCGCACCGCCCGTGCCCTGCGCACCGTCGTGGGCGCCATCGGCGGTCGCGGAGTCCGCGTCGACCTCGTCGACGTCGACCACGTCCGCTGACGCTTATCGCAACCGGCTCGGGCCGGGGAGGGCCGTAACCGGCTGTCCCCGGCCCGCAGTCGTATGAGCAGGCCGAGCAGGAGATGACAGGAGAACAGGCACAGTGCAGCTCGTAGTCGCACGGATCGGCCGCGCCCACGGCATCAAGGGCGAGGTCACCGTGGAGGTACGTACCGACGAACCGGAGCTCAGGCTCGGGCCGGGCGCCGTACTCGCCACCGATCCCGCCGGCGTGGGACCGCTCACCATCGAGACGGGCCGCGTGCACAGCGGCCGCCTGCTCCTGCGCTTCGAGGGCGTCAAGGACCGCACCGGCGCCGAGGCCCTGCGCAACACCCTCCTGATCGCCGAGATCGACCCGGAGGAACTGCCCGAGGGCGAGGACGAGTACTACGACCACCAGCTCATGGACCTGGACGTGGTCACCGTCGACGGCACCGAGGTCGGCCGGATCACCGAGATCTCGCACCTGCCTTCCCAGGACCTGTTCATCGTCGAGCGCCCCGACGGCAGCGAGGTGATGATCCCCTTCGTCGAGGAGATCGTCACCGAGATCGACCTGGCGGAGCAGAAGGCCGTCATCGCGCCGCCGCCCGGTCTGATCGACGACCAGGCCGAGATCGACTCGTCGTGGGGGGACGAGTCGTAATGCGCCTCGACGTCGTCACGATCTTCCCCGAGTACCTCGAACCGCTGAACGTCTCGCTGGTCGGCAAGGCACGCGCGCGTGGGCAGCTCGACGTCCATGTGCACGACCTGCGCGGATGGACCTACGACCGGCACAACACCGTGGACGACACCCCGTACGGCGGCGGCCCCGGCATGGTCATGAAGACCGAGCCCTGGGGCGACGCCCTCGACTCCGCGCTCGCCGACGGCTACGAGACCGGCTCGCACGCCCCCGCGCTGATCGTCCCCACCCCCAGCGGCCGTTCCTTCACCCAGGAACTCGCCGTCGAGCTCTCCGAGCGGCCCTGGCTGATCTTCACGCCGGCCCGCTACGAGGGCATCGACCGGCGGGTCATGGACGAGTACGCCACCCGGATGCCGGTGTACGAGGTGTCCATCGGCGACTATGTGCTCGCCGGTGGCGAGGCGGCCGTACTGGTGATCACGGAGGCCGTGGCGCGGCTGCTGCCCGGCGTCCTCGGCAACGCCGAGTCGCACCGGGACGACTCCTTCGCGCCCGGCGCGATGGCGAACCTCCTGGAGGGTCCCGTCTACACCAAGCCGCCCGTCTGGCGCGGCCGGGACATCCCCGAGGTGCTGGTCAGCGGCCACCACGGCAAGATCGCCCGCTGGCGCCGGGACGAGGCCCTGAAGCGGACGACCGTCCACCGGCCCGACCTGATCGAGCGCTGCGACCCCAAGGCCTTCGACAAGAAGGACCGCGAGATGCTCTCCATCCTGGGCTGGGCCCCGGACCCGGAGGGCGCCCCCCACGGCCGATTTTGGCGCAGGCCAGAGGGCGTGGAAGAATAGGTCGCTGTTGTGCGTCCGTCCGGCGTGCGCCCCTGCCGCAGGGGGACACGACGCCCGCCCCGACCCGCACGGCAGACCTCATGGAACACCTAGTTTCCGTTGATGACCTGTGGCATCAGCGAGGAAAGCAGACGAAATGTCTCACCTGCTCGACACTGTCGACTCCGCGTCGCTGCGCAGCGACGTCCCGGCCTTCCGCCCGGGTGACACCGTCAACGTCCACGTCCGCGTCATCGAGGGCAACCGCTCCCGTGTGCAGCAGTTCAAGGGCGTTGTGATCCGCCGCCAGGGCAGCGGTGTCCGCGAGACCTTCACGGTCCGCAAGGTCTCGTTCTCCGTCGGCGTCGAGCGCACCTTCCCGGTGCACACCCCGATCGTCGAGAAGATCGAGCTCGTCACCCGTGGTGACGTGCGTCGCGCCAAGCTCTACTACCTGCGCGACCTGCGCGGTAAGGCCGCGAAGATCAAGGAGAAGCGCGAGCGCTGATCTCGCGCGAACGGGGTTCTTATCGGGGCCGGATACCATCTGGCCCCGATGGACACCGAAGCACAGCCGACGGAGCGCGACCGCTCCTCCCGCCCCGAACCGGAGGCCGTGGAGGGCCGGTCGCGCTTCGCGTTGCCCGCGCGGGTCGTCGACTGGCTGCCGGGCGGCCGGATCACCCTGACCCTCTTCGCCTGCCTCGCGTTTTTGCTCGTCCTCAACACTCTCGTGGCGCAACCATTCCAGATTCCCAGCGGATCCATGGAACAGGGATTGAGGATCGGGGACCGCGTTCTCGTAAATAAGTTGGCGTACCGTTTCGGTGCCGAGCCGCGCCGCGGCGATGTCGTCGTGTTCGACGGAGCCGGGTATTTCGGGGACGCCGACTACATCAAACGCGTTGTCGGTGTGGGAGGAGACCATGTGGTCTGCTGCGACAAGAAGGGGAGGATCGAAGTGAACGGCCGGTCGGTCGACGAGACCGCGTTCCTCTATCCCGGGGACACCCCCTCCACGGTCCCCTTCGACGTCGTCGTCCCCGGCGGGAGGATCTTCGTCCTTGGTGACCATCGCAGCGACTCCAGCGACTCCCGCGACCATCTCGGCTCGCCGGGCGGCGGCATGATCCCCGTCGAGAAGGTCATCGGCCGGGCCGACTGGATCGTCTGGCCGTACGCGCACTGGACCCGCCTCCTCCGTCCCGCCGCCTACGCGCGTGTGCCGGCGGCGGGAGCGGCCCATGGGTAACCGCGGCAAACCGCGCGGCGTGCCCACCGACGCCGTCTCCGCTCTGCTGCCCACCGGGGCCCGGCGCGCCGCCAGCCCGTCCGGCGGCCGCAGCCGCGCGGAGCGGCGCCAACTGCAGCGCAAGGTGAAGCGCAAGCGCCGGCGCGGCGCGATGCGGGAAGTACCGCTGCTGGTCGGGGTGGCCGTCCTGATAGCGCTCGTGCTGAAGACCTTCCTCGTCCAGGCCTTCGTGATCCCCTCGGGCTCCATGGAGCAGACGATCCGGATCGGCGACCGCGTTCTCGTCGACAAGTTCACCCCGTGGTTCGGGTGGCAGCCGCACCGCGGGGACGTCGTCGTCTTCCACGACCCCGGCGGCTGGCTGGCCGACGAGCAGACCACCAAGACGAACGACCCGGTGGGCGTCAAGCAGGTCAAGGAAGGGCTCACCTTCATCGGCCTGCTGCCCTCCGCCAACGAGAAGGACCTCATCAAGCGGGTCATCGGGGTCGGCGGCGACCACGTCAAGTGCTGCGACTCACAGGGCCGGGTGACCGTCAACGGCGTACCGCTGACCGAGGGCGACTACCTGTATCCCGGGAACGCACCGTCCACTCAGGAGTTCGACATCACCGTCCCGAAGGGCCGGCTCTGGGTGATGGGCGATCACCGGGGCAACTCGGCCGACTCCCGGGCGCACCAGGACACCGACTACGGCGGCACGGTCCCGGTGAGCAACGTGGTGGGCCGGGCCAAGTGGATCGGATGGCCGTTCGGGCACTGGGCCTCGCTCGATGAACCTAAAACCTTCGCAAGCGTTTCTAACTCTGTGTCGGGGTCGACCGCGTCCCCCCAGGTGTCGCATAGGGTTGCCTCCGACGATCCGAACGGATACATCCAACTCCCGACCCCTGCGGAACTCCCGCTCGTTATGGGAGTGGTGGGCCTGCGCCGGGGATGGCGCGGGCGGCGGCACAGAGTAAGGAGCTGGCGTGGGGGATGTGGCGGTTGGCGCACGGTCGGGACACGACGGCGAGGAGCACAGCGGGCGCCCCGAGGAGAATGTCCCCAGCGCAGACAGCGGTCTGACCTCCGGGAATGACGCCGGCGCGGCCAAGGACGGCGGTCCTGCGGACGTGCTGTCCTCCGGCGGCGCGGGCGGCGGCCAGGACGGGGAGCCGGGCGACTCGGCGGCGCCCGCACCGAAGAAGCCCCGCTCCTTCTGGAAGGAGCTGCCGATCCTGATCGGTATCGCGCTGGTGCTGGCGCTGCTGATCAAGACGTTCCTGGTGCAGGCGTTCTCGATCCCCTCGGACTCGATGCAGAACACCCTCCAGCAGGGTGACCGCGTCCTGGTCGACAAGCTCACCCCGTGGTTCGGCTCCAAGCCGGAGCGGGGCGAGGTCGTCGTCTTCCACGACCCGGACGACTGGCTGGCGGGCGAGCCCACCGCTCAGCCGAACGCGATCCAGACCTTCCTCAGCTGGATCGGCCTGATGCCGTCCGCCGAGGAGAAGGACCTCATCAAGCGGGTCGTCGGCGTCGGCGGCGACACCGTCTCCTGCAAGGGCAGCGGCCCGCTCATGGTCAACGGCCATGCGCTGAACGAGCCTTATGTGTACCCGGGCAACACCCCGTGCAGCGTCGACGACCAGGGCGGCCAGTTCACGGTGAAGGTGCCCAAGGGCTACATCTGGGTGATGGGCGACCACCGCCAGAACTCCCGCGACTCGCGCTACAACCAGTCGGACAAGCACCACGGCATGGTCCCGGTGAAGGAGGTCGTCGGCCGCGCCATCGTCAAGGCCTGGCCGATCAACCGCTGGGGCACGCTGCCGATCCCGGACACCTTCGACCAGTCCGGCATCAACACGCAGTCGTCCGCCGCCGCCTCCCTCTCGGTGGCCCCGCAGGGCATGGCCGTCGCGGCCGTCCTGCCGATCGCGGTGTGGCGCCGCCGGCGGGGCGACCGGGTCGGATCCAAGTTCGAGAAGCGGTAACCGGCACATGTGAAACCCTTGGGGAGCTTGTGACCAAGGGCGCCGAAGAAGGGCTGCCCCTGCCCGGTACCGCCGGGTAGGGTGCGGCCTCATGGGTGGCGAGAGCACGATACGTACGGCCCCGCGCAGCGGCGCGGGCACCAGCACGGGCGCGGCGCGGACCGGCAGCAGGCTCGGACATCGGTTGTCCGGGATCGCCGTCGCGCTGGGCATCGTGCTGTTCCTCGGGGGATTCGCCTGGGGCGCGGTGGTGTACCGGCCGTACACCGTCCCCACCGGGTCGATGACCCCGACGATCAACGCCGGGGACCGGGTCCTCGCCCAGCGCATCGACGGCAGCGAGGTGCGCCGGGGTGACGTCGTCGTCTTCCACGACAAGAGCTGGGTCACCAACGCGGACGTTGTCAAGCGGGTGGTCGCGGTCGGCGGGGACACGGTCTCCTGCTGCACGAACGGCAAGCTGACGGTGAACGGCAAGCAGATCGACGAGCCGTATCTGCCGGCGGGCAGCCTCGCCGAGATCCAGAACTTCCCGTCCGTCACCGTGCCCAAGGGCCGGCTCTTCCTCCTCGGCGACGAGCGCCAGGGTTCCCTGGACTCCACTGCCCACCTCACGGACGCGGCGAAGGGCACGGTCGCCACCAGTGCCGTGACCGCCCGGGTGGACTCGATCGTCTGGCCGATGAAGGGCATGCTCAAGCGCCCGACCGGCTTCCAGGCCCTGGGCAGCCTCTCCCGGCCGGGACCGATCCGGACCATCGAGATCATGATCGTGGCCGGCGCCGTGCTGGTCCTCGCGGGCGCCGCGTACGGCCCGGTCGCGAACCTGCTGAGCCGTTCCCGCACCCGCGGCCGTACCGACCGTACGGAGCCCGTCGGTGCCCGCTGAGGCGCTGTGTGAGGGCAGCCTGCGCAAGGTGGCCCGGGTGGTCCTGCTCGACCCCGACGACCGCATCCTGCTCCTGCACGGCCACGAACCGGACGACCGGGCCGACGACTGGTGGTTCACGCCCGGCGGCGGACTGGAGGGCGACGAGACCCGTGAGCAGGCCGCGCTGCGGGAACTCGCGGAGGAGACCGGCATCACGGAGGTCGAACTCGGCCCGGTGCTGTGGCGGCGGACGTGCTCCTTCCCGTTCGCCGGCCGCCGCTGGGACCAGGACGAGTGGTACTACCTGGCCCGTACGACGCAGACGTCCGTCCGGGCCGACGGCCTGACCGAGCTGGAGCGGCGCAGCGTCGCCGGAGCACGCTGGTGGACGTGCCAGGAACTGACCCGGGCGCATGAGACGGTGTATCCGACCAGACTCGCCGAGCTGTTCCGTAGGCTGCTCGACGAAGGTCCCCCCGTCAGGCCCGTCACCCTTGACACGGAAATCGTCTAGGGGCGCGCGGGACTGGCGCACAATGGTGGGATCGCACGGCTGAAGGGGAACATGCCATGAGCGCCGAGGACCTCGAAAAGTACGAGACCGAGATGGAGCTGAAGCTCTACCGGGAGTACCGCGATGTCGTCGGTCTGTTCAAATTCGTGATCGAGACCGAGCGGCGCTTCTACCTCACCAACGACTACGAGATGCAGGTGCACTCGGTCCAGGGCGAGGTGTTCTTCGAGGTGTCCATGGCGGACGCCTGGGTCTGGGACATGTACCGGCCGGCCCGTTTCGTGAAGCAGGTCCGTGTCCTCACGTTCAAGGACGTGAACATCGAGGAGCTGAACAAGACCGACCTGGAGCTTCCGGGCGGCTGAGCCGGGGTGTGACCCGGAGCCGTGGTCGCTCGCGGTCGCTCGTGTGGGTGACGGAGTTTTCCACAATCGCCGAGTAGCTCACCAAGATCAACTTCTGGGTGGGGGATGCGTGACGGTTGGCGCCGGAGGTGGTGCCGACATGAACACGAATCGGGCACGCAGTGCACTCGGCAAGTACGGCGAGACGCTGGCCGCGCGGCGGCTGACGGAGGCCGGTCTGACGGTCCTGGAGCGAAACTGGCGCTGCGGCAGGACGGGCGAGATCGACATCGTGGCGCGGGACGGGGACGTCCTGGTCGTCTGCGAGGTCAAGACCCGGAGGGCGGGTCTCTTCGAGCACCCCATGGCCGCGGTCTCCCCGGAGAAGGCGGAGCGGCTGCGCGGCCTCGCCGAACACTGGATCCACGCCCACGGCGGGGCACCGCCGGGCGGCGTCCGCATCGACGTGGTCGGGGTGCTCCTGCCCCAGCGCGGGGCACCCGTGGTCGAGCACGTGCGGGGGGTGGCGTGAGATGGGGTTCGCGCGTACCTGCTCGGTGGCCCTGGTGGGCGTCGAGGGCGTGGTGGTGGAGGTCCAGGCCGACCTCGAGCCCGGCGTCGCCGCGTTCACGCTGGTGGGACTCCCGGACAAGAGCCTGACGGAGAGCAAGGACCGGGTCCGGGCGGCGGTGGTCAACTCGGGAGCGGCCTGGCCTTCGAAGAAGCTGACGGTGGGGTTGAGTCCGGCGTCGGTGCCGAAGGCGGGTTCGGGGTTCGACCTCGCCGTCGCCTGTGCGGTGCTCGGTGCCGCCGAACGGATCGACCCGCGGGTCCTCGCCGACATCGTGATGATCGGTGAGCTGGGTCTGGACGGACGGGTCCGGCCGGTCCGGGGCATCCTGCCGGCGGTGCTCGCGGCGGCCCACGCGGGATACGAGCAGGTCGTCGTACCGGAGTGCGCCGCGGCCGAGGCCTCCCTGGTGCCCAACCTCTCCGTGCTGGGCGTGCGGACCCTGCGGCAGCTGGTCGCGATCCTCGCGGACGAGCCGGTGCCCGACGAGGAACCAGACGATCCCGGTCGTCCTGATCCGCTGCTGGCCGGACTGCGGGTGCCGGGCACCGGAGCCGCCACCGGCATGCACACCCCGGGGGCCGCTCGGCACGACGGACACGACCTCGCCGACATCGTGGGCCAGCTGTCGGCCCGGACCGCCGTCGAAGTGGCGGCGGCGGGCGGTCACCACCTGTTCCTGGAGGGCCCGCCCGGCGCCGGCAAGACCATGCTCGCGGAGCGCCTCCCGGCCGTTCTGCCCACGCTGACCCGGGAGGAGTCACTCGACGTCACGGCAGTGCACTCGGTGGCGGGCCTGCTGCCGCCCGGCAAACCCCTGATCGACGTCGCCCCCTACTGCGCCCCGCACCACTCGGCCACCATGCAGTCCCTGGTCGGCGGCGGTCCCGGCATCGCCCGCCCCGGCGCGGTCTCGCTCTCCCACCGAGGCGTCCTGTTCCTCGACGAGGCACCCGAGTTCAACACCCAGGCTCTCGACGCGCTGCGCCAGCCCCTGGAGGCGGGCCACGTGGTGATCGCGCGCAGCGCGGGCGTCGTGCGCTTCCCGGCGAGGTTCCTGATGGTGCTCGCCGCGAACCCCTGCCCCTGCGGCCGCTTCTCCCTGACCGACGACTTCTGCGAGTGCCCGCCCTCGGCCGTCCGCCGCTATCAGTCCCGGCTCTCCGGCCCGCTGCTCGACCGCGTCGACCTACGGGTGCAGGTGGACCGTGTCACACGCGCCGAGCTGACCGAGCGAGGCGCTCGCGGCGAGTCGACGGCGGCGGTCGCCGACCGGGTGCGGACGGCCCGGGAACGGGCGGTGCTGCGCCTCACCGGTACGCCCTGGCGGACGAACAGCGAGGTGCCAGGGCGTGAACTGCGCAGCCGCTGGCATGCCCGGGCGGGGGCGATGGACGAGGCCGAGCGCAATCTGGAACGGGGCATACTGACCGCTCGCGGACTCGACCGCGTTCTGCGCGTCGCCTGGACCGTGGCCGACCTGGCCGGACACGACCGTCCGGACGCGAGGGACGTCGCTCTGGCGCTGCAACTGCGTACCGGGGTACCGAGGGGCGTACCGATGTCGATCGGGGCGGCGACATGACCGGCAGCGGTCCCGACGGGGAACTGCTCGGCCGGGTCTTCCTGGCCCGGGTCGCCGAGCCCGGGGACGAGGTTGTCGGGCGGTGGGTGCGGGAGTGGGGCGTGGGGGAGGTGGTGGGGCGGCTGTGCGACGGGGGCGCGGCGCTGCCCGGTGTCGGTGCCAAGCGCTGGGCGGGGTTGCTGGCCCGGGCGGCGGTGGCCGACCCCCGCGCGGACCTGGCCGTCGCCCGGGAGGCCGGCGCGCGGTTCGTGGCGCCCGGTGACGCCGAGTGGCCCAGCCAGCTCGACGACCTCGGCGACGCCCGCCCCCTCGGCCTGTGGGTGCGCGGCCGGCCCAGCCTGCGGATGTGGGCGCTGCGGGCGGTCGCCGTCGTAGGGGCCCGGGCCTGCACCGAGTACGGGGCGCACATGGCGGCCACCCTCGCCGCGGGGCTCGCCGAGCACGGCTGGGTGGTGGTGTCCGGCGGCGCCTACGGCGTGGACGGCGCCGCCCACCGCGGCGCCCTCGGCGCCGGCGGTGCCACCGTCGCCGTGCTGGCCTGCGGGGTCGACCGGCCCTACCCCCGCGGACACACCGAACTGATCGGCAGGATCGCCGAACAGGGACTGGTGGTGGGGGAGTTGCCGCCCGGTGAGCACCCGACGCAGAGCAGATTCGTGCTCCGCAACCGGGTCATCGCGGCCCTCACCCGGGGCACCGTCGTCGTGGAGGCCGCCCACCGCAGCGGCTCCCTGGTCACCGCGCGGGCGGCCCAGCGGCTCGGCCGCTTCACCATGGGCGTGCCCGGGCCCGCCACCAGCGGCCTCTCGGCAGGGGTGCACGAACTGCTCCGAGGGGAGGCCGTACTGGTCACCGACGCCGCGGAAGTCGTCGAACTCGTGGGTGCCATGGGCGCGCTGGCCCCGGCCAGACGGGGCCCGGTCCTCCCGCGTGACCTGCTGGAACCCACCGCCCGGCGGGTCCTGGCCGCCCTGCCCGGGAACCGTCCGGCCTCACCCGAAGAGGTGGCACGCGGCGCGCAGACGTCCGAGGACGAGGCCGTCGCCCGGCTGTACGAACTCCGAGCACTTGGTTACGTCGAACGACACGGCGACGGCTGGAAGTTGACACGCCAGGCGATGATCTCGGTCCGGGACGGTCGGAGTCGGTGCTGACCGAGCGTGTTCGGCCGTCCGGGGGAACGCCCGACGCCCTTGGGAATTCCCGGAGTTGACACCTACCGGTGATCACGCAGAGCGACACGCCGGGCGCGGCCGGACGTGCCGTACAGGGGGTTCGCGCAGGGGTGGAGCCGTACTGTTCGCGCACCGCGACTCCCCAGTCACGCTACGCTCACGAAAGCCCCGACGCAGACCGCGCCAACCGACATCAGACCGACACCTCGCCCGGCACACCCTCTTCACCCCACCACGCAGCACATCACGGCACTTCCTGGCACTTCACGGCAGAACGGCACAAGGCGACGAATGCCCCAGCACACCTCCGGGTCCGACCGGGCGGCCATCCCCCCAGCCGCCCGCGACGGTGGCAGCGTGCGGCCGCCCGCTCCCTCGACGCTCGACGAGCTGTGGCGGTCGTACAAGGCGACAGGGGACGACCGGCTGCGGGAGCAGCTGATCCTGCACTACTCGCCGCTGGTCAAGTACGTGGCCGGGCGGGTGAGCGTCGGCCTGCCGCCCAATGTGGAGCAGGCCGACTTCGTCTCCTCCGGGGTGTTCGGGCTCATCGACGCGATCGAGAAGTTCGACGTCGACCGGGAGATCAAGTTCGAGACCTACGCGATCACCCGGATCCGCGGCGCCATGATCGACGAGCTGCGGGCGCTGGACTGGATCCCGCGGTCGGTGCGGCAGAAGGCCCGCAACGTCGAACGGGCGTACGCGACCCTGGAGGCGCGGCTGCGGCGGACGCCGACGGAGGGCGAGGTCGCCGGTGAGCTGGGCATCGAGGTCGACGAACTGCACGCGGTGTTCAGCCAGTTGTCGCTGGCCAACGTGGTGGCGCTGGAGGAGCTGCTGCACGTCGGGGGTGAGGGCGGGGACGGGCTCAGCGTCATGGACACGCTGGAGGACACCGCCGCGGACAACCCCGTGGAGGTGGCCGAGGACCGCGAGCTGCGGCGGTTCCTGGCGCGGGCCATCAACACCCTGCCGGAACGCGAGAAGACCGTGGTGACCCTCTACTACTACGAGGGCCTCACGCTCGCCGAGATCGGGAACGTGCTCGGGGTCACCGAGAGCCGGGTCAGCCAGATCCACACCAAATCGGTGCTGCAGCTACGGGCGAAGCTGGCGAGTTTCGGCCGCTGACCGGCGGCTTTCGGGTCGCGGTCGCCGGGAGTGACCCGTGTCCCCGTCGTGCTGTCTCCCCTCCGACGTGGCGCGTCCGTAGAGTGGTTGACGTGCCAAGGATTCGAGCGGCCTCCGTGGCCGAGCACCGGTCGATGCAGCGAGCCGCCCTGCTGGACGCGGCGCGGTCCCTCCTGTCCGAGGGCGGGACGGAGGCGCTGACCTTCCCGGCGCTCGCCGAGCGGACAGGGCTGGCCCGGTCGTCCGTCTACGAGTACTTCCGCTCCCGGGCCGCGGTCGTCGAGGAGCTGTGCGAGGTCGACTTCCCCGTGTGGGCGGCGGAGGTCTCGGCAGCGATGCGGGGCGCGGCTTCCGCCGAGGGCAAGGTCGAGGCGTATGTGCGGCAGCAGCTGACCCTGGTCGGCGACCGGCGGCACCGGGCGGTGGTCGCGATCTCGGCGAGCGAGCTGGACGCGGGGGCCCGGGAGAAGATCCGCGCCGCGCACGGCGGGCTCGTCGCGATGATCGTGGAGGCGCTGGGGGAACTGGGGCACGAGCAGCCGCGGCTGGCGGCGATGCTGGTGCAGGGGGTCGTCGACGCGGCCGTGCGGCGCATCGAGCTCGGGGCGGCCGAGGAGCCGGGCGTCATCACGGACGCGGCCGTGGCCATGGCACTGCGGGGCGTGCGGGGCTGAGGGCGGGGGGTGTCGCTTGCCGGCGCCGGTCGGGTAGTGCCCCTTCAGGGGCGCGGGGAACCGCGCGAGCAACCCCCACCCACCCGCGGTCGCGCATCCGGCCGTGATCACCCCTCCGGCAGCGGAACCCCCAGCACCGGCAGCAGTCTCGAAGGCCCCCCGTTCAACAACCACGGCGGCAACAGCAGCAACGGGTTCAGATACACGTCCCCACGCAGCAGCCCCCAGTGCACACACGGCCGCCCACCGCAATGCGCACCCCCCGCCTCCACCACCCCCACCACCTCCCCGGCCGCCACCTCGTCCCCCTTCTTCACCGTCGGCGTGACCGGTCCGTAGGTCGTGCGCAGGTCCGTCCTCGTCAGTCGCACCGATACCACCCCCCTCCCCGCCACCCGCCCCGCGAAGAACACCCGGCCCGCCGCCACCGCCCGTACCGGCTCACCGGCGGACGCGGCCACGTCGACGCCGCGGTGCCCGGGGCCGTAGACCGTCGCCGGCGGCTCCCAGCCGCGCAGGACCGGTGGCCGTACCCCCACCGGCCAGGCGCGGGCGATCGCCGGTACCGGTGGTGACGGAGGGTCGTCCGCCCGTGCCGCCGCCACCGCCAGGACCAGCGGCAACACCGTCGCCGTCGCCACCCACCGCATCGCTCGTCGCGTGATCACCATGCCCGCACCGTCTCGCACCCCCGCCGATCATGGCCGGTACCTGTGGATTACTCCCGAGTTGTGGACAGCGGCGTCACCCGGTACCCCGCGGGTCCCGTACACTTCTGTTGGCGATCCGGGTCACCGGGTCGACTTCGCACGCCCCGACATCGGGTCAGTAACACGATCCGGGTCAGCGCTTCTCGGTCCTTCGCGGCACAGCGCACACGGGCGTCAGGCGCGGGAGCCGTCCGGTCCCCGCGGCACAACCGAGAAATTCAAGGAGATACGGCCATGGCCGTCGTCACGATGCGGGAGCTGCTGGAGAGCGGCGTCCACTTCGGTCACCAGACCCGTCGCTGGAACCCGAAGATGAAGCGCTTCATCTTCACCGAGCGCAACGGCATCTACATCATCGACCTGCTCCAGTCGCTGTCGTACATCGACCGCGCCTACGAGTTCGTCAAGGAGACCGTCGCCCACGGCGGCACGGTCATGTTCGTCGGCACGAAGAAGCAGGCGCAGGAGGCCATCGCCGAGCAGGCCACCCGCGTCGGCATGCCCTACGTCAACCAGCGCTGGCTGGGCGGCATGCTCACCAACTTCTCGACCGTCTACAAGCGTCTGCAGCGCCTCAAGGAGCTCGAGCAGATCGACTTCGAGGACGTCGCCGCGTCCGGTCTGACCAAGAAGGAGCTTCTCGTGCTCTCGCGCGAGAAGGCCAAGCTGGAGAAGACCCTCGGCGGTATCCGCGAGATGTCCAAGGTTCCCAGCGCCGTCTGGATCGTGGACACCAAGAAGGAGCACATCGCGGTCGGTGAGGCCCGGAAGCTCAACATCCCGGTCGTCGCGATCCTCGACACCAACTGCGACCCCGACGAGGTCGACTACAAGATCCCGGGCAACGACGACGCGATCCGCTCCGTCACCCTGCTCACCCGCGTGATCGCCGACGCGGTCGCCGAGGGTCTCATCTCCCGCTCGCGTGTCGCCACCGAGGGCAAGGGCGACAAGGCCGCCGGCGAGCCGCTGGCCGCGTGGGAGCGCGACCTGCTCGAGGGCGAGAAGAAGGCCGACGAGGCGGAGAAGCCGGCCGAGGCCGCTGCCGAGACCCCGGCCGCCGAGGCTCCGGCTGCCGAGGCTCCGGCTGCCGAGGCCGCCGCCGAGACCGAGGCTGTCGCCGAGACCGAGGCTGTCGCCGAGGCCCCGGCCGCGGACGCCGAGCAGGCCTGACCCGTCAGCGTTGACGGCGGGGGCGGCGACATCCCGTACGCCCCCGCCGTTCACCCATAGGTTCGCGCTCTACATCTCGGTGTAGATCGTGGATCGGGCAGATCTTCCGACTTCGAGAAAGACTTACGACTCATGGCGAACTACACCGCCGCTGACGTCAAGAAGCTCCGCGAGCTCACCGGCGCCGGCATGATGGACTGCAAGAAGGCGCTGGACGAGGCCGAGGGCAGCGTCGACAAGGCCGTCGAGGCGCTCCGCATCAAGGGCCAGAAGGGCGTCGCCAAGCGCGAGGGCCGCTCCGCCGAGAACGGCGCCGTGGTCTCGGTCATCGCCGACGACAACTCCTCCGGTGTCATCGTCGAGCTGAAGTGCGAGACGGACTTCGTCGCCAAGGGTGACAAGTTCCAGGCCGTCGCCAACCAGATCGCCGCGCACGTCGCCGCGACCTCCCCGGCCGACCTCGACGCCCTGCTCGCCTCCGAGATCGAGCCCGGCAAGACCGTCCAGGCGTTCGTGGACGAGGCCAACGCCAACCTCGGCGAGAAGATCGTCCTGGACCGCTTCGCGCAGTTCTCCGACGGCTTCGTGACCGCGTACATGCACCGCACGATGCCCGACCTGCCCCCGCAGATCGGTGTCCTCGTCGAGCTGGACAAGCCGAACGCCGAGGTCGCCAAGGGCATCGCGCAGCACATCGCCGCGTTCGCCCCGAAGTACCTCGCCAAGGAGGACGTGCCGGCCGAGGTCGTCGAGTCCGAGCGCCGCGTCGCCGAGGAGACCACCCGCGCCGAGGGCAAGCCCGAGGCCGCGATCGCCAAGATCGTCGAGGGTCGTCTGAACGGCTTCTTCAAGGACGCCACGCTACTCGGCCAGCCGTACGCACTCGACAACAAGAAGTCGGTCCAGAAGGTTCTGGACGAGGCCGGTGTCACCCTGAAGCGCTTCTCGCGCATCAAGGTCGGCATCTGAGTCCGTACCGCGATCGACGCGCGACCCGCGGGGAAATCCCGATAGGGTCGGTCGACAGCAGTCGTCCCGGTACCCGGCCACACCCAGGGTCGTGACGGACGGCGGCAGATCTGACGAGGAGGCCATTGCCGCGCATGGGCAGCGAAAAGCGACCCCACCGGCAATGGCCTTCTTCGTATGTGCACCACGTGAAAGAGGCGGGATCTCCATGACCACCAAGGCCCAGAAGAGCGACGACGGCAAAGTACGCGGCCGGTTTCTGCTGAAGCTGTCCGGAGAGGCCTTCTCCGGCGGCGGCGGCCTGGGCGTGGACCCCGACGTGGTGCACAAGATCGCCCGTGAGATCGCGGCCGTCGTCCGCGACGGCGCGCAGGTCGCCGTCGTCATCGGCGGCGGCAACTTCTTCCGCGGCGCCGAGCTCCAGCAGCGCGGCATGGACCGGGCCCGCTCCGACTACATGGGCATGCTCGGCACCGTGATGAACTGCCTCGCCCTCCAGGACTTCCTGGAGAAGGAGGGCATCGACAGCCGGGTGCAGACCGCGATCACCATGGGGCAGGTCGCCGAGCCGTACATCCCGCTGCGCGCCGTGCGCCACCTGGAGAAGGGCCGCGTGGTCATCTTCGGCGCCGGTATGGGCATGCCGTACTTCTCCACCGACACCACCGCCGCCCAGCGCGCCCTGGAGATCGACGCCGAGGCGCTGCTCATGGGCAAGAACGGCGTGGACGGGGTCTACGACTCCGACCCCAAGACCAACCCCGACGCCGTCAAGTTCGACGCCCTCGGCTACGGCGAGGTCATCACCCGCGAGCTGAAGGTCGCCGACGCCACCGCGATCACGCTCTGCCGCGACAACAAGCTGCCGATCCTGGTGTTCGAGCTGCTGGCGGAGGGCAATATCGCCCGCGCCGTCAAGGGTGAGAAGATCGGCACGCTGGTGGGTGACCAGGGCGGCCGGGCCTGACCGGCACCGCCTGACGCACCCTGACCGGGGGATGGACAATGTCCTGCCGGTCGGGAACCGTGCAGGAAAGAAGACGCGACGCAGCCGGCCGCCGCCCCGCAACGGAACCGCAGCCGGGCCTTACTCAAGACACGCAGGAGCAAGTGGTGATCGAAGAGACCCTCCTCGAGGCCGAGGAGAAGATGGAGAAGGCCGTCGTGGTCGCCAAGGAGGACTTCGCCGCGATCCGCACCGGCCGTGCGCACCCGGCGATGTTCAACAAGATCGTGGCCGACTACTACGGCGCGCCGACGCCGATCAACCAGCTGGCCTCGTTCTCCGTGCCGGAGCCGCGCATGGCGGTCGTGACCCCGTTCGACAAGACGGCCCTGCGCAACATCGAGCAGGCCATCCGCGACTCGGACCTGGGCGTCAACCCGAGCAACGACGGCAACATCATCCGGGTGGTGTTCCCCGAGCTGACCGAGGAGCGCCGCCGCGACTACATCAAGGTCGCCAAGAGCAAGGCCGAGGACTCCCGGGTGTCGATCCGCTCCGTGCGCCGCAAGGCCAAGGAAGCGATCGACAAGCTCGTCAAGGACGGCGAGGTCGGCGAGGACGAGGGCCGCCGCGGGGAGAAGGAGCTCGACGACACCACGCACAAGTACGTCGCGCAGGTGGACGAGCTCCTCAAGCACAAGGAAGCGGAGCTTCTCGAAGTCTGATGAACGACTCATCCTGGGGAGCCCCGCCGCCCGCCGGGCCGCAGACCGGGCAGGCCGGACCGCAGGCCGGGGCCGGGTACTGGGCGCTGACCGATCAGGGCACCGGCCAGGGGTACGACCACGGTCAAGCCGCCGGTCAGGGGTACGCCCACGGCTCCGGCCAGGGGTACAGCCACGGTCATGCCCATGGCTACGGCCACGGGTATGTCCAGGGAGCCGCCCCGGCGGGTCCCACGTACGATGCGCATGACGCGCAGCAGACTCGCCCCATGCCCATCGTGCCCGACGATGTACCCGCGTACGGCTCGGACCAGGACGACGATCGGGGGGCCGCTCGGCTGGGCGGCCCCTTGTTCCGAGACGAGGCGTTCCGCGAAGGGACGTTCCACGACGGGACGTCCCGCAACGACACCCCGTCGGCGCAGCCCCTGCCTCACGCGGCGGCGCCGCAGAATCCGGAGCCCATGCCCGACGCCCCCCAGCCGGCGCCCGCGCCGCAGAAGAAGAGCGCGGGTCGTGACCTGGGTGCGGCCATAGGGGTCGGCGTCGGACTGGGCGTCGTGATCGTGGCGTCCCTGTTCGTCGTCAAGGCCGTCTTCGTCGGCGTGGTAGCCGTCGCGGTCGTGGTGGGTCTGTGGGAGCTGACCAGCCGGCTCCAGGAGCGCAAGGGCATCAAGGCGCCCCTGGTCCCGCTGGCACTCGGCGGAGCCGCGATGGTCGTCGCCGGCTACGCCCGGGGGGCCGAGGGGGCCTGGGTCGCCCTGGCGCTCACTGGGCTCGCGATCCTGGTCTGGCGGATGACGGAACCGCCGGAGGGCTATCTCAGGGACGTCACCGCGGGCCTCTTCGCGGCGTTCTACGTCCCGTTCCTGGCGACGTTCGTCTCCATGATGCTCAGCGCCGACGACGGCCCGCAGCGGGTGATCACCTTCCTGCTCCTCACCGTGGTCAGCGACACCGGCGCCTACGCCGTCGGCTGGCGCTTCGGCACCCATAAGCTCGCCCCCCGCATCAGTCCCGGCAAGACCCGCGAGGGCCTGGTCGGCGCGGTGCTGTTCGCCATGGTCGCGGGCGCGCTGTGCATGCAGTTCCTGATCGACGACGGCACCTGGTGGCAGGGCCTGCTGCTGGGCCTCGCGGTCGCCGCCAGCGCCACGCTCGGCGACCTCGGCGAGTCCATGATCAAGCGCGACCTGGGCATCAAGGACATGGGCACGCTGCTCCCGGGCCACGGCGGCATCATGGACCGACTGGACTCGCTCCTGCCTACGGCTCCGGTGGTGTGGCTGCTGATGGTGCTGTTCGTGGGGAGTGGCTGACAGCGGGCCATGGTGCCGCGTCGCGGTAGCGGCACGTTGATGGAGCATGGACCGGCTGGACTTGCTCCTGCCTACGGCTCCGGTGGTGTGGCTGCCGATGGTGCTGTTCGTGGGGAGTGGCTGACAGCGGGCCATGGTGCCGCGTCGCGGTAGCGGCACGTTGATGGAGCATGGACCGACTGGACTTGCTCCTGCCTACGGCTCCGGTGGTGTGGCTGCCGATGGTGCTGTTCGTCGGCAGTGGGTGACGTACACCTGTCGTCGTAGACGAGCCCCCGTCCTTCGCAGGGCGGGGGCTCGTCGGCTTGGCGGCCCCGGATGACGCAGCAGAAATCGCATGGTCGGACAAGCCGGAGGCAGACTCCCTGTGAGGACGCTGTGTCCTCCGACGCGCAGGGAGTGTGCCCATGCCCCTCGACCCGGCCCCGGCCTCCACCCCGTCCCCGACCTCGCCGCCTCCGCCGGTGCGGTTCTGGTCCGTCGACGACCTGCCCGCCCTCGACCCCGACCCGTTCCTGGACGAGATGATGCGCGAGGAGCCGGTCACCCGGATCAGGCTCGCGCACGGCGAGGGGCACGCCTGGCTGGTCACCCGGTACGAGGACGTCCGCTTCGTCACCTCCGACCCGCGCTTCTCGCGGGAGGCGGTCGTCGGCCGCGACGTCACCAGCATGCGCCCGGAGCCCGTCGCCTCGCAGACGGCGGGGCTGCAGTACATCGACCCGCCCGGGCACAACCGGCTGCGCCGGGTCGTCGCCCGTGCCTTCACCGGGCGGGCCATGCAGCGGCTGCGGCCGATGGCCGAACACAGGGCCGCCGAACTCCTCGACGCGATGGCCGAGGCGGGCCCGCCGGCCGACCTCATGGAGCAACTGCACGGCCCCTTCCCGATCGCCGTGATCCGTGACTTCCTCGGCGTCGACGAGAAGGACTGGCACCGCTGGGCGGAGACCGGCGAGGCCCTGCTCTCCGCCGGCCCCGACGCCGAGGAACGTGCCCGGGAGGCCGCCCGGGCCACCCGGGCCCGGATCGCCGAGCTGCTGCAGCGCCGTCGCGCCGAGCCCCGCGACGACCTCGCCGGCGTGCTGGCGCAGGCCGCGGCCGACGGCGAGCTCACCGACGACGAGGCGATCTCCCTGGCCACCGCCATCCAGGTCAGCGGCGGCCACGCGGTCCGCAACAACAGCGGGTCGATGATGTACGCGCTGCTGACCCGCCCCCACCACATGGACCGGCTGCGCCGCGAGCCGGAACTGCTCCCCAAGGCCGTGGACGAGCTGTTCCGCTACGTCCCGCACCGCAACGGCGTCGGCATCCCACGGGTCGCCGTCGAGGACGTCGAGGTCGGCGGCCAGCTGATCCGGGCCGGCGAGGTCGTCTACAACGCGTACGTCGCCGCCAACCGCGACCCCGCGGTCTTCCCCGACCCCGACGTCCTGGACTTCGACCGCACCAACGGTCCCCACCTCGCCTTCGGGCACGGCCCCCACCACTGCATGGCCGCGATCATGGCCCGCATGGAGGCCGAGATCATGATCGGCTCGGTCCTCACCCGCTTCCCCGGCATCCGGCTCGCCGTACCGCCGCGCGAGGTCGAGTTCCAGAGCCGGGGCCTGATCCGCGGACCGCGTACGCTGCCCGTGACCTGGTGACCGAGGAGGCCACGCGATGCTGACGACCGCCTATGTGCCCGGCGCCCCGAACTGGCTCGACCTGGGCAGCCCGGACACCGGGGAGAGCGCCGCCTTCTACTCCGCCGTCCTCGGCTGGGAGCACCGGTCGGCGGGACCGGAGGCGGGCGGCTACGGCTTCTTCCTGCAGGACGGCAGGACGGTCGCGGGTCTCGGCCCGCTCACCGAGGAGGGCGCGAGCCCGTCCTGGACGCTGTACTTCCACACCCCGGACGCCGACGCCACCGCCAAGGCCGTGGAAGAGGGCGGCGGCCGGGTCCGGGTCGCCCCGGGGGACGTCTTCACCTTCGGACGGACCGCCGCCTTCACCGACCCCACCGGCGCGGACTTCGCGGTCTGGCAGCCCGGCGACACCCAGGGCCTGGACCTGGTCGGCGCCCCCGGCAGCCTGTCCCGGGCGGAGCTCTACACCACCGACGCGAGCGCGGCGAAGGCCTTCTACACCTCGGTCTTCTCCTGGCAGACGCGCGATGTGCCGATGGGCCCCGGACTCACCTACAGCGTCCTCACCCCGGCCGGCGCCGGCGCACAGGCGGCCCTGGGCGGCCTGATGCAGCTGCCCCAGGCCAACCTCGACGCCGGTTCGACGCCGGAGTGGCACCCGTACTTCGAGGTGACCGACTGCGACGCGACCTCCGCCAGGGCCGTCGAGTCCGGAGCCGTCGTCCTCATCCCGGTCACCGAGGCACCGGGCATCGGTCGCTTCGCCATGTTCCTCGACCCCGTAGGCGCCCTCTTCGCCCTCATCACGACGGCCCGGTCCTGAGCCCCGTCCGCACCGGGCCCCACCGGACGAAACCTTCGGTCACAGGCCACCCAAGTGGATCTGCGACACTGGTACCACCATGCCCAAGCCCGGAGAACTCACTTTCGTCGCCCCGCGCGGAGCCAAGAAGCCGCCGCGGCATCTCGCCGATCTCTCGCCCGCCGAGCGCAAGGACGCGGTGGCCGAGACGGGGGAGAAGCCGTTCCGTGCCAAGCAGCTCTCGCAGCACTACTTCGCGCGGTACGCGCACGACCCCGAGCAGTGGACGGACATCCCGGCCGGCTCCCGGGAGAAGCTGCGCGAGGCGCTGTTCCCCGAACTGATGACCGTGGTACGGCATCTGTCGACGGACGAGGGCACCACTCGCAAGACGCTGTGGCGGCTGTTCGACGGCACGCTCGTCGAGTCGGTGCTGATGCGCTACCCGGACCGGGTGACGATGTGCATCAGCTCGCAGGCGGGGTGCGGGATGAACTGCCCGTTCTGTGCGACGGGGCAGGCGGGTCTGGACCGGAATCTGTCCACCGCGGAGATCGTCCACCAGATCGTGGACGGGATGCGGGCGCTCCGGGACGGCGAGGTGCCCGGCGGTCCTGCCCGGCTCTCGAACATCGTCTTCATGGGGATGGGCGAGCCGCTCGCCAACTACAAGCGGGTGGTCGGCGCCATCCGGGCGCTCACCGATCCCGCGCCGGACGGGCTCGGGCTCTCGCAGCGCGGCATCACCGTCTCGACCGTCGGACTGGTCCCGGCCATCAACCGGTTCGCCGACGAGGGCTTCAAGTGCCGGCTCGCGATCTCCCTGCACGCCCCCGACGACGAACTGCGCGACACTCTCGTCCCGGTCAACACCCGGTGGAAGGTGCGCGAGGTGCTCGACGCCGGGTTCGACTACGTCGAGAAGAGCGGCCGGCGGCTCAGCATCGAGTACGCCCTCATCCGGGACATCAACGACCAGGCGTGGCGCGGTGACCGGCTCGGCCGGCTGCTCCGCGGCAAGCCCGTGCACGTCAACCTGATCCCGCTGAACCCGACGCCGGGCTCCAAGTGGACCGCCTCGCGGCCCGAGGACGAGAAGGCGTTCGTCGAGGCGATCGCCGCCCATGGTGTGCCCGTCACCGTACGGGACACCCGTGGCCAGGAGATCGACGGCGCCTGTGGTCAGCTCGCGGCCACCGAGCGGTAGGATCTGGCCACCACATCTTCATATTCCGACAGGGGAGCGCCACAGCGCTGAGAGTGCGGCAATCGGGCCGCAGACCCTCTGAACCTCGCCCAGGTCATTCTGGGTAGGAAGTTCGGTCATCACTCAAGCTGTTGCGCCCTGCCCGCACACCGCGGGCAGGGCCGCGTCTCTTCCTGGTCCACCCCAGGAGGAAAACACCAGTGCACACCAAGACCTTCGTGGCCGCGGCCGTAGGGCTCGGTCTCGTCACGCTGTCCGCGTGTTCGTCGTCGTCGGGTTCGGCGGCCGACTCCAAGACCGTCACCCTCGTCAGCCACGACTCGTGGGCCGTCTCCAAGAACGTGCTCCAGGACTTCGAGAAGCAGTCCGGCTACCAGGTGAAGGTCCTCAAGGACGGCGACGCCGGGCAGGCCGTCAACAAGGCGATCCTGACCAAGGACAACCCGCAGGGCGACGTCTTCTTCGGCGTCGACAACACCCTGCTGTCCAGGGCACTCGACAACGGGCTCTTCCAGCCGTACGAGGCGAAGGGGCTCGACCAGGTCGGCACGGCCTACCGGCTCGACGCGGCCAAGCACCGGGTCACGCCCATCGACTACGGCGACATCTGCGTCAACTACGACAAGGCGTACTTCAGCGAGCACAAGCTGACCCCGCCGACCTCGTACGCCGATCTCGTCAAGCCGCAGTACAAGAACCTCCTCGTCACCGAGAACGCGGCCACCTCCTCGCCGGGGCTCGGTTTCCTGCTCGGCTCCGCCGCGCAGTACGGGGACAGCGGGTGGCAGGACTACTGGAAGAAGCTGAAGGCCAACGGCGTCAAGGTCGTCGACGGCTGGGAGCAGGCCTACAACGAGGAGTTCTCCGGCTCCGCGGGCGGCAAGAAGGCCAAGGGCGACCGGCCGCTCGTCGTGTCGTACGCCTCCTCGCCGCCCGCCGAGGTGATCTACGGCGACCCGAAGCCCAGCACCGCGCCCACCGGAGTCGCGACCGGCACCTGCTTCCGGCAGATCGAGTTCGCCGGGCTGCTGAGCAACGCCGGGAACAGCAAGGGCGGCAAGGCGCTCATCGACTTCCTGGTCTCCAAGGAGTTCCAGGAGGACATGCCGCTGAACATGTTCGTGTACCCGGTGGTGAAGGGGGCGAGTGTGCCCGCCGAGTTCACCAAGTACGGTCCCGCCGCCCAGGACCCCGAGACCATGGCGCCCGAGAAGATCGCCGCCAACCGTGACCAGTGGGTCAAGACGTGGACGTCACTCGTACTGAAGTAGCCCCGCACAAGGGCCGTTGGGGGAGCGCGGCGCGGCTCGGGCTGATGCTCGTGCCCGTCGCGTTCTTCGGCGTCTTCTTCGCCTGGCCGGTCGCGGCGATCGTCACCCGCGGTCTGAAGGCCGACGGGGCCTGGCGGTTCGGGCGGATCGCCGACGTCCTCGGCCAGTCCGACATCCGGCACGTGCTCTGGTTCACCACCTTGCAGGCGCTCGCCTCCACCGCGCTCACCCTGCTGGTCGCGCTGCCCGCCGCCTATGTCTTCGCCCGCCTGGACTTCCCGGGCAAGCAGGTGCTGCGGGCCGTGGTGACGGTCCCCTTCGTGCTGCCGACGGTGGTGGTCGGGACCGCCTTCCTGGCGCTCGTCGGGCGCGGCGGACTGCTCGACGAGCTGTGGGGCGTACGACTGGACACCACCGTCTGGGCCATCCTGCTGGCGCATGTCTTCTTCAACTACGCCGTGGTCGTACGGACCGTGGGCGGGCTCTGGGCGCAGCTGGACCCGCGGCAGGAGGAGGCCGCGCGGATGCTCGGCGCCTCGCCGCTGGGTGCCTGGCGGAAGGTCACCCTGCCCGCGCTCGCGCCCGCCGTGGCCGCCGCCGCGCTGATGGTCTTCCTGTTCACCTTCACCTCCTTCGGTGTGGTGCAGATCCTCGGCGGCCCCACCTTCTCCACCCTGGAAGTGGAGATCTACCGGCAGACGTCGGAGATCTTCGACCTCTCCACGGCCGCCGTCCTCACGATCGTGCAGTTCGTCGCGGTCGGCGCGATCCTCGCCGTGCACGCGTGGACGGTACGGCGGCGGGAGAGCGCGCTGCGCCTGGTCGCCCCGGAGGTGACCGCGCGCCGGCCGCGCGGGACCGGGCAGTGGGCGCTGCTCGGCGGGGTCCTCGCCACCGTCGCCGTCCTCCTCGTGCTGCCGCTGGCCGTGCTGGTACGGCGGTCGCTCGACGGGGGGTTCGGGTACTACCGGGCGCTGGGCGACGCCGACGGCGGCACCTTCCTGGTCGCGCCGATCGAGTCGGTGGTCAACTCCCTGCAGTACGCGGTCGCCGCCACCGCGATCGCCCTGGTGATCGGCGGGCTCGCCGCCGCCGCGCTGGCCCAGCGGGACGCGGGGCGGCTGGTACGGGGGTTCGACGCGCTGCTGATGCTGCCGCTGGGCGTGTCGGCCGTGACCGTCGGCTTCGGGTTCCTGATCGCGCTCGACAGGCCGCCGCTGGATCTGCGCCAGTCGTGGATCCTCGTCCCGCTGGCACAGGCGCTGGTCGGCGTGCCCTTCGTCGTACGGACCATGCTGCCCGTGCTGCGGGCCGTGGACGAGCGGCTGCGGGAGGCGGCGGCCGTGCTCGGGGCCTCGCCGTGGCGGGTGTGGCGGGAGGTCGATCTGCCGTTGGTGCGGCGGGCGCTGCTGATCGCGGCGGGCTTCGCCTTCGCGGTGTCGCTGGGGGAGTTCGGGGCGACCGTGTTCATCGCACGCCCCGACAACCCGACGCTGCCGGTCGCGGTGGCCCGGCTGCTGTCCCGCCCCGGTGATCTCAACTACGGCCAGGCGATGGCCCTTTCCACGATTCTGATGGTGGTGTGCGCGGTGGCGCTGCTGGTGCTCGAACGGCTGCGGACGGACCGGACGGGGGAGTTCTGATGTCCCTTCTCGAACTGGAGCGGGCCACTGTGCGGTTCGGCGGGCGGGCCGTGCTCGACGCCGTCGGTCTCGAGGTCGCCGAGCACGAGGTGGTGTGCGTGCTCGGCCCGAGCGGGAGCGGCAAGTCGACGCTGCTCAGGGCGGTGGCGGGGCTGCAACCGCTGGACGTTGGGCGGGTGTTGCTCGACGGCCGGGACCAGACGCGGGTGCCGGCGCACCGGCGGGAGGTCGGGCTGATGTTCCAGGACCATCAGCTGTTTCCGCAGCGGGACGTGGGCGGGAACGTGGCGTTCGGGCTCCGGATGCGGGGCGCCGGCCGTGCGCAACAGGCCGAGCAGGTGGGCGAGTTGCTGGAACTGGTGGGGCTTCCGGGGGCGGCCCGGCGGGCCGTCGCCGGGCTCTCCGGCGGTGAGCAGCAGCGGGTGGCGCTGGCCCGCGCGCTGGCGCCCCGGCCCCGGCTGCTGATGCTCGACGAACCCCTCGGGCAGCTCGACCGCTCGCTGCGGGAGCGGCTGGTGGTCGAACTCCGCGAGCTGTTCGCGCGGTTGGGTACGACCGTGCTCGCCGTGACCCACGACCAGGGCGAGGCGTTCGCGCTGGCCGACCGGGTGGTGGTGATGCGGGACGGCCGGATCGCCCAGTCCGGCACGCCCCTGGAGGTGTGGCAGCGGCCCGCCGACGCGTTCGTGGCCCGCTTCCTCGGCTTCGGCAACGTGGTCCCGGCGACCGTCGAGGGAGCGGTCGCGGTGACGCCGTGGGGGAAGCTGCCGGTGCCCGGGGACGCGCCCGAGGGGACGCATACGCTGCTGGTCCGGCCCGCCGGTGTACGGCTGGTGGCGGCCGACACGGGGCTGCCCTGCACGGTGGCCGCCCGCACCTTCCAGGGCACCCATGTCACCGTCCACCTCCAGCCCCAGGACGGCGGCCCCCGGCTGGAGGCGGCCTGTGCGCTGCGGGAGGCCCCGGAGGCGGGGGACGCGGTGGGCGTGGAGTTCGACGCGGCGGAGACCGTCGTACTGGACTGAGACCCCGGGAAACGGCCGAGGCCCGTCCCCCGGGGATACGGGGACGGGCCTCGACGGTGTGCTGGGTGGTGCCGGCGGTGCTGGCGTGACGGTGTTGCTCGGGGAAGTACGTCAGCTGCCGCTGTGGGCACCGCGACGGCGCATACCGAACCAGACGGCGCCGCCGCCGACCGCGACCAGCGCGGCGGCGATACCGGCGATCAGACCGGTGTTGGAGTTGGCACCGGTCTCGGCGAGGTTCGACTCGCCGACCGCCGGGGACGGGGCGTTGCTCGACGTGCCGGCCGGGGCGGTGCTGCTCTCCGACTCCGACGGGGCCGGGGAGTCCGACTCGGCCGGGGTGGACTCCGACGCCGACGGCGACGGCGTGGCCGAATCCGACGGGGACGGGCTGGAGCTCTCCTCCGTGGTGCACGCGGTGGAGGGGGTGGTCAGGTTGGGCGTGATGTCCTTGTCGATCTTGATCTTGTCGGTGTCGACGACCACATGGACCCGGTACTCCGCGTTCGGCTTCCAGTCCTCGGAGAAGGTGACCTTCGTACCTTCCTTGGAGCCCTTGACGGTCTGGGCCTCGCCGACCTGCTTCGCGTCGGCGCCGTTGTTCTCGAGGAAGACGGTGATGGTGGCCGACTTACCGGAGGCGTCCGTGTTGGTGACGACGATGGAGCCCTGGGCGCCGTCGCAGGTGGCCTCGGCGGAGAAGTCGGAGATGGTGCACGCGAGGGCGGAGCCGGAGACGCCCAGCGTCAGCGCGGCCGACGCGGCGGCGACACCCAGGATGCGCACGGAACGACGTGCACTGCGGCGGGATATGGACACATTTGTCCTTACTGAGTGCATAACTGCGGGGGGCTGAGGGGAAGTTGACGCGACGGTGAGGCGAGGCATCAGCATTCCCAAGAGGCTCACAGGTGTATAAGCGCTCCGTAAGTAGTGTCAATGCATATGCGGTCCACGGGCGTTGACTTTGCCTACTTATTAAGTGCTGAGACGTTTCACCGCGTGTGAAGCTTGCTCGATCCGGTCAACCAGGGCGATACGGGACGCCATCGCGCGCTCCCCGGCGAGCGAGGTCAGCAACGGCCAGGCCGGCAGCTTCTCGCTCCAGTGCGCCTCGTCCACGAGCACCATCGGGGTCGGTTCGCCCCGCGACTCGTAGTAGTTGGGCGTCGCGTTGTCGAAGATCTCCTGGACGGTCCCGGCCGCGCCCGGCAGGAACACCACGCCGGCGTTGGAACGGGCCAGCAGGCCGTCCTCGCGGGTGGCGTTGGCGAAGTACTTGGCGATGTGCGCGGCGAAGGCGTTCGGCGGCTCATGGCCGTAGAACCAGGTGGGGATGCCGACCGAGGGACCGCCGTCCGGCCAGCGCTCGCGGACCTCGAAGGCGGCGCGGGCCCAGTCGGTGACCGACGGCCGGAACGACGGGGTCTTGGCGAGGAGCCGGAGCGCCTCCTCCAGCATCCCGTCGTCGAAGGGGGCCGCGTACGCGCCGAGGTTCGCCGCCTCCATCGCGCCCGGGCCGCCGCCGGTCGCCACCGTGTACCCGGCGCGCGCGAGTTCGCGGCCCAGCCGGGCGGCACCGGCGTACGCGTCCGTGCCGCGCGCCATGGCGTGCCCGCCCATCACGCCCACCACCCGGGCGCCGGCGAGGAGTTCGTCGAGTGCGTCGGAGACCGCGTCGTCGTGGATCGAGCGGAGCATCGAGGCGAATATGTCGCCGTCCGACCTGGTCCGCTGGAACCAGGCGTACGAGCGGGCGTCCGGGGTCGCCTCGTAGCCCTCGGCGAGCGACTCGAACAACTCGTCGGGCGTGTAGACGAAGGCGCGGTAGGGGTCGAAGGGGAGGTCCGGGACCGGCGGGAACACCAGGGCGCCGGACGCGCCCACCCGGGCGGTGGCCTCGGGGGACATCGGGCAGCCGAGGAAGACGGCGCCGGTGGTGTCGGTGGCCAGCAGGACGTCTGTACGGGCCGTCAGATCGACGGCCTGGAGCCGGTACTGCGCGAGCGTCCCGTGCGCGGCGACCACCTCGTCGAACTCGGCGAGCGACTCGATCTCACGGTCGCGGGCGGCACGGTGGGGCCGCGTGGGCCGCGGCTGGGCGGGGTGCGGCTGGGCGGGTGTCGGATGCACCCGCCCACTCTAGGTGTCAGCCCTGCACGGCCGCCGGGTCCATCCACATGACCTCCCAGGAGTGGCCGTCGAGGTCGTCGAAGGAGCGGCCGTACATGAAACCGTGGTCCTGGACGTCGTCGTTCGCGGTGCCGCCGGCCGCGACCGCCTTCTCCACCAGCTCGTCGACCTTCTCGCGGCTCTCCGCGCTCAGGCAGATCAGCACCTCGCTGGTCTTCCGGGAGTCGGCGATCTCCTTCTTGGTGAAGTCGGCGTAGCGCTGCTTGCCGAGCAGCATCGCGAAGATCGTGTCGCTGATCACGACACAGGAGCAGTCGTCGGTGCTGAACTGCGGGTTGATCGTGTAGCCCAGCTCCGTGAAGAACTTCCGCGACGCGGCGACGTCGTCGGTGGCCAGGTTCACGAAGATCATCTGCTGGTACATGGGGGCCTCTCCCTCGGGTGTGACGTGCTGTTCGGGGGGTTAGACCGGGGGGTGCCGCGAAAGTCATCGGCGGTTGCCGGATTTCTTCGTACGGCCTCTCAGGGGGCGAGCGGCAGTGCGGCGAGGTCGGCGATCAAGAGGGTGAGGGGGCCGAAGAGGGCCAGCAGGGCGCCGGCGCGCAGGGCGGCCGCACCGCGCAGCACCGTGGCCGGGGCGCCCAGCCGGAGCAGGGCCTCGGTGGTGTCGGCGCGGGACTGGCGGGCCTCCACGGCCGCGGTGAGGAGGGTGGCCACCGTGCAGCCGGCGACCACCAGGCCGCCGAGGGCGGTGAGCGGGCCGAAGGCGGGGGCGGCGCCGTCGTAGCCGTAGAGCGTGTCGGCCGCGAAGGCCGCTGAGGCGACCGCGCAGACGACACCGAGGGGGCGGCCGATCCTCGTGGCCTCCGCCATCAGGACGCGGCCGGCGAGGAGGCGGCGGGCGCCGGGGCGGGCGGTCTGCAGGAGCCGGCCGCAGAGGTGGGTGAGACCGGGGGCGGCGAGGACCAGGCCGAGGGCGGTGAGCGACCAGCCGGCCAGGACGCCGGCGGGGCCCACGACGAGGCCGCCGGGGAGGGTGGTCCGGGGGGTGGCCTCGGTGGTGCCGGCGTAGGACTCGACGGCGAGACCGGCGGCGAGGACGGCGATGCCCCAGGGGAGGCCGGTGGGGGGTTGGGTGGGTACGGGAGGGGCGGGTACCTGGTCCTCCGCGGTCACCGGGACGTCCTGTGGGGCGGAGGGGGTGTCCTGCGGGGAAGCCTGGGCGCCGTCGTCGGCTGCGTCGGCGTCGGCGGGACGGGTCGGGCGTTTGAAGAGGCGGGCGCCGAAGCGGCCGTAGGCGCCGAAGGTCTCCCCGGGGGTTCCCGTGCCGTACGCGCCGAAGCGGCCGTACGCACGGCGGCCCGCCGGGTGGGGGAGGTCCCGGGGGCGGAGGGTCAGGGCCACGGCGGCGGAGGCGAGTACCGGGGGGACGGTCAGGAGGGTCAGGGCCGCCGGGAGGGGCAGGGACCTGTCCGCTGCCAGGAAGTCCTTGGCGGCGCCGTCGAAGGGCATGCCGGTGAGGTCGCCCCGGAGGTGGAGGAAGACCAGGAGGGCCAGCAGGGAGCCCAGGACGCAGGCGAGGCCCGTGTTCAGGGCGGCGATGGCCATCAGCCGGGCCGGGCCCAGGCCGAAGGCGGAGAGGCCGGGGCGGGGCCTGGTGCCGGGGTCGGTGCGGGCGACGGCGACCGCGAAGTACACCGTGGCGGCGAGCGGGATCGCGCACCAGGACAGGCGCAGCAGCGCCCCCGTCGGGTTCCCCGGGTGGGCCAGCGCGTAGCCGAGCGCGGACAGCAGCAGGAAGCCCGTGCCGGCGGCCGCCGTCGCCACCAGGAGGCGGCGCAGGTGGACGGCCGGGTGGGCGACTCGGGTCAGACGGAGAGCGAGCACTCGGCCCGGCCCTCCGTCTCGGTGACCGGCGGCAGGTGGACGGTCTTCACCCGGCGGCCGTCCAGCAGGGAGACCCGGCGGTCGGCCAGGGCCGCCGTCTCCGCGTCGTGCGTGGCGAGGACGACCGTGATGCCGTGCGAGCGGGCCGCCGTGGTGAGCGTGCGCAGGACGTGCGCGCGGTCCGCGCGGTGCAGGGGGGCCGTCGGCTCGTCCGCGAAGAGGATCGTGGGGGCGGGCGCGAGGGCGCGGGCGATGGAGACGCGCTGGCGTTCGGCCTGCTGGAGTTCGGCCGGGCGGCTGCGGGCCCTGTCGCCCACGTCCAGGCGTTCCAGCCACTCCAGCGCGGCCACCTTGGCCCGGCGGCGGCCGGTGCCGCGCAGCATCAGGGGCAGCGCCGTGTTCTCCCAGACGTTCAGCTCGGGGACGAGGACCGGGGCCGGGTCGATCCAGCCGAAGCGGTCGCGGCGCAGCCGTTCCCGGGTGAGCGGGCCCATCCGGTGCACGGCCGTGCTGTTGAACCAGACCTCGCCGCCCTGCGCCGGGGTCAGACCGGCCAGGCACCTCAGCAGCGTGGTCTTGCCGCTGCCGCGCGGGCCGCTGACGGCGAGGATCTCGCCCTCCCGCACGCCCAGCGAGATGCCGACGATGCCCGGCGAGCCGTCCTGGTGGCGGAAGTGCAGGGAGCGTGCCCACAGCACGTCGTTGTCCGGCGGGGCCTCCATGCGCGTACACCTCGGTTCTGATCCGTTTTGCCGTGCCTTCCCACGTCCGGGGGAACGAAGGCTGGGCCGATCGGTCACGTGCACGCTAGGCGGGAGGGCGGGCGGAGCCCGGACAGCACACGGCCCCGGGCCGCCGTTCTCACTCGAACGGACGGCACCGGGGCCGGTGTTGATCAGCTGATCAGAGGTACTCGGAGTACTCAGTGGCACTCGGTGGTACGAGGCTCAGAGCTTCGTCCAGGCCTCCGTCAGCGTGGCGCGCAGGATCTGCTCGATCTCGTCGAAGGTCTCCTGGTTGGAGATCAGCGGCGGGGCGAGCTGGACGACCGGGTCGCCGCGGTCGTCGGCACGGCAGTACAGGCCGTTCTCGAACAGGGCCTTCGAGAGGAAGCCGTACAGGACGCGCTCGGTCTCCTCGTCGTTGAAGGACTCCTTGGTCGCCTTGTCCTTGACCAGCTCGATGCCGTAGAAGAAGCCGTTGCCGCGGACGTCGCCGACGATCGGCAGGTCGTGCAGCTTCTGCAGGGTGGAGAGGAAGGCACCCTCGTTGTCGAGGACGTGCTGGTTGAGGTTCTCGCGCTCGAACAGGTCGAGGTTGGCGAGGCCGACGGCCGCGGAGACCGGGTGGCCGCCGAAGGTGTAGCCGTGCAGGAAGGTGTTGTCGCCCTTGTAGAACGGCTCGGCGATCTTGTCGGAGACGATGCAGGCGCCGATCGGGGAGTAGCCCGAGGTCATGCCCTTGGCGCAGGTGATCATGTCCGGGACGTAGCCGAACTTGTCGCAGGCGAACATCGTGCCCAGGCGGCCGAAGGCGCAGATGACCTCGTCCGACACGAGCAGCACGTCGTACTTGTCGCAGATCTCGCGGACCCGCTGGAAGTAGCCGGGCGGGGGCGGGAAGCAGCCGCCCGCGTTCTGGACCGGCTCCAGGAAGACGGCCGCGACCGTGTCGGCGCCCTCGAAGAGGATCTCCTGCTCGATCTGGTCGGCGGCCCAGCGGCCGAAGGCCTCCGGGTCGTCGCCGAAGAGCGGGGCGCGGTAGATGTTGGTGTTCGGCACCTTGTGCGCGCCGGGGACCAGCGGCTCGAAGGGGGCCTTCAGGCCCGGCAGGCCGGTGATGGACAGGGCGCCCTGCGGGGTGCCGTGGTAGGCGACCGCGCGGGAGATGACCTTGTACTTGGTCGGCTTGCCCTGCAGCTTGAAGTACTGCTTGGCCAGCTTCCAGGCGGTCTCCACGGCCTCGCCGCCGCCGGTGGTGAAGAAGACCTTGTTCAGGTCGCCCGGCGCGTAGTCGGCGAGGCGCTCGGCCAGCTCGACGGCCTTCGGGTGGGCGTACGACCACACCGGGAAGAAGGCCAGCTCCTGGGCCTGCTTGAAGGCGGTCTCGGCGAGCTCCGTGCGGCCGTGACCGGCCTGGACCACGAACAGCCCCGCGAGACCGTCGAGGTAGCGCTTGCCCTTGTCGTCGTAGATGTAGGTGCCCTCACCCCGGACGATGGTCGGGACGGGGGAGTGCTCGTACGAGGACATGCGGGTGAAGTGCATCCACAGGTGGTCGTACGCGGTGCGGCTGAGGTCCTTCTGGGTCACGGTTATCGGGTTCCCCACATGTAGGTCTGCTTCTTCAGCTTCAGATAGACGAAGCTTTCGGTGGAGCGCACGCCGGGCAGTGCCCGGATGCGTTTGTTGATGACGTCCAGCAGGTGGTCGTCGTCCTCGCAGACGATCTCCGCGAGGATGTCGAACGAGCCCGCGGTCATCACCACGTACTCGACTTCCGACATGGCGCTCAGCGCGTCCGCGATCGACTCGACATCGCCCTCGACGTTGATGCCGACCATCGCTTGCCGGCGGAAGCCCACGGTGAGCGGGTCCGTGACGGCGACGATCTGCATGACGCCCTGGTCCAGCAGCTTCTGGACGCGCTGGCGCACGGCCGCCTCCGACAGGCCGACGGCCTTGCCGATCGCGGCGTACGGCCGGCGGCCGTCCTCCTGCAGCTGCTGGATGATGGCGAGGGAGACGGCATCCAGCTGGGGGGTGCCGCTCCTGGACTCGCGGGAGGAGTCCCTCTGGTCTGCGCTTCGACTGGCCACGACCTCACTGTGCACGACGTCTCGACGGTTCCGCAAGGCCGTATCGATGAAATTCGTTGTTTGAGGTGGCTGGGATTGCGGATTTCGCAGACATGGCGGCCGCGGGGGTGTTGAAAACGTGGGAACGCGGATTACTGTGGGTGTCTCAGTCAATGGACACCCGAACTTGGAGGGCCGGCAGTGAGCACCGAGCTGCGTCGTCTGCGCAATTACATCGACGGTGAGTTCCGGGACGCCGCCGACGGGCGGACCACCGAGGTGGTCAACCCCGCCACCGGCGAGGCGTACGCGACCGCGCCGCTGTCCGGGGAAGCGGACGTCGACGCCGCGATGGCGGCCGCGGCCGCGGCCTTCCCCGGCTGGCGCGACACCACCCCGTCGGAGCGCCAGAAGGCCCTGCTGAAGATCGCGGACGCGTTCGAGGAGCGGGCCGAGGAACTCATCGCGGCGGAGGTGGAGAACACCGGCAAGCCGACCGGGCTCACCCGCTCCGAGGAGATCCCGCCGATGGTCGACCAGATCCGGTTCTTCGCCGGTGCGGCCCGGATGCTGGAGGGCCGCTCGGCCGGCGAGTACATGGAGGGGATGACCTCCATCGTCCGCCGCGAGCCGGTCGGCGTCTGCGCGCAGGTCGCGCCCTGGAACTACCCGATGATGATGGCCGTGTGGAAGTTCGCGCCGGCGATCGCCGCGGGCAACACGGTCGTGCTGAAGCCGTCGGACACCACCCCGGCGTCGACCGTCCTGATCGCCGAGATCCTCGGCGGGATCCTGCCCAAGGGTGTCTTCAACGTCGTCACGGGTGACCGCGACACCGGCCGCCTCATGGTCGAGCACCCGGTCCCGGCGATGGCCTCCATCACCGGCTCCGTGCGCGCCGGCATGCAGGTCGCCGAGTCCGCGTCCAAGGACCTCAAGCGGGTCCACCTGGAGCTGGGCGGCAAGGCGCCGGTCGTCGTCTTCGAGGACACGGACATCGCCAAGGCCGTCGAGGACATCTCCGTGGCGGGCTACTTCAACGCCGGCCAGGACTGTACGGCGGCGACCCGGGTGCTCGTGCAGGAGTCCATCCACGACGAGTTCGTGGCGGCCCTCGCGAAGGCCGCGGCCGAGACGAAGACGGGCCAGCCGGACGACGAGGACGTGCTGTTCGGACCGTTGAACAACCCCAACCAGCTGAAGCAGGTCGCCGGCTTCATCGAGCGGCTGCCCGCCCACGCCAAGGTCGAGGCCGGTGGTCAGCGGGTCGGTGACAAGGGGTACTTCTACGCGCCGACCGTCGTCTCCGGGCTGAAGCAGGACGACGAGATCATCCAGAACGAGGTCTTCGGGCCGGTCATCACCGTCCAGTCCTTCACGGACGAGGACCAGGCCGTGGAGTGGGCCAACGGCGTCGACTACGCGCTGGCGTCCTCCGTGTGGACCAAGGACCACGGGCGTGCGATGCGGATGTCCAAGAAGCTGGACTTCGGGTGCGTGTGGATCAACACGCACATTCCGCTGGTCGCGGAGATGCCGCACGGTGGCTTCAAGAAGTCGGGGTACGGCAAGGACCTGTCCGGGTACGGGTTCGAGGACTACACGCGAGTCAAGCACGTGATGACGTCGTTGGAGGGCTGAGTTCGGGTGCGGGTGCGTGGGTGCTGGTCGCGCCCACGCGGCGGAGCCGCACATCGGCACAGCCCCGCGCCCCTGGGTAAGTGGCGCTGCCCGGGACCGGAAGGTTCTCCCGGGCAGCGCTTTGCCGTCTGGCCCCCGAAGTGGTCAGGCCCGGTTCCTGGCCCGTGGACTGCTGCAGGCCCTTCTCCGCGGTTTTGGGCTTGCCGGGCTTCGTCGGCAGCGGCTGCGCGCCGCGCTGGTCGGGGTGCGGGCGGCGGGACAGGAGCAGGAGCGGCTGATCGAGGCCCTGTTGACGCTGGCGCGCAGTCAGCGGGGGCTGGAAAGAGGGGAGTTGGTGGACCTCGCGGAGGTGGTGAAGGAGCTGCTGCCGGCCGGGGAGCGGGTGGCGGCGCGGCTCGATCCGGCGCCGGTGCTCGGGGATCCGCAGCTGCTGGAGCGGCTGGTGGCCAACCTCACCGACAACGCCGTACGGCACAACCTCCCGGAGGGCGGCTGGGTGCGGGTGTGGACGGGGGTGGACGCGGCCGGGCGGCGGAGCTGTTCCGGCCGTTCCGGCGGCTCGGGGCGGAGGACCGGGTACGGAAACGGGACGGTCTCGGCCTCGGGATGTCCATCGCGGCGGCGGTCGTCGCGGCCCACGGCGGCCGGGTGCGGGCGCACCCGCACCTCGCGGGAGGACTCACCGTCGAGGTGGCCCTGCCGCCGGTGACCGCCGTTGTAACCCGGTGTTGACTTGGGTCGTCGACAAGGTGTCCGGTCCGCGTCGGGGCGCTCGACGCAGCGTCGATTGTCCGATCACCGGCATCGGCGGCATGCTGCAGTGGTGCCCCAGAATCCTCCTCGAACGCCCGCGCTCTCCCGCCGTTCCCTGCTGCGCGCGCTCGGCGGCACCGCCGCGCTGGGCGCGCTGGCCGGCTGCGGGGTGCCCGCCGCCTACGTGAAGGCCGGCGACCGCACCGTGACCGACCTGTCCGCCCGGGACCACCGGCTGGTCTTCGCGAACTGGCCGCTGTACATCGACGTCGACGACGACAACCCGAACAAGCGGCCCACCCTCGACGCCTTCGAGAAGCGCACCGGGATCTCCGTCGACTACATCGAGGAGATCAACGACAACGACGAGTTCTTCGGCAAGATCAGCCCGGCGCTGATGAACCACCAGTCCACCGGCCGGGACATCATCGTCATCAGCGACTGGATGTGCGCGCGGTTCGTCCGCCTGGGCTGGGTGCAGAAGATGGACCGCGCCCACCAGCCGAACGTCGCGAAGTACCTGGATCCGCTGCTCCGCACGCCCGCCTTCGACCCGGGCCGCCTCTACACCGTGCCCTGGCAGTCGGGCATCACCGGCATCGCCTACAACCGCAGGAAGCTGGGCCGCGAGATCCGGCACGTCAAGGACCTGTGGGCGAGCGACCTCAAGGGCCGGGTGACCCTGCTCTCCGGCCTCGACGAGGCGTTCGCGCTGCTGATGCAGGGCAACGGCGTGGACATCACCAAGTGGACGGCCGACGACTTCTACGAAGTCTGCGACGAGGTGCAGCAGCAGGTCGACCGGGGCCAGATCCGCCGCTTCACCGGCAACGACTACACGAAGGACCTGGTCAGCGGGGATGTCCTGGCCTGCCAGGCGTACTCAGGCGATGTCATCCAGCTCCAGGCCGACAACCCCGACATCCGCTTCGTCGTCCCCGAGGAGGGCGCGGAGCTGTGGTCGGACTCCCTGATGATCCCGGACCGCGCCGCCCACAAGGCCAACGCGGAACGTCTCATCGACTACTACTACGAGCCGGAGGTCGCCGCCGAGCTGGCAGCCTGGGTCAACTACGTCTGCCCCGTCCCGGCCGCCCAGCAGGTCCTCGCCGACTCCCAGGACAAGGACACCGCGGCCCTCGCCGACAACCCCCTGATCTTCCCGAACACGGCGATGCGCAAGCGCCTCGCCATCGCCCGCGACATCACCTCGAAGGAACGGGTGGACTTCGCCAAGCGGTGGAACTCGATCGTGGGGTTGTAGGGGGTGGCGCGGAGCCCCGGCCTCCGGGCCTCGCTGATGCTCATCCGTCGTTTCCCCGGTACTCCGTGCAGGCGTCGGTGAGCCAGGCGGCCAGGTAGGGGGCGAACGAGGCGCGGACAAGGAGCCGGAGGTCGCAGGGGGTCTCGCCGCGCACCAGGAGGGTCACCGGGGCCTGGGCCAGCAGTGTGGTGGGGCAGGAGCCGGACGGGGTGATCCTGGGGTCCAGGTCGAGGGCGCAGCCCTGGGCCAGCACCGTGCGGACGAGGTCGCCGGACAGGGCCAGGGTGGTGCGCTGGGCCGAGACGTCGGTGACGGTGGCGAACGCGTCGCCGATCGCCGACCGCAGTCGCGCGAGGAGGTCGTCCTGGCGGCCCTCCGGAGCGATCAGCAGCCATTCGTCCGGGCCCATCCACAGCACCTCGACGTCGCCGGACTGCTCGGCGCGCAGGGGGCCGGGCAGGGTGACGCCCAGGCAGGACTCGACGGCTCGCGCCGCGGTGCCGCCCGGCTCCAGACGGAGGGTGAGGTGGGTCAGGAAGGGCAGTTCCCGTACCTCGATGCCGGCCGGCAGCCGGGCCAGGGTGTCGTGCCACTCGGACAGCGGGCTGAAGCGGGCGGGCGTCTCAACCGTCACGGCGAGCTCCCTCCTTGTCGAAGAGCACGGGGTCGGTCACGGTCACCGGGACGGTCCGGCCGTCCAGGGGCACATAGAGGGTCTCGCCGATGCGCCGCGTTCCCGAGCGCACCAGGGCCAGGGCGAACGTCCGCCGGAGGGCGTCGCTGCGGTAGCTGGAGGTGACATGGCCCAGCATCGGCACCGGGGGCTCCGGGATGTCGCTGGTGGCGATGATCTGGGCGCCCTCGGGGAGCAGCACGCGTTCGTCGGCCGGCAGCAGGCCCACCAGCTGCTTGCGGTCCTCACGCTGGTTCTCCGCGCGGCTGAAGGACCGCTTGCCGACGAAGTCCGGCTTCTTCTTCGACACCACCCAGGACATGCCCAGGTCCTGCGGGGTGATGGTGCCGTCGGTGTCCTGCCCGATGATCGGGTAGGCCTTCTCGGCGCGCAGCACGTGCATCGTCTCGGTGCCGTACGGGGTGAGGCCGAACTCGTCGCCGGCCGCGTGCAGGGCCTCCCACACCGTGATGCCGTACCAGGCGGGCACGTTGATCTCGTAGGCGAGCTCACCGGAGAAGCTGATCCGGCAGACCCGGGCCGCCACTCCGGCGACGGTGGTGTCCTGCCAGGACATGAAGGGGAAGGCGTCGTTGCCCACGTCGAGGCCCGGCGCCACCAGGGCCAGCACGTCGCGGGAGCGAGGGCCGACCAGGGGGATCGTCACCCAGTGCTCGGTGACGGAGGTGAGGTGCACCCGCAGGTCGGGCCACTCCGTCTGCAGCCACTCCTCCATCCACTCCAGGACCTTGGCCGCGTTGCCGGTGGTCGTGGTGAGCAGGAACTCCTGCTCGGCCACCCGGATCACCGTGCCGTCGTCGATCGCCATGCCGTCGACGCCGCACATCACGCCGTAGCGGACCCGGCCCACCTTGAGGGTGCTCATCAGGTTCGTGTAGAGCCGGTCCAGCAGCACGCCGGCGTCCGGACCCTGCACATTGATCTTGCCGAGGGTGGAGCCGTCCATCATCGCGACGCCGGTGCGGGCGGCCCGGCACTCGCGCAGCACGGCCTCCTCCATGGTCTCCCCGGCCCGCGGGAAGTACCAGGGACGCTTCCACTGGCCGACGTTCTCGAACAGGGCGCCGTGCGCGACATGCCAGGGGTGGATCGCCGTCACCCGGACCGGGTCGAAGAGCTCGCCGCGGTTGCGGCCCGCGAGGGCGGCGAAGGAGACCGGCACGGCCGGTGGCCGGTAGCGGGTGGTGCCGAGGTCGGCGACGTCCACGCCCAGCGCCTCGGCGACGATGCCCGAGGTCATCACGCCCGAGGTACGGCCCTGGTCGTGGGCGGTGCCGATGGTGGTGTACCGCTTGACGTGCTCCACCGAGCGCAGGCCCGCACCGGTCGCCCGCAGGACGTCCGAGACGGCCGCGTCGCGCTGCAGGTCGACGAACTGGAGCGCGCCGTCCTGGTCGTCGTGACCGTCCGGGGGGCTCGGCACCCGCCAGAGCACCTGGGCGGGCGCACCGTCCGGGAGCGCTGCGGTGGCCGGGAGGGCGACCTCCGGGCCGGTCCTGCCGATCGCCGACAGGGCCTGCCGGGCCGCGTCCACGCCGTCCGCGAGGCAGCCGGACAGGGTGAAGGTGCCGCCGGCCGCCCCCGCCGTACGGACGGCATCGGGTGCGTCGGCGGGGACGAAGGCGCCGATCCCGGCGTCGTAGCGGAGGGTGCCGCGGGCCTGGCTGAACAGGGCCACCGCGGGGTTCCAGCCGCCGGAGACCAGCAGCAGGTCGCAGTCGATGCCGTGCCGCTCGCCGAGGTTCCCTTCGCCGAAGGGCGCGACATGGGCCCGGGTGACCCGCTCGATGCCGCTGGTGCCGGTGACGACCTGGCCCGCCCGGATGCCGATGCCGCGTTCGGCGCAGGCGGTGCGCCAGTGCTCCGGCACCTGTTCGCGTACGTCGACCACCGCGGCGATCCGCACGCCCGCGTCGGCGAGTTCGAGCGCGGTCGGGTAGGCGCTGTCGTTCGTGGTGAAGACGACGGCCCGCGAACCGGGCAGGACGCCGAAGCGGTTGAGGTAGGTGCGGGCCGAGCCGGCCAGCATGATCCCGGGCCGGTCGTTGTTGTCGAAGGCGACCGGACGCTCGTAGGCGCCGGTGGCGTACACGACCTGCCGGGAGCGGATCCGCCAGATCCGCTGCCGGGAGACGTGGGCGGGCGCCGCCGCGCCGAGGTGGTCGGTGCGCTTCTCCAGGGCGAGGACGAGTCCGTCGTCGTAGTGGCCGAAGGCGGTGGTGCGCGACAGGACCTGTACGTCCGCGCGGTCGTCGAGTTCCGCGAGGACGCCGCTGACCCATTCCGTGGCCGGTGCGCCGGCGATGAGTTCCTGGCTGCCGAGCAACGAACCGCCAGGCTGCGGGAGTTCGTCGACGAGGATCACGCGGGCGCCGGTCCGGGCGGCGGCCAGGGTGGTGGCCAGCCCCGCCGGGCCCGCGCCGACGACCAAGAGGTCGCAGTGGGCGTGCAGGGTGTCGTAGCGGGCGGTGTCCGGTTCGGTGCTCAGCCTGCCCTGGCCGGACAGGCCCCGGGCGACCAGGCCGTCGTACAGCTCGACGGTGGTGGCGGTGAGCATGGGCTCGGGGAAGGGGAACTCGATCTGGACGAGCGCGTTGGGTTCCTCGGCTCCGGCGGCCAGGAAGCCGCGCGGGCGGCCGTACTTGATGCTGTCGGCCACGTGGTGGACGCCGTTGGCCAGCAGGGCGGAGGCGAGGGTGTCGCCGGGGTGGCCGGTGTAGGCGGTGCCGTCGAAGGTGAAGGAGAGGGCGGTGGCGCGGTCGACGTGGCCGTGGCCGGGGGCGCGGAAGGGGGTGTTCATCGGGTGGCCTCCTGGTCCTTCGCCCGCGGCGCGGACACGGAGAGGAACTCGTGGGTGACCGTGTCGCGCACGGCGTTGAACCAGCGGCGGCAGCCGGCCGCGTGCACCCAGCGTTCGGCGAAGGGGCCCTTGGGGTTGTCGCGGAAGAAGACGTACTGGGCCCACTGCTCGTCGTCGAGCGCGTAGGGGTCCTCGGGGTAGGCGACGTGCGCCTGACCGCCGTAGTGGAACTCGATCTCCTCGCGGTCACCGCACCAGGGGCAGGTGATGAGCTGCATGCCGGTACTCCTCGCTCAGTGGGCCACGGCGGCGGCGCCGTGCTCGTCGACCAGGGCACCGGTGGTGAAGCGGTCGAGGGTGAAGGGCGCGTTGTAGGGGTGCGGTGCGCCGGTGGCGACGGTGTGCGCGAAGCACCAGCCGACGCCCGGGGTGGCCTTGAAACCGCCGGTGCCCCAGCCGCAGTTGAGGTAGAGGTCCTCGACCGGCGTCAGGCCGACGATGGGGGACGCGTCCGGGGTGGTGTCGACGATGCCGGCCCAGGTGCGCAGCATGTGGGCGCGGGCGAAGACGGGGAACAGCTCGAGGGCGGCGGCCATCTGACGCTCCAGGATGTGGAAGGCGCCGCGCTGGCCGTAGCCGTTGTAGCTGTCGATGCCGGCGCCCATCACCAGCTCGCCCTTGTGCGCCTGCGAGACGTACACGTGCACGGCGTTCGACATCACCACGGTCGGGTGGACGGGTTCGAGGAGCTCCGAGACCAGCGCCTGCAGGGGGTGGCTCTGCAGCGGCAGCCGCAGCCCGGCCATGGCCGCGAGCACGGAGGAGTGCCCGGCCGCCGCCAGCGCGACCTTCCCGGCCGCGATCGGGCCGCGCGTGGTCTGTACGCCACGCACCCGGCCGTCGACGATGTCGAGGCCGGTGACCTCGCAGTCCTGGATCAGGTCGATGCCGTACGCGTCGGCCTTGCGGGCGAAACCCCAGGCCACGTAGTCGTGCTTGGCGATACCGGCGCGCGGCTGGTACGTCGCGCCGAGCACCGGATAGCGCACGTCGGGCGAGATGTTGACGATCGGACAGACCTTGGCGACGTCCTCCGGCTCCAGCCACTCGGCGTCGATGCCGTTGAGCTGGTTGGCGTAGACCCGGCGCTTGCTGTCGCGGATGTCCTGGAGGGTGTGGGCCAGGTTGAGCACACCGCGCTGGCTGAAGAGGATCGGGTAGTCGAGGTCCTCTTCGAGGGTCTCCCAGAGCTTGAGGGAGTGCTCGTAGATGCCGGAGCTCTCGTCCCAGAGGTAGTTGGAACGGATGATCGTGGTGTTGCGGGCCATGTTGCCGCCCGCGAGCCAGCCCTTCTCCAGCACGGCGACGTTGGTGATGCCGTGGTTCTTCGCCAGGTAGTAGGCGGTGGCCAGGCCGTGCCCGCCGCCGCCGACGATGACGACGTCGTACGACCGCTTGGGGTCGGGGTTGCGCCACAGGAACTCGGGGTGGTCGGGGAGGACGTCGCCGGGCGTGGCGGGGGCGGTGTCGCGGTGCATCACTGAGCGGCCTCCTCGGCCACGGGCCGCGGGTCGGCGGGGTCGGCGGGGGTGGTGGGGACGCTGGGGTAGAGCGGGAAGCGGTCGGTGAGGAGCTGGACGCGGCGGCGCAGTTCGGCGGCGCCCCGGTCGTCGAAGCCGGGCAGGAAGGCCGTGGCGACGATGTCGGCGACCTCGGTGAACTCCTCCCTGCCGAAGCCGCGCGCGGCCAGGGCGGGGGTGCCGATGCGGACCCCGGAGCTGACCATCGGCGGGCGCGGGTCGAAGGGGACGGCGTTGCGGTTGACGGTGATGCCGACCCGGTGCAGCCGGTCCTCGGCCTGCTTGCCGTCGAGTTCGGAGTGGCGCAGGTCGACCAGGACCAGGTGGACGTCGGTGCCGCCGGTCAGCACGCTCACCCCGGCCGCCCTCGTGTCCTCGGCCAGCAGCCGCTCGGCCAGGATCGCGGCACCTTCCAGGGTGCGGGCCTGCCGCTCGGCGAACTCCGGCTGCGCGGCCATCTTGAACGCCACGGCCTTCGCCGCGACGACGTGTTCGAGGGGGCCGCCCTGCTGACCGGGGAAGACGGACGAGTTGATCTTCTTGGCGAGTTCGGCGGTGGACAGGATCACGCCGCCGCGGGGACCGCCGAGCGTCTTGTGGGTGGTCGTGGTCACCACGTGCGCGTGCGGTACGGGGGAGGGGTGCAGGCCGGCCGCGACCAGGCCCGCGAAGTGCGCCATGTCGACCATCAGGTAGGCGTCGACCTCGTCGGCGATCCGGCGGAACTCCGCGAAGTCCAGGTGGCGGGGGTAGGCCGACCAGCCGGCCACGATCAGCTTCGGCCGGTGCTCGTGGGCGAGCTTGCGGACCTGGGCCATGTCGATGCGGTGGTCGTCCTCGCCGACCTGGTAGGCCGCCACCTTGTACAGGCGGCCGGAGAAGTTGAGCCGCATGCCGTGGGTGAGGTGGCCGCCGTGGGCCAGGTCCAGGCCGAGGATCGTGTCGCCGGGCTGCAGCAGGGCGGCCATGACGGCGGCGTTGGCCTGGGCGCCGGAGTGCGGCTGCACGTTCGCGGCCTCGGCTCCGAACAGCGCCTTGATGCGGTCGATCGCGATCTGCTCGATGACGTCGACGTGCTCGCAGCCGCCGTAGTAGCGGCGGCCCGGGTAGCCCTCGGCGTACTTGTTGGTCAGGACCGAGCCCTGGGCCTGCATGACCGCGAGCGGCGCGAAGTTCTCGCTCGCGATCATCTCCAGCGTGCCGCGCTGCCGGGCCAGTTCCGCGTCGATCGCCGTGGCGATCTCGGGGTCGAAGTCGTCGAGCCCGGCGCTGAGCACCGCGGAGCGGGCCGCTTGCTGGTCGGGGGCGTGGGCAGTCATGAGAACTCCCTGGAGACCTGGAGACCGGCTGGAAGGCGACTGATATATCAACCTGCTGTTGCGATACGCTAAGAGGACGGATCGGCTCGCGTCAAGGGAGGGTTTGGTGTGACTTCGTCGACCGTCGCTGGTCAAGGTGCTGGTCAAGGTGCTGGTCAGGGCGATGGAACGCTGGCCGACCAGGCCTATCGCGCCATCTCGGACCGGCTGGTGACCCTCCGGATCCGCCCCGGGGAGCCCATCAACGACGAGCGGATCGCCGCCGAACTCGGCTTCGGGCGCACCCCGGTCCGCGAGGCCCTCAAGCGCCTCGAACACGAGCGTCTGATCGTCGCCTACCCCCGGCGCGGGACCTTCGCCACCGAGGTGCAGATCGCCGACCTCGGGCACATCTCGGAGGTCCGCAGACAGCTGGAACCCCTCGCCGCGGGCCTGGCGGCGCAGCGGGCCGGTGAAGCCGACCGCGCCGCCCTCGACCGGCTGCTGGCCCGGCTGGCGGACGTCTCCGACGCCGGCACCGACCTGATCCGGCTCGATATGACCCTGCACCGCGCCATCTACGCCGCGACCCGCAACCCCTACCTCGAAGACACCCTGATCAGGTACGACAACCTCGCCACCCGCATCTGGTGCCTGTTCCTCGACCGGCTCCCGGGCCTGGCCGGCCATGTGCACGAGCACGGCCCCCTGCTGCGCGCCGTCATCGAGGGCGACGCGGAGAAGGCCGCGGCCCTGGCCCAGGGACACGTGGAGGGGTTCGAGACGGCGGTCCGCAGCGTCATCTGAGCCGCGGGGCGCGTGCCCGGTCACGCCGGTGAGGCCGCCGGGTGGAGTGCGGCGGCCCAGGGCGAGGCACACCACCGTCAGCAGGCAGAACGCGGCGACGATCGCGGAGATCAGCAGCGTCCCGCCGTCGCCCGCGTCGGCCTGTACCTCGGTGAAGATCAGCGGGGCGAAGCCGGCGCCGAGTCCCGCGATCTGGTAGCCGAGGGAGGCGCCGGTGTAGCGGCTCCGGGTGGAGAACAACTCCGTGTACAGCGCGGCGAGCGGGCCGTACATCATCGGGTGCAGCAGCGACTGGCCGAGCACGAGCGCGGCACGAGCAGCGCGGTGCTGCCGGTGTCGACCAGCGGGAACAGGGCGGAGGCGTAGACGCCCACCGCCAGGGTGGAGGACACCGCGAGGCTGTTGAGCACCGTCTGCCGCGCGAGGCCGTCCTGGACCGCGTAGGAAATGAGGTACGTGGTCACCGTGCCCTGGAAGACGAACGCGGACAGGCCGACGCCGATGCCCAGCAGCAGCACCCGCGGGTGATGGCGCAGCACATCGAACAGGGGGAGGGAGCGGCTGGACGCCGTTTCCCTCGCTCCACGTGCTGCTGTTCCTTCTCCGCCTCGGCGAACACCGGTGTCTCGGTGACGCGCACCCGGATGAACAGGCCGACGGCCAGCAGCACCACGCTGAGCAGGGACGTCGTCGACATGACGACCGTGCAGACCGCCATGCCGAAGGCGGCCCCGGCGTTGGTGAAGCTCGCCCACAGTCCGCGCCGCCACTCACCGCCCACCGCCCACCGCCCACCGCCCACCGCCACGCCCTGGGACCGGCGTGCCGGCCCGGCCGTAGGCGGGCAGGACGCCGATGAGGAAGCTGGCGACGCCCATGAGGGGCATCGTCACCACCGGCCTGGCCAGATAGCCGGTGGCGAAGGTGGTGAAGCCGGCGAGGGTGGCGGCCACGGGCTGAGGTCGGAGAAGGAAGACGTGCGGGAAGACCACTGCCGCCGCGGTGAGTAGAGCAGGAAGTCGTAGTACTCGATGACGCTCCCCAGGAAGCTGGAGGTCACCGCCCGGCGCAACTGCTGGGGATCGCGGGTTGCCGGGGGGCCCACCCGAAAGGGGCCGATGACGGGCGTGCCCGTCGTGTGTGGGTGCTCATGGTGACGACTTGTTGCGGCGGTGCTCAGACGTGCGGTGCGGGTGCCCCTTCCGGTCCGGTCGCCGTCTGCGCGGCGTGGTCGGCGAAGCGCCGGGCGGCCGGCGGGAGGGTGCGGGAGGACAGGCGGGCGATGCCGATGTCGCGGGCGGCCCGGACGTCGGTGAGGCTGAGGTAGCGGATGGGCAGGTCCGGGTTGGTCTCCGGGGCCGCCGCGGCCTCCGGCGCGGCCGGGATCAGGGAGACGCCGAGGCCGGCCGCGACCAGGCCGCGCAGGGTCTCCACCTCCTCGCCCTCGAAGCCGACGAGCGGACTGAACCCGGCCTGGTGGCACAGGGTCTCGGTGACGCTGCGCAGGCCGTAGCCGGGCTTCAGCACGATGAACTGCTCGCCGGACACCTCGGCCAGCCGGACCCGTCGGCGCTGCGCGAGCCGGTGCCGGGCCGGGACGGCGAGCCAGAGGGGCTCGACCAGGAGCCGATGCCAGGCGATGAGCGGGTGGCCGGGGTCCTTGCCGGTGATGATCAGGTCCGCGGTGGCGTCCAGGAGGTGCTGGGCGAGACCGTTCTCGTCCGCCTGGTGCAGTTCGAACCGGACGGCGGGGAACCGCTGCCGGAAACCCGTGACCAGCTTCGGTACCAGCCAGGTGCCCAGCGTGTGCAGAAAGGCCAGCGACACCACACCCGTGTCGGGGTCGACGACCTCGGCCACGGCCCGCCGGCCCCGGTCGTAACCGTCGAGCACCGAGTCGACGTACTCCTTGAACACCCGCCCGGCCGGCGTCGGTCGCAGCACCCGCCCCACCCGCTGGAACAGCTCCGCCCCGACCTCCGCCTCCAGCCGGTTCAGCGCCCGGGACAGCGCCGGCTGCGTGATGTGCGCCGCCGCCGCGGCCTCGGTGACGGTCACCCCTTCGGCCACGGCCTGGAAGGAGCGCAGCACTTGAAGATCCATGAACCTATTCTCCCGCCGCATCGGACGGGGTGGAGTCAGGTGCTGGGGGTATGGGCGGCGGTGGGCACGGGTTGCGGGGATCAGATGCCCTTGATCGGCGGGTACACCGGCTCCCACATGGCCGTGCGCACCCGGTTCTCGATGGTGTCGTCGACGGTCGTGCGGGCCACGCCGTCCGCTGCCGCGGCGTGGGCGACGGCGACGGCGACGGCGACGGAGGTCTCGCGGAGCTGGCCGGTGAGCGGGAGGATCGGCGCGCCCGGGGAGGTGGCGTCGGTCTGGGAGGCGACGGCGTGCGCGGCGGCGGCCAGCATGGCGTCGGTGACCCGGGTGGCCCGGGAGACGATCGCGCCGAGCCCGAGGCCCGGGAAGACCAGCGCGTTGTTGGCCTGCCCGATCCGGTACACCACCCCGTCCTGCTCGACCGGCCGGAACGGGCTGCCGGTGGCGATCAGGGCGCGGCCCTCCGTCCAGGCCAGCAGGTCGGCGGGGACGGCCTCGGCCAGGTCCGTCGGGTTGGACATCGGCAGGATGATCGGGCGGTCCGTGTGTGCGGCCATCGCGCGGACGAGGTCCTCGGTGAAGGCGCCGCCCTGGCCGGACGTGCCGATCAGGACGGTCGGGCGCACCCGCTCGACCACCTCGGCCAGCGCGATGCCGCCGACCTTCTCGTCCCGGTGCCAGTCGGCGACCTCGGCGGCCGGACGGGCGTAGCGGACCTGGAAGTCGCGCAGCTCCGCCTGGTCCGCGGTGAGCAGGCCGTACCGGTCGACACCGAAGATCCGGGCGGTGGCCTCCTCGGCGGTCAGCCCGTCGGCGACCATGGCGTCCCGCAGCTGGTCGGCGATGCCCATCCCGGCCGTGCCCGCGCCGAAGATGACCACACGGTGATCGCGCAGCGCGATCCCGCTGGCCTTCACCCCGGACAGCACGGCGGCGAGGTTCACGGCACCGGTGCCCTGGACGTCGTCGTTGAAGGTGAACTCGTGCGGACGGTAGCGGTCCAGGATCCGGCGGGCGTTGGCGGGGCCGAAGTCCTCCCAGTGCAGCAGGGCGTCCGGGAAGAGCCGGCGGGCGGTGGTGACATAGGCGTCGATGAAGGCGTCGTAGGTCTCCCGGTCCACGCGCGGGTGCCGGTTGCCGAGGTAGAACGGGCTGTCGAGGAGTTCCTGGCGGTTGGTGCCGACGTCCAGCATGACCGCCAGGGTGCGGTTCGGGTCGATGCCGGCCGCGGCCGTGTAGACGGCGAGCTTGCCCACCGAGATGTCGATGCCGCCCACGCCCCAGTCGCCGATGCCGAGGATCGCCTCGCCGTCGGTGGCGACGATCAGGTCGACCTCGTCCGGGCCCAGTCCTGCGGCGGTGAGCGCGCCCTCGATCTCCTCCGGGGCGCCCACCGACAGGTAGACCCCGGCCGGACGCCGGTACTCGTAGCTGTAGCGCTGGATCGCCCTGCCGACGGTGGGGGTGTAGACGATGGGCAGCATCTCGTCGAGGTGGTCGCCGAGCAGCCGGTAGAAGAGCACCTGGTTGCGGTCGTGCAGCGCGGTGAGGTTGACGTTCTTGGCCAGGTCGGTGGGTTGCGCCGCGTACTGCCGGTAGGCCCGTTCGGCCTGCTGCTCCAGGGTCAGCACCGCCGGCGGCACCAGGCCGACCAGACCCAGCGACCGCCGTTCCTCCGGGGTGAAGGCGGTGCCCCGGTTGAGGCGGGGCTGGGAGAGCACCGCACGGCCCCGGGCGGTCGTCTCGACACGCCCCTCGGCGGCGTTCCACTGGGTCTTCATGATCGGCTCCTTGTCGCGTCCGGCTGTGCTCCGTGGCTTCCGCAAGCCTCGGCCGCCTCGTACGCATACGTCCAATGCCTGGAAATGAAGTAACCCATGAGCTCAGTGCATGTGTGCGGCGCCACCTGCGTGTTTTGCGGATTCTTGGCGGCGGGGAGGGGGAGCCGTGTGACGTAGCCCGACCCGGCGGGCGGCGGTTCAGCCGCGGCGGGCCGTGGCGTAGGCGCGTTCCAGTTCCGCGACAGCGGTGAGGAAGTCGGCGCCCTTGGCCCGGCGCAGGGCCTCGGTGGCGAGGCCGTCGAGGGTGGCCCAGACCTCGGCGATCGGCCGGCGCAGCGCCTCGCCGTCGCCGGTGAGGGAGACGATGAAGGCCCGGCGGTCGTGCTCGGCGCGGGCCCGGGAGACCAGGCCGGCGTCCTCCATGCGGCGGATCGACCGCGAGACCGTGGAGTGGTCGAGCCCGACCGCCTGCTGCAGCTCGGCCTGGGTCTGGCCGTCCCGGTCGAACAGGCGCATGAGGATCAGTTCCTGGCCGGGGTGCAGGCCGAGCCGCAGGAGGAGTTCGGCGCCGTAGCCGTGCAGCTCGCGGGAGAGGGCGAAGAGCCCGAAGCTGACCGGGGCGCGCTCGACGAGGGTGGGACGAGGCATCACCGGGTCGGGCTTCGCGGCTGGCATGGGGCTCCTCGTCTGGCCGGCGGTGGGGGGGCGGAAAGTCGGCGCCCGGGGTGCTCCCGGAGCCGGGAATACCTTAGTCGCAGGGGGTGTTGGAGGCCGGTTCACCCGGCCGTCCCGGGGGCCGCAGCGCGGTGGGGGCCGCTCCGCCCCGACCAGCAGATTGTTTGCCTACGCAAGCTATATGGCGCTACCGTGATCCCGCCGCGGCCGGGATGCCTGAGCGCGGCTTCGGCCGGATCGTGCACATCGTCACACCTTCTGGAAGCCGTCGAGCCCGGACCTGCCGGCGTACGTGACCGGCAAGGGCGCACTGATCGGGCTCACCCGGTCGCTGCCGCCCGGTCCGACCCGGACCGCGTCCACCGCCTATCAGCCGGACGAGGCCTTCGAGGCGTCCCAGGCAGGGCAGGCGCTGCCTCGCGCGCTCACGCCCGAGGACGTGTCGGCCACCGTCGGCTTCCTGGCGAGCGCGGCCGCCGAGGCGCTGACCGGCCAGATCCTGACCGTGGACGGCGGCGGACTGTTCACCTGAGCGAGCGGTCGGTCGATGTGTGTGGCTAGCCAATTAATTATATGGCTAGCCACATTAATGGCTGGTGCGGCGCAGCCTCGACACCTCCCTCGCCAAGGACAGAAGGCCCGGGCGGCGGTGTACGCGTACCTGCGCGGCTACCCCGACCTCATCGACGTGCAGCGCATCACGTCGCTGCGGATCCACTCGACCGACGAACCGGACACGGCCGTCCACCCGTTGGCCTTCCTCAAGGCGTTGGGCGGCGAGAGCTTCTAGGCCGCCGGGCGGATCAGCCCCGACTCGTAGGCGAAGGTCACCGCCTGCACCCGGGCGCGGGCGCCGATCTTCGCGAGGACGTTGCTGACATGCGTCTTCACGGTCGTCGGGGCGATGGACAGCCACTGTGCGATCTCGGCGTTGGACCAGCCGGAGGCCACGGCGACGAGGACGTCCCGCTCGCGCTGGGTGAGGGCGCCCAGCCCCGAGGTGCGGGGGAGCGGGCGGACCGTGTGCTGCAGGCGGACGGCGTCGATGAGGGCGCGGGTCAGACCGGGCGTGATGACGGCGTCCCCGGCGGCCACCACCCGGATGGCCGCGGTGAGTTCGGCGGGGTCGGCGTCGTCGAGCAGGAAGCCCCCGGCGCCCGCGCGCAGGGCGGCCCAGGCGTCCGCCTCCTGGTCGGCCGCGGTCAGCACCAGCACCCGGGAGGTGACCGCCTCCTCGCCCGCGAATCCGGGGGTCCGGGTGCGCCGGTCGGGGCGGGCGAGGCGCCGGATGGTGTCGATGCCGTCCGCCCGGGACAGGTGGCTGTCCATGAGGACGACGTCGGGACGGAGGGCGGCGCTCGCACGGATCGCCTCGTCCCCGTCCGCCGCCTCCCCGACCACCGTCAGGCCGGGCTCGGCGGTGAGCAGCATGCGCAGGGCGAGGCGCTGGAGGGATTGGTCGTTGACGACGAGTACGGAGACCATGCCTGTCTTCTCCATGCGAGGTCCGTTCCGTGCGAGGTCCGTTCCGTGAACGAAACTGTTTCGTTCACATGCTACGCCTGGATCCCCCGCCCCGGGAGAGGGGGGTCCGTCTACTTCGCCCGGACCAGTCCGGCGTCGTACGCCGTGATCACGGCCTGGATCCGGTCACGCGCCCCGATCTTGGCGAGGACCCGGCCGACGTGCTTCTTCACCGTCGACTCGGTGAGGACGAGCCGCTCGGCGATCTCGGTGTTGTTCCAGCCGCGGCCGATGGCGACCAGGACTTCGCGCTCGCGGTCGGTGAGCGAGCGCAGCCGGGGGTCCTCGGCGACCCCGGCGGGCGCCAGGACCCGGTGGGCGTAGGCGTCCAGGAGGCGGCGGGTCAGCGAGGGGGCCACCACGGCCTCGCCGCTCGCCACCGCGCGGATGCCCGCGACCAGCTCCTCGGGGCGGGCGTCCTTGAGCAGGAAGCCGCTGGCCCCGGCGCGCAGCCCGTCGTACGCGTACTCGTCGAGGTCGAAGGTGGTCACGATGAGGATGCGGGTACGGCCGCCGGTCGCCACGATGCGCCGGGTCGCCTCCAAGCCGTCCACGCCGGGCATCCGGACGTCCATGAGGACGACGTCGGGCCGGAGTTCGGCCGTGAGCCGGACGGCCTCCGCGCCGTTCTCCGCCTCGCCGACCGGCTCCAGCCCCGGAGTCCCCTCCAGCAGCATCCGCACGCCCATCCGCTGCAGGGGCTGGTCGTCGGCGATGAGTACGGTCGTCACAGCTGGTCTCCCGGAGCCGCCGGGGCGGAGGGGGCGGGTCTGGTGGATGGAGCGGAGGGGGCGGAGGGCACGTCGAGGGTGACGTCGACCAGCCAGCCGGGGCCGGTCCCGTGCGGGCCGGCCACGACCGTGCCGCCGTACATCGCGGCCCGCTGCCGGATGCCGACCAGGCCGTGGCCGGCGGTCCCGTCCGAGGCGGCCGGGGTGTCCGGGGATTCCGTCGGTACGCCGGTGTCCGCGACCCGGATCCGCACCTCGCCCGCCGCGACGGCGACCGTCACCTCGGCGGACGCGCCCGGTCCCGCGTGCTTCAGGGTGTTGGTCAGCGACTCCTGGACGATCCGGTAGACGGTGAGCTGGACCCCGTCGCCCAGCGCCTCGGGATCGCCCACCGTCCGGTACGTCACCGGCAGCCCCGCCGCCCGCACCCGGGCCAGCAGCGGGTCCAGGTCCCCGATGCCGGGCTGCGGCGCGAGCAGCCGTTCGTCGTCGTCGCCCTCGCGCAGCACACCGAGGACCCGGCGCAGCTCGCTCATCGCCTGCCGGCCGGTGTCGCCGAGGATGCGCAGGGCTTCGGCGGAGGGCTCGCCGCGGTGGGCGGCGAGCACCGCCGCGCCGTCGGCGACGCTGACCATCACGGACAGGTTGTGCCCGACGATGTCGTGCATCTCCCGGGCGACCCGCGAACGCTCGGCGGCCGTGGTCAACCGGACCCGCTGCTCCTGCTCGACCTCCAGCCGGCGGGCCCGGTCCTCGACGGTCTCCAGGTACATCGCACGGATCCGGAAGGTCAGCCCGACGGCGGACGCCGCCGTCACCGTACCCAGCAGGAAGAAGATGCCGATCAGCGGATGCGCGATCGGCGCCAGGACGAACACGGACAGCGCGAGTGCCCCGGCGGTCAGCCCGACCGCCCAGCCCAGTGCCCGCAGGGAGCCCTTGCGGGCCAGCGTGTACAGGGCGATCAGCGTGCCGGTGCCGACCTGCAGCCAGACCCCCACCGACCACTGGACCAGGTTCACCGCGAGGATCGTGAAGTAGGCCGCCGCCGGCGCCCGGCGACGCCACCACAGCGGAACGACGAGCGCGGCGACGAAGACGTACAGGACGCCGGTCGGCAGCGCGCTCCGGGCGACCGCGTCCCCGAAGGGGGACTCGCGGTCGCTCCCCAGCAGGTCATGCAGGCTGGTCAGCAGGACGAACAGCATCACCCCGGTGTCGAGCACCCAGGGACGGCGCTGGTCGAACCGCTGCCGGCGGCTCCGGTCGCGCAGCATCCGCCCCAGCAGCGGATGCGACCAGGCCGCGTCGAACCCGGGGGACGGCACGCTCGCCGTCCCCCGGTCACTGTCCCCGGCGGTTGCCGCGCGGTGCGGCGGACTCATGCTGACCATTGTGCTCGTCCCCAGGTCAGGCCCGGATCAGACGTCGGCCCTGCGCAGCCGGAACGCCGCCCCGGCCAGGGCCAGCGCCACCCAGCCGGCGAAGACGGCGATGCCCGCGCCGGGCGAGAGGGCGCCGGAGGACTGGTGCAGGGCGTACACCGCCTGGCCCGCGTTGCCCGGGAAGTACGGGCTGAGGGTGTCGTTCCAGGAGTCGGGCAGCAGCGAGGCCAGCCCGGGCAGGATGAGCAGGATGCCGACCAGGGACGCGATCGCCCCGGCGGAGTTGCGCAGCAGCACACCGAGCGCGACGCCGAAGACGGCGACCAGACCGAGGTAGAGACCGGCGCCGGCCAGGCTGCGCAGCACCCCGTCGTCGCCCAGGGACAGGGAGATGCTCTCGCCGTCCAGACCGGGCGAGCCCAGACCGAACGCGGCCAGCGCGCCCAGCGTGGTCAGGACCAGCGCGATCGGGCCGATCACGGCGGCCTTCGCCCACAGCACCGGCAGCCGGCGCGGGACCGCGGAGAGCGTGGAGCGGATCATGCCGGTGCTGTACTCGCCCGCCGACAGCAGCACTCCGAGCACCCCCACGGCCAGCGAGGCGAAGGTCACCCCGGTCAGGGCCAGGCTGACCGCGTCGCTGTCGCCGCCGCTCGCGCCGGGCGGGCCGCCCGCCGCCGTGGCGCCGGCGCTGTAGGTGTAGCTGGCGATGGTCCCGAACAGGACCAGCAGGAACACGGCGACGGCGAGGGTGATCCAGCTGGAGCGCAGCGACCAGAACTTGCCCCACTCCGAGCGCAGCACCCGGGCGCCGGTCACCTTGTACTTCGTCGTACGGGGAGGGGCGATGCTGGTGACGGTCATCAGGCTGCCTTCCGTGCCGTGTCGGCCGGGGCGCTCTGGTACTCGACCACGTCCCGGGTGAGGTCCATGAACGCCGTCTCCAGGGAGACGGCCTGCGGGGTGAGCTCGTACAGCGGTACGCCGTGCTGCGCGGCGATCGTCCCGATCTCGCGGGCGTCCCGGCCCGCGACCAGCAGTTCCTCGGCGGACGAGGAGGAGATCGTGACGTCCGGGCCGGCCAGCAGCGAGCGCAGCCTCGCGGGCTCGCCGGTGACGACCTTCACGCCACCGCCGCCCGCCTCCCGGGTGAAGCCGTCGACCGTGGTGTCCGCGAGCAGCCTGCCCCGGCCGATGATCACCAGGTGGTCGGCGATCAGCGCGGTCTCGCTCATCAGGTGCGAGGAGAGCATCACCGCCCGCCCCTCGTCGGCCAGCCGGCGCAGCAGGTTGCGGACCCAGAGCACGCCCTCGGGGTCGAGGCCGTTGACCGGCTCGTCGAGCATCACGATCGCCGGGTCGCCGAGCAGCGCGGAGGCGATGCCGAGCCGCTGGCCCATGCCGAGCGAGAAGGCGCCGACCCGCTTGCCGGCCACACTGGTCAGCCCGGCCAGCTCGATGACCTCGTCGACCCGCCCGCGCGGAATGCCGTGGGTGCGCGCGAGCGCCAGGAGGTGGTTGACGGCGCTGCGCCCCGGGTGGACGGACTTGGCCTCCAGCAGGCTGCCGATCTCCTGCAGCGGCGCCGCATGCCGGTCGTAGGGCCTGCCGTTGACGGTGACCGAGCCCTTGGTGGGGGCGTCCAGGCCGACGATCATCCGCATGGTCGTGGACTTGCCCGCGCCGTTGGGACCGAGGAAGCCGGTCACCTCGCCGGGCTTGACGGTGAAGCTCAGACGGTCGACGACGGTCTTGTCGCCGTAGCGCTTCGTCAGTTCGCGCGCTTCGATCATGGGGCTGGGCCTTCCTGCCTCGCACTCGGCCGCGGACGGTGTGGTCGCGGTGTCCGACTTCGACGCTAGGAGCGGCCCGGCCCCGGTCCCTGGGCCCCTGGGGGAATCTTCGACGGGGGAGTGGTACCGGGGTACCAGCGCCCGGTCATCCCCGCGGACGACAGGGCGGCCGTGGTTCACCTCGCGCACGGCCACGGCACGGCGGCCGCCCTCACCCCTGCTCGAGCGCGGCCAGCGCGATCCGCCGGGCCACCGGGTTCATCTCCTCGCCCTTGGCGTCGGTCGAGTCGACCGAGTAGACGAGGGTCCGGCTCAGGTCGCGGGTCCCGAGGACCACGGCGCTGTAGCCGTACCGGGAGCCCGACTTGAGCCAGTACACCCGCCCCTCGAACACGAACCGCTGCAGCCCGGCGCTGTAGGTGGCGCCCTCGATGTGCGCCGGGACCGTGAACATCTCCTCCAACTGCGGTCCCGGTGGCACGATCCGCCCCCGGAAGAGGGAGGTGAGGAGGCGTTCCAGGTCGGCGGTGGTGGAGATCATGTCCCCGGCCGCGAACCGGTCCGCCTGGTTCCACTCGGTGACGTCCACGAACTCCGTGGTCCCGTCGGCCCGCGTCACCTTCTGGTAGCCGTGGTTGTGCGGGCCGCGGATGCGCGGGTCGGTGCCGGGGAAGTAGGTGTCCCGCATCCCGGCCGGGCGCAGCACCAGCCGCTCGGCCACGGAGGCGTACGACTGCCCGGTCACCTTCTCGATCAGCAGCCCGAGCACGGTGTAGTTGATGTTGAGGTAGTCCTGCTTCTCGCCGGGGCGGAACTCCGGCCCCTTCGCCACCGCCGACCGCACCACCTGCTCGGGGGTGAGCGTGTCGAAGCGGTGCGCGTACTGCGCCTCGAAGGAGTCGCCCCAGCCGTCGCCGGCCTGGATGCCGCTGGTGTGGTTCAGCAACTGCCGTACGGTGATGGGCCGGAAGGCCCGGGTGAACAGGCTCGGGAGGTAGCGCTGGACGGGTGCGCCGAGGTCGATCCGGCCCTGCGCCGCCAGCCTCAGTACGGCCGCGGCCGTCACCACCTTCGTCGTGGAACCGGCCCGGAAGCGGGCGTCCGGGTCCGCCGCCCGGCCGCTCGCCAGGTCGTGCACGCCCGCGCTGCCGCGCCAGGTGCCGTCGGTGCCGCCGACCCGGACGAGCGCGGCGGTGGCGTCCGCGTCGGGCAGTCCGGCGAGGGCGGCGCGCAGTGCCTCGGCGTCGGGGGCGGTGGCCCGGACCGCGGCCGGTGCGTCTGTCGGTGCTGATGCCGGTGCGGCCAAGGCGGGTGCCGCCAGTGGACCGGCCGTGAGGGCCAGGAGGAGGGAAGCGGCGAGAGCGGTGCTCCGGGTGCGGACACGCATGCGTGAGCTCCAGGGGAGGGGGCCGGTGAAGGGACCTGGTCATCCTCCGGGGGCGTGACGGTCGGCCGGATCGTCGGCGAGGAGGGCGTGCGCCCCTGAGTCGTCACCCATCAACTGGTCCTGGAAATAGGGGCGTTGCTGGGGTCTGCCCTTAGGGGGTGCGGGGCGGTGAGGAGTCCGGGACGGAAAAAGTGTTATCCCGGAGTCCCTCACTCCGTCTCCACACTGTGATCCCCGACCTTGCACAGGCCACCGCCCCGGCTGAGAGGGTGCCCTTATGAGGACGGACGTGCACCTGTCTCGGCAGTGGCGCACCACGGTCGCGGCCGCGCAGGCGGGCGACCGGCGGGCGCTGGACGAGCTGGTCGAGGGCTGGCTGCCGCTGGTCTACAACGTCGTCGGCCGCGCCCTCAACGGCCATGCCGACGTCGACGACGTCGTCCAGGAGACCATGCTGCGCGCCGTCGGCAACCTCGCCACCCTGCGGGACCCGGACAGCTTCCGGTCCTGGCTGGTGGCCATCGCCATGCGCCAGATACGGGACCGGGCACGCCGCAGGCAGGAACGGAAACTGGACGAGCGGGTCCCGGACGGCGGCGCCGACTTCGCCGAACTCACCGTTCTGCGGCTCCAGTTGGAGGGCCAGCGGCGGGAGGTCGCGGAGGCCGTGCGCTGGCTGGACCCCGAGGACCGGCAGCTGGTGTCCCTGTGGTGGCTGGAGGTCTCGGGCGAACTCACCCGGCGCGAACTGGCGGCGGCCGTCGGCATCAGCCGGCAGCACGCCGCCGTCCGCGTCCAGCGGATGAAGGAACGGCTGGAGGTCTCGCGCGGCATCGTGCGCGCGCTGGCCGGGGCCTGCCCGGAACTGCGCGAGCTGACCGCCCGCTGGGACGGGCGGCCCGACTCCGTCTGGCGCAAGCGGCTGGCCCGGCACCTCCGCGGCTGCGGCTACTGCGGCGACGCGCGCGACTCCGTCGTCCCCGCGGAACGGCTGCTGGTCGGGATCGCGCTGGTACCGGTGCCGGTGGGCTTCACCCTGTCGCTGGCGCTCGGCGGCAAGACCGCGGTGGCGGCGACCTCCGCGACGTCCGCCGGCTGGTCGGCCAAGGTGCTGGGCGCGCTGACCAAGCCGGCGGTGGCGGTCACGGCGGGGGCGACGATCGTCGCGGGCGGCGCCTATGTCGTCGTACAGACTCCGGACCAGCCGGCACCGCGTGCGGCCGTGTCGCCGACGGCGGTGGTCAGCAGCGCGGTGCCGCAGGCGCCGGCGACCACCCCGGCACCCTCCCCGACCTCCTCGCCGTCCGTCTCGCCCTCTCCGTCCCCGTCCGCGTCCGCCGCGGCGGGCTACGGCTCCGTCGTGGACGCGGTCGACAAGGCGCCGGACCCGGACACCAGGCCCGGCGCGCTGCCGCACCGGCCCGAGGCCGGGATCACCAGCACGGGCGACGCGCACGCCGTCATGAACCACCGGGGCGACAGCGTCACGCTCAGCGGACAGGGCTATGTGCTGGTCCGCTGGCAGATCTCACCGCAGTACCGGGCCGGGAACCTGGTCATGCCGTCCTGGACCGGGCTCAAGGGGAAGATCTTCCATGTGGCGTCGGGCGGCGGCCGGCGGATGGACGACCGGGTGAGCACGACCGACAGCTCCGCCACGGGCATGGGCAACTCGGCCGTGGGGTACGCCGTGCTGCCCTCCGGCGCCCAGCAGATGTGGCAGAACGAGTACTTCTACGTCGACGGAAGCGTGACGCTGACCGTGAACGAGCGGGGCGCGGACTACGGGCTGAGCGTCTTCCCGTCGACGTGGGACGCGGCGGAGAAGGACGTGCTGTACGGGCCCCCGGACGGGGCGATCCGGTACGGGCTGGTCCGGGACGACGGGACGGACTCGGCGCCGGTTCCGCAGTATGTGACACGGAAGACGCCGAGCGACCCGGCGACGGTGGCTCAGCGTTCGGTCGTGTAACCCCGAAGCGCGTTGAGCACGTCCACCCTGTTCGTGGTGATCGAGTCGACGCCGGTCTCCAGGAGGCGGCGCATCGAGCGGCGGGTGTCCGGAGTCCAGCAGGAGACCAGGTAGCCGCCGCGGTGGACGTGTTCGGTCAGATCGTGGTCGAGCAGGGTGAAGCGGTAGTTGAGGTAGTGGGGGCGGATCACGTCCAGGAGCGCCGGGCGGGCCGGGGCCAGCGTCTTGCGGGTCAGGGCGATCTCGGCCTTCGCGTCGGCCGCCCGTACCGCCAGCATCGACGGGGCGTCCCCGGTGTAGTAGACGCGGTCCGCCGCGCCGCACTCCCGGGCCACCGCCACGATCCTGGCCACGGCGCGCTCGCTCGGGTCCCCGGGCAGGTCGATCATCACCCGGCTGTCCTTCGTCGCCGTCAGCGCCTCGGCGAGGGTCGGCACGCCGCCCGCCGTGAGGCCGCGCACCTCCTCCGCCGACAGTGCGCTCAGCGGACGGTCGTGCTCCCAGAGGCGGTCCAGGGTCTCGTCGTGCAGCAGCACGGGGACCCCGTCACGGGTCAGGCGTACGTCGATCTCCACCGCGTCCGCGCCCCGGCGGAGCGCGGAACGCAGGGAGTCGAGCGTGTTCTCGCGGAAGCGGTAGGGGTCGCCGCGATGGGCCACGGCGGTCACGGTCTGCATGAGCCCATGGTGTCAGGGGCCGGCCGCGGTGTGTCAGGGGGCGAGCCACGCCTCGGTGTACGCGTCGATCTCGGCCGCGATCGACGCCTGGCCCGCCGGGTCCAGGAAGGACGCCGTGACCGCGTTCTTGGCGAGGTCGGCGACACCGCGCTCGTCGAGGCCGAGGAGCCGGGCGGCGACCGCGTACTCGTTGTTGAGGTCGGTGCCGAACATCGGCGGGTCGTCGGAGTTGACCGTGACCAGCACACCCGCGTCGACGAAGGCCTTGATCGGGTGCTCCTCCAGGGTGCGGACCGCGCGGGTGGCGATGTTGGAGGTGGGGCAGACCTCCAGCGCGACGCGGTGCTCGGCGAGGTGGGCCAGGAGCTTCGGGTCCTGCGCGGAGCTGGTGCCGTGGCCGATGCGTTCGGCGTGCAGCTCGGTCAGCGCGTCCCAGACCGTCCCGGGGCCGGTGGTCTCGCCCGCGTGCGGGACGGAGTGCAGACCGGCCGCGACGGCCCGGTCGAAGTACGGCTTGAACTGCGGCCGGGGCACGCCGATCTCGGGGCCGCCGAGCCCGAAGGAGACCAGGCCCTCCGGGCGCAGCCGGTCGTCGGTCGCCAGCCGGACCGTCTCCTCGGCGGCCTCCAGGCCCGCCTCGCCGGGGATGTCGAAGCACCAGCGCAGGACCGTGCCGAACTCGGCCTCCGCCGCCTTCCGCGCGTCCTCGATGGCGTCCATGAAGGCCCGCTCGTCTATCCCGCGCCGGGTGGAGGAGAACGGGGTGATCGTCAGCTCGGCGTAGCGCACTTGCTGGCGGGCCAGGTCGCGGGCCACCTCGTAGGTGAGCAGCCGGACGTCCTCGGGCGTGCGGATCAGGTCGACGACCGAGAGATAGACGTCGATGAAGTGCGCGAAGTCCGTGAACGTGAAGTAGTCGGCCAGGGCCTCGGGGTCGCTGGGGACCTTGGAGTCGGGGTGCCGGGCGGACAGTTCCGAGACGATGCGGGGGGAGGCGGAGCCGACGTGGTGGACGTGCAGTTCGGCCTTCGGCAGTCCGGCGACGAAGGCCGCCACATTGCGGCGGGCGGCGGGTTCGGCGTGACGGTCGGTCAAGGGTTCCTCCCCGGAACGGCGCGGGTCCGCCCACGGCGGGGGTACGGCCGTGGGGCCCTGCGCGGTGATCGGCTGATCGGTGGTCCGGGCTCATCGTAGGCCGGACCCGGCGTACCACGTGATCCGGGCCTTAGCATGGCGGCGGCACGCGTTCAGGAGAGGGGACATCGCGAGATGGCTGACGAGGCGCCGGAGACTTCGAAGATACGGCTGGACAAGACGGCCGCGGCGGGAGAGGGGGCGGGGGCGGAGACGCCGGTCCCGCCGTCGGTCCATGACCAGCGGACGGTCGCGGCGATGCCGGGCCCGGGCGGCGGGTCGGCCGACGCCCCGCCGCGGGGCTGGGTCAACCCTTACGCGGCGCCGTCGGACGGGCCTTCCGCACCGCCGTCGAACCCGTTCGCGGCGCCGGGCCCCCACGCGGCGCCCAACCCCTACGCGCCGCCCGCGCCGCGGCAGCCGCAGAGTGCGGCGGTGCCTCCGCCGCCGATCGCGCCGAGCGGGCCGGGGCAGGTGCCCTACGGCTACCCGGCCGCGCCCGGGCCGGGGCCCGGCGTGCCCGGCCCCGGTTACGGCTATCCCGGGCAGTCGCTGCCCTCGTACCCGGCCGGGCCGGCGGGGTACGGAGGTTGGCCGCGGATGCAGCCGATGCCCAACAACGGGCTGGGGACGGCCAGTCTCGTCACCGGGATCATCAGTGCGGTCGGGTTCTGTCTGTGGCCGCTGGCCCTGGTGATGGGGGTGCTGGCCATCGTGTTCGGGGCGATCGGGCGGGGGCGGGTCGGGCGGGGAGAGGCCACCAACGGGGGGCAGGCGCTGGCCGGGATCATCTGCGGGTCGGCGGGGCTGGCGCTGGCCGTCGGGTTCATCGCGTTGATCGTGGTGGCGAGTACCCACTAGCTCGGGTGGTTCGGTGGTGGGTGAGTGCGGGGCAGTGGGGGCTGGTCGCGCCCACGCGGCGGAGCCGCATATGGATACAGCCCCGCGCCCCTAAGTAGGGGCAGTCCCGTCGGCGAGAAGCCGTGCCCTCGCCTCCATCAGCGCGAACCCCAGCAAGTTCAGCCCCCTCCACCGGGCCGGGTCCTCCGCGCCCTCGTCCTTGGCCGCGAGGCCGATGCCCCACACGCGGTCCACGGGGCTTGCCTCCACCAGGACCCGGTCGCCGGTCCCCAGGAGGAAGTCCCGCAGTTCCCGGTCGGCCCGGAACTTGTGGACGCTGCCCTCGGTGACGATGGCGAGGCGCTCCCGCTGCCATATCGCCTCGTCGAAGCCGCGGACCAGGCGGCCCGCCTTCTTCGCCTCGGCGGGGTGCGCCGCCGCCAGGACCCGGGCCTCGGCCTGCGGGTCTGCGAAAAGCCTCGCCTTGCCGGCCATCATCCAGTGCTCTGCGGTCGCGTAGGTGACACCGTCGACCACGAAGGGTGACGGCCACCACTGGCTCAGACAGCTCGCCGAGACCTGCCCGTCGGGCCGCGGCCGGTGTCCCCAGAAGTGCAGGTACTTGATCCTGGCCCCCGCCTGGACCGCCCTGATCAGGGCCTCCACAGAATCGATCTTCGCCATGCACGCCAGTCTGGCAGGCACCACTGACACTCCGTCCTGCCTTTACCTTCCCGACTCGACACCTGGTCGACAGATTCCGTCGCGTAACCAAAAGGCAACAACGGAATCACTTGTTGGACTCCCCTTGCTCTGTCAGGATCGGCAGTCAAATCGAGCTGGAGCTACGCCACCCGCCTCTCTGGGCGGGGTGACGGCGGAGGAGAGGCGACATGGACAACCCGGGCATCGCCACCCCGGAGACCTTCCCCGCGCAGGAGCGGCTCGCGGGCGGCGCGCAGTACATCGCGGGACGGTTCACCAAGGGCACGTCCGGCCGTACGCACGCCGTGGTCGACCCGGCCACCGGCGCGGAGGTGTACACCTACGAGCTGGCCGGGACCGACGACGTCGACGCGGCGGTCGCGGCGGCCCGCGCGGCCTTTCCGGGGTGGGCCGGGGCGACCCCCGGCGAGCGGTCCGACGCGCTGCACCGGTTCGCCGCCGTGCTCGCCGAGCGCGCGGAGGAGTTCGCCCGCGCCGAGTCCCTCCAGTGCGGCAAGCCGCTGAAGCTGACGCGCGAGTTCGACGTGCCGGGGACCATCGACAACACCGCGTTCTTCGCGGGGGCCGCCCGGCATCTGCAGGGGCAGGCGGCCGGTGAGTACTCCGGCGACCACACCTCGTACGTCCGCCGCGAGCCCATCGGTGTCGTCGGTTCCATCGCGCCCTGGAACTACCCCCTCCAGATGGCCGCCTGGAAGATCCTCCCGGCGATCGCGGCCGGCAACACCATCGTGCTCAAGCCGGCCGAGCTGACCCCGCTGACCTCGCTGCTCTTCGCGGAGGCGGCGACGGCCGCCGGTATCCCGGACGGTGTCGTCAACATCGTCACCGGGACCGGCAAGGAGGCCGGTGAGCACCTCGTCGGGCACCCCGACGTGGCGATGACGTCCTTCACCGGCTCCACCGGTGTCGGCAAGCGGGTCGCCGAGGTCGCCACCGCGACCGTGAAGCGGCTCCACCTGGAGCTCGGCGGCAAGGCCCCCTTCGTGGTCTTCGACGACGCGGACCTGGAGGCGGCCGTCAACGGGGCCGTCGCCGGGTCGCTCATCAACACCGGGCAGGACTGCACGGCGGCCACGCGCGCGTACGTGCAGCGGCCGCTCTACGACGCCTTCGTGGAGCGGACGGCCGCCCTGATGGAGACCGTGCGGCTGGGAGACCCGTTCGCTCCCGGGACCGATCTCGGGCCGCTGATCTCGCACGCCCAGCGGGACCGGGTCGCCGGGTTCGTGGAGCGGGCGCGCGGCTACGCGCGCGTGGTGACCGGCGGCGAGCCGCCGCAGGACGAGCTGAAGAGCGGCGCGTACTACCGGCCGACCCTGATCGCCGACGCCCCGCAGGACAGCGAGATCGTCCAGTCCGAGATCTTCGGCCCCGTGCTGGTCGTTCTCCCGTTCGACAGTGATGATGAGGGCATCCGGCTGGCCAATGACACCCCCTACGGTCTGGCCGCCTCGGCGTGGACCGGGAGTGTCTACCGGGCGGGCCGCGCGACCCGGGAGATCAAGGCGGGATGCGTCTGGGTCAACGACCACATCCCGATCATCAGCGAGATGCCGCACGGCGGCTACAAGGCGTCCGGCTTCGGCAAGGACATGTCGGCGTACTCGTTCGAGGAGTACACCCAGGTCAAGCACGTAATGTTCGACAATACGGCGGTGGCGCGGAAGGACTGGCACCGCACGATCTTCGGGGACCGATAGTCATACCTCCGGCCGCTCGGTGAACGGCCGTCTTCCCGAAAGGGCATCTAGCGCATGAGGCAGTACGAGCCCGACCGCCCTACCCCGGTCGAAGTGGCCGCCATCCGGCGCAGTCTCCGCTCCGGCCGGGCCGCCCTGGCCCGCCGGTCGTTCCTGGGCGGCGCGCTCGCGGTGGGCGGCGTCGGGGCGCTGAGCGCCTGCGGCATCCCCGCGGCCGGCAAGTCCCAGGGCGGGGTCTCCGCCGACGACCACTCGGCCACGGAGAAGGTCGTCAACTTCTCCAACTGGCCCGAGTACATCGACGTCGACGACAGCGGCAAGACGCATCCCACGCTGGACGCGTTCCGCAAGCGGACCGGCATCACGGTCAAGTACACCGAGGACATCAACGACAACGACGAGTTCTTCGGCAAGATCCAGCCGCAGCTCGCCGCCGGCCAGGACACCGGCCGGGACCTGATCGTCCTCACCGACTGGCTGGCCGCCCGCATGATCCGGCTCGGCTACGTCCAGAAGCTGGACGCGTCCAACCTGCCGCACGCCTTCGCCAACCTCTCGGACCAGTTCCGCGCCCCCGACTGGGACCCGGGCCGTGCCTACTCGTACCCCTGGCAGGGCATCTCGACCGTCGTCGCCTTCAACAAGAAGGCGCTGGACGGCGTCGAGGTGAAGTCGGTCTCCGACCTGCTCGACAACCCCGCGCTCAAGGGCCGCGTCGGCCTGCTGACCGAGATGCGGGACACCGTCGGCATGACCATGCTCGACATGGGCATCGACCCGGCGAAGTTCACCGACGACAACTACGACGCGGTGATCGCCCGCCTCCAGAAGGCCGTCGACAAGGGGCAGATCCGCCGGTTCACCGGCAACGACTACACCTCGGACCTCAGCAAGGGCGACCTCGCGGCCTGTGTCGCCTGGGGCGGCGACATCGTGCAGCTCCAGGCCGACAACCCGGACGTCGCCTATGTCATCCCGGACAGCGGCTACATGACGTCGACCGACAACATGCTGATCCCCAACAAGGCGCGCCACAAGACGAACGCCGAGCGGCTCATCGACTACTACTACGAGCCCGAGCAGGCCGCGGAACTCGCCGCCTACATCAACTACGTCAGTCCGGTCGCGGACGTGCAGCCGTACCTCGCCAAGATCGACAAGACGGCGGCGACCAATCCGCTGATCGTTCCCGACAAGGCCATGCAGGCCAAGTCCCGTGCCTTCCGCTCCCTGAGCTCGAAGGAAGAGACGGCCTACCAGCAGAAGTTCGCGAAGCTCACAGGGGCGTGACGACACCATGACGACAGACAGCAGCGGCGACGTCCGTCTCACCGGCATCGGCAAGACGTACGACAACGGCTTCACCGCCGTACAGCCGATGGACCTGACCGTGCCGCAGGGCTCCTTCTTCGCCCTCCTCGGTGCCTCGGGCTGCGGCAAGACCACCACCCTGCGCATGATCGCGGGCCTGGAGGAACCGACCACCGGCACCGTGCACCTCGGCGACCAGGACGTCACCCATCTGCCGCCGTACAAGCGGCCGGTGAACACGGTCTTCCAGTCCTACGCCCTCTTCCCGCACCTCGACATCTTCGAGAACGTCGCCTTCGGTCTGCGCCGGCGCGGCATCAAGAGCGTGAAGAAGCAGGTCGAGGACATGCTGGAGCTGGTCCAGCTCAGCGAGCAGGCGCGCAAGAAGCCGCACCAGCTCTCCGGCGGCCAGCAGCAGCGCGTCGCCGTGGCCCGCGCGCTCATCAACCACCCCAAGGTGCTCCTGCTCGACGAGCCGCTCGGCGCCCTCGACCTCAAGCTGCGCCGCCAGATGCAGCTGGAGCTCAAGCGGATCCAGACCGAGGTCGGCATCACCTTCGTCCATGTCACGCACGACCAGGAGGAGGCCATGACCATGGCCGACACGGTCGCCGTGATGAACGCGGGACGCGTGGAGCAGCTCGGCTCGCCCGCCGACCTCTACGAGAACCCGAACACCACGTTCGTGGCGAACTTCCTCGGCACCTCGAACCTGATCGAGGCCGAGGTCGACACGAAGAGCGGGGACGACATCATCCTCAAGGCCGGTGGCGGGAAGCTGGTGCTGCCCGAGTCGCGATGTTCGGCGCCGACCGCGACCGGCGGCAAGGTGCTCGTCGGCATCCGGCCCGAGAAGATCTCCCTCACCCACGCCGACGACGCGGGCTCCGTCCCCGAGGGCCGCAACCGCATCACCGGCAAGGTCGCCGACGCCAGCTTCATCGGCGTCTCCACGCAGTACGTCATCGACAGCGCGGTCTGCCCCGAGTTCGCGGTGTACGTGCAGAACGTCGAGCGCGACGGACGCCTCGTCCCCGGTGCCGACGTGGTCCTGCACTGGAGCCCGGCGCACACCTTCGGCCTCGACGCGGCCCAGGACATCGACGCCGGCACCGAGGAGGAGGCGGCCTGATGGCCACGCTGACGGAAGCGCCGCCGCCCCTGGCGCCGGCCCCCGAGAAGAAGCCGCCCCGCAAACGCGGGCGCTGGACGCCGTACTGGCTGCTGCTGCCCGGCATCCTCTGGCTGGTGATCTTCTTCGCCCTCCCGATGATCTACCAGGCGTCCACGTCGATCCAGACGGGTTCCCTGGAAGAGGGCTACAAGGTCACCTGGCACTTCGCGACCTACTGGGACGCGCTCAGCGAGTACTGGCCCCAGTTCCTGCGGTCCGTCTTCTACGCGGCGGCGGCCACGGTCCTGTGCCTGCTGCTCGGCTACCCGCTGGCGTACCTCATCGCCTTCCGCGCGGGACGCTGGCGGAACCTGATCATGATCCTGGTGATCGCGCCGTTCTTCACCAGCTTCCTGATCCGCACCCTGGCCTGGAAGACGATCCTCGCCGACAACGGCCCGGTCGTGCACGTACTGAACTCGCTGCACATCCTGGACCTCACCGACTTCCTCGGCTGGACGGCCGGCGACCGCGTCCTCGCCACCCCGCTCGCGGTGGTGTGCGGTCTGACCTACAACTTCCTGCCGTTCATGATCCTGCCGCTCTACACCTCGCTGGAGCGGATCGACGGACGGCTGCACGAGGCCGCCGGCGACCTGTACGCCAAGCCGTGGACGACGTTCCGCAAGGTCACCTTCCCGCTGTCGATGCCGGGCGTGGTCTCCGGCACGCTGCTGACCTTCATCCCGGCGGCCGGTGACTACGTCAACGCCGAACTCCTCGGCTCGACCGACACCCGCATGATCGGAAACGTGATCCAGACGCAGTTCCTGCGGATCCTCGACTATCCGACAGCGGCCGCGCTCTCCTTCATCCTCATGGCCGCGATCCTCGCCATGGTCACGATCTACATTCGCCGGTCCGGGACGGAGGATCTGGTCTAAATGCCCTTCGTCAACTGGCTCAAGAAGCGTCTCGTCGTCATCGCGGGACTGCTGACCCTCGGATATCTGCTGCTGCCGAACGTCATCGTCACGGTGTTCTCCTTCAACAAACCGAAGGGGCGCTTCAACTACGAATGGCAGCAGTTCTCGCTCGACGCCTGGAAGCAGCCCTGCGGGGTCGCCGACATGTGCGGCTCGCTCTCCATCAGCCTCCGGATCGCCGCCCTGGCCACGATCGGCGCCACGCTCCTCGGCACGATGATCGCCTTCGCGCTGGTCCGCTACCGGTTCCGCGCCCGCGGCGCCGTGAACTCGCTGATCTTCCTGCCGATGGCGATGCCCGAGGTCGTCATGGCGGCCTCGCTGCTCACCCTGTTCCTCAACATGGGCGCCCAGCTGGGCTTCTACACCATCCTGATCGCCCACATCATGTTCTGCCTCAGCTTCGTCGTCACCGCCGTCAAGGCACGTGTGATGTCGATGGACCCGCGCCTGGAGGAGGCGGCCCGGGACCTCTACGCCGGACCGGTGCAGACGTTCGTCCGGGTCACCCTCCCCATCGCGGCCCCCGGAATCGCGGCGGGCGCGCTGCTCTCCTTCGCGCTCTCCTTCGACGATTTCATCATCACCAATTTCAACGCGGGCTCCACCGTCACCTTCCCCATGTTCGTCTGGGGTTCGGCACAGCGCGGCACGCCCGTCCAGATCAATGTCATCGGCACGGCGATGTTCCTGGTCGCCGTACTGTTCGTGCTGGCGTCGATGCTCATCAACAACCGCCGCAACAGGCAAAAGGCATAGCCCTTCATCGACTCTGTAGGGAGTTGGAAATCATGGCCCCAAGCGCCATGAGCCGTCAGGCAGATGGGACCAAGTCACTTTCCGAAGCACAGCCGGTCCCGTACTGGCTCGAAGACCCCGGCAAGCCCCACCCCGAGCCCGCGCTCACCGGCGCCGACACCTGCGACCTGCTGGTCGTCGGCGGCGGGTACAGCGGACTGTGGACCGCGCTCAACGCCAAGGAGCGCGACCCCGGGCGCGATGTGGTCCTGCTGGAAGGCCACGAGGTGGGCTGGGCCGCCTCGGGCCGCAACGGCGGCTTCTGCGCCGCCTCCCTCACCCACGGGCTGCCCAACGGGCTGGCCCGCTGGCCCGAGGAGATCCACCGGCTGCAGGAGCTGGGCCGGCGCAACCTCGACGAGATCGAGGCCGCCGTCGCCCGGCACGGCATCGACTGCGAGTTCGAGCGGACCGGCGAGATCGACGTCGCCACCGAGACCTACCAGGCGTGGGAACTGCGCGACTGGCACAAGCAACTGGAGCAGAAGGGTCTCGCGGACGACATCGAGTTCCTCGACGCCGACGCGGTGCGCGCCCAGGTCGCCTCGCCCACCTTCGAGGCGGGCCTCTGGGACCGCCGGGGCGTGGCCATGCTCCACCCGGCCAAGCTCGCCTGGGGCCTCAAGCAGGCCTGCCTCGCGCTCGGCGTCCGGGTGTACGAGCACACCCCCGCCCTCGACCTGAAGGCGTACGGCGCCGGCATGGCCGTCCGCACCCCGTACGGCTCGGTCCGCGCCCGGCGGGTCGCGCTCGGCACCAACATCTTCCCGAACCTGCTCAAGCGGGTCCGCGCCTACACCGTCCCGGTCTACGACTACGCCCTGATGACCGAGCCGCTCACCGCCGAGCAACTCGGTGCGATCGGCTGGAAGAACCGGCAGGGTCTCGGGGACTCCGCCAACCAGTTCCACTACTTCCGGCTGTCCGCCGACAACCGCATCCTCTGGGGCGGCTACGACGCGATCCACCACTACGGCGGCCGGGTCCGCCGCGAGTACGACGACCGTCCGGAGACCTACGCCAAGCTCGCCGGGCACTTCTTCACCTGCTTCCCGCAGCTGGAGGGCGTCCGCTTCACCCACGCCTGGGGCGGCGCGATCGACACCTGCTCCCGTTTCTCGGCGTTCTTCGGTACGGCTCATCAGGGGCGGGTGGCGTACGCGGCCGGGTACACGGGGCTGGGTGTGGGAGCCACCCGGTTCGGCGCCGACGTGATGCTGGACCTGCTGGCGGGGGAGGAGACCGAGCGCACCCGGCTGGAGATGGTCCGCAAGAAGCCGCTGCCGTTCCCGCCCGAGCCGTTCGCCTGGACGGGCATCGCCCTCACCAAGTGGTCGCTGGCCCGGGCCGACGCGCACGGCGGGCGCCGGAACCTGTGGCTCAGGGCGATGGACCGGATGGGGCTGGGCTTCGACAGCTGATCCCTTCGAGGTGCGATTCGGGTCACTCGAATTGGGTGCCGGAACCCGCGTAATGCCGCTGGAAGACCTCCCCCTCTCCCCGTGACGCGACGCCCGCGTCCAGGTGTGAGATGGGGAGGTCCTCTGATGACTGGGGCGAAGACGGCGGTCGAATGGCTGGCATCCGTCGCACCGGACCCGGAGTCCTGCCGCTGGGAATGGGAACGCAACCCGCTAGGGGTCGCGCTCCTGCCCGCCGGCCGGGCCTGGGACGTACTGATCCTGCCGGGCGGGCTCGGCTATCCCACCCTCGACGTGCTCACCCGCGTCCTCGACCAGCCGGGGCCCGTCCTGGCCGGCTTCGGGGACAACCGGGTGGGCTCTTTCGTGCCGCCCGGAACGGCCGCGCGGTGGCTCGGTACGGGGATCCGTACGGCGGGGGCCGGGACGTGGATCGTCGTGCCGTATCCGGGGCGGTCGACGCAGGGGGTGCGGTGGCTGGTGGCGCCGGACGGGTCGGGGACGCTTACGGATCCGGCGCTGCTGGAGCTGGCGATGCATGAGGTTGCCGCCGGCTTGGCCGACGAATAGGCGTTGCTGTGCTCGGTCGGCTGCGGCGTCGTCGTGGCTGGTCGCGCCCACGCGGCGGAGCCGCAGATGTCACGACCCCGCGCCCCTGACGGGGCGCTGCGTCCGGCGCCTGTCAGATCGTTGCCGCAGGTATTGACAAGTGAATTGGTCTGGACCAAGTTGAGTGCGTTTCCGTCCTCCAAATCCCCCATGTTCGGAGGTACTTGTGGTGCGCGCGAGACCTGTCCTCACCTTTCTCACGGCCGTGCTGTTGGCCGTACCCGGTATCACCGCGCTCTCGTCGGCGGCCCGTGCGGCCGACGCGGACCTCGCCGTCAACGGTGGCTTCGAGTCCGGGCTGTCCGGCTGGAGTTGTACGGCGGGCAGCGGTACGACGGTCAGCTCACCCGTGCACAGCGGAGGTTCCGCGCTGCAGGCGACCCCGGCCGGCAGCGACAACGCCCAGTGCGCGCAGACGGTGACCGTGCAGCCGGGCGCGCAGTACACCCTGTCCGGCTACGTCCGCGGCTCCTACGTCTACCTGGGCGCGAGCGGCACCGGCACCACCGACGTCTCCACCTGGACCCAGTCCGCCCCCGACTGGCAGAAACTCACGACCACCTTCACCACGGGCGCCTCGACCACCAAGGTCACGATCTACACGCACGGCTGGTACGGCACCGGCGCCTACTACGCCGACGACGTGTCCCTGGTCGGGCCGGGCGCCTCCGCGGGCCAGCCGCCCGCCGCGCCGAGCGGCCTGAAGACCGGCACGATCACGTCCTCCAGCGTGGCCCTGTCGTGGAGCGCGGCCACGGGCGCGACGAGCTACGCGGTCTACCGGGACGGCGCGAAGGTCCAGACGGCGACCGGGACCTCCGCCACCGTGACCGGCCTGTCCGCCACGACCGCCTACAGCTTCCAGGTCACCGCCGTGAACGGCGCCGGCGAGTCCGCGAAGTCGGCCGCGGTGACGGCGACCACGACCGCCGGTTCCTCCGGCGGCTCCGGCGACCTGCCCACGCACGCCCTGGTCGGCTACCTCCACTCCTCCTTCGCCAACGGCTCCGGGTACACCCGCCTCGCCGACGTCCCCGACAGCTGGGACGTCATCGACCTGGCCTTCGGCGAGCCGACCTCGGCCACCTCGGGGGACATCCGGTTCAACCGCTGCCCGGTGACGGAGTGCCCGAACGTCGAGAGCGACGCCGACTTCAAGGCGGCGATCAAGGCCAAGCAGGCGGCCGGCAAGAAGGTGCTGATATCGATCGGCGGCGCCAACGGCCAGGTCCAGCTGACCACGACCGCCGCCCGGGACACCTTCGTCTCCTCCGTCTCGAACATCATCGACACCTACGGCCTGGACGGCCTGGACATCGACTTCGAGGGCCACTCGCTGTCCCTGGACGCGAGCGACACCGACTTCAAGAACCCGACCACCCCGGTGGTCGTGAACCTGATCTCGGCCCTGAAGACCCTGAAGGCGAAGTACGGCGCGAAGTTCGTGCTCTCCATGGCCCCGGAGACCTTCTTCGTGCAGATGGGCTACCAGTACTACGGCACCGGCAAGTGGGGCGGCCAGGACCCGCGCTGCGGGGCGTACCTCCCGGTCATCTACGCCCTGCGCGACGACCTGACCCTGCTGCACGTCCAGGACTACAACTCGGGCCCGATCATGGGCCTCGACAACCAGTACCACTCCATGGGCGGCGCCGACTTCCACATCGCCATGACCGACATGCTGCTCACCGGCTTCCCGGTGGCGGGCGACGCGGGCAACGTCTTCCCGCCCCTGCGCCCCGACCAGATCGCGATCGGCATGCCGGCGTCGACCAACGCGGGCAACGGCTATGTGGCCCCGTCCGAGGTCACCAAGACCCTGGACTGCCTGACGAAGAAGACGAACTGCGGGTCGTACGCCACGCACGGCACCTGGCCCGCGATGCGCGGCCTGATGACCTGGTCGGTCAACTGGGACCGCTACTCGAACTGGGAGTTCCAGAAGAACTTCGACGCCTACTTCGGCTGAGGAAGAGGGCGAGGGTGGTCAGCAGGATGCTCCCCAGGCACCAGCTGGCCACCACGTCCAGCGGCCAGTGCCAGCCCCGGCGGACCAGACCGAAGGAGACGCCGAGGACCAGGGCCGCGCAGATCCCGACGGCGGTGCGGCGAGTCCTCGCGGAGCCGAGCCAGGGGAGGAGGATCAGGGTGGCGGAGCCGTACGCGATCACCGCGGTCGCCGTGTGGCCGGAGGGGAAGTAGCCGACCGCCGGGGGCACCACCGGGGTCCCCGGCCGGGCGGTCCAGTGCTTCAGCGGCACGATGATCGCGGGGACCAGGGCCATCAGCACGGCGGCGGCCGTCGGCGGCAGCCACCAGCGGTCTGTACCGGTGGCACGGCCGCGGCGGGCGACGTAGGCGATGACGATCACCAGGACCGGGACGGCGACCTGCGCGTTGCCGAGGTCGGAGAGGCCCGAGGAGAACTTGTCCGGGTGGACGAGTGCGCTGCTCAGGCGGCTGTCCAGGCGGAGCAGGGGGCCATGGGCCACGACCTGCCAGGTGATCAGCGCGAAGAGGAGGGCCGGAAGGGCCAGGAGTCCCACGAGGAGAAAGGGAAGGAAGGAGGTCGGCCGCCCCGGAACAGGGGGGGTGGTTCCGAGGCGGCCGTCCGGATCGGAACGCCGCGCGCCCCGGGGGGTTTGGGGCGAGCGACCGTCCGATCGGTGAGGAGATCCGGAGCCGGAGGCGCCGGTTGTGTGCGCGAGGGCACGACCAGGTCGAAGCTGGGGAGGCCCCGGCCTGAAATCGCCCACAGTCCCCTGTGGGCGGGGTGTATCTCTCATCTGGATAGAACCTACGGCAGGGTGGGGTGCCGCGACAGGCGGAATCGCGTCCCGTCATCCACCTCGCACACCTTCTTCACACGGCCTGACGGGGGCCGCCCCAGCCCGCCACATCACGCCGGGTGAGGGGGGTGGGGCGGCTGTGGCACAGGGGTTCGACAGCCTTGGGGCGGGCTGTGGGGACCCTGTGACTCAGATACGGGCGAAGGCCTGCTCGATGATGTCGAGACCCTCGTTGAGGAGGTCCTCGCCGATCACGAGCGGGGGCAGGAACCGCAGCACGTTTCCGTAGGTGCCACAGGTCAGGACCAGCAGGCCCTCCTGGTGGCAGGCCTTGGCGAGGGCGGCGGTCGCCTCCGGGTTCGGCTCCTTCGTCGTACGGTCCTTGACCAGCTCGATCGCGATCATCGCGCCACGGCCGCGGACGTCGCCGATCACGTCGAACTTCTCGGCCATGGCGGTGAGCCGCGGCTTCATGATCGCCTCGATGGCCTTCGCCCTGCCGTTGAGGTCGAGCTCCTTCATCGTCTCGATGGCCCCGAGCGCACCGGCACAGGCGACCGGGTTGCCGCCGTACGTACCACCGAGGCCGCCGGCGTGCGCGGCGTCCATGATCTCGGCGCGGCCGGTGACGGCGGCGAGCGGGAGACCGCCGGCGATGCCCTTGGCGGTGGTGATCAGGTCCGGGACGATCCCCTCGTCCTCGCACGCGAACCACTGGCCCGTACGGCAGAACCCGGACTGGATCTCGTCCGCGACGAAGACGATGCCGTTGTCCTTGGCGAACTGGCTGATCGCCGGCAGGAAGCCCTTCGCCGGCTCGATGAAGCCGCCCTCGCCGAGTACCGGCTCGATGATGATCGCGGCGATGTTGTCCGCGCCGACCTGCTTGGACATCTGGTCGATGGCCTGCTTGGCGGCCTCGGGGCCGGCGTTCTCCGCGCCGGTCGGCCAGCGGTAGCCGTACGCCACCGGCACCCGGTAGACCTCGGGCGCGAACGGGCCGAAGCCGTGCTTGTACGGCATGTTCTTGGCGGTGAGCGCCATCGTCAGGTTGGTCCGGCCGTGGTAACCGTGGTCGAAGACGACCACGGCCTGCCGCTTGGTGTACGCACGCGCGATCTTGACGGCGTTCTCGACGGCCTCGGCGCCGGAGTTGAACAGGGCGCTCTTCTTCTCGTGGTCGCCCGGGGTCAGCTCGGCGAGCGCCTCGGCGACCTCGACGTACCCCTCGTACGGCGTGACCATGAAACAGGTGTGGGTGAAGTCGGCCAGCTGGGCGCTCGCGCGCCGTACGACGGCCTCGGCGGAGGCGCCCACGCTGGTCACGGCGATACCGGAACCGAAGTCGATGAGACGGTTGCCGTCGACGTCCTCGATGATGCCGCCGCCCGCGCGGGCGGTGAACACCGGCAGCACGGAACCGACGCCCTGCGCGACCGCGGCCAGGCGGCGGGCCTGCAGCTCCTGCGACTTGGGGCCGGGGATGGCGGTGACGACGCGGCGCTCCTGCGGAAGTGCGGTCATGGGGGCTCCCTGATGAGTGGTGCGAGCCGATGCGTACCGGACGGTCCCGTCCGGCGGCTCCGGTGGTGCGTTTTCCGACGCTTTCCTTCTTTCTTCGCAGGCTAGGGCCGGGTGTGGGAGGTGGGCATGCTCCATGTGGGCGTTGTCGGAGAGTGACGTTGTCCGTGGTGGACATAGTGCGGGTGGCGGGGCCGTGAGGTTCCTCGGCCGCGTAAGCGGTGAACTCCCCTTGTGAGGGCGTTAGATTGGCCGCTGACGGTGGACGGAACGGCTGGTCAGGGAGCGAGAGCGATGGACAGCGACGGGACGCGGGACGCGCGGGGCACGCATGCGAATCCTGTACCGCGTCCGGCGCGGCCGCAGGACGGGGGCGCGGTGCCGGCCGAGGCCGCGCCCGCGGTACCGCCGCGACCGACGGCACCCCCCACGATGCCGCCGCTCCCGGACGGCTCGGCCTTCCTGGGCTGGCTGCGGACACCGAGGCCCGAGACGGTGCCGGGGGTGTGGCGGTTCGGGTACAAGCCCCGGCCGGAGCAGGAGCCGGACCAGGTCCCGGCCCGGCAGCTGCTGAGCGGTGCGCTCATCGCGTTCCTGGTCGGCTGGCTGGTCTGGTCGCTGCTGCAGAACAACTATCTGGGGGCATGGTGGTGGGTCCCCTTCGACCTGATCGTCCCCCACTCGTGGCGCGGCGGGGACAGCTCGCTCGGCGAGGTCGGCGTACTCATGCTGTACCGGGGCTACCAGATCCTCGTCGCCCTCCTCATCGCGGTCGTCGTGGGCAAGCTCGGCCGCTGGGGCGAGGTCTGGCGCCGCTACGGTCCACCCGCCTGGAACCGGGCCGCGCCGGCCGCGGAACGGCCCCCCGCCCCCGAGGAGGACCCCGCCGAGTTCCTCTACCTTCGCCAGGCCGGCGCGAGCGATGCCGCCGACCGGCTCGCCGGGGACGCGCGGACCGGCCTGATGCGGGACGTCGACCACGCTCGGATCGCCCGGGCCTGGCAGGGTGTGCGGAGCGGTCGGCACAGTATGGCGACGTTCACCGCCGCCGTGGTCAAGGACGGCGCCGCCGCCTGTCTGCACCCCTCCGGCGAGCGCGACCTGCCCGCGCGGCACGCGCAGCACGACATGGTCACCGGCCAGGTCCGGCTCGGCACGACGGCCGACGACCCCCGCAACCCGTACCAGTACCGCGGCACCGGCCTCGCCCTCGGCCCCGACCTGCTCGGCACCTCCCTGCTCGCCGTCGGCCCGGCCGGCTCCGGCAAGACCGGCAGCCTGGTCCGCCCGCTCGCCGAGTCGCTGTGCCTGCACGCGCTCGCCGGACGCGCCTCCGTGGTCGTCGTCGGCGCGGCCGGCGCCGGGCTGGGACCCGCCGACGCCTACGACGTCGTCGTCCGCATCGCCCACCCCGAGTCCGTCTACGACCTCGACCTGTACGGCGGCACCACCGACCCCGACGAGGCCGCCGCCATACTCGCCGAGGCCCTCGCCGGCGACCTCGCCGACCCGCACCCCGGCAGCGACAGCCGCCGCTCCACCACCGTCCTCGCCCAGCTGATCGGCCCGTTCAAGGCGGTCCACGGCCGTTTCCCCTCCGTCCCCGAACTCCGCCGGCTCCTGGACGGCGCCCCCGGCCCGCTCGCCGCGCTCCGCAAGGCGCTGACGGACACCGGCCATGAGTCGCTGCTGCGCGAACTCGACGCGCGGGAACGCCAGATGGGACACCCCGGGGACGTCGGCGCGGTCCTGTCCGACCGCATCGCCCTCCTCGACCGCCCCGCCTTCGCCGGGTTCTTCGACACCTCCGGCTCGTCCCGCCCCTTCTCCCTCAAGGCCCTCGACCACCCGGTCCGGGTCCGTATCGACCTGCCCGAGCGCGGTCACGCGGACGCCTCCCGCATCCTGGCCCGCCTGGTGCTCGCCCAGTTCACGGCGAGCGTGACGGTCCGGGACGACCGCTCGCTCTTCGCCTGTCTGCTCCTGGACGACGCCACGGGCGTGGTGACGCCGGAGGCGGTCCGCGGCATCCAGCGGCTGCGCTCGGCGAACGCCGGCGTGGCACTCACCCTGCGCACCCTGGACGACGTACCGCGTCCGCTGCGCAGTCCCCTGCTCGGCGCCGCCGGCTGCCGGATGGCCTTCTCCGGCCTCACCCCCTGGGACGGCCAGGACTTCGCCGAGGTCTGGGGCAAGGAGTGGATCGAGGCCCGGGACGTCACCGACCGCCAGATCATCGCGGAGACCCCGGCGGGCAAGGCGCTGCACGTCGTCCGCCGGGTCATCACGGGCAAGGCGGCCACGGCGCGGGCGGTCACCGTCCGGCAGGTGGAGCGGGAGCGCTGGTCGGCCTCCGAACTGGCCCACGGGGTGCCGCCGGGCCACGCGGTCCTCTCCCTCACGACCGTCAAGGGCGAGCACGCGCCGCCCCTGCTGGTGGATCTGAGGGGCGGCGGCCGGGTCTGAACAGGGGCGCACACGCGACCGTACAGTGAGGCAGAATCGAGAGAGGCCGTTCATACGAGACGGCCAAAGGCCATGAGTCCCCTGTCTCGCTGCCCCGCTGTCCCTGTTCACGACCGAAGAGAAGAACTGACGGCCCGATGCCACCCACGCTCGCCTCGCTCGTCCACCATTCCGCGCTCAAACTGACCGTGCGCGCGGGCGAGGACCGCCTCGACGTGCCCGTGCGCTGGGCCCATGTCAGCGAACTCGCCGACCCGGTGCCGTACATGGAGGGCGGGGAACTGCTCCTGATCACCGCGCTGAAACTGGACGCGGGGGATCCGGAGGCGATGCGGCGCTATGTGAAACGCCTGGTCGGGGCAGGTGTGGTGGGTCTCGGCTTCGCCGTCGGGGTCAACTACGAGGAGATCCCCGGGGCCCTGGTCGAGGCGGCGGAGCAGGAGGGCCTGCCGCTGCTGGAGGTACCGCGCCGCACCCCCTTCCTCGCCATCAGCAAGGCGGTCTCGGCGGCGATCGCGGCCGACCAGTACCGGGCGGTGACGGCGGGCTTCGCCGCCCAGCGCGAGCTGACCCGGCAGGCGCTGAACGCCGGCCCGGAGGGCGTGCTGTCCGCCCTCGCGGCCCAGGTGGACGGCTGGGCGGCGTTGTACGACGCGTCCGGCGCCGTGGTCGCCACGGCGCCGGAGTGGGCCGGACGCAGGGCGGCCCGGCTGACGGCCGAGGTGGAACGCCTCCGCGAGCGCCCGGCGCCGGCCTCCTCGGTGGTCGGCGGCCCGGACAACGAGGACCGGGTGGAACTCCACTCGCTCGGCACGGGCCGCCGCCCCAGGGCGGCCCTGGCGGTGGGCACGGCGGCGGCGCTGGGCACGGCGGAGCGCTACGCCGTCCACTCCGCGATCGCGCTGCTCACCCTCACGACGGAACGCTCCCGCTCGCTGCGCGCGGCCGAGCAGCGGGTCGGGGCGGCGGTACTGCGGATGCTGCTCGCCGGGCAGCCGGACCATGCCCGGGGCGTCGCCGGGGACCTGTACGGCGGGCTGCTCGACGCACCGTTCCGGATGATCGTCGCGGACGCGGGTGCCGAGTTGCTGGCCGGCCTCACGGAGGCGGTGGAGTCGGCGGCGGCACGTGCCGGGGAGGCGGTGCTGGTGGTGCCGGAGGGGGAGCGGCTGGTGGTGCTGGCCGCGGACGCGGGCGCGGCGGTGGGCGCCTGTGCGGAGTACGCGGCGGCCCGGGAGGCGGCCCGTGCGGTGCCGGAGCAGGGCGGCGCCTCCGAGGAGGACGACGACCTGGTCGTGGGCATGTCCGCGCCGGCCGGTCCGATCGCGGCCGCCGCGGCCTACAAGCAGGCCGAGCAGGCGCTGTCGGTGGCGCGGCGGCGGGGGCGGGTCCTGGTGGAGCACGAGCAGTTGGCGTCGGGGTCGGTGCTGCCGCTCCTGGCCGACGACGCCGTGAAGGCGTTCGCGGACGGTCTGCTGCGGGCGCTGCACGAGCACGACGCGACCGGCCGGGGCGACCTGGTGGCCTCCCTGCGGGCCTGGCTGTCCCGGCACGGCCAGTGGGACGCGGCCGCCGCGGACCTGGGCGTCCACCGCCACACGCTTCGCTACCGGATGCGGCGGGTCGAGGAGATCCTGGGCCGGTCGTTGGACGATCCGGACGTGCGGATGGAGCTGTGGCTGGCTTTGAAGGCGACGTCGGGGGAGTGAGCGGCGGCGGCCCTGTGTCGGCCGCGGGCCGTGGGGGTGTCTCGGTCTGTCCGGTGTTCGAAAGCGAGGAAGGCCGGTCGGTCCCGCACCGCACCAATCCGGCACAGTTCCCGCCCCGACCACTACACCCCGGACAAACACACCTTCGCCCGCGCCGACCTACGGTGGAGTCGAAAGCCAAGCACACACCCCTCTACGCGGAAGGGCCGGGACTCGCACATGACCTCCACCCACGCCTTCTGGCTCGCCGGCCGTCAGGTCACCGGCGAGGACACCTTCGACGTCACCAGCCCGTGGGACGGGCGCCTCGTCGGCAAGGTCAGCGTGCCCTCCGACGACCAGGTCGAGGAGGCGGTCGCCGCCGCGTACGCCGTACGGGACGAGTTCGCCGCCACCCCGGCCCACGTACGCGCCGCGGCCCTCGACCACGTCAGCCGCCGGCTCGCCGAGCGCACCGAGGAGATAGCCCAGCTGATCTCCGCCGAGAACGGCAAGCCGATCAAGTGGGCGCGCGGCGAGGTCGGCCGTGCCGTCTCCGTCTTCCGGTTCGCCGCCGAGGAGGCCCGCCGCTTCAACAGCGGCGAGGCCCAGCGCCTGGACACCGACCTCGGTGGCCAGGGCCGGCTCGCGCTGACCCGCCGCTTCCCGAAGGGCGTCGTCCTCGGCATCGCGCCCTTCAACTTCCCGCTCAACCTCTGCGCCCACAAGATCGCCCCGGCGATCGCGGCCGGTGCGCCGATCATCCTCAAGCCGGCCCCGGCCACCCCGCTCTCCGGCCTGATCATCGGTGACCTGCTCGCCGAGACGACCGGTCTCCCGGCCGGCTCCTGGTCGATCCTCCCGGTCGCCAACGACAAGATGGCCGCCCTCGTCCAGGACGAGCGCCTCCCGGTCATCTCGTTCACCGGTTCCGAGAAGGTCGGCTACTCGATCATGGACTCGGTGCCGCGCAAGCACTGCACCCTGGAGCTCGGCGGCAACGGCGCCGCGGTCGTCCTGGCCGACTACGCCTCCGACGCCGACCTCGACTGGGCCGCCACCCGCATCGCGACCTTCTCGAACTACCAGGGTGGCCAGTCCTGCATCTCCGTGCAGCGGGTCATCGCCGACGCGTCCGTCTACGACCGTCTCCTCCCGCGCATCGTCGCCGCCGTCGAGGCCCAGGTCACCGGTGACCCGGCGGACGCCAAGACCGACGTCGGCCCGCTGGTCAGCGAGGCGGCCGCGGAGCGCGTCGAGGCGTGGGTGAAGGAGGCCGTCGAGGACGGCGCCACCCTGCTCACGGGCGGCGACCGCGACGGCGCCACCTACGCGCCGACCGTCCTCACCGACGTCCCGGCCGACACCACCGTCTCCTGCGAGGAGGTCTTCGGACCCGTCCTCACCGTGCAGAAGGTGTACGGCGAGGCGGAGGCCTTCGCCGCCGTCAACGACTCCAAGTACGGCCTCCAGGCGGGCGTCTTCACCCACGACCTGCAGACCGCCTTCCGCGCCCACCGCGCACTGGAGGTCGGCGGCGTGATCGTCGGCGACGTCCCCTCCTACCGCGCCGACCAGATGCCGTACGGCGGCGTCAAGCAGTCCGGCGTCGGCCGCGAGGGCGTCAGGTTCGCGATGGACGACTACACCTACGAGCGCGTCCTGGTCCTCACCGGCCTCGCCCTCTGACCTGCCACGGACAGCTCGGAGAGCGACGCAACGGCCGCAGCCCGCTGTGCGGGGGCTGCGGCCGTTCCGTGTGCCGACCGCTCCGGACCCTCAACCGGAGAAGCCGACGTGCGCGAGCCGCAGCGGGCCGCGCAGTGCGAGGCGGACGTCGTGGACGCCCTCGGCGGCGATGCCGGCGGTGAGTGAGACGTATGCGTACGCGTCGGGCGTCGGCTCGGCGAGTGTCAGCGCCGCCAGCAACGGGCCGCCGTCCAGGGTGAGTTCCAGCGTGCCCGTGCCCGACACCCGTGCGGTCACCCCCGTCGCTCCCTGACCGAAGTCGCAGTTCCGGTAGACGAGTTCACCGGGGCCTTCGCCCTCGGGGGTGACCGCGTCGCCCTCCGACTTCGTACGGTCCACGATCGCGATGCCCGACTGCTCGTCGAAGTCGGCCGCGTCCAGGCCGCGTTCGACGACGGGGCGCGGTGCCGCCCGCTCGCCGTCCAGGACCAGCGTCGTACGCAGGCGGACGTCCTCGCTGGACGCGCCGACCAGGACGTCGTACGGACCCTGCTCAAGGCGCCGTCGGCCGTGCGCCACGTCCCAGAACCCGAAGGCGGAGAGCGGGACTTCGAAGTCGGTCTCGGCTCGTTCGCCGGGGCCCAGGGTGAGGCGGCGGTGGGCGAGGAGTTCGCGGCGCGGGCGGGTCGACGACGGCTCGACGGGCCGGGTGTAGAGCTGGACCACCTCGTCCGCCGTGACATCGCCGGTGTTGGCGACCGCGAAGGTCACGCGGAGGGTCCCGCCCGTCACCTCGGTCGCCAGGTCCGCGTAGGAGAAGGACGCGTAGGACAGCCCGTGGCCGAACGGGAAGAGCGGGGTGCCCTCGAAGTAGAGGTACGTCTGGCGGGCGCCCAGGATGTCGTAGTCAAGGAGGCCGGGCAGGTCGGCGTCGGCGGCGTACCAGGTCTGCGGGAGGCGGCCCGCGGGGGAGACGTCACCGGCCAGGACGCGGGCGAGGGCGGTGCCGGCCGCCTGGCCGCCGTGAGCCGTCCAGAGCACGGCCGGGAGACGGGCCACGTCCACCGCGTAGGGGTAGGCGGACGTCAGTGCCAGCACGGTCCTCGGGTTCGCGGCGCGGGCGGCGCGCAGGAGACGCTCCTGGTGCGGGGGCAGGGCCAGGGTCGTACGGTCCTCGGTCTCGCGGCCGTTGATGTGCGGGTCGTTGCCCGCGACCACCAGGACGGCGTCGGCCGCGGCGGCCACCCTGGCGACGGCGTCCGCACCCCGTTCGACGATGATCAGTTCGAAGATGGAAGCGTTTTCGGCGGCAACCCTCACCCCGTCGGCGGCGACAGAGACGTGGCGACCCGTGCCGAGATGCCGGAGGAGGTGACCGTTGTCATGGGGTTCCAGGCGGAATGTCTCCTGGACGACCCAGCCGCCGGGCTGGTCCGCGGCGGCGCGGACGAAGCCGTCGTCGGCGACCGAGAGGTAGCGGCCGTCCGGCGCGCGCAGCGTCAGCACCCCCTCGCCCCAGTCGACGAGGGCGAACTCGGTGCCGGTGGCGTCGGCGGTGAGCGGTGGCAGGTCCGTCCGGCCCGCGAGCAGCGCCGGGTCCAGGGCGCCCGCCGCACCGCGCACCTCGTCGGCGGCCTCGGGGGCCGGCGGTACGTGCAGGAAGGTGCCGTCCGCGAGCTTCAGCCGGACCCGGTCCACGCCCTCCGCGAACTCCACGCGCTCCGCGCCGAACCGCTCGTACAGGCCCTCCAGGGGAGTCGAGCGGTGGATCAACGTGCCGCTGTACCAGTCGAGTTTGCACTCGTCGGCGAGCAGGCCGACCACGGCGAGCCGGGTGTCGGACGCGAGGGGGAGCAAGGAGTCGTCGTTCTTGAGCAGGACGACCGCCTGTTCCGCCGCTTCCTGGGCGAGCGCGCGGTGTGCCGGGGTGTCGAACTCGGCGGTGCCCGGATGCGGGTCGTCGTGCGGGTCGAACTCGCCCAGGCGGAACCGGACCGAGAGCTGGCGGCGGACCGCCGTGTCGATGTCCGCCTCGGTCACCAGGCCCCGCTCCAGGGCTCCCTGGATCCGCGCGGTGATCTGCGAGCCGTCCGTGCCGTGGTCGGTGAAGCTGTCGACGCCGGCGAGCAGGGCGGCCGCCGTGGCTTCCTCGTGGGTGTCGAAGTAGTGCTCGTGGTCGACCAGGTTGGAGGGCGCGCCGGCGTCCGAGCAGACCAGCAGGTCCTCGTCGGTCCAGGTGCGCAGGTGCTCGCGCAGGTACGGGGAGACGTGGTTGGGGCGGCCGTTGACCAGGTTGTAGGCGGGCATCACCCCGGCCACCGCGCCCGCCTCCACGGTCTCCCGGAAGGCGCGCAGGTCGTACTCGTGCAGCACGCGCGGGCGGACCGAGGAGGAGGAAGTGGCGCGGTCGGTCTCGTTGTTGTGGGCCAGCCAGTGCTTGAGGACGGGGGCCGTGCGCCAGTACACCGGGTGGTCGCCGCGCAGGCCCCGGGTGTAGGCGGTGGCGATGGCGGAGGTCAGCTTCGGGTCCTCGGAGTAGCCCTCCTCGTTACGGCCCCAGAGGGGGTGGCGCAGCAGGTTGACCGTGGGGGCCCAGACGTTGAGGCCGACGCGGTCGTCGCGGGCGCGCATCGCCCGGACCTCCTTGGACACGGCCTCGCCGACCCGGCGGACCAGCTCGGTGTTCCAGGTGGCGCCGAGCCCCACCGCCTGCGGGAACACCGTCGCCGGGCCCATCCAGGCGACCCCGTGCAGGGCCTCCTGGCCGGTGCGGAAGGCGGCGATGCCCAGACGGTCCACGGCGGGCGCGAACTGGTGCAGGAAGGAGACCTTCTCGTCCAGGGTGAGCCGCGTCAGCAGGTCGTCGATGCGCTTCGCGAACGGCAGGTGCGGATCGCGGAAAGGCGGCGTAGGCGGCGTTTTTGCGGTCACGTGCGGTTCCCCTTGCGATGGAGCGGCGAGGCGCTTTCGAAGCGCTTCGATGCTCATTCGACGCAGGGGTGGGTGTCAAGAGACCCACATCGATATTTCAAGCAGCGCATACAGAGAGGTCACCCGCGTCGGCTTGGAGGAATCTTGGAAGCGACCCTTGTGCACCCCCGGGTGTTCACTTAACCTCGCAGCAACATCGAAGCGCTTCGACTAGCCGGTCCGCCCCAGCGCCACACGACAGGGGACGCACCACAGGGGTCGTAGGTCGGAGGATCGCTTCAGCTCAGCCAGTTCCACTCGAGACACCGCAGCCGACGGCCACCGCCGGGTGTCCTGGTGCGCCATGAAGGGTTGACGCAATGACGCCGAACGCCGCTTCCGCCTCCTCCGGGCCGAGCCGGAGAACTTTCCTCGCCTCCACGGCAGTCGCCACCGCAGCGGTGGCGGGCGGGATGCCGCTGCTCGCCGCCTGCGGGGCGTCGGACACCGGGTCGGGCGGGGGCTCCTCCTCGGGCAAGGACGCGAAGAAGCTGCTGCCGTCGTACGTCGCCAACAACGTGGTGACGCCGGACATCCCGTCGAAGAACGGCTCGTCGATCGGCTTCACCAGCAAGCTCGACCTGGCCACCCTGAAGACCTCGGTCCCGAAGAAGCTCGGCACGGGCGGCAAGGTCACCATCATGGCCCCGTTCTGGGGCTCCCCGCCGAAGCAGGACAACGCCTACTACAAGGCGATGAACAGCATGATCGGCGTCGACGTCGAGTGGCAGAACCAGGACGGCAACACCTACGACCAGAAGCTGGGCGCGGTCCTCGCCTCCAGCGAGGTGCCGGACGTCGTGGTCGTCCCGAACTGGAACATGGGCGGCAAGATACCCACCGCCATCATCAGCAAGTTCGCCGACCTCGGCCCGTACCTGTCCGGCGACAAGGTCAAGGACTACCCGAACCTCGCCGCCATCCCGACCGACGCCTGGCGCCGGTGCATCTTCGGCGGCAAGCTGCGCGGCCTGCCGATGCCGGCCTCGTACGTGACCAACATCGTGCCCTTCTACCGCAAGGACATCTTCGACAAGAAGGGGTACGAGGTCCCGCGCTCGGCGGCCGAGTTCCTCGCCCTGGCCAAGGAGATCACCAACGCCAAGGCCAAGCGCTGGGCCTGCATGGACATGAAGTGGACCGCCTGGCAGATGTTCAGCGTGCTGTCCGGCAGCGAGAAGCCGCTCGGCTGGAACCTCGTCGACGGCAAGCTGGTCAACCGCATCGAGACCCAGGAATACCTCGAAGCGCTGGAGTGGACCCGTAAGCTCTTCGCCGCCGGGGTCGTCCACCCCGACTCCATGCTGGGCAAGAACGCCCCCGACGCGGGACCCAAGTTCGCGGCCGGCGAGTTCCTGATCTACCCCAACGACATCAGCCAGTGGTGGAGCCGCACCGCCGAACAGGCCACCCAGAACCCGGACTACAAGATCTGGGGCATGGACGTCTACGCCCACGACGGCGGCAACCCGCAGGTCTGGGCCGAACAGCCCGCCGGCATCTTCGCCTTCATCAACAAGAAGGCCTCGGAGTCCGTGATCCACGACGTGCTGGCCGTCGCCAACACCACCGCCGCGCCGTACGGCACCAAGGAGTACATGGCCACCAACTACGGCGTCGAGGGCACCCACTACACCGTCAAGAACGGTGTGCCCACCAAGACCACCCAGGGCAACAACGAGGTCATCAACGCCTACGTGATGGTCGCCAGCCCCGCCTCCACCATTGCCCACCCCGACTTCCCCGAGGTCGCCAAGGCCCAGGTCGAGTGGCAGCAGCGGATGGGCTCCTTCACCAAGAAGTCCAGCTTCTTCGGCCAGATGATCACCGAGCCGTCCCGCTACACCAACCTCATGAACGACTTCGAGCAGCTCGAAGACGACATCACGCGCGGCCGCAAGAAGATCAGCGACATGCAGCAGGCCGTCTCCGACTGGAAGAGCAAGGGCGGCGACAGGCTGCGCGACTGGTACCAGAAGCTGCTCGACGACAACGGTTCGTCCGCGAGCTGACCAGGCACCGAGGCAAGGAGAACGGCCGTGTCCCACAGCACGGTGCCTCGCAGCAGGGCCGAGGCAGACGACAGAGCGGGGAGGACTCCGGTGGCGTCCGACGGCACCACCGGAACCCGGAAGAAGGAGAAGGCCGGGAAACTGAGCCTGCGTCTCAGATTCAGACGCGACCGCGTACTGATCCTGATGACACTGCCGGCGATCCTGCTGCTCCTGGTCTTCAACTACCTGCCGATCCTCGGCAACATCGTCGCCTTCCAGGACTACGACCCGTACGTCAGCGACAACGGCATCGTCTCCATGCTGCACAGCGCCTGGGTGGGCGTGGAGAACTTCCAGCAGATCTTCGCGGACTCGGCGTTCTGGAACGCGGTGAAGAACACCCTGGTGCTGTTCTTCCTGCAGCTCGTGCTGTTCTTCCCGATCCCGATCGCGCTCGCCCTGCTCATCAACAGCGTGGTCCGGCCCCGGGTACGGGCGCTCGCGCAGGCGGTCCTGTACCTCCCGCACTTCTTCTCCTGGGTGCTGGTCATCTCCGTCTTCCAGCAGATCTTCGGCGGCGCGGGCCTGCTGTCGCAGCTGCTGCGGCAGCACGGCTACGACGGCCTCGACATCATGTCCGACCCGTCGACCTTCAAGTTCCTGGTCACGGCGGAGGGCGTCTGGAAGGACGCCGGCTGGGGGATCATCGTCTTCCTGGCGGCGCTGGCGTCCGTGAGCCCGGACCTCTACGAGGCGGCGGCGATGGACGGGGCGGGCCGCTGGCGCCGCATGTGGCATGTCACATTGCCCGCCCTGCGGCCGGTGATCGCCCTGCTGCTGGTGCTGCGGGTGGGTGACGCGCTGACGGTCGGTTTCGAGCAGATCCTGTTGCAGCGCGATGCCGTCGGCCCCGGGGCCTCGGAGGTCCTCGACACCTTCGTCTGGTGGAACGGCGTCCGCAACCAGGACTTCGGCTACGCGGCCGCCGCCGGCCTGATCAAGGGCGTGGTCAGCCTCGGCCTGGTCCTCGCCGCGAACAAGGTGGCCCATCTCATGGGCGAGCAGGGGGTGTACAAGAAATGACCGCCGTCATCGACAAGCCGCCCGTACGGGAACCGTCCCGGTGGGCCGCGCCGCCCCGGCCGGTGTGGGAGGAGGAGCCGAGCAGGGCCGGAGTGGCCGGCAAAGGACTCGTCCTCGCCCTCGCCTGCCTGGGCGTCCTCTTCCCGCTGTGGATCATCGTCGTCACCAGCCTCTCCTCGCGGAAGACCATCGACCAGGCCGGCGGGCTGGTGATGGTGCCCAAGGGCATCACCTTCGTCGCCTACAAGGAGCTGTTGAGCGGCGGCCAGGTCACCCGTGCCACGGTCATCAGCGTCCTCATCACCCTCGTCGGCACGCTGTTCTCGATGGCCGTGTCGGTCCTGTGCGCCTACGGCCTCTCGCGCATCGGCTCGCTCGGCCACCGCTGGTTCCTGATGCTGCTGCTCGCGACGATGTTCTTCAGCGCGGGCCTGATCCCGACGTACCTGCTGGTCCAGTCCCTGGGCCTGACCGACAGCTATCTCGCCCTGATCCTGCCGAGCGCGGTGAGCGTCTTCAACATCCTCGTCCTGCGCGGTTTCTTCATGGGCATCTCGCAGGAACTGATCGACAGCGCGCGCATCGACGGCGCCGGTGACTTCCGGATCCTGTGGCAGATCGTCATGCCGCTGTCCCGGGCGGTCCTCGCGGTCATCACGCTCTTCTACGCGGTCGGGTACTGGAGCGCGTGGTTCAACGCGTCCCTCTACCTCAACGACCAGGACAAGATGCCGCTGCAGAACGTCATGATCCAGCTGGTCCAGAAGCAGCAGGCCCCGGTGGGGCTGGGCCAGGCGATCAAGACGGGGGAGCTGTCGGGACTGGCGGTGCAGATGGCGGTGATGGTGATGGCGCTGCTGCCGGTGGCGGTCCTTTCGCCGTTCGTCCAGAAGCACTTCAAGAAGGGGATGCTGACCGGGGCGGTCAAGGGGTAGCCGACTGCGCCTTCTGAGGGGAGTGGCGGGGAGCGGCTGCGGCTGCGGGTGAGTGGAGCTGGTCGCGCAGTTCCTCCCCCAGCCTTCGGCCGGGGGACCCCCAGCGTCCCTGAAGGGGCGCTGCAGCCGTCGCTTCTTCAAAGCCGCGGGCAGTCGTGCCTCCCCCAGTGCCTTAAGGGCCTGGGAGGTGCCCCCAGGGCGGCACGGGTGGGCGCTGGGGGTCCCCCCGGCCGAAGGCTGGGGGAGGCACCCTGCCGGCGCCGGTAAGCGTCCCCCGCCCCCAGCCTCCACCCCCGACCACCAACCCACCCACGCCCACCGAAGGTTCCCCATGCCCACCCTGAGCCGCAGAACCGTCCTTGCCGGTACGGCAGCAGCGACCGCCGTCACCGCCCTGCCCACCTTCACGGCCACCGCCCACGCGGCCGAGCCCCAGCCGCGGGCGTACCGCTGGCGCAACGCGGTGATCGGCGGCACCGGCTTCGTCACCGGTGTCCTCTTCCACCCCACCACCCCCGGCCTCGCCTACGCCCGTACGGACATCGGCGGCGCCTACCGCTGGGACGACCGGGCCGCCCGCTGGACCCCCCTCACCGACCAGCTCGGCTGGGACGACTGGAACCTCCTCGGGGTGGAGGCGCTCGCCGTCGACCCCGCCCACCCGGACCGGCTCTACCTGGCCCTCGGCACCTACGCCCAGTCCTGGGCCGGCAACGGCGCGATCCTGCGCTCGGAGGACCGCGGCGCCAGCTGGACCCGGACCGACCTCACCGTGAAGCTCGGCGCCAACGAGGACGGCCGGGGCATGGGCGAGCGTCTCCTCGTCGACCCGCGGGACAGCGACACCCTGTGGCTGGGCACCCGGCACGACGGACTGCTCAGGTCGACGGACCGCGGGGCCACTTGGGCGGCGGCGCCCGGCTTCCCGGCCACCCCCGCCGCCTCCGGCCAGGGCGTCAGCCTGCTCGTCGCCGTCGGCCGCGCCGTCTACGCCGGCTGGGCGGACGGCGACGGCGGCGCGAGCGCCGTCAACCTGTACCGCACCTCCGACGGGACGGACTGGCAGGCCGTGCCCGGGCAGCCCACCGGCACCGCCGCCAAGGTCCCGATCCGCGCTGCTTACGACCGCCACGCCCGCGAGCTGTACGTGACGTACGCCGACGCCCCCGGTCCCAACGGCCAGGCGGACGGAAGCGTGCACAAGCTGGCCGTCGGCAGCGGCCGGTGGTCCGACGTCACCCCGGCCGCACCCGGCGGCAGCGACACCTTCGGCTACGGCGGGGTCGCCGTGGACGCCCGTCACCCCGGCACCGTCGTCGTCTCCACCAACAACCGCTGGGCGGCCGTCGACACCCTCTACCGGACCACCGACGGCGGCCGGACGTGGACGTCCCTCAAGGACTCCGCTGTCTTCGACGTGACCGAGACTCCCTTCCTGAAGTGGGGCGGCGACCAGCCCAAGTTCGGGTGGTGGATCCAGGCCGTGGCGGTGGATCCGTACGACTCCCGGCACATCGTGTACGGCACCGGCGCCACCCTCTACGGCACCCGCGACCTCGTCCACTGGGCCCCGCGGGTCCGCGGCCTGGAGGAGACGTCCGTGGTCCAGCTGGTGTCGCCCCCGGTCGGGGAGGCACACCTGCTGAGCGGCTCAGGGGACATCGGCGTGATGTACCACGAGCGGCTCACCGCGTCTCCGTCCCGCGGTATGGCCACGAACCCCGTGTTCGGGTCGGCGACGGGGCTCGCGCAGGCCGCGGGCAGGCCGGCGTACGTGGTCCGCACCGGCTGGGGCGACCACGGCAACGGCGCGTACTCGAACGACGGGGGCCGGACCTGGGCGCCCTTCGCCGCCCAGCCCTCCCTCGCCCACGACGCACCGGGGCCGATCGCCACCACCGCCGACGGCAGCGCGCTGCTGTGGTCCTTCGTGCACTGGGACGGGACCAAGTACCCCGCCCACCGGTCGGACGACAACGGCGCCACCTGGACCGAGATCTCCTCCTTCCCGAAGGGCGCCACGCCGGTCGCCGACCCGGCCGACCCGACGCTCTTCTACGCGTACGACACCGACACCGGAACGCTACAAGCCAGCACTGACAGTGGCCGTTCGTTCACGGCGCGTGCGACCGGGCTGCCCGCCGGGGACAGCCAGTTCCAGCTGGTCGCGGCGCCCGGCCGGTCCGGCGACCTGTGGCTGAGCGTGAAGTGGAACGGCTTGTACCGGTCCACTGACGGGGGTGCCACCTTCGCCAAGGTCGGCAGTTGCCGGGCCGCCTACACCCTCGGCTTCGGCAAGGCGGCGCCCGGCGCCGACTACCCGGCGATCTACCTCGTCGGCTCCACCGAGGCCGTCACCGCCATCCACCGCTCCGACGACGAGGCCGCGACCTGGACCCGTATCAACGACGACCGGCACCAGTGGGGCTGGACCGGGCAGGCCGTCACCGGCGACCCGCGCATCCACGGCCGGGTCTACCTCGCCACCAACGGACGCGGCATCCAGTACGGAGAACCGGTATGACGGCCGAACGCAGGCGCCCCGGACTCTCCGACACCACCCGGGGCCGCATCCTCTTCGGCGGTGACTACAACCCCGAGCAGTGGCCCGAGGAGACCTGGCAGGAGGACGTCCGGCTGATGGGGGCCGCCGGCGTCAACTCCGTGACCATGGGTGTCTTCTCCTGGGCGAAGCTGGAACCCCAGCCGGGGGAGCGGGAGTTCGGCTGGCTGGACCGGCTCATGGACCTGATGCACGACCATGGCATCGGCGTCGTCCTCGCCACCCCGACCTCCTCCCCGCCGCCGTGGCTGGGACGGCTGCACCCGGACACGCTGCCCCGGGACGCCGACGGCCGTACCGAGTGGTGGGGCGGCCGCCAGCACTTCTCCCACTCCAGCGCCACCTACCGCCGCTACGCCGCCGCCATCACCGAGGACCTCGCCGCCCGCTACGGCGGCCACCCCGCCCTCACCATGTGGCACATCAACAACGAGTACTGCACCTTCGACCACGGCGACGAGGCCGCCGCCGCCTTCCGCCGCTGGCTGCGCGAGCGCTACGGCACCCTCGACGCCCTCAACTCGGCCTGGGGGACGGCGTTCTGGAGTCAGGGATACGACACCTGGGACGGCATCCTGCCCGCGCGTCACGCCCACTACCTGAAGAACCCCACCCAGGTGCTGGACTTCCGCCGCTTCACCTCCGACATGCTTCTGGAGTGCTACACGGCCGAACGGGACATCGTGGCCCGGCACACCCCGCACATCCCGGTGACCACCAACTTCATGCCGCTCTGGATCGGCCAGGACGCCTGGCGCTGGGCCGAGGAGGAGGACGTCGTCTCCGTCGACCTCTATCCCGATCCGCGTGATCCGCTGGGCGCGCAGCACGGCGCGCTCGTCCACGACCTCACCCGATCGCAGGCGCGCGGCCCCTGGATGCTGATGGAGCAGGCCGCGGGGCCGGTCAACTGGCGTGGCGTGAACCACCCCAAGCCGCGCGGGCTCAACCGTCAGTGGTCCCTCCAGGCCGTGGCCCGGGGAGCGGACGCCGTCTGCTACTTCCAGTGGCGGCAGTCGAGGCAGGGCGCGGAGAAGTTCCACTCCGGGATGGTCAGCCACGCGGGGGAGGAGGGCCGTACGTACCAGGAGGTCAAGCAGCTTGGCGCCGAACTCGCGCGGATCGGCGCGGAAGTGGCCGATCGTCACATCGGCGCGGACATCGCCGTACTCCACGACTGGCACTCCTGGTGGGCCGGCGCCCACGAAGGCCGCCTCTCCACGGAGGTGGACCTCCCCGACGTCCTGCACGCCTGGCACCGCGCCCTGTGGGAGGCGAACCTCACCACCGACTTCGCCCATCCCGAACACGACCTGTCCGCCTACAAGCTGGTGGTCGTCCCTCAGCTCTACCTGCTCACCGACACCGCCGTCGACAACCTCCTCGCCTACGTCCGGATCGGCGGCACCCTCGTCAGCGGCTTCCTCACCGGCGTCGCCGACGAGGACGACCGGATCCGCCCCGGTGGCATGGACGCGCGGCTGCGCGAACTGTTCGGCATCCGCACCCTGCACGAGTGGTGGCCGCTGGACGCGGGGGAGACCGTCGCGTGCGAGGGCTTTTGCGGGACCCTGTGGTCGGAGGAGATCGAGGCCGCGCCCGGGGTCGACGAGGCGGTGGCCTACAAGGGCGGCGAACTCGACGGACTCCCGGCCGTACTGCGCAACGGGCGGGCCTGGTACGTCTCCACGCTCCCGGAACCGGAGGCGCTGCGGGAGCTGGTCGGCGGGATCGCCGCCGGGGCGGGTGTCCGGCCCGTGCTCGACGGGCTGCCGACCGGGGTGGAGGCGGTCCGCCGGGGTGAGCTGCTGTTCCTGTTCCACCACGGGCGGGAGGCGGTGCGGGTCCCGGTGCCCGGCGCACACCAGGACCTGCTCACCGACTCCCTCGTCATTGACGAGATCGTTCTCGGCCGGTACGGAGTGGCGGTGCTGAAGTCACGACGATCACCGGAGCTGCCATGACCACCACCGGCCCCGTCCACGGAACCTGGGAGCCCGCCCCGGCCGCCCGCTGGGAGGACGGCTTCCTGAGCGGCAACGGCCGCCATGGCGCCCTCGTGTTCGGTGATCCGAACGACGACCGCGTCATCGTCACCCATCACACCCTGGTCCGCCCGAACGGCGGCGAACACGCCCGCCCGCCCCGGCTGGCCGCCGGACTCGCGGACGTGCAGGACCGGTTGCTCGCCGGGGACCTGAAGGCCGCCGAGGGCCTCACCGACGGCCGCCCCCTCCAGTGGGTCCAACCCTTCCACCCCGCCTTCCAGACCCGGCTGCGCCGCACAGCGACCGGCGGCGCCGACGGCTATCGCCGCTCCGTCGACTTCACCACCGGCGAGGTCATCGCCACCGCCACCGACTGGGCCAGCCGTGTCTTCGTCTCCCGCGCGGACGACGTGGTCGTGCAGCGGATCACCACCACCGCCGACCTCGACATCTCCCTCGACCACCGACTCCCCGGCGCCCCGCAGGCCCTGGGCGTCGGCCACGGCGCCCTCCGCACCCCCGAGGGCGCCCTGCTCAGCCTCCGCGCCCGCTACCCCGACAGCGACCGCGCCTACACCGGCGTCACCCTCGTCGCCGTCACCGGCGGCACCGCCGAGCTCTCCCCGCCCGGTGTCCGGGTCGCCGGCGCCTCCACCGTGCTCCTCCTCACCCGCGTCCGCCGCCACACCGGCGAGCTCGACGTCGGCGCGGAGGCGCGGGAGCTGCGCGAACTGCTCGCCGACGGGCAGTCGTACGACTCCCTCCTCGCCCGCCACCTCGACCTGCACCGCACCGCCTACACCCGGGTCACCCTCGATCTGGGCGCGGATCCGGCCGAACGGGCGCTGCCGGGCTCCGAGTTGATCAAGCAGCCGTCGAAGGCCGCCCTGCTGGAACGGCTCTTCGCCGCCGGCCGCTACCACCTGCTCTCCGCCTCCGGCCTCAACCCGCCCCGCCTGACCGGGCTGTGGACCGGCGACTGGGACACCGCCTGGTCCGGAGCCTTCACCAACGACGCCAACGTCAATCTCCAGACCGCCTCGGCGGCCATGGCCGACCTGCCCGAAGTCACCGGAGCACAGGCCACCCTGATTCATCGTCAGGTGGCCGACTGGCGGGAGAACGCCCGCGCGGTGTTCGGCGCCCGGGGCGTGGTCGCACCCGCGCACAGCGACGGGGAGTCCGGGCTGTCGTACCACTTCAGCCGCGAGTACCCCCTGCACCTGTGGACCGCCGGCGCCGACTGGCTGCTCAAGCCGCTCGTCGACCACGACGAGATCCGCGGCGAGCGTGATCCGCGCACGGCGGCCGTGCTCGCCGAAGTCGCCGCGTTCTACGAGGACTTCCTCACCCGGTCCGACGCCGACGGGCGGATCGTGGTCGTCCCCTCGTACTCGCCCGAGAACCGGCCCGCCAACGCGAGCTGGGGAGCCATCAACGCGGCGATGGACCTCTCGGCCGCCCGGCACGCCCTGCGTACGGCCGCCGACTACCACCCGGGCCCGGACGCCGACCGCTGGCGCGCCCTCGCCGACCGGCTGCCCGCACACCGTGTCAACGCCGACGGCGCGCTCGCCGAATGGGCCTGGCCGGGGCTCGACGACAGCTACGACCACCGCCACCTCAGCCACCTCTACGGCGTCTGGCCGCTCGACGAGATCACCCCGTACGACACCCCGGACCTCGCGGCGGCCGCCCACCGCGCGCTCGAACTGCGCGGCGCCGAGAACGACTCGGCGCACGGGCACCTCCACCACGCGCTCGTCGCGGCCCGGCTGCGGGACGGCGAACGGGTCGCAGCCGCCCTCGCCCGGGTCCTGGACGGCGATTTCTTCCACGCCTCCCTGATGAGCTCCCACTACCCGGACCTCGACGTCTACAACGCCGACGCCGCGCACACCCTGCCCGCCGTACTGATCGAGGCCCTCGTCCAGTCCACCCCGGACCGCCTGGTCCTGTTCCCGGCACGGCCGCGGGCGCTGCCCGAAGGCCGGCTGCACGGCATCCGCACCCGCTTCGGAGCCGTACTCGACCTGTCCTGGACCCCCGACGGTGCGCGAGCCGTCGTGAAGCCGCACCGGACGCTCCGTATCGACCTGTGGACTTCCTCCGGCGGTCGGCCGCTCGACCTCGTCGCCGGAGAAGACCACGTCCTCACCCTGGGGACGTGGTAGCCACCGCACCTCCCCCCACCCATGGAAGGGACACCATGGCAACACGCACGCTCAGCAGGGTCGCCAAGGCCCTGATCGCCCCCGCGCTCGCCCTCGGCGCCACCGTCGGCCTCGCCTCGGCCCCCGCCTCGGCCGCCGTCTGGAGCTCCTGCGACCAGTGGGGCAACACCACGCTGAACGGCTACACCCTCTACAACAACATCTGGGGCTCCGGCGCCGGCAGCCAGTGCATCTGGGCCAACTCCGGCACCAACTGGGGGGTCTGGGCCAACCACCCCAACACCAGCGGCATCAAGTCCTACCCCAACGCCAAGGCGGTGATCAGCAAGTCGATCACCTCGCTGTCCTCGCTCTCCAGCAGCTACAACGTCACGGTCCCGTCGTCCGGCGCGTACAACACGTCGTACGACATCTGGGACACGGGCTACAAGTACGAGATCATGCTCTGGATGAACTACACGGGCGCCGTCGGCCCGCTCGGCACCTCGCAGGGCACGCTCACCCTGGGCGGCCACACCTGGACCGTCTACAAGGGCAACAACGGCTCCAACGATGTCTTCTCGTTCGTGCGCACCTCGAACTCGTCCTCCGGCACCGTCAACGTCCTGCCGATCCTCAAGTGGATCAAGGACACCAAGGGCTGGTTCGGGAACGTCACCATCGGTGACTTCCAGTTCGGCTTCGAGATCACGTCCTCCTCCGGCGGGCTGGACTTCGCCGTCAACAGCGAGAGCGTCAGCAGCAGTTGAGCGACCGGGCCGGCCCCGCGTGCGGTGCGGGGCCGGCCCTTTGTGCGGTCCTTTACGAGGTCACGCCCGGTCGACCTCGGTGCGCAGCGCGTTGTAGTCGGCGAAGGCCGTGTCGACGTCCGCGCGGGTCAGGCCGTAGCGGGCCAGGTCGTAGGAGTGGACGCGGGTGCCCGGGGGGCGGGTGGTGACCGCGGGGAGGCGGGCCGCGTCGGACTCGGTCCAGCGGGCGCCGACGGCCGCGTAGAGCTTCGGGGCGCCCGCCGCCGGGTCGGCGCCCAGCCAGGAGTAGGGCACGTCGACGAGGGACTCGCGGGGGATGCGGGCGCGGGCGGCTAGGCCGCGGGCGGCGGAGCGGGCCAGCAGCTCCAGCCAGGTGGCGCCGATCCAGCCCAGGTCCAGGGGGCGGGTGTTGACCGCCATGCCGTGCTCGACCAGGCTGCAGAACGAGGCCACGGCGGTGGCCGGATCGCGGTGCGTCCACACGATCGTGGCGTCCGGGAAGACCGCGCGCAGCGCGTCCAGGTTCTCCAGGTGCAGCGGGGACTTCAGCACCCAGCGGCGGCGCGGACGGCCGTACTGGAGCACCTGGTAGATCTGCTTGAGGTAGCGGTAGTCGGGCACGAAGTCATGGGTCTCGTGCCAGGGCAGGTACTCCGGGATCACCGCCTGGGACAGCGGCATCACCGTGTGCGGCAGCGCGAAGGTGCACTCCTCCGGACCCTCGGGGCGCAGCGCGTGGATGTGCCGGAAGCGCGGGGCGAACAGGTTGATCCCGCCGACCAGACGGCGGGCGGTCGCGATCGCCTTCTCGCGTTCCGCCGCGTCGGGTTCGAGGTCGGGGGTCAGTAACTCCCAGAGCAGCGGGCAGCGGTGGTCCTCGGAGAGGGACAGCACGCCGTGCGTGAGCGTGGTGGCGGTACGGGGCAGGCCCACCACGAACACCGGTCGCTCGACGGGTTCCCGCTCGATGGCGGGGTGCTCGGCGAGCAGCCGGCGGATCCGGGCGCGGTTGGCCAGATGGCGGCCGACGTGCCCGCGCGCGGACAGCCAGCCGACCGGGGTGAGGTGTTCGGCGCCGGACCAACATCGCAGCAGGTGACGGAAGTCGTCGGTGAACCGCTCGTCGCCCGCCGCCTGCCCGGCGGTGTCGAGCAGGCGGTCGAAGGCCCGGTCCGGGGTACGGCGGGAGCGGGCGGAGGGCCTGAGGAGCAGATTCGCGAGCGTGAGGGAGAGCGGTCCTGAGGACACGGCAGCGGGCACGGTGACGGAACCCTTCGTGGGGGGACAGCGGGAGGGGATACTGACTACCCCCTCCAACTGCCCCATCACACCGCTGAGTTGAGACATTTACCGGCTGGTAACGACAACTGGCCGGAGCTACTCCGTCACCGGCAGTTCCGCCCCGTCCCGGAGGAACAGCGGAATACGATCCAGCGGCGCGTCCACCGTCACCGTCGTACCGCCCGCGTACGACTCGCCCGTCCACGCGTCCGTCCAACGGGCGCCCGCCGGCAGATACGTCGTCCGGGCCGTGGCGCCCGCCGTCAGGACCGGCGCCACCAGGAGGTCCCGGCCGAACAGGTAGGCGTCGTCCACGGTCCAGGCCGTCTGGTCCTCGGGGAACTCCAGGAACAGCGGCCGCAGCACCGGCAGGCCCTCCTCGTGGGCCTCCCGCATGACCTCCAGGACGTACGGCCTGAGGCGTTCGCGCAGCCGCAGGTACTTCTCCAGGATCGCGCCGGCCGCCTCGCCGTACGACCACACCTCGTTCGGGCCGCCGGTCATGTCGGGGCCCAGCGGCATGCCGGGGTCGCGGAAGCCGTGCAGGCGCATCAGCGGGGACAGCGCGCCGAACTGGAACCAGCGGACCATCACCTCCCGGTACGCCGGGTCGTCCGGGTCGCCGCCGTGGAAGCCGCCGATGTCCGTGTTCCACCAGGGGATGCCGGACAGGGCCGTGTTGAGGCCGGCCGCTATCTGGCGGCGCAGGGAGGCGAAGTCGGTCGGGATGTCGCCGGACCAGACGGCGGCGCCGTAGCGCTGGCTGCCCGCCCACGCCGAGCGGTTGAGGGTGACGATCTCCTCCTCGCCGTGCGCGCGCAGGCCCTCGTAGAAGGTGCGGGCGTTCTCGGCCGGGTAGCTGTTGCCCACCTCCAGGCCGGGGCCCGTCCAGTAGCGCAGGTTCTCCTGGAAGCCGGGCTTCAGCTCGGGTTCGCAGGCGTCCAGCCAGAAGGCGGTGATGCCGTACGGGTCGAGGTAGTTCTCCTTGATCCTCGACCACACGAAGTCACGGGCGTCCGGGTTGGTGGCGTCGTAGAAGGCCACCTGGACGGTCGACGCCACCCCCTTGTCCGGCCAGTCGGCGTGCGCCATCGGGCCGTACTGGGTGCCGATGAAGTAGCCGCGCTGTTCCATCACCGGGTGGTTCTCGGACAGCGGAGAGACCGACGGCCAGACGCTCACCACCAGCTTGATGCCCAGCTCCTCCAGCTCGCGGACCATCGCGGCCGGGTCGGGCCACTCCTTCGGGTCGAACTTCCACTCGCCCAGGTGGGTCCAGTGGAAGAAGTCGCAGACGATCGCCGAGATGGGCAGGCCCCGGCGCTTGTACTCCCGGGCCACGGAGAGGAGTTCCTCCTGGGTGCGGTAGCGCAGCTTGCACTGCCAGAAGCCCGCCGCCCACTGCGGCAGCATCGGCGAACGGCCGCTCACCGCGCTGTAGTTGCGCTGGCCGTCGGCCGGAGTGCCCACCGTGATCCAGTAGTCGAGCTGGCGCGCCGAGTCCGCCACCCAGCGGGTGCCGTTGCCGGCCAGCTCCACGCGGCCGATCGCCGGGTTGTTCCAGAGCAGGGTGTAGCCGCGGCTGGAGACCAGCACCGGGATCGAGACCTCGGCGTTGCGCTGGATCAGGTCCAGGACCAGGCCCTTCTGGTCCAGGCGGCCGTGCTGGTGCTGGCCCAGGCCGAACAGCTTCTCGCCCTCGTAGGCGGCGAACCGCTGCTCCAGGCGGTGGTGGCCGTTGCCGACGGCGGTGTAGAGGCGGGAGCCCGGCCACCAGAAGTGGGCGCGCTCCTCGGCCAGCACCTCGGAGCCGTCGTCCGTGCGCAGGAAGCGGACCAGGCCCTCGGCGGAGACCTCGACGGTCAGGCCGCCGACCGTCAGCCGCCCCTCGCCCTCGACGACCTTGACGGTCGACTCGGTGGCCGGGCGCTCGTCGAGCAGGGCGCCCGGCAGACCGTCGAGGACCGGGCCGCCGAGCCGGGCCCGCACCCGGACCGCGTCCGGTCCCCACGGCTCGATCCGCAGCGTCTCCTGACGGCCGCTCCACTCCAGGGCACCGTCCCGCTCCCGGAAGGTGCCGACGGTGGGGGAGGACTGCGCCAGGCTGACCTTGGGCTGGGTGTCCGCGTTCTGGTTTTCGGCAGGCTGATTCATGTCACGTGCTCCTGGAGGAGTGCAGACAGGGGGGTGCCCTGGCAGGGGCAGAGGGTGCCCCGGCAGGGCAGGGCACTGCGGACGAGCCGGAAGGGGAACGGTTCAGGAGCTGGCCGGCGCCGGTCCCGTGCTCGCCCGTACCGTCAACTCGGGTGTGATCAGGACGACTTCGTCACTGCCCCGGCCGTCCAGCTTGGCGACCAGGTGCTCCACGGCGTATCGGCCCATCTCCTGGGCGGGGATGGCGACCGAGGTCAGCCGCACCGAGGCCTGGACGGCGACCTGGTCCGGGCAGATCGCCACCACCGACACGTCCTCGGGCACGGCCCGGCCCTGCTGGCGCAACAGCGCGAGCAGCGGCTCCACCGCGGACTCGTTCTGGACGACGAAGCCCGTGGTGCCCGGGCGCTCGTCGAAGACCCGGGCCAGGGTGGCCGCCATCGCGTCGTACCCGCCCTCGCACGGCCGGTGCAGCACCCGCAGGCCCAACTCCCGGGCCCGGGACCGCAGTCCGTCGAGGGTGCGCTCGGCGAAGCCGGTGTGCCGCTCGTAGACCGCGGGGGCCTCGCCGATGACAGCGATGTCACGGTGACCGAGCTTCGCCAGGTGCTCCACGCACAGCGCGCCGGTCGCCCCGAAGTCGAGATCGACGCAGGTCAGCCCGGAGGTTGAGGCGGGCAGCCCGATGAGCACGGAGGGCTGGTCGGTCTGGCGCAGCAGCGGCAGCCGCTCGTCCTCCAGCTCCACGTCCATCAGGATCATGGCGTCGGCCAGCCCGCTGCCGGTGACCCGGCGGACCGCGTCCGGGCCCTCCTCGCCCGTGAGCAGCAGGACGTCGTAGCCGTGGATGCGGGCCGTGGTGGCCACCGCGATCGCGATCTCCATCATCACCGGCACGTACATGTCCGTACGCAGCGGGACCATCAGCGCGATGATGTTCGACCGGCTGCTGGCCAGGGCGCGGGCGCCCGCGTTCGGGTGGTAGCCCAGCTCCCGGATGCTCTGCTCGACCCGCTGCCGGGTGGTGGTGGAGATGGACCGCTTGCCGCTGAGGACATAGCTCACCGTGCTCGCCGAGACTCCGGCGTGCTGGGCGACCTCGGCGAGGGTGACCATCCAGCTCTCCAAGCTTTGTGAAGCGCTTCGACAGTGCGCATTGCTGACAAGGGCGAGTGAGGGTGTATCGACAGTAGCTTCAGTGGGGGTGGGTGTCCATAGGCTGTCGAAGCGCTTCGACACCCAATTCACGGGCCGCTCTCGGCAACCTTTCGGGAGGGCGGCGGCCGCAAACAGGTCGTACGGCCGTCAGACGGGTCGTACCCGAACCGTCCCCCGGAAGGACCCCCTGATGCAACACCGCAGACCACGCCTGTCGAAGAAGGCGAAGACGCTCCTCTCGGCGGCGGTCGCGCTCGCGGCCGCAGCGGGCGTCGGCGTGGCGCAGGCCGGCGAGTCGAGCAAGAAGTGCACCGCCTTCGACACCGTCACGCTCGGCAAGTACTACGTCGACAACAACCTGTGGGGCCAGGACAAGGGCACCGGCAGCCAGTGCGTCTGGGACAACTCCCGGTCGACAGGGCGACCACCGGGCTGCCCCTCCGGGTCGGCGACCGCAAGAAGGTCACCGCCATGTGGAACTTCACCCTCAGTTCGAACCCGGGCACCATGAACGTGGCCTACGACCTGTGGCTGCACGGCAAGAGCACCGCGGACTGGCAGGACCGGCCCACCGACGAGGTCATGATCTGGCTCAACCGTCAGGGCGGCGCCGGACCGCTGGGCACCAAGTACGGCAGCGCCAGCCTCGGCGGCGCGATGTGGGACATCTACCGGGGCGACACCGGCTGGAAGGTCTACTCCTTCGTCCGCCGCGCCAACACCACCGGCGCCACGCTGAACCTGGACGGCTTCACCCAGGCCCTGGTCCGCCGCAAGCTGCTGAGCAACGACAAGGGCGTCTCCGGCATCGAGTCCGGCAGCGAGGTCTTCAAGGGCTCGGGGCGGCTCGACACCACGGCGTACTCCGTCGACATCGGCTGAGCGGTCCCGGCCGCGATGGCCGGTCCGTCCTCCGATCGGACCGCGAGGACTGGTGGGGGCGGCCCGTTTCGGGTACCAACGATCCAGTAGCACTGGTCGGTAACGAACGGTCGTCAACGTCCCCTTTCGCGCCGAGGTGAGCCTCAATGTCCGCCCCCACCACCAAGAAACCCACCGTCACCGAGCGGGAGGCCCGCCAGGTGGCGGAGGCCGCCCGGGAACAGGACTGGCGCAAGCCCAGTTTCGCCAAGGAACTGTTCCTCGGGCGCTTCCGGCTCGACCTCATCCACCCTCATCCGCTCCCGGCGGACGAGGACGTACAGCGCGGCGAGGAGTTCCTCGGTCGGCTGCGCGAGTTCTGCGAGACGAAGATCGACTCGGCGCTCATCGAGCGCGAGGCGCGCATCCCCGACGAGGTGGTGGCCGGTCTCAAGGAGATCGGCGCCCTCGGCATGAAGATCGACACCAAGTACGGCGGCCTGGGCCTCACCCAGGTCTACTACAACAAGGCCCTCGCCCTGGTCGGCTCGGCCAACCCGGCGGTCGGCGCGCTGCTCTCCGCCCACCAGTCGATCGGCGTCCCGCAGCCGCTGAAGATCTTCGGCACCCAGGAGCAGAAGGACGCCTTCCTGCCCCGCTGCGCCCGCACCGACATCTCGGCGTTCCTGCTCACCGAGCCGGACGTCGGCTCGGACCCGGCGCGCCTGGCGACCACGGCCGTACGCGACGGGGACGACTACGTCCTCGACGGCGTGAAGCTGTGGACCACCAACGGCGTGGTCGCCGACCTGCTCGTGGTCATGGCCCGGGTCCCGAAGTCCGAGGACGGCAAGGGCGGTATCACGGCCTTCGTGGTCGAGGCGGACTCCGAGGGCATCACGGTCGAGAACCGCAACGCCTTCATGGGCCTGCGCGGCATCGAGAACGGCGTCACCCGCTTCCACCAGGTCCGGGTCCCGGCCGCGAACCGCATCGGCCCCGAGGGCGCGGGCCTCAAGATCGCGCTCACCACCCTCAACACCGGCCGGCTGTCGCTGCCCGCGATGTGCGTGGGCGCGGGCAAGTGGTGTCTGAAGATCGCCCGGGAGTGGTCGGCGGTCCGTGAGCAGTGGGGCAAGCCGGTCGCGCTGCACGAGGCGGTCGGCTCCAAGATCAGCTTCATCGCGGCGACCACCTTCGCGCTGGAGGCGGTCGTCGACCTGTCCTCCCAGATGGCCGACGAGAACCGCAACGACATCCGGATCGAGGCCGCCCTCGCCAAGCTCTACGGCTCCGAGATGGGCTGTCTGATGGCGGACGAGCTGGTCCAGATCCGCGGCGGCCGGGGCTTCGAGACGGCGGAGTCCCTCAAGGCGCGCGGCGAACGCGCGGTCCCCGCCGAGCAGATCCTGCGCGACCTGCGGATCAACCGGATCTTCGAGGGCTCCACGGAGATCATGCACCTGCTGATCGCGCGCGAGGCCGTCGACGCCCACCTCTCGGTCGCCGGCGACCTCATCGACCCCGACAAGTCCCTCCAGGACAAGGCGAAGGCGGGCGCGAACGCGGGCGTCTTCTACGCCAAGTGGCTGCCGAAACTGGTCGCGGGCCCGGGCCAGCTCCCCACGTCGTACGGCGACTTCAAGCACGGCGTGGACCTCTCCCCGCATCTGCGCTACGTGGAACGCCACTCCCGCAAGCTGGCCCGCTCCACCTTCTACGCCATGTCCCGCTGGCAGGGCCGGATGGAGACCAAGCAGGGCTTCCTCGGCCGGATCGTGGACATCGGCGCCGAGCTGTTCGCGATGAGCGCGGCCTGTGTCCGCGCCGAACTGCTGCGCCGCCAGGGCGACCACGGACGCGAGGCCTACCAGCTCGCCGACGCGTTCTGCCGGCAGGCCCGCATCCGCGTCGACGAGCTGTTCACCCGTCTGTGGTCCAACACCGACGACCTGGACCGCAAGGTCGTCAAGGGCGTGCTCGGCGGCTCGTTCGAGTGGCTGGAGCGGGGCGTCGTCGACCCGTCGGGCGAGGGCCCGTGGATCGCCGACGCGACGCCCGGGCCGGCCACCCGGGAGAACGTCCGCCGTCCCCTGAAGTAGCGATTCAGCAGTACTTGTCGCTCGGATCCCGCGTCGTCCAGGAGCAGGAGTCGACCTTGGTGCCACTCGCCTTGGTCAGCGTCGCCGTGTCGCTGGTGTTGTTCCACACGTAGGCGCGGCGGTTCTGGAACTTGTTCGACGCGGTGTCCGTGCCCCGGCCGGTGTGCACCTTCATCGTCTTGTGGGCGCCGATCCTGACGTCCTTGAACACGTACCGGTGGTTGGAGACGTCCTTCAGGACCCAGCCCTTGAGCGAGACGGCCGAGCCGCTCGTGTTCTTGATCTGGACCCACTCGGCGTTGAGGCTCGCATTGGAGCGGTCGTCGCTGCCCGGGCTGTCGAACCAGACGTGGTAGACGGTCACGCCGCCGGCGGCCTGGGCCGGGGTGCTGAGCAGGGTGCCGGTGAGCAGCGCGGCGCCCGCGAGCGCGGGCACGGCGGTGCGTATGCGCACAGTACGCATGGAGAGATCCCCCCTGGATCCGAATCGAGCCGTTCATCCGACGGCTCGACAGAAGTGTTATCACATGATCTTCACCTGAACCTCACAAAGGGAATTCCGCTCCATACGGCGCCAAGAGCCGATAAGGCACCCGCGTGAGGGACGCGCTGTCCGCCGGGCCGCCGGTTGCGGCAACAATGGGGGGATGACCGACAGTCCCGCCCGTCCGGCACCCCTTGCCGACCCCCACCTCGTCTACGACCCGCTCGCGGGCGACGGCCCGAAGGACGTGGTGATCCTCGGCTCCACCGGATCCATCGGCACCCAGGCCATCGACCTCGTCCTGCGCCACCCCGACCGCTTCCGGGTCACCGCCCTGTCCGCCAACGGTGGCCGGGTCGCCCTCCTCGCCGAGCAGGCGCGCCGGCTGCGGGTACGGACCGTCGCGGTCGCCCGCGAGGACGTCGTACCGGCGCTGCGCGAGGCCCTGGCGGGGCTCTACGGCCCCGGTGAGCCGCTCCCCGAGATCCTCGCCGGACCCGACGCGGCCACGCAGGTCGCCGCCTCCGACTGCCACACCGTCCTCAACGGCATCACCGGCTCCATCGGCCTCGCGCCGACCCTCGCCGCCCTGGGGGCGGGCCGCACCCTCGCGCTCGCCAACAAGGAGTCGCTGATCGTCGGCGGTCCGCTGGTCAAGGCGCTGGCCAAGCCCGGCCAGATCATTCCGGTGGACTCCGAGCACGCGGCTCTGTTCCAGTCGCTGGCGAGCGGGACGCGCGCGGACGTGCGGAAGCTGGTCGTCACGGCGTCGGGCGGCCCGTTCCGCGGGCGCACCAAGGCCGACCTGGCCCGGGTGACCGTCGAGGAGGCGCTCGCCCACCCCACCTGGGCGATGGGACCGGTCATCACGATCAACTCCGCCACCCTGGTCAACAAGGGGCTGGAAGTCATCGAGGCGCACCTCCTCTACGACATTCCCTTCGACCGCATTGAGGTCGTCGTACACCCGCAGTCGTATGTCCACTCGATGGTCGAGTTCACGGACGGATCCACGATCGCGCAGGCGACGCCCCCCGACATGCGTGGGCCGATCGCCATCGGTCTCGGCTGGCCCGAACGGGTCCCGGACGCGGCGCCCGCCTTCGACTGGAGCAAGGCCTCCACCTGGGAGTTCTTCCCACTGGACAACGAGGCCTTCCCGTCCGTGAACCTCGCCCGGCACGTCGGAGAGCTCGCGGGCACCGCCCCGGCGGTGTTCAATGCGGCCAACGAGGAGTGCGTCGAGGCCTTCCGGACCGGTCTGCTTCCCTTCAACGGGATCATGGAGACCGTGACCCGGGTGGTCGAGGAACACGGCACCCCCCGTACGGGAACTTCACTCACCGTGCCGGACGTACTCGAAGCGGAGACCTGGGCACGGGCCCGGGCCCGGGAACTGACAGCACAGAAGGCGACCGCGGAGGCGCGTGCATGACAGCCCTGATGATGATCCTCGGCATAGTCGTCTTCGTGATCGGCCTGCTGGTCTCGATCGCCTGGCACGAACTGGGCCACCTCTCCACCGCCAAGCTCTTCGGCATCCGCGTCCCGCAGTACATGGTCGGCTTCGGCCCGACCATCTGGTCGCGGCGCAAGGGCGACACGGAGTACGGCATCAAGGCCATCCCGGCCGGCGGCTACATCCGCATGATCGGCATGTTCCCGCCCGGCGCGGACGGCCGGGTCACCGCCCGCTCCACCTCGCCCTGGCGCAGCATGATCGAGGACGCCCGCTCGGCCGCCTTCGAGGAGCTCCAGCCCGGCGACGAGAGCCGCCTCTTCTACACGCGCGCCCCCTGGAAGCGCGTGATCGTGATGTTCGCGGGCCCCTTCATGAACCTGGTCCTCGCGGTCGCCCTCTTCCTCACCGTCCTGATGGGCTTCGGCATCAGCCAGCAGACCACCACGGTCAGCTCGGTCTCCCAGTGCGTGATCGCGCAGAGCGAGAACCGCGACACCTGCAAGAAGACCGACGCGGCCGCCCCGGCCGCCGCCGCGGGCCTCAAGGCGGGCGACAAGATCCTCTCCTTCAACGGCGTCCGGACCACCAGCTGGAACCAGCTCTCCGACCTGATCCGCGCCACCCCCGGCAAGGAGGTCGCGATCGTCGTCGACCGCAAGGGCCAGGACGTCACCCTGCACGCGAAGATCGCCACCAACCAGGTCGCCAAGAAGGACTCCAGCGGCCAGATCGTCGAGGGCCAGTACGTCACCGCCGGCTTCCTCGGCTTCAGCGCCGCCACCGGCATCGTCCGCCAGGACTTCGGCCAGTCGGTGACCTGGATGGGCGACCGCCTCGGCGAGGCCGTCGACTCCATCGCGGGCCTGCCCGGCAAGATCCCGGCCCTGTGGGACGCGGCCTTCGACGGGGCCCCCCGCCAGCCGGACTCCCCGATGGGCGTGGTCGGCGCGGCCCGCGTCGGCGGCGAGATCTTCACCCTCGACATCCCGCCCACCCAGCAGCTGGCCATGGCGTTGATGCTGGTGGCGGGCTTCAACCTCTCCCTTTTCCTGTTCAACATGCTCCCGCTGCTGCCGCTGGACGGCGGCCACATCGCGGGCGCGCTCTGGGAGTCCCTGCGCCGCAACCTGGCCAGGCTGCTGCGCCGCCCGGACCCCGGTCCGTTCGACGTGGCGAAGCTGATGCCGGTGGCCTACGTGGTCGCCGGAGTCTTCATCTGCTTCACGATCCTCGTCCTGATCGCCGACGTGGTTAACCCGGTGAAAATCTCCTAGCCATACGACGTTCGAAGCGGCCCGGAACGCTCTGTTCCGGGCCGCTCCCATTGAGTGGGTTTACGGATGGGGGATGTGCTCGCCCCCGGCCCGGTGCCGTAATCTCGAAGCCTGGAACCCGCTTCAGACGGGACCTGGACCTAGATCCACGACTTGGGGTTGCACAGCAGATGACTGCGATTTCTCTCGGCATGCCGTCCGTTCCGAGCAAGCTCGCCGAGCGCCGGAAGAGCCGGCAGATCCAGGTCGGCTCCGTGGCGGTCGGCGGAGACGCCCCGGTCTCGGTCCAGTCGATGACCACGACCCGTACGTCCGACATCGGCGCCACCCTCCAGCAGATCGCCGAGCTGACGGCCTCCGGCTGCCAGATCGTCCGGGTGGCCTGCCCCACCCAGGACGACGCTGACGCCCTCTCGACCATCGCCCGCAAGTCCCAGATCCCGGTGATCGCGGACATCCACTTCCAGCCGAAGTACGTCTTCGCCGCGATCGAGGCCGGCTGCGCCGCCGTCCGCGTCAACCCCGGCAACATCAAGCAGTTCGACGACAAGGTCAAGGAGATCGCGGCGGCCGCCAAGGACCACGGCACCCCGATCCGCATCGGCGTCAACGCCGGCTCCCTGGACCGCCGGCTGCTCCAGAAGTACGGCAAGGCGACCCCCGAGGCCCTGGTCGAGTCCGCCCTGTGGGAGGCGTCGCTCTTCGAGGAGCACGACTTCCGCGACATCAAGATCTCGGTCAAGCACAACGACCCGGTCGTCATGATCGAGGCCTACCGTCAGCTGGCCGCCCAGTGCGACTACCCCCTCCACCTCGGCGTCACCGAGGCGGGCCCGGCCTTCCAGGGCACGATCAAGTCGGCCGTCGCCTTCGGCGCCCTCCTCTCCCAGGGCATCGGCGACACGATCCGGGTGTCGTTGAGCGCTCCGCCGGTCGAGGAGGTCAAGGTCGGCAACCAGATCCTGGAGTCCCTCAACCTCAAGCAGCGCGGCCTGGAGATCGTCTCCTGCCCGTCCTGCGGCCGCGCCCAGGTCGACGTCTACAAGCTCGCCGAGGAGGTCACCGCCGGCCTCACCGGCATGGAGGTCCCCCTGCGCGTCGCCGTCATGGGCTGCGTCGTCAACGGCCCCGGCGAGGCCCGCGAGGCCGACCTCGGCGTCGCCTCCGGCAACGGCAAGGGCCAGATCTTCGTCAAGGGCGAGGTCATCAAGACCGTCCCCGAATCCAAGATCGTCGAGACCCTCATCGAAGAGGCCATGAAGCTCGCCGAACAGATGGAATCCGACGGCGTCGCCTCCGGCGAACCCTCGGTCTCGGTCGCCGGCTGACCAGGTTGAGCGCCCCGAAAGGGGCGCGGGGAACTGCGCGACCAGCCACCCACCACCGGCACTCGCGATCCGGCAGGCCTCCCCGAGCGATAGGGCGGCATAGCGGGGGGCTGGGGGCGGCAGCCCCCAGAACTCGGGACCGCAACCTACCGCAACCCACACGAGGCGGCGCGGCTCAGCTTCCGCAGGTACAGTGCGGAGATCAGCAGAACCCCTCAGCGTGAGGCCCCGCACGTGTTGACGCAGACCACCTCACGGGTGCTCGAACCGAGTGACCTGGACGCCGCGCTCGCCGTACTCGACCGCGAGCCGGTCGCGAACGCCTTCGTGACCTCGCGCGTCCAGGTGGCCGGCCTCGACCCCTGGCGCCTCGGTGGCGAGATGTGGGGCTGGTACGAGGACGGCATGCTCACGTCCCTCTGCTACGCCGGCGCCAACCTCGTCCCGATCTGCGCCACCCCCCGCGCCGTCCGCGCCTTCGCCGACCGCGCCCGCCGGGCCGGCCGCCGCTGCTCCTCCATCGTCGGCCCCTCCGAGGCCACCGCCCAGCTCTGGCGCCTCCTGGAACCGCACTGGGGCCCGGCCCGCGAAGTCCGTGGCCACCAGCCGCTGATGGTCACCGACCACTTGCCCGCCGACATCGCCCCGGATCCCTACGTCCGCCGCATCCGCAAGGACGAGATGGAGGCGATCATGCCGGCGTGCGTGGCGATGTTCACCGAGGAGGTGGGCGTCTCCCCGATGGTCGGCGACGGCGGCCTCCTCTACCAGGCGCGGGTCGCCGAACTGGTCGGCTCCGGCCGCTCGTTCGCCCGGCTCGACGAGCACGGCAAGGTCGTCTTCAAGGCGGAGATCGGCGCGGCTACGGCCGAGGCCTGCCAGATCCAGGGCGTCTGGGTGGCCCCCGAGTACCGCGGCCGGGGCCTGGCGGCCCCCGGCATGGCGGCGGTCCTGCGCTACGCCCTCGCCGACGTGGCCCCGGTCGTCAGCCTCTACGTCAACGACTTCAACACGGCGGCGAGAAGGACGTATACGCGGGTCGGCTTCCAGGAGGTCGGCGCGTTCATGAGCGTGCTGTTCTAGCCGAGGCCAGGGAAAACGCGCCCCCGCAAGGGGCGCGAGGCTGTATTTGACCTTGCGGCTACCGCCGCGTGAGCGCGACCAGCCACAACCCACGCGCACCCGGACGACAACGCTCCACCCCCTGTACGCTCCCCGCATGGACCTCGTGATCGGCCCCCTGGACCTCCCCGCCCACGTCGACGAGGCCCTCGCAGTCCAGGCGATCGCCTTCGGCCTCGGCCCCGACGAGGTAGCCGTCCGCCGCCAGATCGTCCTCCGCCACATGCAGTACCCCGGGGCCAGAGCCCTCGGCGCCACCGCGGAAGGCCTGCTCGTCGGCTTCGTCTACGGCATGCCGAACAGCCGCACCCACTGGTGGTCCACCGTCGTGGAGCCCTACCTCCGCGCCCAGGGCAACGCCCACTGGCTCGACGACTCCTTCGTCATCACCGAGCTGCACGTCCACCCCCGCTACCAGAACCGCGGCGTCGGCCGCCGGCTGATCACACAGATCACCGACAGCGCCACCGAGCTCCGCTCGATCCTCTCCGCGATCGACACCGACAGCCCGGCCCGCGGCCTCTACCACTCCCTCGGCTACACCGACCTGGCCCGTCAGGTCCACTTCCCGAGCGCCCCGAAGCCGTACGCCGTGATGGGCGCCCCGCTTCCGCTGCGCCGCCGCTGAGCCGATCGCCGACAACGGATTTCCACCGGCACAGCAAGCCCGGCTAACCTCCTAGCCATCAACGTTTCCCGGCAGGAGTACGAGAACCATGGCGAACGCACCGGTCCAACGCATGTCCCAGTTGATGGCGAAGACGCTGCGTGACGACCCGGCGGACGCCGAGGTCCTCAGCCACAAGCTCCTTGTCCGCGCCGGCTACGTCCGCCGCACGGCCGCCGGCATCTGGTCGTGGCTGCCGCTCGGTCTGAAGGTGCTCTCCAACATCGAGCGCGTCGTCCGCGAGGAGATGGACGCGATCGGCGCCCAGGAGGTGCTGCTCCCGGCCCTGCTGCCCCGCGAGCCCTACGAGGCGACCGGCCGCTGGGACGAGTACGGCGCCGAGCTGTTCCGCCTCCAGGACCGCAAGGGCGGCGACTACCTCCTCGGCCCCACCCACGAGGAGATCTTCACGCTCCTGGTGAAGGACCAGGCGTCCTCGTACAAGGACCTGCCGGTCATCCTCTACCAGATCCAGAGCAAGTACCGGGACGAGGCCCGTCCGCGCGCCGGCATCCTGCGCGGCCGTGAGTTCCTGATGAAGGACTCCTACTCCTTCGACCTCGACGACGACGGCCTGGCCCGGTCCTACGCCCTGCACCGCCAGGCCTACCAGCGCATCTTCGAGCGCCTCGGCCTCGACTACCGCATCGTCGCGGCCACCGCCGGCGCCATGGGCGGCTCGAAGTCGGAGGAGTTCCTGGCCCCCGCCGAGGCCGGCGAGGACACCTTCGCCGACTGCCCGAACTGCGACTTCGCGGCGAACACCGAGGCGATCACGTACACGCTGAAGCCGGTCGACGCCACCGACGTGCCCGTGCTGGAGGAGATTCCCACCCCGGACACCCCGACCATCGAGACCCTCGCCGCCTACCTCGGCGTCCAGGCCTCCGAGACCCTGAAGAACCTCCTGGTGAAGGTCGACGGGGAGATCGTGGCCATCGGCGTCCCGGGCGACCGCGAGGTCGACATGGGCAAGGTCGAGGAGCACTTCGCCCCGGCCACCGTCGAGCTCGTCACCGAGACCGACTTCGCCGGCCGCCCCGACCTGGTCCGCGGCTACGTCGGCCCGCAGGGCCTCGGCGAGAAGGTGAAGTACCTCGCCGACCCGCGCGTGGCCCCCGGCACCTCCTGGATCACCGGCGCCAACAAGGCGGGCACGCACGCCAAGAACGTCGTGGCGGACCGTGACTTCACCGTCGACGAGTACGTCGACGTCGTCGTCGTCCTGGAAGGCGACCCCTGCCCGAAGTGCGGCACCGGCCTCAAGCTGGACCGCGCCATCGAGATCGGCCACATCTTCCAGCTGGGCCGCAAGTACGCCGACGCGCTCAAGCTCGACGTCCTCGGCCAGAACGGCAAGCCGGTCCGCGTCACCATGGGCTCCTACGGCATCGGCGTCTCCCGCGCCGTCGCCGCCCTCGCCGAGCAGACCGCCGACGAGCACGGCCTGGTCTGGTCCCGCGAGGTCGCCCCGGCCGACGTGCACGTGGTCGCCGCCGGCAAGGCCCTGCAGACCGAACTCGCCCTGGACGTCTCCGAGAAGCTGCGCGCGGCCGGCCTGCGCGTCCTGGTCGACGACCGCGCCGGGGTCTCCCCGGGCGTGAAGTTCACGGACGCCGAGCTCATCGGCGTCCCGCAGATCCTGGTCGCGGGCCGCCGCTCCGCCGAGGGCGTCCTGGAGCTCAAGGACCGCAAGACGGGCGAGCGCGAGGAACTGACGGTCGACGAGGCGATCGCCCGCCTGACCGCCAACTGACCCCAACTCCCGTCACGAGGGCCGCCGGTGACCTCCGGCGGCCCTCGCGTCTTCTCAGGAACGTCTCAGACGGTTCTTCCGATCCGTATGGGTACCTCACAGAGTTCTCTCAGGCCGATACCCGAACGTAATGCGTGACAGACAGTCACGCAGGAGGGGATCGGTCATGACCGAGAGAGAGCAGCGGGGGGCGGCCGCGGCCGTCCGCAGGGGAACCAGGCGTACGGCGGCCCTGGCGGCGGCGGTCACGCTCGCCGCGTCGGCCGGGGTGTTCGCCCTGGTCGGCACGATGCAGTCGGACGCCGAGACGACGGCGAGCAGCGGCAGCGGTACGACGACGAGCAGCAGCACCGCTGAAAGCAACTCCGGCTCCAGCAAGGACAGTTCCTCGGCCTCGGCCTCGACCTCGTCCTCGTCGTCGTCCTCGTCGTCGTCCTCGTCGTCTTCTTCGTCTTCTTCGTCGTCGTCCTCGGACCTCCAGTCCTCCTCCGACGGACTCACCTCCGGCAGCGGCTCCACCGACTCCACCTCGGGGGCGTCATGACCGCCCGCGCCCTCCGGACGACGGCCGCCGCCGAGTGGCGCGCCCTCGGCACCACCGTCCGCCTGGTCGTCACCGACCCGGCCCTGCTGGACTCCTGCAACCTGCTGCTCGCCCGGCAGCTCGCCGAGGTGGACGCGGCCTGCAGCCGGTTCCGCGGCGACTCCGAACTGGCCGCCCTCGACACCACCCACGGCTGCCCGGTGCGGGTCAGCCCGCTGCTCGCCGAGGCTCTCGCGGTCGCCCTGCGGGCGGCCGAGGCCACGGACGGCGCGGTGGACCCGACCGTCGGCTCGGCGATGGAGGCGATCGGCTACGACCGCGACTTCACCCTCGTCCGCGAGGACGACCGCCCGGTCTCCCTGCGCGTGCGCCGCGCCCCGGGCTGGCGCCGGGTCACCCTGGACGAGGAGACGGGCACGGTCACCGTCCCCGAGGGCGTCCGCCTCGATCTGGGCGCCACGGCCAAGGCCTGGGCCGCCGACCGGGCCGCGCGGACGCTGGCCCGGGCCGCCGGCTGCGGGGTGCTGGTGAGCCTCGGCGGCGACACGGCCGTCGCGGCCGAGCCCCCGGCGGGCGGCTGGCAGATCCGCGTCCAGGACATCACCGGGCCGGTCGACGAACAGCCCGCGCAGGGGTCGTACGACACCGTCGGCCTGCGTTCGGGAGGCCTCGCCACCTCCGGCACCACCGCCCGCCGCTGGCAGCGCGGCGGTCACGACCTGCACCACATCGTCGACCCGCGCACCGGCCTGCCGGTCCGCTCCCCGTGGCGTACGGTCTCGGTGGCCGCCGCGAGCTGCGCCGACGCCAACGCGGCGACCACGGCCGCCCTGGTCAAGGGCGCGGGCGCGGAACGCTGGCTGACCCGCCTGGGCCTGGCCGCCCGCCTGGTCACCCACCGGGGCACCGTCGTCACCACACCGGGCTGGCCCGTCTCCGCCCCGGCGCTGGAGGCGGCGGCATGACCTCCGAGACCCTCTGGTACGCCAACCGGGCCACCGGCGCCGTCTGCCTGGTCCTCTTCACCGTGGTCGTGCTGCTCGGCATCGCCGTCCGGCTGCGCGGCCGCCTCCCCGGCCTGCCGCGCTTCGGCACCATGAGCCTGCACCGCACGCTCTCCCTCTCCGCCACCGCCTTCCTGGCCCTGCACATCACCACGGCGGTCGTCGACGGCTACGTCAGCATCAGCCCCCTCGACGCCCTCGTCCCCTTCGTCTCCGACTACCAGCCGCTCTGGCTCGGCCTCGGCACGGTGGCCTTCGACCTGATGCTCGCGGTCCTGGTCACCAGCCTGCTCCGGGACCGCCTGGGCCACCGCGCCTGGCGGGCCGTGCACTGGCTGGCGTACGCCTCCTGGCCGGTCGCCCTCGTCCACGGCATCGGCATCGGCACGGACACCGGCACCGACTGGATGACCTGGCTGACCGTGGCCTGCGTGGCGACGGTGACCACCGCCTTCGCGCTGCGCACCGCGCACGCCGTCCGGGCCGCCCGCCGGACCCCCGCCGCCCTCCTGCACACCGAAGGGGCCCACTGATGACCGCGCTCTTCCCCGACGTCTACATGTCGCCCCGGCTGCTGGCCCCCGGCGGCGCTCCGGCCGACCTCGCCACGCACGAGCAGCGCTACGGCCCGCTCGCGCACGGCGACCCGGCCGCCCTGCTGCGCACCCTCGCCGAATCCGGCCTCACCGGACGCGGCGGGGCGGGCTTCCCCGCGTACCGGAAATTCGTCGCGGTCGCCGACGCGGCCCGCCGCACCGACCGCGCACCGGTCGTCGTAGCGAACGGCGCGGAGAGCGAACCGGCCAGCCACAAGGACAAGACCCTGCTCCGGCTCTCACCCCACCTGGTGCTGGACGGGCTCCAGCTGGCCGCCGAGGCGATCGGCGCGGCGGAGGCGTACCTCGCCGTCGAGGACGGCGCCTCCTACCTGGAGTCGGCCCTCGCCCAGCGCCGCGACCCGGTCCGCGTCCAGGTCGTACGCCTGCCCGCCCGCTTCCTCTCCGGCCAGGCCTCGGCCCTGGTCCGGTATCTCTCCGGCGGCGCGGCCCACCCCGCCCACCCGATCCCACCGGTCCGCGAACGCGGGGTGCGCCGCGCCCCCACCCTCGTCCAGAACGTCGAGACCCTGGCCCACCTGGCCCTGATCGCCCGCTACGGCGCGGAGTGGTTCCGCACGGCAGGCACCCCCGGCGAACCCGGCAGCGTCCTGTGCACCCTGCACGCCCCCGGCCGTGAAGTCCGCGTCGTCGAGGCCCCGTTCGGCATGCCGGTGGGCCGCCTGCTCCCGCTGGAGGGTGCCTCCGCGGCCCTGATCGGCGGCTACCACGGCACCTGGATCCCGGCCGCGGAGGCGGCACAGGTCCCGCTCTCCGCCGCCCACCTGGGCGCGGGCGTCCTGGCCGCTCTCCCCAGCGACCGCTGCGGCCTGGCCGAAACCGCCCGCGTCCTGCGCTACCTGGCCCTGCAGTCGGCGGGCCAGTGCGGCCCCTGCCTCAACGGCCTCCCGCGCATCGCCACCGCCTTCCGGACCCTGGCCACCCCCGGCCCCCAGGGCACGACCCGCACGGACATCTCCCGCTGGGCGGGCCTGACGGCGGGCCGAGGCGCCTGCCACCACCCCGACGGCACGATCCGCCTGGTCCGCAGCGCCCTCACCACCTTCACCACGGAACTCGACGCCCACGCGAACGGCTTCTGCACCTCCTCCGACCACACCCCCCTGCTGCCCGTACCCACCGAAAAGATCTGACATGGACCAGCACATCGACATCGACTGGACCTCCTGCCAGGGCCACGGCCTCTGCGCCGAACTCCTCCCCGAGCACATCACCCTGGACGAATGGGGCTACCCACTGGTCGACGGCCGCCCCATCCCACCCCGAACGAGGAAACGAGCCCGCAGAGCAGCGGCTGACTGTCCGGTCCTGGCTCTCAAACTGAGGGGAGAGTAATGACCCAGGGGCGCGAGGAACTGCGCGACCAGCCCCCACCGAACCGGCACCCGAAAACCGTCAGACCCACCCGGCGAATTCAAGCAACAGCTCCGCATCCCTCGGCCGCCCAACCCTCCGCGCCCGCACCCCCGACTCCACCGCCCGGAACAGCGTCCACCCCCGCAACCGCTCCTGGTCGACCTCCAAGGACTCCGCGAGCCGCTTGATCCGCCGCCGGGTGATGGACGCCCCGGAGGGGGACGCGATCAGGTCCTCCACCCGGTCCCGTACCAGCCGCGCCAGATCGAACGCGCACTCCCCGACGACCGGATCCGGCCCCACCGCCAGCCACGGCATCCGCTCCCCGGCCAGCACCTTGCTCTGCCGGAACGTGCCGTGCAGCAGCCGCCGCTCCGGCGGCGCGGCCAGCAGTTCCTCCCGGGCCGTGAGCGCCGCGTCGACCAGCGGCACCACCTCCGGGTCGGCCGTGGCCCGCATCACCGCCGCCTGCCGCCCGGTGCGCTCGGCCACGGTCTCGAAGGGGTGATCCGCAGGCGGTTCCACCCACAGCCGCCGCAACGTCCCCGCCGCCTCCAGCAACGCCTTCGCCTCGGGCAGCGACCGCACCGACACCTCCGGATGCAGTCGCTCCAGGAGCAGCACCCCCGCGGCCCCGTCGGCCTCCAGCAACTGCACCGCACCGAGCCCGCCCCAGTGCGCCAGCGCGGCCGCCTCGCTCTCCGGCCGGGCCCGCCGCGGCGCCAGTTTCAGCACGGCCGGGGTCCCGTCCGCCCGCCGTACCAGCAGGACGAGGCTGCTGCGCCCGCCCGGGACCTGCACCCGTTCCACGGTCAACTCGCGTAGCGCGACGGCCTGTTCCGCCGCACCCGGCAGCTTCTCCAGCCACTCGTCACCGTCCGGCGCCGTCTCACCGAGCGCCCTCGACAGGCGCCGCGGCGGTTCGAAAGCCATACGCGAGTCGTTCCCTTCCTGCTTCAAGTCCTGCTTCAAGTCCTGCCTCGAGCCCTGCTCCAGGCTCTGTGCTAGGGAGTCGCCGAAGCCGAAGGCGAGGCGGAACCACCGGCCTCGCCCAGCGGCGCGCCCCGCTCGGCGAGCCCAGGGAAGGCTACGCTCTCCCCGCGCCAGCGCACCGCCCGCACCGCGGCCTCCCGCAGCGCCCCGGCCGCCGACCCGCGCCGCGCGCCCGCGGACGCCCGGACCAGGTCGGAGTACACGTCGGCGACCCGGTCCTCCAGCTCGGCGGCGAGCCGTACGGCCGTCGCCGAGTCCGTCACGGCGAACGGCAGCGCGTACGCCGCGCTCGCGGCGACGGGCTCACCGCCCAGGTCCCGCACCGCACGGGCGAGCGCGTCCCGGCCGGCCCGGTGCGCGTCGTACGCCGAGCGCGCCTCGGCCAGCCGCCCCGCGCCGATCCGGCCGCCGACGACGCCGTACCCGTACACCGCCGCGTGCTCCGCCGACAGCGCGGCCTGCAGCGCCGTCAGCTCGCCGGCCTTGGCCTGGTCGCTCACTGGTCCCCCTTCGTCAGCAGGTACGCGTGCCCGGCACCGGCCGCTGCCACCCCGGCCAGCAGCCGCGCCAGCTCGCCCGGCACCTCCAGCAGCGCCTTGGCCCGCTGGTCGGCGAGGCTCCGCTCGGCGGTGGCCAGCGAGGCGAGCGCGGACTTCTCGTCGGCGGGGACGTCCGGCGCGGCGGACGCGGAGGCCGACGGCGAACCCGTCGCCGTGCTCCCACCGGCTTCCTTCTCCTTCTCCTTCGCCGCGCCCTCCCGGAACGCGGCCGCGTGCGCCGCGACCTCCGCCCGCAGCGGCCGCAGCCGCTCCGCGAGCGTCGGATGGGCGGCGAGGACGGCGTCGTAGCGCCGGAGCAGCCCCTCGCTGTCCCGGGCCGCACGCGCGCGTGCCCGCGCGGAGAGCGACGGGCTGCCACCGCCGCTCGCGGAGCCGGAGTTCGAGTCGGTGGCACAGCCCGCCAGCACGGCGGCCGAGGCCGCCGAAACGATCAGGCTCCTTCTGCGTACTCCCCAGGGGGTACGCGAGGGCGGGGGGAACGACACGACAGACGTCCTCGGGGGGCTCGTACGAACACACGGGCGGGAGGGCGGCCCGCCGTGATCACGTTACCCGCGCATCCCGTCGACCGGCGTCACCGGCTCGACAGACCGCGGGCGCCCGGGCTCCTGGGGCGCTGCGGCCCCGCCGCCGGCGGCACATGTGGACGGCAACACACCCTGCGACCCGATACCCTTTGACCAGACGCGCGACCCATCCCACAACAGCACACGCGGCCGAGGAGTCACCCGGATGAGCACCACCCAGAGCGAGAGGCTGCGAGAGCTCCTGGAACCGCTCGTCACCTCCCAGGGACTGGATCTCGAAGAGATCGCCGTGGACTCCGTCGGACGCAAGCGCGTGCTGCGTGTGGTCGTCGACTCCGACACCGGGGCGGACCTGGACCAGATCGCCGATGTGAGCCGTGAGCTCTCGGCGAAGCTCGACGAGACGGACGCGATGGGCCAGGGGGAGTACACCCTCGAGGTCGGCACCCCCGGCGCGGAGCGCCTCCTGAGCGAGCACCGGCACTATGTGCGTGCCGTGGACCGCCTGGTGAGGTTCCAGCTGGCCGAGGGCGCGGAGCTGGTCGCCAGGATTCTGGACGTCGACGACGAGGGCCTCGATCTCGAGGTGCCCGGAGTCAAGGGCCGCAAGGCCACCACTCGCAGGCTCGGCTTCGCCGAGATCGACCGGGCGCGGGTGCAGGTCGAGTTCAACCGCAAGGACAAGAAGGACATGAAGGAAGAGGAGGAGGCGTAGCCGTGGACATCGACATGAGCGCCCTGCGGGGCTTGGTTCGGGAGAAGGAGATCTCCTTCGACCTGCTGGTCGAGGCGATCGAGTCGGCCCTCCTCATCGCCTACCACCGCACCGAGGGAAGCCGCCGCCACGCGCGCGTGGTGCTCGACCGGAACACCGGGCACGTGACCGTGTGGGCGAAGGAGGATCCCGAGGACCTGGAGGAGGGGCAGGAGGCGCGCGAGTTCGACGACACCCCGTCGGGCTTCGGGCGGATCGCCGCCACCACCGCCAAGCAGGTGATCCTGCAGCGACTGCGCGACGCCGAGGACGACGCCACGCTCGGCGAGTACGCCGGCCGCGAGGGCGACATCGTCACCGGGGTGGTCCAGCAGGGCCGCGACCCGAAGAACGTGCTCGTCGACATCGGCAAGCTGGAGGCCATCCTGCCGGTGCAGGAGCAGGTGCCCGGCGAGACCTACCAGCACGGTCTGCGGCTGCGGTCGTACGTCGTCCGGGTGGCGAAGGGCGTCCGCGGTCCCTCCGTCACGCTCTCCCGTACGCACCCGAACCTGGTGAAGAAGCTCTTCGCGCTGGAGGTGCCGGAGATCGCCGACGGGTCCGTCGAGATCGCCGCCATCGCCCGCGAGGCCGGTCACCGGACGAAGATCGCGGTCCGCTCCACCCGTTCGGGTCTGAACGCCAAGGGTGCCTGTATCGGCCCCATGGGCGGCCGGGTCCGCAACGTGATGGGCGAGCTGAACGGCGAGAAGATCGACATCGTCGACTGGTCGGACGACCCGGCCGAGATGGTGGCGAACGCGCTGTCCCCGGCCCGCGTCTCCAAGGTCGAGGTCGTGGACCTGGCGTCCCGGTCGGCCCGGGTGACCGTGCCGGACTACCAGCTGTCGCTGGCGATCGGCAAAGAGGGACAGAACGCCCGGCTCGCCGCCCGGCTCACCGGCTGGCGGATCGACATCCGTCCGGATACCGAACAGGTGTCCGAGTAGATCATCGGGCGGGTGACGCCCACCCCGGTCCGGGGTTCACCCGGACGGGGGGAATAGTTCCCAGCCGCAGGTGGCTTGGATTACGACAACGGCCGTTCGATCTTTGCCCCGAAGGGGTGAGGTCGGTACGGGGAGGTAGACTTAGCGGTGTCTGGCCGGACGCGTGCCCGCGCATGCCCTGAGCGCACCTGTGTGGGGTGCAGGCAGCGAGCGGCCAAGACCGAACTGCTGCGGATCGTGGTGGTCGAGGACGAATGCGTCCCCGATCCTCGCGGTACGCTGCCCGGCCGGGGTGCATATGTACACCCCGCCCAGGTCTGTCTGGACCAGGCGGTACGCCGCCGGGCACTCCCGAGGGCGCTCCGCGTCCCGGGCCCGCTCGACGTAAAGGCGTTGCGCCGGTACGTCGAGCAGTAACACCGTAAGAAGCGTCGTCCGGAACGTCCGTGCGGCTCTGGTACCCCGCGAGTTGGAAGTAGGTCGAGATTGCGATGAGCACTCGATGAGCACGCGATGAGTACGCCCATGAAGTAGCGACGGTCCGGACACACCCGGACCTAAAAGGAGCGAAGTGGCTAAGGTCCGGGTATACGAACTCGCCAAGGAGTTCGGGGTTGAGAGCAAGGTCGTCATGGCCAAGCTCCAGGAACTCGGTGAATTCGTCCGTTCGGCGTCCTCGACGATCGAGGCGCCCGTTGTACGCAAGCTGACCGACGCCCTCCAGGGCGGCGGCAGCGGCAAGCCTGCCCCGCGCAAGGCTGCCCCCAAGCCCGGCGCGCCCTCTCCGGCGCAGTCGGCCCGTCCGGGTGCCCCGAAGCCGGGTGCACCGCGTCCGGCCGCCCCGCAGCCCCCGGCCGCGCCCGCGGCTCCGGCGGCTCCCGCGGCTCCGGCCCCGGTCACCCCCGCGCCGGCCGCCTCCGGCCCGCGTCCGGTTCCGGGTCCCAAGCCCGCCCCGCGCCCGGCTCCGGCCGCGCCCGAGTTCACCGCCCCGCCGGCCCCTCCGGCCGCCGCGGCACCGAGCCCGGCCGCCGCACAGGGCCCGCGTCCCGGTGCCGGCCCGCGTCAGGGCCAGGGTCAGGGTCAGGGCGCCCCGCGTCCCGGCGGTCGTCCCGCCCCCGGTCAGGGCCAGGCCCGTCCGGGTCAGGGTGCCCCGCGTCCCGGTGGCCAGGGCCAGCGTCCGGGCGGTGCCCGTCCGGCCGGTCCGCGTCCCGGTAACAACCCCTTCACGTCCGGTGGCTCCACCGGCATGGCCCGTCCGCAGGCCCCGCGCCCGCAGGGCGGTCCGCGCCCGGGTGGCCCCGGTGCCCCCGGTGGCGGTCCCCGTCCGCAGACGCCCGGCGCCCAGGGCGGCGGTCCGCGTCCGCAGGCTCCCGGCGGTTCCCGTCCGAGCCCGTCCGGCATGCCCCGTCCGCAGGGCGGTCCGCGTCCCGGCGGCGGCTCCGCGGGTCCGCGTCCGAACCCCGGCATGATGCCGCAGCGTCCCGCTGCCGGCCCGCGTCCCGGCCCCGGTGGCGGCGGTCGCGGTCCCGGCGGTGCGGGTCGTCCCGGCGGCGGCGCCGGTCGTCCCGGTGGCGGCGGCGGCTTCGCCGGCCGTCCCGGCGGCGGTGGCGGCGGTGCCCGTCCCGGTGGTGGCGGCGGCTTCGCCGGCCGTCCCGGTGGCGGTGGCCCCGGCGGTGGTGGCGGCGGCTTCGGCGGCGGTCCCGGTGGCGGTGGCGGCGGCGGTCGTCCCGGCTTCGGCGGTCGTCCCGGCGGTCCCGGTGGCCGTGGTGGCACGCAGGGCGCCTTCGGCCGTCCCGGCGGTCCGGCGCGTCGCGGTCGCAAGTCGAAGCGGCAGCGTCGCCAGGAGTACGAGGCCATGCAGGCCCCGAGCGTCGGCGGCGTGATGCTGCCGCGCGGCAACGGCGAGACCATCCGTCTCTCCCGCGGCGCGTCGCTCACCGACTTCGCGGAGAAGATCAACGCCAACCCGGCGTCCCTCGTCGCGGTCATGATGAACCTCGGCGAGATGGTCACGGCCACGCAGTCCGTCTCCGACGAGACGCTCCAGCTCCTCGCGGGCGAGATGAACTACGCGGTTCAGATCGTCAGCCCCGAGGAGGAGGACCGCGAGCTGCTCGAGTCCTTCGACATCGAGTTCGGCGAGGACGAGGGCGACGAGGACGACCTGGTGGTCCGTCCCCCGGTCGTCACCGTCATGGGTCACGTCGACCACGGTAAGACCCGACTGCTCGACGCCATCCGCAAGACGAACGTCATCGCGGGCGAGGCCGGCGGCATCACCCAGCACATCGGTGCCTACCAGGTCTCCACCGAGGTCAACGACGAAGAGCGCAAGATCACCTTCATCGACACCCCGGGTCACGAGGCGTTCACCGCCATGCGTGCCCGTGGTGCGAAGTCGACCGACATCGCGATCCTGGTCGTCGCGGCCAACGACGGCGTCATGCCGCAGACGGTCGAGGCGCTCAACCACGCCAAGGCGGCCGACGTCCCGATCGTCGTCGCGGTCAACAAGATCGACGTCGAGGGCGCCGACCCGACCAAGGTGCGCGGTCAGCTGACCGAGTACGGCCTGGTGGCCGAGGAGTACGGCGGCGACACCATGTTCGTCGACATCTCCGCCAAGCAGGGTCTGCACATCGACTCGCTGCTGGAGGCCGTGGTCCTCACCGCGGACGCCTCGCTCGACCTGCGGGCCAACCCGCACCAGGACGCGCAGGGCATCTCCATCGAGTCCCGTCTCGACCGCGGCCGCGGTGCCGTGGCGACGGTCCTCGTCCAGCGAGGCACCCTGCGGGTCGGCGACACGATGGTCGTGGGCGACGCCTACGGTCGCGTCCGCGCCATGCTCGACGACAACGGCAACAACGTCGCCGAGGCCGGCCCCTCCACGCCGGTGCAGGTCCTGGGTCTCACCAACGTCCCGGGTGCCGGCGACAACTTCCTCGTGGTCGAGGAGGACCGTACGGCCCGCCAGATCGCGGAGAAGCGTGCGGCGCGCGAGCGCAACGCGGCCTTCGCGAAGCGCACGCGCCGCGTGTCCCTGGAGGACCTGGACAAGGTGCTCAAGGCCGGCGAGATCCAGCAGCTCAACCTCATCATCAAGGGTGACGCTTCTGGTTCCGTCGAGGCCCTGGAGTCCTCCCTGCTCCAGCTGGACGTCGGCGAAGAGGTCGACATCCGCGTCCTGCACCGCGGCGTCGGTGCGGTCACGGAGTCCGACATCGACCTGGCGATGGGCTCCGACGCCATCGTGATCGGCTTCAACGTCCGCGCGGCCGGCCGCGCGGCGCAGATGGCCGAGCGCGAGGGTGTGGACGTCCGGTACTACTCGGTCATCTACCAGGCGATCGAGGAGATCGAGGCGGCCCTGAAGGGCATGCTGAAGCCGGAGTACGAGGAGGTCGAGCTCGGTACGGCGGAGATCCGCGAGGTCTTCAAGTCGTCCAAGCTGGGCAACATCGCCGGTGTCCTCATCCGCTCGGGCGAGGTCAAGCGCAACACGAAGGCCCGCCTCGTCCGCGACGGCAAGGTCATCGCGGAGAACCTCAACATCGAGGGCCTGCGCCGCTTCAAGGACGACGTCACCGAGATCCGCGAAGGCTACGAGGGCGGTATCAACCTCGGAAACTTCAACGACATCAAGATCGACGACGTCATCGCGACGTACGAGATGCGCGAGAAGCCGCGGGTGTAACACCCACGGTTGGTGCCGGCCGACGGGATTTCGGTTCCGTCGGCCGGCGCTTTTCCGGTCGGCCGACGGAACCGCCACGGGGCTCTGGCCCGAACCCCGACCTGGCGGGTGGGCGAAGGTCCGGGTCCGGGGCGGAGCCCCGTGACGACTGGGGAAAGTCGGTCGAGCCCCCGGCAGGGACGGGGTACCGTTCCTGACAGGGCCATCGATCCCGTACCGGCGGGTTAACCGGATACATACATGTACGTGGGGACCCTGTCCTTCGACCTCCTCCTCGGCGACATCCACTCGCTGAAGGAGAAGCGCTCCGTCGTCCGCCCGATCGTCGCCGAACTCCAGCGGAAGTACGCCGTGAGTGCCGCCGAGGTGGACCACCTGGACCTTCACCGCAGGGCCGGTATCGGCCTCGCCATGGTCTCCGGAGACGCCGCGCACCTGACCGACGTACTCGACCGGTGCGAACGGCTGGTCGCCGGCCGCCCCGAGGTGGAACTGCTGTCCGTGCGACGGCGATTCCACGGCGACGACGACTAGACCTGAGACTTGAGAACGACAAGAAGAAAGAACGGGAGACGGACCAGTGGCCGACAACGCGCGGGCTAAGAGGCTGGCGGACCTCATCCGAGAGGTGGTGGCCCAGAAGCTGCAGCGCGGGATCAAGGACCCGCGGCTCGGCACCCACGTCACCATCACGGACACCCGGGTCACAGGTGACCTCAGGGAGGCGACCGTCTTCTACACGGTGTACGGCGACGAGGAGGAGCGGAAGGCGGCCGCCGCCGGTCTGGAGAGCGCCAAGGGCATTCTCCGGTCCGAGGTCGGCCGCGCCGCCGGCGTGAAGTTCACGCCGACCCTCGCCTTCGTCGCGGACGCCCTCCCGGACACCGCCCGGAACATCGAGGACCTCCTCGACCGGGCGCGCCAGTCCGACGCGAAGGTCCGCGAGGCCTCCGCGGGCGCCGACTTCGCCGGGGACGCCGACCCGTACAAGAAGCCGGGCGAAGAGACGGCCGACGAGACGGACGACGCCACCGAATGACCAGCAAGCCCACCCCGCCCGACGGCCTTGTCATCGTCGACAAGCCGTCGGGCTTCACCTCGCACGACGTCGTCGCCAAGATGCGGGGCATCGCCCGCACCCGCCGTGTCGGGCACGCCGGCACCCTCGACCCCATGGCCACGGGCGTCCTCGTCCTCGGCATCGAGCGGGCGACCAAGCTCCTCGGGCACCTCGCCCTCACGGAGAAGGAGTACCTGGGGACCATCCGCCTCGGGCAGGACACGGTCACGGACGACGCCGAGGGCGAGATCACCTCGTCCACCGACGCCTCCAAGGTCACCCGTGAGGCCGTCGACGCCGGCATCGCCAAGCTGACCGGCGCCATCATGCAGGTGCCGTCCAAGGTCAGCGCCATCAAGATCGACGGTGTCCGGTCGTACAAGCGCGCCCGGGACGGCGAGGACTTCGACATCCCGGCCCGCCCGGTGACCGTCTTCTCCTTCGCCGTGTACGACATCCGGGACGCCGTCGCCGAGGACGGCACCCCCGTCCTCGACCTGGTCGTCTCGGTGGTCTGCTCCTCCGGCACCTACATCCGCGCCCTCGCCCGCGACCTCGGCGCGGACCTCGGCGTCGGCGGCCACCTCACCGCGCTGCGCCGGACGCGCGTCGGACCGTACAAGCTGGACTCCGCACGGACCCTCGACCAGCTCCAGCGGGAGCTGACCGTGATGCCGATCGCCGAGGCCGCCGGGGCCGCCTTCCGGCGCTGGGACGTCGACGCCAAGCGGGCCGGGCTGCTGCTCAACGGCGTACGCCTGGAGATGCCCGAGGAGTACGCGGACGCCGGTCCCGTCGCCGCGTTCGACCCCGAGGGCCGCTTCCTCGCGCTCGTCGAGGAGCAGAAGGGCAAGGCCAAGAGCCTCGCCGTCTTCGGCTGAACCACCCGGTGTGCCCGTGGAGCGGCGACCACGAGGTCTGGCGCCGCCGCCGCTCCACGGTCCCCCCTCGGTTCCCCCACCCCTAGGGTGTATCCACCCGCCCCGGGCTATTCACCCGACCGAGCAGGCGCTCGGAGTGAACCGGGGGAGCGGAGGGGGGCGCGTTCACCGCCCGCTCTGTCCCGCTGATCATTTCGCGCCTACGGTCGAAGACGAGGGCACGGGTGTACGGGCGGGGAGGTTCGATCATGGCGGTACGCGGCCCGCGGACCGGGAGCGGTCGCCGGACGGCGGACGCTCCGCGGGAGGCGCGGCAGGACACGGGCACGGGGCCGGACGAGCGACTGGTCCGGGTCCGCGACCTCGCCGGGCGCCCGCGCGGCACCGGCTTCCTGGCCGACCACCACGGGACGCTGATCACCAGCCACGAGGCCGTCGACGGCCTCGCCCGGATCGTGCTGCACGCGGCCGGCGGCCGCACCTGCGTGGTCGCCTCGGACGCGGTCACCCCGCTGCCCGCCCACGACCTCGCCCTGATCCGCACCGAAGGCCTCGGCGTGGACCCGCTCCCGATCACCGTGCGGGAGCGCATCCCCGCCGGCACCTACGTCCGCATCGCCGCCGACCGCTGGCGCGAGGCCCGGGTGCTGGCCGCGACCCAGGTGACCTACACCGCCACCGACCGCTTCCACCTCCTCGAGGACGCCCTGGAACTGGCGATCGGCACGGCGGGCCGCGACGCCCTGCGCCTGGGCGGCGGAGCGGCCGGCGGCCCGGTCCTGGACGCCGAGACCGGAGCCGTCCTCGCCGTCCTCGGCACAGCCCTCCAGTCCGGCCAGCGCGACGTCGGCTTCGCGGTCCCCCTCCACCACCCCGACAGCACCCCCCTGACCGACCTCCTCACCCGCAACGCCGCGACAGTCCCGGCCTACGGCCCCGACCTGAACCTGGCCGGCGTCCTGGAACTGACCGCCACATCAGTGGGCCAGGACGGCCCCCCGGGCACCCTGGCGGGTTACGTCGGCCGTGCAGTGCCCCGCACCGGAGCGCCCCAAAGGGGCGCGGGGCGTATCGATATGCGGCTCCGCCGCGTGGGCGCGACCAGCCACAACGCACCCGGAGCCCCCATCGCACCTTCCGTGGCACTCTCCGCGGAACACAACGACCCCGTGCAACCCGTGCAACCAGTCGAACGAGCGGCCATCTCAGAGGAACTGTCGGCCTTCGCCGAAGGCACCCGCACCGCACGCGCCACCGGGACCGTCCTTGCCCTGGTCGGCTCCCCGGGCACCGGCCGTACCACAGAACTCGCCGCACTCGCCGCCCGCCGCAACCGCGAAGCGACCCCCACCCTCTGGCTCCGCGGCGCCGACCTCAAGGACGCCGACGACTCCGTGGCCGACGCGGCCCGCCGCTCCCTGGAGCGCGCCGTGCGCATCGTCGCCGCCTCCCGCTCCCAGCTCCCCGGCGACCTCGGAGACCTCACCGTCGAACGGCTGGCCCGCCTCGCCGCCCGCGCCGGCCGCCCGCTCCTGCTCCTGCTGGACGGCCCCGAGGAGATGCCCCCCGTCCTCGCCCACCGGCTGCCGGCCTGGACCGCGGGCACCGCGGACTGGCTGCGCGACACCGGCGCCCGCCTCCTCCTGGCCTGCCGCGAGGAGTACTGGGAGCGCGCCGGCACCGAGTTCCCGCCCGACCTGCTGTACCAGGGCACCGATGAACCCTCATGCGTCCGGCTGACCGACCTCACCCCCGACGAGGCCCGCCGCGCCCGCTCCCGCTACGGCATCCCCGACGGCCTCCTCACCGACCGCGACGCCCGGCACCCGCTCGCCCTGCGCCTGCTCTCCGAGGTCCGCGCCGCCCTCCCGGGCGCCGACGCCCCGGCCGACGGCCCGCTCGACCGGCACGACGTCTTCGCCGCCCACCTCGACCTGATGTGCCTGCGCATCGCGGTCCGGCTGGCCGCCGAGAACGGCCTCCGTGGTACGGCCGTACGACGGCTCGCCGCCCGGGTCTCCGGCCAGGTGCACGAGGCCGCCCGGCGCAGCCTCGGCCCGGGGCAGGGGGAGCTGGACCGGGAGTCGTTCGAGGCGGTGTTCCCCTGGGGACCCGTCCCGGCCCACCTCGGCGCCGGCTCCGGCTGGGCCTCCGCCGTGCTCACCGAGGGCCTGCTGATGCCCGCCGGCGGCGGCTACCGCTTCGCCCACGAGGAGCTCGCCGACTGGATCCAGGGCATGCACCTGGACCTGGACGAGGCCCTGCACGCCCTCGTCCACCGCCCGCGCACCCCTCAGGGCGCCCACCCCCTGCCCGTCCCGCACCACCGGGTCGGCCCGGTCGTGCAGGCCCTGCTGCTCCTCGACCGCGAGTACGGCCCGTCCCAACTCGCTCCACGCCTGGACGAGTTGGCACACGCCCTGGACCTGGACCCCGGCTCCTGGTGGGCCGCGCGGCTGCTCGCCCAGACCCTGCTGCGGCTGCCCGACGTCACGCCGTACACCGGGGTGCTGCGCATGCTCGCCGACCGGGTCGTGGGTCGGCAACGCACCGCGCCCGCCGAGTTCGGACCGGACTTCTGGACCGCGCTCGCCCTCCCGGACGCCGAACGCTTCGATCTGCTGCGGCGGCTGGTGCTCGCGGACGAGCCGCTGCCGGAGACCGCGGGCGTCGGGCGCTTCGGCGCCCGGCCGGTGGCCGAGGAGGCCCAGGGCCGGGAGGAGCCGCGCTACCTGGACGCCGTCGCCCGGCTGCTCGCCGCCGACCCCGCCGTCGTACAGCCGTATCTCACCCGGTGGTTCGACGACGAGCGGCCGCTGCCCGCGATGCCGCACGCCACCGTCGCGACCGCGGCCCAGGCGCTGCTGCACACCCATCGGCGCCGGGCGCTGGACGACCTGACCGAGGTGCTGGTGGACGCGGCACACCGGCGCGGCGACGAACTGCTCGGCGTCCTCGCCGAGGACGAGCCGTCGGCGCTCTGCCGGGCCGTCGACCGCTGGGCGCACGACGAGCGCCCGGCCCGCCGGGTGGCCGCCGTGGCCTACGGGCTGCGCGCCGCCCCGCACGTCCGCAGCGCGCCCGACCGCGAACTCCTCCGCTACGCCGCGCTCGCCCTGCTCTCCCGCCCCGCCGACTGCACCCTGCACGGCGGCGCCCTCGCCCTCCTGGTCCGCGACCCGCGCACCCGCGCCCGCCATCTCGCGCAGGCGCTACGGCACTTCACCGCCGGCGACCTCCAGCTCACGCCCGCCGCCCTGGTCCCCGCCCTGGCCACCCACCCCGACGAGGTCCTGGAGGCCTTCCGCGTCCGGCTGCGCGGACCGGACGCCGGACCGGTGCTGCGCACCCTCGCCGAGGTCACCGTGCCCGCGCACGCCCAGCGGATCACCGAGATCGTCCTGGAGGCCGCCGAACTGCGGCCGGAGCTCGCCGGGCAGGTGGCCGGGTTCGTCGAACGCCGCCTCGACCGCGGCGCCGAGGCCCGTGCCGTACTCCTGCCGCTGGTCACCGGGCTGCTCGACGACGGCCCCGAGCCGGTGCGGGCCGCCCTCGCGACCGTGCTCGGCGCGGCCGGCCCCGCCGCCTCGCGCCCGCTGCGCCGGGAACTGCTGGAGTTCCTGCTCGCGCGTGAGCGCGACCCGGGCGTCCTGGACGCGCTGCTGCACGCGGCCGCCGCCCAGCGCGGGGAGGACGGCGACCAGATGCGGGAGCTGGTCCGGCGCACCGGGCTGCTGCTGGTCCGCACCCCGGACGGCGCGACCCGGTTCGACCGCGGACTGGTCGACCTCGGCCGGCACGTGCCCGGATTCGCCGCGCTGATGGCCCGCTGGCTCACCGACACCCCGGACGAATGGGCCGCGGTGGTCGGCCCGAGCACCCGGCGGATGCTGGGCAATCTGGCGGGCGTCCGGGTCCCCGCGTGACCGCGGACACGTGCGCCCGGTCACAGCGACCGTGCCGGTGTGAGCCGAGTGCGCCAAACATGGCACCCTTAGACCTGCGTAAGAGGGACAACGGACACAGGTTCGAGGAGCGGACACAGTGCAGCGCTGGCGTGGCTTGGAGGACATCCCCGAGGACTGGGGGCGCAGCGTCGTCACCATCGGTTCCTATGACGGGGTGCACCGCGGTCACCAGCTGATCATCCGGCATGCCGTGGACCGCGCCCGGGAGCTGGGCATCCCGGCCGTCGTCGTCACCTTCGACCCCCACCCCAGCGAGGTCGTCCGCCCCGGCAGCCACCCGCCGCTGCTCGCCCCGCACCACACCCGCGCCGAGCTGATGGCGGACCTGGGCGTGGACGCGGTGCTGATCCTGCCCTTCACCACCGAGTTCTCGAAGCTGTCGGCCGCCGACTTCGTGGTGAAGGTCCTGGTCGACAAGTTGCACGCCAAGGCGGTCGTCGAGGGCCCCAACTTCCGTTTCGGCCACAAGGCCGCGGGCAACGTGGAGTTCCTGATCGAGCAGGGCAAGGTGTACGACTTCGAGGTCGAGGTCGTCGACCTGTTCGTGCGCGGCGAGGCGGGCGGCGGCGAGCCGTTCTCCTCCACCCTGACCCGGCGCCTGGTCGCCGAGGGCGATCTCGCGGGCGCCCGCGAGATCCTGGGCCGCCCGCACCGGGTGGAGGGCGTGGTGGTCCGCGGCGCCCAGCGCGGCCGTGAGCTGGGCTTCCCCACCGCCAACGTGGAGACCCTCCCGCACACCGCCATCCCGGCCGACGGCGTCTACGCCGGCTATCTGCACGCCCAGGGCGAGATCATGCCCGCCGCGATCTCCGTCGGCACCAACCCGCAGTTCGACGGCACCGAGCGCACGGTGGAGGCGTACGCCATCGACCGCGTCGGCCTCGACCTGTACGGCCTGCACGTCGCCGTCGACTTCCTGGCCTACGTCCGCGGCCAGGCCAAGTTCGACTCCCTCGACGCCCTGCTGGAGCAGATGGCCGAGGACGTGAAGCGCTGCCGGGAACTGGTGGCGGCCGAGGACGCCTGACCTCCGGGTCTCCCACGCCGAAGGGCGGCCGGTGCGCTGACGCACCGGCCGCCCTTCGGCGTTTCGGCTACTGCTGCGGGGGCGGTCCCTGCGGGGGCTGCGGCTGCTGGGGCGGCTGCGGGGCCCCCGCCTGCTCGGGCGCGGGCGGCACGGGCTGACCGCCGGGCTGACCGGGCTGGCCCGGCTGCGGGAAGCCGTAGCCGCCGGGCGGCGGGGTCGGGGGAGCGACGGGCGGCTGGGCACCGGCCTGCGGGTAGCCGTATCCCGGCTGCGGCTGCGGCTGCGGCTGCGGGGGCTGCGTGGGATACGGCTGCTGTACCTGCGGGGGCTGCTGCGGCGGATAGGGCGGCTGGGCGGCGGCGGGCTGGGGCTGGCCGTAGAGCTCCTGCTGCGGCGGGTACGGCTGCTGCGGCTGGGGCGGCTGCTGCGGATACGGCTGTCCGGGCGCGTACGGCTGCGGCTGACCCGGCGCGTAGTGCTGCGGGCCGGGCTGGCCGGCGAAGGGCTGGCCGGGCATCGGCGGGGCGGCCACCGGCGGCGGGTTGCCGTCGCTGGTCCACAGGCCGTGCATCTGCTGGTGCCGTACGAAGTCCTCGGCGACCATCGCGGCGAGGTTGAAGTACGCCTCGCGCACCTTCGGCCGCATCATGTCGAGGTCCACCTCGGCACCGGCGGACAGATGCTCGTCGAAGGGGACGACCACGACACCCCGGCAGCGGGTCTCGAAGTGCGACACGATGTCCTCGACCTTGATCATCTTTCCGGTCTCGCGCACCCCGGAGATGACCGTGAGGGAGCGCGACACCAGGTCGGCGTAGCCGTGCGCGGACAGCCAGTCCAGGGTCGTACTCGCACTGCTCGCACCGTCCACCGACGGCGTCGAGATGATGATCAGCTGGTCGGCGAGGTCGAGCACCCCGCGCATGGCGCTGTAAAGCAGACCGGTACCGGAGTCGGTGAGGATGATCGGGTACTGCTTGCCGAGCACGTCGATCGCGCGCCGGTAGTCCTCGTCGTTGAACGTGGTCGAGACGGCCGGGTCGACGTCGTTGGCGATGATCTCCAGGCCGGACGAGGCCTGCGAGGTGAAGCGCCGGATGTCCATGTAGGAGTTGAGGTACGGGATCGCCTGGACCAGGTCACGGATGGTGGCCCCGGTCTCCCGGCGCACCCGGCGGCCGAGGGTGCCGGCGTCCGGGTTGGCGTCGATGGCGAGGATCTTGTCCTGGCGTTCGGTGGCGAGGGTCGAGCCGAGCGCGGTGGTCGTGGTGGTCTTGCCGACCCCGCCCTTGAGGCTGATCACCGCTATCCGGTAGCAGGACAGCACCGGCGTGCGGATCAGCTCCAGCTTCCGCTGCCGCTCGGCCTCCTCCTTCTTACCGCCGATCTTGAACCGTGAGGACGCGGCGGCGGGCCGGCCGCTCTTGGCCTTCTGCTTCTTGTTGTTGAGCAGCCGGTCGGACGACAGCTCCACGGCGGCGGTGTAACCGAGCGGCGCGGCACCGGGGTTGGTCATCTGCCGCTGGTCGTGCTGGATGGGCTGCGGCCAGGCCGCACCGGCACGGGGGTCGACCGGAGGCTGGGGGGCGTGCGGTGCCTGGGGCGGCGTCTGAGGTGCCTGGACCTCGTACTCGGGCCGGGGGGCCGGAGCGGGCTGGGCGGCGCGCGGGTCCTGGGGGGCCTGCGGCTGCTGGGGCGGTTGCGGTGCCTGCGGTGCCTGCGGTGCTTGCGGGAAGCCGTAGCCGCCGGGCTGGGCCGGGGGTACCGGGGGCTGCGCGGCGGGCTGGGGGAAGCCGTAGCCGGTGGGCGCGGGGGCCTGGGGCACGGGGGCGCCGGGGTAGCCGTAGCCGCCAGGTGCCTGCGGCGGGACGGGGGCGCCCGGCTGCGGGAAGCCGTAACCGCCCTGCGCGTCGGGCGCGGGGGGCTGCGGGGCCGGCGGCTGCTGCGGCGCGTACGGCTGGCCGGGCTGTGGGGGCGCGGGCTGGTGCCAGGCGGCGGGGGCGGGCTGCGGAGCCTGCGGCTGGAAGGGCTGCGGCGGCTCGGGCGCACCTGCGGGACCCTGCGCGGCGGTCGGCTGGGGCTGCGGCGGCCCCGGCGTGGGCTCGGGCGCCGCCGTCGGCCGGGCCGGCCACTGGGCGGCGGGCGCGGGGGCCGCGGGCTGGTACGACGGCGGCAACGGCGGCACCACCGCGGGCGGCGCCGGCGGTGCGGCCCAGGGGGTGGCCACGATGTCCTCGGGAGCCGGGGGCGCGTCCTGGGGCGCGGGAGCGGCGGGTACGGCGTCCTGGGGCGCGGGGGGCGCGTCCTCGGGCTCCGCGCTGCCCTCGGCGGCGACGGGGGCTACGCCATCGTCGGTCGCCGTGTCGGGCTCGTCGTCGGAGCTTTCCTCCTCCTCGCCGTCGACGACCGCGTCCTGGTGTTCGTCCTCGTCCTCGTCGTAGCCGTCGGCCGGGGCGGGCTCGTCCGTTTCGGCGGCGTCGAGGGAGACCTCCTCGTCGCTGTCCTCTGCGGCCTGCTCGTCCTCGGAGTCGATGACGTCGCCGGGGGCGTCGAGCGAGTCGGCCACGTCGGCCACGTCGACGGACGCGACCGGCTCGAGGGCCTCGGCCGCCTCCTCCACCTCGGCGTCCGCCGGGGGCACGACGACGTCGGCTTCCTCCTCCTCGACACGACCCTGCTCGGCGGCCTCGGCCATCTCACGCTTCAGCGCGACGGCGGAGAACCGCATCGTCGCCCCGCTCTCCAGGTCACCGTTGTCCGGCTCCGGCTCTGACACCAGGTCCGGCTCCGGCTCCGGCGCGGGCTCGGCTGCCTGCTCCTCGGCGGCAGGCCGCTGCGGCTCGAAACCGACCGGCAGCGTCGGCACGGCGGTAGGGCCGGCGACGGGCGCGGCGGGCGCGACGGGCTCGGCGACCGGCGCCGGCGGAGCGACCGGTGTCGGTGGTGCCACTGGCGCCGGCGCCGGCGGAGTGAAGGGCGCACTCGGCGCGGCGGCGGCCGGAGGCGTGAACGGCGCTCCGGGCGTCGTCGTAGGCGGCGGGGTGAAGGGTGCCCCCGGTGTTGACGTGGGCGCAGGAGTGAACGGCGCTGCGGGCGTTGACGCAGACGGCGGAGTGAACGGCACCCCGGGCGTCGAAGCGGGCGCCCCCGGCGCGGGAGCGGGCGGCTGCGTGAAAGGCGCACCCGGCGTCGAGGTAGGCGACGGAGTGAACGGCCCCGGCGCCCCACCCCCCTGCTGGGCATGCGGAGGGGGCGTCAGCCCGGGGATCGGCGCACCCGGCGGGAACGGTGAACGAGGATGACCGGCAGGCGTCGTACCGGAGCCGGGCGCACCCGCACCCGCACCCGCACCCGCATCAGCCCCCGGCCCACCGCCGGCCGCGCCGGTCCCGCCACCGGAATCCGCCGCATCCGCCCCCGGCCCGCCGGGACCGTCGACCGCACCCGGTCCAGGCCCCCCGGCCGCGTTCTGCGTGTACCAGGCGGGCGGGGCGTAGTCGATGGTGAACTCGCCCGTCATCTCGTTGAGGGACTCCGCGTCGGGCTGGTCATCGCCGGGTGTGGCCCAGCCCCCGCGCGTCCCGTCCCGATCGCTGCTCACAGTTCCTCCTGGTGTGGTCGAGCACCCTCATGCCGTGCCGGCGCGACGACCGTGTCGTGTCGTTCTCAGCATCCGTATTCGTGTGAGGTAGTCCGATCCACCGGCTCTCCCCCCGGGAGCACCGACGCCGTGTTCACGGTCCTGACGTCGCGCCCCCTCCCAGCCTAATCACCACGAGCCGCACCTCGGCAGGCCCGTCCGTCTCTCTCCGGACGTCCACCTGGTCACACGGTGCCCGGAAGTGGTGTGCACAGCCTTCCTCTTGCCGAACAAACCATGAACAAAACGGGCAAGAAACGCCAGTTCGGGCGTCGAGTCCGTGGTGAGGGCGGGGGATAGGGTGAGCGCGTGTTCGCGTGAGCACAGACGAACTGGCCCCGGAGAACGGGACATTGCGCGCGGATGCAACGGGGGACGGGGGAGTACGACGTGAGCACGGGCAAACGCCGCAGCCTTCCCGGAAGTTCTGCCGTACGCGTAGCGCGCAGCAGAGAAGAGAGGGAACGTTCGGCGTGAGCTTCGGCCCACCTCCATCCATTTACACCCAGTCCGCGTTGGCCGCCGACGGCGAGCGCAGGAAGCGGCGCAGGCGTCTGTTCGGCACGGTGGCGGCCGTCGTGGCCGTCGCGTTGGCCGCGGGCGGCGCGCTGTTGCTGTCCACGGGCGACGACACCCCGTCCGCCGCCGGGCGGACCGCCGCGCCCGCCGCGGACGAGATACGGCAGACCACCGAGAAGGCCCCGGCCTCGCCCGAGGGCCAGGTGGTGGTCGACCACTACGAGCAGGACCTCCCCAAGGAGAGCGCCCCCAGCCCGCGTTACGCGCCCGGCACCTGGGCCACCGGCAGGATCCTGGCCAAGGGCATCGGCACGAGGATCGTCGGCATCCGGATCGAACCCGGCACCGACGACACGGCCTGGACCCTCCAGCTCGACGGTCACCTCTGCGCCACCAGCGGTCATGTCACCGTCGACGGCCGTACCGCGGTCGTGGTGCAGCCGAGCAGCCGCAAGGGCACCAAGGACGCGGGCATCTGCGACGAGGTGGTCTTCGTCGACCTGAACACCGGCAAGAAGCTGTGGAGCGCGCGGATGCCCTCCGCCCGCGAGGCCTATGTGACCAACACGAACCTCACGCTGGCCAAGGGCGTCGTCGCCGTGGGCTGGGGGCACGGTTCGGTGGCGTACGACATGAAGAGCGGCCGGCGGCTCTGGAACAGCACGACCGGCGCCAAGTGCGTCGACAAGGGCTTCGCCGGCGGCGGCGCGCTGCTCGCGCTGGAGAGCTGCGGCGAGGGGTCCGACTCCACGTACCGGGTGCAGAGGCTCGACCCGCGCACCGGCCGGGCCCGCTGGACGTACAAGGTCGCCGCCGGTGTCCAGGACGTCTACCTCCCCTCCGCCGATCCGCCCGTCCTCGCGGTCGCGGCCGGCGACATCCTGGTGACCGACCTCATCACCCTCGACGGCGACGACGGCACCAAGCTCGCCACGATCTCCATGGGCGGTGACGCCTACGACCCCCGGTGCGGCGACCGCTACTTCTCGGCGGGCTTCTTCGGCGACCTGGAGAACTGCGACGGGGTGGTCGTCGGGCGCGACCAGGTCTTCGTCACCAGCAAGGAGCAGTCCGACATCGACCAGCCGGAGAACTGGATCGTCGCCTTCGACCGCACGACCGGCAAGACCGAGGGCAAGCTCGACGGGCGCTCCCTGGAGCCCGTCGTCCCGCTGCGGATGAGCGGCGACCGGCTGCTCGTCCTGCGCAGCAGCCTCAGCGACATCGAACCCTCCGCCGTGCTGAGCTGGGACCCGCGCACCGGCCGGCAGACCCCGTACCTGCTCTTCGGCCTCCCGTCCGACGAGCAGGGCGAGCTCGGCGACCCGACGCGGTCGGACATCGTGGTGGAACGGGGCCGGGTCTTCTTCGCCAAGCGGGAACTCGCCGCCGACGACAAGCACCCCAAGGACGCCGTGCTGTCCGTGCTCGGCATCGGCGGCGCCGGGAACAGCTGACCGGCGGGCCGGGTCCGGCCGGGGCGGCACCCGCGCGTGCCGCCCCACGTCCGCCGGCTACTGGGCGGCGAGGCCCCCGTTGCGCTCGTTCGGCTCCAGGTCGAACTCCCCGTCCCGCGCGCCCAGCACGAACGCCGTCCACTCCGCCTCCGTGTACCGCAGCACGGTGTCCGGGTCGAGGGACGACCGCATGGCCACCGCCCCCTCCGGCAGATAGGCGATCTCGACCCGCTCCTCGTCCTGCTCGGTACCGGGCGCGCAGTGCCACTCGACGCCCGAGATGTCGAGCGCGTAGAGCTCGTCCCGTTCCCGCTCCTTGCGCGCCTTCATCTCCTCAGCCGTCTCGCTCATCCCGCAGCGACCCCTTCCCGACGTACGTAGGCTGTGACGGTCACACTACTGGCGGTCGTATCGGCTCGTCGGGGCTTGTGGATCCCCGGTCGGAGCCGTCCACCGGCACTGGTACCCTGGACGACGGCCGTTTGTGTACGCACCTCCGGAATCCCCAGCGGACCCCGGAGGCAGCGCCCAGCGGACCTCGCCACCCGAGTAGTGGAAGCTTCCCCGCGATGAAGACCGGGGGCGCTCGGTGGCCACTCACAGCCTGAGGAGTACGCGTGTCGCTCGACGCCGCCACGAAGAAGCAGATCATCTCGGAGTTCGGTACCAAGGAGGGTGACACCGGCTCCCCGGAGGTCCAGGTCGCCATGCTCTCGCGCCGGATCTCCGACCTGACGGAGCACCTCAAGACCCACAAGCACGACCACCACTCCCGCCGTGGTCTGCTGATCCTGGTCGGTCAGCGCCGTCGCCTCCTGCAGTACCTGGCGAAGAAGGACATCCAGCGCTTCCGTACGCTGGTCGACCGCCTGGGCATCCGCCGTGGTGCGGCGGGCGCCAAGTAAGACGCCGTGAAGGGAGCGGTTCCCGGAGACACCCGGGACCGCTCCCTTTGCCGTACGTGCTGCAAACAGTGCCGGGCGTACTACCGCACGCACTGCGGTACGTGCGGAAACGTGCGGAGTGTCACTCACGCTTTGTAGTGTGGTAGCACAACGCAGTACGGACGACACAGCACGACAACGAACTAGGAGAAGCGCACCCAAGCCGCCGCCGGTCCTCGGTAGTGGCCCCCGGGGGGAAGCGAGCCCCGGGTGCTTCGATCGAAGACCGGCCCGCACGACCGGCGCGCTTCTCCGCCACCGTCCCCCTGCCACACGGGCAGGGAGTGACGAAAGACGACAAGTAACGGAGAAAACGCTAGTGGAGAACGAGACCCACTACGCCGAGGCCGTCATCGACAACGGCGCCTTCGGCACCCGCACCATCCGCTTCGAGACGGGCCGCCTGGCCAAGCAGGCCGCCGGCTCCGCCGTGGCGTACCTGGACGACGACACCATGGTGCTGTCGGCCACCACCGCCTCCAAGAACCCCAAGGACCAGCTCGACTTCTTCCCCCTCACGGTGGACGTCGAGGAGCGGATGTACGCCGCCGGCAAGATCCCGGGTTCCTTCTTCCGCCGTGAAGGCCGGCCGAGCGAGGACGCGATCCTCACCTGCCGTCTGATCGACCGCCCGCTGCGCCCGTCCTTCAAGAAGGGCCTGCGCAACGAGATCCAGGTCGTCGCCACCATCATGGCGCTCAACCCCGACCACCTGTACGACGTCGTCGCGATCAACGCCGCGTCCGCGTCCACCCAGCTGGCCGGCCTGCCCTTCTCCGGCCCGATCGGCGGCGTCCGCGTCGCGCTGATCAACGGCCAGTGGGTCGCCTTCCCGACGCACTCCGAGCTCGAGGACGCCGTCTTCGACATGGTGGTCGCCGGTCGCGCCCTGGAGGACGGCGACGTCGCGATCATGATGGTCGAGGCCGAGGCCACCGACAAGACCATCCAGCTGGTCAAGGGCGGCGCCGAGGCGCCCACCGAGGAGGTCGTCGCCGCCGGTCTGGAGGCCGCGAAGCCCTTCATCAAGGTCCTCTGCAAGGCGCAGGCCGACCTCGCCGCGAAGGCCGCCAAGCCGACCGGCGAGTTCCCGATCTTCCTCGACTACCAGGACGACGTCCTGGAGGCGCTGTCCGCCGCAGTCCGCCCGGAGCTGGCCTCCGCGCTGACCATCGCGGGCAAGCAGGAGCGCGAGGCCGAGCTGGACCGCGTCAAGGGTCTCGCCGCCGAGAAGCTGCTCCCGGAGTTCGAGGGCCGCGAGAAGGAGATCTCCGCCGCGTACCGCTCGCTCACCAAGCAGCTGGTCCGCGAGCGCGTGATCAAGGAGAAGAAGCGCATCGACGGCCGCGGTGTCACGGACATCCGTACGCTCGCCGCCGAGGTCGAGGCAATCCCGCGGGTGCACGGTTCCGCGGTGTTCGAGCGTGGCGAGACCCAGATCCTGGGCGTCACCACCCTCAACATGCTCCGGATGGAGCAGCAGCTGGACACCCTCTCCCCGGTGACCCGCAAGCGCTACATGCACAACTACAACTTCCCGCCGTACTCCACCGGCGAGACCGGCCGCGTCGGCTCCCCGAAGCGCCGCGAGATCGGCCACGGCGCCCTCGCCGAGCGCGCCCTCGTGCCGGTCCTGCCGACGCGCGAGGAGTTCCCCTACGCGATCCGCCAGGTCTCCGAGGCCCTGAGCTCCAACGGCTCGACGTCCATGGGCTCGGTCTGCGCCTCCACCATGTCGCTGCTGAACGCCGGTGTGCCGCTGAAGGCTCCCGTCGCCGGTATCGCCATGGGCCTGATCTCCCAGGACATCGACGGCGAGACGCACTACGTCACCCTCACCGACATCCTCGGTGCGGAGGACGCCTTCGGTGACATGGACTTCAAGGTCGCCGGCACCAAGGAGTTCGTGACCGCCCTCCAGCTCGACACCAAGCTGGACGGCATCCCGGCCTCCGTCCTGGCCGCGGCCCTGAAGCAGGCCCGTGACGCCCGCCTCCACATCCTCGACGTGATGATGGAAGCGATCGACACCCCGGACGAGATGTCCCCCAACGCCCCGCGGATCATCACCGTCAAGATCCCCGTGGACAAGATCGGCGAGGTCATCGGCCCCAAGGGCAAGATGATCAACCAGATCCAGGAGGACACCGGCGCCGAGATCACCATCGAGGACGACGGCACCATCTACATCGGTGCCGCCGACGGCCCGTCCGCCGAGGCCGCCCGTACGACCATCAACGGCATCGCCAACCCGACGATGCCCGAGGTCGGCGAGCGCTACCTGGGTACGGTCGTGAAGACGACCACCTTCGGTGCGTTCGTCTCCCTGCTGCCCGGCAAGGACGGTCTGCTGCACATCTCGCAGATCCGCAAGCTGGCCGGCGGCAAGCGCGTGGAGAACGTCGAGGACGTCCTCGGTGTGGGCCAGAAGGTCCAGGTCGAGATCGCCGAGATCGACTCCCGCGGCAAGCTCTCCCTCATCCCCGTGATCGAGGGCGAGGAAGGCTCCGACGAGGACGCGAAGGACGACACCGACAAGTGACGTCGAGCAGCTCTACGACGACGGCCCGCACCTCCTCGGAGGCGCGGGCCGTCGCCCGTACCCAAACCCTGATCAAGGGCGAGAACGGCATCGGCACGGTCCGCAAGACCACCCTCCCCGGCGGCCTGCGCATCGTCACCGAGACCCTGCCCTCGGTCCGCTCCGCGACCTTCGGCATCTGGGCCCACGTCGGCTCCCGCGACGAGACCCCCGCCCTGAACGGCGCCACCCACTACCTGGAGCACCTGCTCTTCAAGGGCACCACGCGCCGCTCCGCCCTGGACATCTCCTCCGCCATCGACGCGGTCGGCGGCGAGATGAACGCGTTCACGGCGAAGGAGTACACGTGCTACTACGCGCGCGTGCTCGACACCGACCTGCCGCTCGCCATCGACGTCGTCTGCGACATGCTGACGGGCTCGCTGATCCTCGAAGACGACGTCAACGTCGAGCGGGGCGCGATCCTCGAAGAGATCGCCATGACCGAGGACGACCCCGGCGACTGCGTGCACGACCTGTTCGCGCACACCATGTTCGGCGACAACGCCCTCGGCCGCCCGGTTCTCGGCACCGTCGACACCGTCAACGCCCTCACCGCCGACCGCATCCGCCGCTTCTACAAGAAGCACTATGACCCCACCCACCTGGTGGTCGCCGCGGCCGGCAACATCGACCACAACAAGGTCGTACGCCAGGTCCGCGCCGCCTTCGAGAAGGCCGGCGCCTTCAAGACGGCGGCGGCCGCCCCCATCGCCCCCCGCGACGGCAGCCGTACGATCCGCACCGCGGGCCGTGTCGAACTCCTCGGCCGCAAGACCGAGCAGGCGCACGTCGTCCTCGGCATGCCCGGTCTCGCCCGCACCGACGACCGCCGCTGGGCGCTCGGCGTGCTCAACACCGCCCTCGGCGGCGGCATGTCCTCCCGGCTCTTCCAGGAAGTCCGCGAGAAGCGCGGCCTGGCCTACAGCGTGTACTCGTACACCTCCGGCTTCGCCGACTGCGGCCTGTTCGGCGTCTACGCCGGCTGCCGCCCCTCGCAGGTGCACGACGTGCTCAAGATCTGCCGGGACGAACTCGACCAGGTCGCCGAGAACGGCCTGCCGGACGACGAGATCGGCCGTGCCATCGGCCAGCTCCAGGGCTCCACGGTCCTCGGCCTGGAGGACACCGGCGCGCTGATGAACCGTATCGGCAAGAGCGAGCTGTGCTGGGGCGAGCAGATGTCCGTCGACGACATGCTGGCCCGGATAGCGGCGGTGACCCCGGACGAGGTCCGCTCGGTCGCCCGCGAGATCCTGGGACAGCGCCCCTCGCTGTCGGTCATCGGGCCGCTCAAGGACAAACAGGCCGCACGCCTGCACGACGCCGTCGCCTGACACCCCACCGGTAAGGAACGAAGAAGATGAGCAAGCTGCGCGTGGCGGTCCTCGGCGCCCAGGGCCGGATCGGCTCCGAGGCGGTCAAGGCCGTCGAGGCCGCCGAGGACATGGAGCTGGTCGCCGCCCTCGGCCGGGGCGACAAGCTGGAGGCGCTGGCCGAGTCCGGCGCCCAGGTCGCCGTCGAACTCACCACCCCCGCCTCGGTCATGGGCAACCTCGACTTCTGCGTGCGCCACGGCATCCACGCGGTCGTCGGCACGACGGGCTGGACCGACGAACGCCTCGCGCAGCTGACGGGCTGGCTCGCCCAGTCCCCGGAGACCGGCGTGCTCATCGCCCCGAACTTCTCCATCGGCGCCGTGCTGACGATGAAGTTCGCGCAGATCGCCGCGCCCTACTTCGAGTCGGTGGAGGTCGTCGAGCTCCACCACCCGAACAAGGTGGACGCGCCGAGCGGCACGGCCACCCGCACCGCTCAGCTCATCGCCGAGGCCCGCCGGGCGGCCGGCACCGCCCCGGCCCCGGACGCCACGGTGACCGCCCTGGACGGCGCCCGGGGAGCCAGCGTCGACGGCATCCCGGTCCACGCGGTCCGCCTCCGCGGCCTCCTCGCCCACCAGGAGGTCCTCCTCGGCGGCGAGGGCGAGACCCTCACCATCCGCCACGACTCCCTCCACCACAGCAGCTTCATGCCGGGCATCCTGCTCGGCGCCCGCCGCGTGGTCACCACTCCGGGCCTGACCTTCGGCCTGGAGAACTTCCTCGACCTGGGCTGATACGAGACCTCTGACATGCGCGCGAAGATCTCCTACGCCATCACGGCCGCCGTCCTGCTCTTCTACTTCGTCCTGGTCGGCAGCCGTGGCGTGATGCTCATCCAGACCGGCACGCTCCTCACCGTCACCTTCGGCGTCGCGGTGCTGATCCTGCCGGTCATCGGCCTCTGGTTCCTCTGGAAGAACACCCAGTTCGTCCGCAAGGCCAACGCCCTCGCCACCGAGCTCGACGCCGAGGGCGGCCTGCCCGTGGACGAGCTCAAGCGCACCCCCGGCGGCCGGATCGACCGGGACTCCGCCGACGAGGTCTTCGCCAAGCGCAAGGCCGAGACCGAGGCCGCCCCCGACGACTGGCGCAGCTGGTTCCGCCTCGCCGTCGCCTACCACGACGCCCGCGACACCCCGCGCGCCCGCAAGGCGATGCAGCGCGCCATCGCCCTGCACGACGGCAGGTCACTGGAGGCCTGAGCGGCAGCGCCGCACACGGCACATCGCGGCAACCCTCCAGCGGAGCTAACCGCGCCCGTACTCCGAGGCCCACGCCTCCACCGCGTCCGCCGCGAGGTCGAAGGCCGACGAGCGGCCCACGAAATCCATCCCGTGCGTGGTCAGCAGCGGCGCGATGTCCTCCGCCGACCGGTCCTTGCGTACGAGGGTCAGCGCCTGCCCCTGGACCGTGCGCGGCAGCCCCAGCCAGCGCACGGGCTGCTGTGCCGTACGCACCGCGACGACCCGCTTCCAGGGCACGGTCCGCGTGTACAGCAGGCCCACCTGGCGCACTCCGTGCGCGCTCACCCACACACCCATGCGCAGTATCCGCAGCGCGGCGGCGATGATCAGCAGCGCGATGCCGAGAACCGCCCCGGCGGAGGACAGCGAACTGGTCAGGGCCAGCGCGACCGCCGCGAACAGCACGAACGAGGCGAGCAGCAGCCACAGGGCGGCCCCGCCCACACGCCACGGTCCGGGCCGGTAGGGGCGCCGCCAGCGCTCCCGGTCGTCGAAGGGCAGCGCGGTGTCGGGTGCCGCGTCAAAGGTGCGGTCGGCCGTCAGGAAGGGCAGGGGCACGGCTGGTCGTCCTCACTCAATCCATGCGTAGGCTGTGCCCGGTGAGGCTATCCGGCCATGTCCCCGCTCACCACTCACGGGGGGCTGGAAGAGTCAGTGCCCCTGGGAGGCCTGTGACTGCTGGGTCTGCGTGTCGGAGGGCGTGGACAGCGCCGGCATGGCGAGGACCAGGGAGCCCACGAGCCCGGCCACGAGGGTGAGCCCGAGCAGCCACCGCCCGGCTATCTGTCCGGCGGACGCCCGCTGACGGGGTGGGGGAGCGACATTGCTGCGGAACCTGTCGGCTTCGGCGAGGAAGGCGAACGGGACGGGTTCGCGCCGACGGAGCATGGTGGTGCTTCTCCTCTCGGGGATCGAAAGAATGTCTGTCATCTACACAGACGGGCGAGTGCCCCCAAAGGTGCCCGGTTTCGCCGAATTCACAGAAATTCGCCGCCGTATGTCGCGCCCCGGTACCGAACGCCCCGATGTCAGTGCCGGGCCGTAGAGTGGGCGCCGCCCGAGAGAAGTGATGGAAGGACCCTCCGAGCCGTGACCGACACCCCCGCCGACGACCTCAAGCCCAGCTTCCGCAGCGAAGTCACCGTCGACCTGGTCAAGCACAGCGCGGCCGACTCCGACGTGCTGTGGGCCGCCCGCGTCTCCACCGCCGGCGAGCAGTCCCTGGACGAGCTGAAGAAGGACCCGGAGCGCTCCAAGGGCCTGATCAACTACCTGATGCGGGACCGGCACGGCAGCCCCTTCGAGCACAACTCGATGACCTTCTTCATCAGCGCCCCGATCTTCGTCTTCCGCGAGTTCATGCGGCACCGCGTGGGCTGGTCCTACAACGAGGAGAGCGGCCGCTACCGCGAGCTCCAGCCCGTCTTCTACGTCCCCGGCGAGTCCCGCAAGCTCGTCCAGGAGGGCCGCCCGGGCAAGTACGTCTTCGTCGAGGGCACCCAGACCCAGCAGGAACTCGTCGGCCGGGTGATGGAGGACTCCTACCGGCAGGCGTACGAGGCCTACCAGGAGATGCTCGCCGCCGGTGTCGCCCGCGAGGTCGCCCGCGCGGTACTCCCCGTCGGGCTCTTCTCCTCCATGTACGCCACCTGCAACGCCCGCTCGCTGATGCACTTCCTCGGGCTGCGCACCCAGCACGAGCTGGCCAAGGTGCCGTCCTTCCCGCAGCGGGAGATCGAGATGGTGGGCGAGAAGATGGAGGCGGAGTGGGCCAGGCTCATGCCGCTCACCCACGCCGCCTTCAACGCCAACGGCCGTGTCGCGCCGTAACCCGGCCTTCTGCTCGCGCTCGGCACAGATGTACGGATCAGCCTCCTGAGGTGTCCGTATTGCGGCATTTAGCGAAGTTCATCTAGCCTGATCAAACGGACCCGGCACTGCTTGAACCCCCGAGCAGGCAGTGCCGGGCTCCGCATTTGTCCGGACTTTCCCCGCACCCCAAGGGCAGACCGCGTCGTGAGCACCGAGTAGCGTGTAACCCATGGCTCCGACCTCCACTCCGCAGACCCCCTTCGGGCGGGTCCTCACCGCCATGGTCACGCCCTTCACGGCGGACGGCGCACTCGACCTCGACGGCGCGCAGCGGCTCGCAACCCACCTGGTGGACGCAGGCAACGACGGCCTGATCATCAACGGCACCACCGGTGAGTCGCCCACCACCAGCGACGCGGAGAAATCGGAGCTGGTACGAGCGGTACTGGAGGCGGTCGGCGACCGCGCCCACGTCGTCGCCGGCGTCGGCACCAACGACACGCACCACAGCATCGAGCTGGCCCGCCAGGCCGAGCGCGACGGCGCCCACGGCCTGCTGGTCGTCACGCCGTACTACAACAAGCCCCCGCAGGAGGGCCTGTACCGGCACTTCACGGCCGTCGCCGACGCCGCCGGGCTGCCCGTCATGCTCTACGACATCCCCGGCCGCAGCGGCGTCCCGATCAACACCGAGACGCTCGTCCGCCTCGCCGAGCACCCGAGGATCGTCGCCAACAAGGACGCCAAGGGCGACCTGGGCCGCGCTAGCTGGGCCATCGCGCGGTCCGGCCTGGCCTGGTACTCCGGCGACGACATGCTCAACCTGCCGCTGCTCTCCGTGGGTGCCGTCGGCTTCGTCTCGGTCGTCGGCCACCTGGTCACCCCCGACCTGCGGGCGCTCGTCGACGCCTACACCTCGGGTGACGTCGTCAAGGCCGCCGAGATCCACCAGAAGCTGCTCCCGGTCTACACCGGCATGTTCCGCACCCAGGGCGTCATGACCACCAAGGCCGCGCTCGCCCTCCAGGGACTGCCCGCCGGGCCCCTGCGCGCCCCGATGGTCGAATGTTCGGCCGAGGAGATCGCCCAGCTCAAGATCGATCTTGCTGCTGGCGGGGTACAGATCTGACACAGACTTCGCGCGGCTGTCCGCGCAGCAAGGCTTCACAACTGAATAAGCGGGACCACCGGTGTGCCCGCACCCACACAACGACAACTGCTTATGCACGAACGTCACGCACGCCACGTGCCCGACCGGTACGTGGCGTGCGTGGTGAGGAGAGTCTTTTGAGTCATCCGCATCCTGAACTCGCCCCGCCGCCGAAGCTCCCCGAAGGCGCCCTGCGGGTCACCCCGCTCGGCGGCCTCGGCGAGATCGGCCGAAACATGACCGTCTTCGAGTACGGCGGCCGCCTGCTGATCGTCGACTGCGGAGTGCTCTTCCCCGAGGAGGAGCAGCCCGGAATCGACCTGATCCTGCCGGACTTCTCGTCCATCCGGGACCGCCTCGACGATGTCGAGGGCATCGTCCTCACGCACGGCCACGAGGACCACATCGGCGGCGTCCCCTTCCTGCTCCGCGAGAAGCCGGACATCCCGCTGATCGGCTCCAAGCTGACCCTCGCTCTCATCGAGGCCAAGCTCCAGGAGCACCGTATCCGCCCCTACACCCTGGAAGTGGCGGAGGGCCAGCGCGAGCGCGTCGGTCCCTTCGACTGCGAGTTCATCGCCGTCAACCACTCCATCCCGGACGCCCTCGCCGTGGCCATCCGGACCCCCGCCGGCATGGCCGTCCACACCGGCGACTTCAAGATGGACCAGCTTCCGCTGGACAACCGTCTGACAGATCTACACGCGTTCGCACGGCTGAGCGAGGAAGGCATCGACCTCCTCCTGGCCGACTCGACCAACGCCGAGGTACCGGGCTTCGTCCCGCCCGAGCGCGACATCACGAACGTCCTGCGCCAGGTCTTCGCCGGAGCCCGCAAGCGGATCATCGTGGCGAGCTTCGCCAGCCACGTCCACCGCATCCAGCAGATTCTGGACACGGCTCACGAGTACGGCCGCCGGGTCGCCTTCGTCGGCCGCTCCATGGTCCGCAACATGGGCATCGCCAGGGACCTCGGCTACCTCAAGGTGCCGCCGGGTCTGGTGGTCGACGTCAAGACGCTCGACGACCTCCCCGACCACGAGGTGGTCCTGGTCTGCACGGGCTCCCAGGGCGAGCCGATGGCGGCGCTGTCCCGGATGGCCAACCGCGACCACCAGATCCGCATCGTCGAGGGCGACACGGTCATCCTGGCCTCGTCGCTCATCCCCGGAAACGAGAACGCGGTCTACCGCGTCATCAACGGCCTGACCCGCTGGGGCGCCAACGTCGTCCACAAGGGCAACGCCAAGGTGCACGTCTCCGGCCACGCCTCCGCCGGCGAGCTGCTGTACTTCTACAACATCTGCCGGCCGAAGAACCTGATGCCGGTCCACGGCGAATGGCGGCACCTGCGCGCCAACGCCGAACTCGGTGCCCTCACCGGCGTCCCGCACGACCGCATCGTCATCGCCGAGGACGGAGTCGTCGTCGACCTCGTCGGCGGCAAGGCGAAGATCTCCGGCAAGGTCCAGGCGGGCTACGTGTACGTCGACGGCCTCTCCGTCGGGGACGTCGGCGAACCGGCCCTGAAGGACCGCAAGATCCTCGGCGACGAGGGCATCATCTCGGTCTTCGTGGTCGTCGACTCGTCCACCGGCAAGATCACGGGCGGTCCCCATGTCCAGGCCCGCGGCTCCGGCATCGACGACTCGGCGTTCGCCGACGTCGTCCCCAAGATCTCGGAAGTCCTGGAGCGCTCGGCCCAGGACGGCGTCGTGGAACCCCACCAGCTGCAGCAACTCATCCGCAGGACCCTCGGCAAGTGGGTCTCGGACACGTATCGGCGCAGGCCGATGATCCTCCCGGTGGTCGTGGAGGTCTGACCACCCGGAGCGGGGTCCGTCGATTTGCATCGAGGGACCCCGCTCCAGTACGTTTACGGCTCCGCCCGACCGGGAACCCCAGTGCTTCATGGGCTGGATCCGGTCCCCCCGGACCGGGTGGAAATTCCGACTCAGAACTTCTGATAAAGTCGGAACCGCCGGAAAGGGAAACGCGAGAGCGGAAACCTGGAAAGCGCCGAGGAAATCGGATCGGAAAACGGTCTGATAGAGTCGGAAACGCAAGACCGAAGGGAAGCCCGGAGGAAAGCCCGAGAGGGTGAGTACAAAGGAAGCGACCGTTCCTTGAGAACTCAACAGCGTGCCAAAAGTCAACGCCAG
>NZ_JBIBKW010000010.1:407160-407792 GCF_042959465.1 Streptomyces sp. NPDC007901 | reverse complement strand
GAGGCGCTCAAGCAGGTCGCGAAGAACGTGAAGCGGCGCGGCGCCTGCTCGCACCCGGACGGCTCCGCGATGTTCCTGGAGTCGACGATCAAGGCGTTCACCGACGACCTGGCCGCGCATGTCCTCGGAAACGGCTGCGGACGGCCCGTGGAGGGCGTTCTGCCGCTCTTCGAGGACGGCAAGCTGCCCAGCGGCATCCCGGGCGGCGGAGAGCCCGAGGACAACGGTGGCGGCAGCCGCCAGAAGATCTACGTCGACTGGACGCTGTGCCGGGGCCACGGCCTGTGCGCGGACATCCTCCCGGAGGTCTTCGAACTCGGCGCGGACGGTTTCCCGACGGTGGCGCAGGCGAAGGTGCCGCGGTTCGCGGAGGCCAAGGCGCTGCGCGCGGTGCGCCGCTGCCCGGCGCTCGCCCTGCGTCTCGAGGAGGACACGCGCTCCCAGGCGCCGGCCAAGAACCTGCCGGTCCTCTCCCAGGGCCGCGGCCGCCGGGCACTGGGACGCTGATCGCACAGCTCGCAGCACTCACGGGCGTGGGGGGGGGGGCCCCCCCCCCGGGGGGCCCCCCCCCCCCCCCCCCCAAAAAAAAAACCCGCGCAAGAACCGGGGCCCCCCCCCGCGCGGGTTGGCGG
>NZ_JBIBKW010000010.1:216645-407150 GCF_042959465.1 Streptomyces sp. NPDC007901 | reverse complement strand
GGGCGGGTCACCCGACTTCGGGTGACCCGCCCCACGCCCGTGAGAAGAAAACAGCGCGAGAAAGACCGTGGCCGACGACGCGGACTGTTTGCGCTGAACTTTTTTCGGGACAACGTCGAAGGCGGACCATCCGTCCGGATGATCCGCCTTCGACTTCTGTGGAGCTAAGGAGAATTGAACTCCTGACCTCCTGCATGCCATGCAGGCGCTCTACCAACTGAGCTATAGCCCCTTGCTTGCGTTCCGCCCGGTTTCCCTGGCGGCGACGCCAACATTACACGGTCGACAGGGTGCACCACCAAATCGTTTCCGTTCTGTGCGGATACGGGCGCTAGTGTCGGACTTCGTGACTGTGATCGCATTCTCCGAGACCCGGCGCCGGGTGCCGGTGGCCCTCGGGGCGTGCCTCTTGTCGTTCACGGCGTTCTGGGTGGCGCAGCGGGCCGCGCACGTGTCGATGATCGACCTGATGGTCTACCGGGCGGAGGGGTCGACGGTCCGTGCGGGCGGCGATCTCTACGCGCTGCGTACGACGGCGGCTCATCTGCCGTCCACCTACCCGCCGTTCGCGGCACTGCTGTTCACTCCCCTGACGTTGCTGGACGTCCCGAGCATGCGCACGCTGGCGACGGCCGGGAACCTGGTTCTTCTCGTGGTGTTCGTCGGGCTGTCGATGCGGCTCGTCGGGCACGCGCGCGTGGAGCGTGTGCTGTGGGTCGCGGCCGTGGCGGTGTGGTGCGAGCCGGTGTGGACGACCGTGCGCTACGGGCAGGTCAATCTGCTGCTGGCCGCGCTGGTCCTGTGGGATCTGTCACGTCGTCCCGGCGAACGCCCGGACCGCTGGGCCGGGGTGGGTGTCGGGCTCGCCGCGGCGGTCAAGCTGACGCCCGCCCTGTTCGTGGTGTTCCTGCTCGCGACGGGCCTGGTGGCGCGTCTCGGAGGACGGGACGGGGGCCCGTGGCTGCGGCAGGCGCGCGGGGCGGCCGCCGCCTTCGCGGGGGCGACCCTGTCGGCGGCGGCCGTCCTGCCGTACGACTCGTGGCGGTTCTGGACGGGGATGGTGTTCCGGACGGGCCGGGTGGGGCGAGCCGAGGAGACCGCGAATCAGGCCCTGCGCGGCGTTCTGGCGCGGTTGCTGCACACTCCCGACCCGGGAGCCCTCTGGGTCGCCGCGGCGGCTCTGACGGCCGCCCTGGGGCTCGCGGTGGCGATCACGGCGGAGCTGCGCGGCCGGCGGGCCTGGGCGGTGGCCGTGTGCGCGGTGACCGCCCTGCTGATCAGCCCCGTGTCCTGGTCGCACCACTGGGTGTGGTGCGTGCCCGTCGTGCTGCTGCTGTGGACGCACGGGCGACGGGCGGCGGCCGTGGGCACCTCGCTGGTCTTCTGCTCGTACGCCCTGTGGTGGGTGCCGCACGGACTCGGACGGCCCGAACTGCGTCAGAACGGTGTCGACTTGACGCTGTCGGCGCTCTACACCGCCACCGGCGTGCTGTTCCTGGTGCTCGCCCGGACATCGTTGCCGAGGCCGGGCCCCGCTCAGGCCGTGACGAACGAGTAGAACCTCTTGAGTGTGCAGTGCTCCTCTAGGAGACGGCCGTAGATCGGCTCGCCCTCCAGCTCACGGTAGGTCTCGATCGGGTCGCCTTTTATGATCAGCGCCCGCGCGCATTCCTCGCACCAGTACTGGTAGTCGGGGTTGATCGGCTCCATGTCGCGGACGATCGGGGTGCCGCTACCGCACCAGTCGCACTTCCGCCTGTGTGCACCCATCGATCAGCTCCAGCTGTGGCCGCAGGCCGTGCACACGTAGGAGATCCCGCCGTTGTCGCCCAGTACTTGGGCCACATGCACGGAACCGCAGGAAGGGCAGAGCAGGCGGGTGATCGTGTCCCGTATCAACGCCGCACCGAGGAGGTGGCCGCCCTCCTCAAGGATGCTCGCAGGCATCGCTACTCCTCCCGTCGGGCCGCGCCCCCTTCCGGCCGTTTGATTCTGCCACGGCCGGACCAATACGGTCAGCGACGCCTCAGTACCAGTCCGGACACGGCACCCGCGGCCGCCGTCGCGGCGAGCGCCCATGCGCAGGCTGACAGCGCCTCCGCAGAGGTATACGCCTCCGGGCCCCCAAGTGACTCAAGCCGGTTCAAGAACAGTGTGCCGAACGCGGCGACGCCCATGAGCTGCCCGAGTTGGGTGACGGTCGCCAGGAGCCCGCTGGCGTCCGCGGCGTCCTCGGGGCGCACGGTTGCGAGGGCGCCAGTGAGTGTGGGGCTGAAGGCGAGAGCGAGCCCCGCGCCCACGCCGGCGTACGCCACATAGAGCCACGCGCCCCCGTCGCCGCCCCCGTGGAAGGCCAGCCCGACGCCGGCCACGCCCAACGCAGCGAGCGCGAACCCGGCCGGGGTCAGCAACCGCTGCCAGGAGGCGGGCCACCGGCGCCAGGTCAGCGCGACCGCGCCGAAGACGACGGCGGTCGGCGCGAAGGTGAGTCCGGCGCGCAGCGCGCTGTAGCCGAGGCCGCTCTGGACGTGCAGGGTGAGCGCGAACAGGAATCCGGCGTTGACGGCCATGACGGCGAGGATCCGGAAGACGGCCACCCCCATGCCGGGGTGGCGCAGCACCCGGGGTGCGACGATCGGGGCGCCGCCGCGCCGGGCCAGGCGGGACTCGTAGCCGCAGAACAGGGCGAACAGCAGCACGGCGGCGGCCAGGGACAGCCAGGACCACAGCGGCCAGTCCTCCTCCTGCCCGAGCACGAGCGGGACCGTCAGCAGGGACACGGCGGCCGCCAGCAGGACCAGCCCGGGCAGGTCCATGCCGCGGGCCCGCTCGGGTCCGGATCCGGCGGCGGGCGGCAGGACGCGCCTGCCAAGGACGAGGAGTACGGCGCCGACCGGCACGTTGACGAGGAACACCGGCCGCCAGCCGGTGCCGAACAGGTCCGCGCTGACCAGGACGCCGCCGATGACCTGGCCTGCGGCGGCGCCGACCGCGAGGACCGCCGAGTAGGCGCCGAGCGCCCGGATGCGGGCCTCGCCGGTGAAGGTGCGCTGGATGATGCTGAGGACCTGCGGGATCATCACCGCCGAGCCGGCGCCCTGCACCAGCCGGAAGACGATCAGTTCGGTGGCTCCCTGGGCCAGTCCGCAGGCCAGCGAGGCCGCCGTGAACAGGGCGAGGCCGGCGAGGTGGACCCGGCCGTGCCCGAGCCGGTCGCCGAGGCGGGCGCCGGTGATCAGCAGCACGGAGTAGGTGATGGCGTACCCGGCGACGACCAGCTGCAAGTCGGCGCCGGAAGCGTTCAGTTCGGAACCGATGGTGGGGGCCGCGACGTTCACGATGAAGACGTCGAGCACGGCCATGAACAGGGCCGCGAGGACGACTGCGAGCAGCAGTCGGGGCCGGTTGTCAGTGCCGGGTGCTTCACTTTTCACAGGGCTCGGAACGGGTGCGGGACCTGGTCCCGATCGGGATGTCGTCGTCATGCCATCGAGCGTGGCGAGGGGCCGGTACGGGTGCCGAGAGCCCGCCGATGCTGGTACTGGCAGCACCTGGCAGGGGGCGGGCCGGGAGCGCACGCTGGATGACGTGACGACGGGGGACCTGACGATGGGGACGACAGCACACCGCCGCAGGCCGGAGCTGGCCGCGTTCCTGCGCACCAGGCGGGCCCGGGTGACACCGGCCGACGTCGGCATGCCGCCGGGGCTGCGGCGGCGCACTCCGGGGCTCAGGCGGGAGGAGGTCGCGCAGCTCTCGGGCGTGGGCGTGACCTGGTACACATGGCTGGAGCAGGGTCGGCCGATCAACGCGTCGCCGCAGGTGCTGGACGCGGTGGCCCGCACGCTGATGCTGGACCCGCCGGAGCGGGAGCATCTGTACCGGCTGGCGGAGGTGCCCTTCGCGCCGGCACCCGAGGGGCTGTGCCGGTCGGTCGGCGCGGAGGTGCAGGGCATCATCGACGCCCTCGATCCGCTGCTCGCGGTGGTGTACACGTCGCGCTACGACGTGCTGGCCACGAACGCGGCCTACCGGGACCTGTTCCTGGTGCCGGAGACGGTGCGGATCGGCGTGCCGAACGTGTTGTGGACGCTGTTCACGGTGGCGGAGGACGCCTGTCCGGTGGCACACCGGGAGCGTGAACTGCCCATGATGGTGGCGACGCTGCGTTCCTCCTACGGCAGACATGTGGGGGAACCGGCCTGGGAGGACTTCATACGCGCGCTGTCCCAGGCCAGTCCGTTCTTCGCCCGGTTGTGGGCGAGCGGTGCGGTGTCGCAGCCCGGGCCGCGGGTGAAGACGTTCCGTCATGAGGCGGTGGGCGAGCTGCGGATGACCTCGCAGTCGCTGTCGATCGACGGGATGCCGGAGTCCCGGATCGTGGTCTACACCCCGGAGGACGAGCGGACCCGGGAGAAGGTGGCGTCGCTGCGGGAGCGCAGGCAGCGGCTGTGGCCGGTGACGGACGAGGCGGCCGCCCGGATCATCCGGGAGTGGAACACAGAAAATCCCGCCCTCTGATGGGGACGGGATTTCATCACCGATCTTTGACAACTCGACAGTGTGTGGAGTGTCGATCTGTGGAGCTAAGGAGAATTGAACTCCTGACCTCCTGCATGCCATGCAGGCGCTCTACCAACTGAGCTATAGCCCCGTGCGTTCTTCCCGTCTTTCCGCTCGGCGGGCGAACAAGAAGAACTTTAGCCTGCGACCTGCCGGAAAGTGAAATCCGGGCCCGGGGGCGGGCCCGGTGGTCCCACGGTCCTCAGTCGTCGTCGCCGAGGACGGGCTCCGGGAGGGTGCCCGCGTTGTGCTCCAGGAGTCGCCAGCCGCGGGCGCCTTCGCCGAGCACGGACCAGCAGCAGTTGGTGAGACCGCCGAGGCTCTCCCAGTGCTGGGAGTCCAGGCCGAGGAGGCGGCCGATGGTGGTGCGGATGGTCCCGCCGTGGCTGACCACCACGAGGGTGCCGTCCTCGGGCAGCTTCTCGGCGTGCCGCAGCACGACGGGGGCGGCCCGGTCGGCGACCTCGGTCTCCAGTTCGCCGCCGCCGCGGCGGACCGGCTCACCGCGCTTCCAGGCGGCGTACTCGTCGCCGTAGCGGCCGATGATCTCCTCGTGGGTGAGGCCCTGCCACACGCCCGCGTAGGTCTCCCGCAGCGCCTCGTCGCGGACCACGTCGAGGCCGGTGAGGACGGCGAGCTGGTCGGCGGTCTCGGCGGCCCGCTTCAAGTCCGAGGAGACGATCGCGTGGGGCCCCAGGGAGGCGAGCAGCCGGGCCGCGCGGCGGGCCTGGCCGATGCCGGTCTCGGTGAGGTCGACGTCGGTGGAGCCCTGGAAGCGGCGTTCGACGTTCCAGGAGGTCTGGCCGTGGCGCCACAGGATGATGCGGCGGCCGCGGCCCTTGCGGTCGGTCACCTCTCCGGTGGCGCTCATCACCATTCCCCGCCCGGCTCGCCGTCGTCGGCGGCCTGCAGCCGGGCGTGCTCCTCGGCCTTGCCGCGGGTGGCCTTGGCGTCGGCGGGCAGCTCGAGCTCCGGGCAGTCCTTCCAGAGCCGCTCCAGGGCGTAGAAGACGCGCTCCTCGCTGTGCTGGACGTGCACGACGATGTCGACGTAGTCGAGCAGGATCCAGCGGGCCTCGCGGTCGCCCTCGCGGCGCACCGGCTTGGCGCCGAGTTCCTTCTGGAGGCGTTCTTCGATCTCGTCGACGATCGACTTGACCTGGCGGTCGTTGGGTGCGGAGGCCAGCAGGAAGGCGTCCGTGATCGACAGGACGTCGCTGACGTCGTAGGCGATGACGTCGTGGGCGAGCTTGTCGGCGGCCGCCTGCGCGGCGGCGGTGATGAGCTCGATGGAACGGTCGGTGGCGGTCACTGCGTGGCTTTCCGTCGGCGGTCGTTTGACCTCAAGGGTCTCACGGACCGCCGGGCGCACCCCACGTGATTACCGGGTCACGTGGGGTGCGGTGGGCGGGTGCCTCAGGAGGAGGACGGCTTGTAGTCCTGGCCGAGGACGACGGAGACGTCTGCGCCGGAGCCGACCGTGCCCTTCACCACGTCCTTGGCGTCGAGGCCGAGGGTCTTGGCGACCTCGGTGGCGTTCTCCTTGTCGGAGGCGCCGGAGTACAGCACCTTGGAGGTCGCCTGGGTGCCGGAGGCCGTACCGCCTTCCAGGAAGGTGTAGCCGCCGTTGACGAGGACCACGCGTGCCTTCTCGGTGTTGTCCTTGACGCCGGTGGCGTTCTGGACGGAGACCCGTACCGCGGAGCCCGCGGAGGGGCTCTTGGCGGTGCCGCCGAGGATGTCCTTGACAACGCTGGAGCTGGTCTCGGCGCTCAGGGTGCCGTCGTTCTGGACCGGCAGCAGGGCGGTCTTGTAGTCGCCGCCCTTGGCGAGGTCGGCGAGCTTGGCGAGGAAGGAGCCGAGGTCCTTGTCGGTCAGCGACGGGTCGAGGATCTGCGCGAGGGTCTGCACGGTGACCGTGGCGGCCGACGCGTCGGAGGACATCTTGCGCAGCACGCCCTGCATGACCTGCCCGAACCGCTCCAGCTGGGCGTTCTGGGCCTCGCCGGAGGCGCGGTAGGTGGCGTAGGCGACGGCGGCCTTGCCGCTGAGGGTCTGGTCCTTGCCCTTGTGGACGAGGGGCTCCTCGCCCTTCTTCTTGGCGTCCGGGTCGGGGACGTCGGCGTTGGTGTCGATGTCGATGTTGCCGACGAGTTCGACGAGGTTCTGCAGGTAGGGGGTGTCCAGGCGCCAGGTGCCCTCGATGTTGGTGCCGAGGACGGTGTCGAGCTGGTCGCGGGTGCCGGAGGAGCCGTCGCCGTCGACGGACTTGGCGAGGGTCGTGGTGGTGCCGTCGTCGTCGGTCAGGGCGAGCGAGTTGGGCAGCAGGACGGTGCTGCCCTGCTTGGTGGTGGTGTTGTCGACGAGCAGCGCGGTCGAGGTGCCGCCACCGCTGGTGTTGTGCAGGTGGACGACGATCACGTCGCGCTTCTGGGCGGCCGCGGAGGTCGTCGTGCCGCCCTTGGTGGTGGAGGACGACAGGCCGGGGATCTTTCCGGCGTACCAGAGGTAGCCGACGCCGCCGATGGCGACCAGGGCGAGGACGACGACCAGGGCGATCACGCGACTGCGGGCGCGGCGCTTTGCCTCCTCGCGGCGCTCGGTGCGGTTCTCGGTGAAGTTCAGCCAGTCGATGACGTCCTCGGAGTCACCGTCGGGCTGTTCGACGAACGCGAACTGCCCGGTGTGGTAGTCCCGTTCGTCCTCGGTCTGCCGGGGGCCGGTGGACTGGTCGGCCGGTCCGGCCTGCTGCGGGATGTGCGCGGTCTGCTCGGCGACCCGGGGCTGCCGGCCGCTGCCGGCCGTCTGCCCGTAGGGGTCGTAGGCGGGGTGCCCGCCGGTGGCGTACGGGTCGTAGGCGGGCGCGGCCGGCTGCCGGCCGGTGTCGTGGACGGGCGCCTGCTGCCCGGTGTCGTACGACGGCGCGGTCTGCTGTCCGCCGCCGGCGTACGGGTCGTAGCCGTAGCCCTGTCCGGCGTACGGGTCGTACGTCTGCTGCTGTGGCTGGGCCGGGATCTGGCGGTACACCGGCTGCCCGTACTCGTCGTAGCCGACGAGTTCGTACTGGTCGCTTCCGTAGCCCGCGTCGTATCGGTCGTTCACCGGTGCCCCTCTCGGCTCACTCGCCGCGGTACAGCTCGCGCTTGTCGATGTAGCGCACGACTCCGTCCGGCACCATGTACCAGATGGGGTCGCCCTTGGCGACTCTCGCACGGCAGTCTGTGGAGGAGATGGCGAGCGCGGGAACCTCCACCAGCGAAACGCCCCCCTCGGGGAGGCCGTGGTCGGTCAGGGGATGCCCGGGCCGGGTGCAGCCGATGAAGTGGGCCAGGGAGAAGAGTTCCTCCGAGTCCCGCCAGGTGAGGATCTGGCCGAGGGCGTCGGCGCCGGTGATGAAGAAGAGGTCGGCGTCCGGGTTGAGGGCGCGCAGGTCGCGCAGGGTGTCGACGGTGTAGGTGGGGCCGCCGCGGTCGATGTCGATACGGCTGATGGAGAACTGCGGGTTCTCGGCTGTCGCGATGACCGTCATCAGGTAGCGGTCCTCGGCTGGCGAGACCGCGCGGTGGGTCTTCTGCCACGGTTGCCCGGTGGGCACGAACACCACCTCGTCGAGGTGGAACTGGGCGGCGACCTCGCTGGCCGCCACGAGGTGCCCGTGGTGGATCGGGTCGAACGTTCCGCCCATGACGCCGAGGCGGCGCTTGCCGGTGTGCGCGGGACCCGCCGGCGTGTATCGCGGGGTCCTCACCCTGTCGTCGGCGGTGTCGGCCTCGTCATGCGCCGGACCGGTAGGCATGTCCTGCTCTCCCATGCGTGCAGACCCTACCGGCCCGGCCCGTGGGCCCCGCCCGGAGGACGGCTGCCGGGCTCGGCGGCCGGCTCAGCGGTCGCGGTTGAAACGGGTGGTGATCCACAGCAGGAGCAGCAGGATGATGAACGCGCTGCCACCGGTGACGAGCGGGTCGAGGCTGTTGTGGTTGCCACCGTGCTCCTCGCCCTCGGCGGCGAGGGTGACCAACTGGGCAGCGGTGCTGTGAAGATTCATCATCTGCGGCAGGACCTATCGCGTGTGGACGGGATAAAGACGTCGGCCCATCGTATGCGGGCGGCCCGGCGGCGATCACGCCGACTCCTCCGTTGGGCCGACTCCCGCGTCGGGTGGACTCCCGCGCCACGCCGGGCGGGGAACGATCCCGCTGGTTCAGTCGTCCTTCTGTTTGTACCCGCGCAGCAGGAACCAGGCGGTCAGTCCGCAGCCCAGGAACATGACGATCAGGATGACCCGGAGCAGGTCGCCCGAGCCCTGTTGCTGGGCGGCGCTCGCGGCCTGGGTCAGCCAGGCGGCCGGGGGGGTGTGCTCCATGGGGACTCCTTCGGCTGTACTGCCCGTCCACGGTATCTCCGCCTAGGCTGGGCCCTGCCTCGGGGGCACGGCAGACACTCACGCACATGGGGGATGACATGTCCGACGACGGCCACGAGCAGAACGGGCACGAACGCGTGCCGAGCAGGCAGCGCAGGCGGTTCCAGGGGATCTCCTCGCGTGCGTACGAGCATCCGGCCGACCGTTCGGCGCTGGTGGCGCTGCGCAAGCTGAGCGGCTTCGACACGGTCTTCAAGGCGCTCAGCGGGCTGCTTCCGGAGCGGAGCCTGAGGCTGCTGTTCCTGTCCGACTCGGTGCGGGTGTCGGACCAGCAGTTCGCGCACCTGAACGACATGCTGCGGGACGCCTGTTACATCCTGGACCTGGAGAAGGTCCCGCCGATGTACGTCAACCAGGATCCGCAGCCCAACGCGATGTGCATCGGCCTGGACGAGCCGATCATCGTCGTCACCACCGGGCTCGTCGAGCTGCTCGACGAGGAGGAGATGCGGGCGGTCGTCGGTCATGAGGTGGGGCACGCGCTGTCCGGGCACTCGGTGTACCGGACGATCCTGCTGTTCCTGACGAACCTGGCGCTGCGCGTCGCCTGGATCCCGCTGGGCAACCTGGCGGTCCTGGCGATCGTGACGGCGCTGCGGGAGTGGTTCCGCAAGTCGGAGCTGTCCGCCGACCGGGCGGGGCTGCTGGTGGGCCAGGACGTGCGGGCCTCGATGCGCGGGCTGATGAAGATAGCGGGCGGCAACCATCTGCACGAGATGAACGTGGACGCGTTCCTGCAGCAGGCCGAGGAGTACGAGGCCGGGGGCGACCTGCGCGACTCGGTGCTGAAGATCCTGAACGTGCTGCCGCGCTCGCACCCCTTCACCACGGTCCGCGCGGCCGAGCTGAAGAAGTGGGCGGAGTCCCGTGACTACCAGCGGATCATGGACGGTCACTACGCGCGGCGCACCGAGGACAAGGACACCTCGGTCAGCGACTCGTTCAAGGAGTCCGCGGCGAGCTACGCGAGCGATGTGAAGAGCTCCAAGGACCCGCTGATGAAGCTGGTCACGGACATCGCGGGCGGGGCGGGCGGCCTCGGCGGGCGGGTCAAGCGGGGCTTCGAGGGGTTCGCCAGCGCACCGCCGCCGAAGGGTGCGCCCGCGCAGGACGGACAGCCGCAGGACGCTCCCCCGCGCGACGACGAGGAGGAGTAGCCGACGAGGAGCAGGAGAGCGGGCTGGGCTTCCCTTTCCCGTCAGGCCTTCCCCCGTCAGACCTTCGGCTCGGCCGCGGCGGCCAGGGTCCCGCACAGGGCGGTGGCGCTGTCCGTGGCGTAGGGGTTCGTGCCCGCCGGGCCGCCCGCCCTGGCCGTCTCGCCGGCCAGCAGGGGGTGGAGGTGGTTGGCGCTGTCCTCGGCGCAGGACAGCGGGCCCGCCTGGACGTAGGAGACGACCAGCTGGGTCTGGTGCAGGCGCAGGTCGTCGCGGTCGAAGCGGAAGGTCAGCTCGCGGCGGACGGTGAACAGGGAGACCTCGGAGCCGGCCGGGGCGCCGGTGGGCCGCAGCGCGTAGACGAAGGTGTGGTCGGCGGTGACCTCCAGGGTCGCCGCGTCGGTCTCGGTGGCCTGCAGGTTGCCCCGGACGCGGATCTTCGGGTCGGCGAGCTCGGCCCGGGTGGGGTCGAAGCGGACCAGCCATCCGGTGGGGGCGTGCCGGCCGTCGGCCGTGGGGTGGTCGAAGCTCTGGTCGAACTGGTCGAGCTGGCCAGGGTCGATCAGCACCCGTGCGGGCCGCACCTGGCTGCTGTCGAGGACCTCGGGGTAGAGCGAGGAGCGGACGAGGTAGTCCTTGGCCGTGGTCAGGGCGGTGACGACCTGGCTGTCGGAGAAGTGCGCGGTGCTGCGGACGACCGGCAGCGGTATCCCCTCGGCGCCCACGCCGTACTGGGCGGCGGGGCTGTGTGCGAACAGGGTCTCGGCGTCGGCGGCGCCGGGCACCTTGCCCTGCGGGGCGAGCGGGATGACGGTCATCCGCAGGGGCTCGACGGGCTGCTGGGCCTCCTCGGTGCCGTAGGGGTGGCGGACGCCCATGTAGATCGCGGTGCCGAAGGCGACGAGGATCAGGAGGACCAGGATCAGGGCCTGCCGGGTGAGGCCCCGGCGCAGGGGCGGGCGGCGGCGTACGGCGGGCGCGTGATCGGTCATGCGTTCGCGCGCGGAGGACTCCTGGAGGCGGGCAGCACGGACGAACGACTCGTCGAAGACGACGGATCGGTACTCGTCCTCTCCACCCACGGGGCCGCCCTCGGGTGTCCCCTCAGGTGGGTCTGCAGGCCCGCCCATACTTTCAGAGTAGGTCTCGGGAGCCTCAGGTAAACGCCCTGCTACACGACAACTTCTGACAGGTTCTCACCAGGACTGCCACCAGGGCGGCCATGACCGCTCAGGGGGTGCGCGGGATCGCGGAGGCCGCCGACTTGGCGGGCTGGGAGTAGTCGGCGGACACCGAGGGAGCCGCCGCGGTGCCCTGTTCCAGGCCGGTGGAGGGGGGCCTGGGCACCTGGTCGCGGCTGCCGCCCGAGGAGGCGCCGCGGTAGACCGCAGCGAAGGCGAGCGCGACCATGCCTATGCCCATGACGAGGGCGAGCACCCAGGCGACGGGTCGGTGCCAGCGGACGTGTTTGCCGTACGTCCCGGCGGCGCCGTACCGGTCTTCGAGTACGTCGGTGTCGTCAAGGTCGTCGAGATCGGCGCCCGGACCGAAATCGGGACCGTCGGGGTTGTAGCCGTCGTCGTAGCGCTCGCCTCTGGCGTGGGCGCGGCGGGCTTCGGCCTCGGAGGCCTCGGCTCTGGCCTGGGCGGCGGCAAGGAGGCGTTCGACCGCGGTCGGCTCGTGGATCACGGCCGCCTTCACGAAGGCCTCGTCGAAGACCACGGAGTCGAATTCTTCGTCCGACATTCCGTGGTCATGGTCGTCGTCGGGCTCCCAGCCGTCAGGGAACGGCGCGCCCCCCACGTCCTCCGGCACGGATCCAGAGTAGACCTGGGGGGTCAATTTGGGCAGACGGTATGGAAATTCATAGGCCCGGTGAGACGCCTCTCACGCCCGCCCCGGGGGCCCGCACGCCCTTCCGCGCGCCCGTGCGCCGTGGGCGTCCGCCGTTGGGCCGTACGGGTGCCGGCGGCCGTACGGGTGTCAGCGGCGGATGTGGCCGTCGCCGGTGACGATGTACTTGGTGCTGGTCAGCTCCGGGAGGCCCATGGGGCCGCGGGCGTGCAGCTTCTGGGTGGAGATGCCGATCTCGGCGCCGAAGCCGAACTGGCCGCCGTCGGTGAAGCGGGTAGAGGCGTTCACGGCGACGGTGGTGGAGTCGACCAGCTGGGTGAAGCGGCGGGCGGCCTGCTGGGAGGTGGTGACGATGGCCTCGGTGTGCCCGGAGGTCCACAGCCGGATGTGCTCGACGGCCCGGTCGAGGGAGTCGACGACGGCGGCGGCGATGTCGTACGACAGGTACTCGGTCTCCCAGTCCTCCGGGACGGCCTCGACGACGGTCGCCTTGGAGTCCTTGGCGTAGGCGAGGACGCGTTCGTCGGCGTGGATGGTGACACCGGCCTCGGCGAGGGCGTCCAGGGCGCGCGGCAGGAACTCGGCGGCGATGTCCTGGTGGACGAGGAGGGTCTCGGCGGCGTTGCAGACGCTGACCCGCTGCGCCTTGGAGTTGATCAGGATGTCGACGGCCATGTCGATGTCGGCGTGGGCGTCGACGTAGACGTGGCAGTTTCCGGTGCCGGTCTCGATGACCGGGACCTTGGACTCCATGACGACGGTCTGGATGAGGGAGGCGCCGCCGCGCGGGATGAGGACGTCGACGAGGCCGCGGGCGCGCATCAGCTCGTGGACGGACTCGCGGCCCTCGCCGGGCACCAGCTGGACGGCGTCGGCAGGCAGCCCGGCGCCGCCGACGGCGTCCCGCAGGACCCTCACCAGCGCCGTGTTCGACTCGTAGGCGGAGGCGGAGCCGCGCAGCAGGACGGCGTTGCCGGACTTCAGGCAGAGGGCGGCCGCGTCGACGGTGACGTTCGGGCGGGCCTCGTAGATGATGCCGACGACGCCGAGCGGGACGCGGACCTGGCGCAGGTCGATGCCGTTGGGGAGGGTGGAGCCGCGGACGACCTCGCCGACCGGGTCGGGCAGCTTCGCGACATCCCGCACGTCGGAGGCGATGGCGCAGATCCGCTCGGGGGTGAGCGTGAGCCGGTCGACGATGGCTTCGCTGGTGCCGTTCTCGCGGGCCTTGGCGATGTCCTTGGCGTTGGCCTCGACGATCTCGCTCGTACGGACCTCCAGCGCGTCCGCGATGGCGAGCAGCGCGTCGTCCTTCACCGCACGCGGCAGCGGCGCGAGGTCGGCGGCTGCTGCCTTGGCGCGGTAGGCGGCCTGGGTGACCGGGGACATGGCGTCGTAGGGCGAGAGCGTCGTCATGAGGGAAGGGTAGTGCGCTCCGTGAGCCCGTCCACGCGGTATCCCATACCGCGAGACGCGATCAAAACGGGGCAATGCCCACAGGGCTCGTGCGGGGTCGCACGGGGATCGGACGATTCTCAGAAGGGGTGGATGCCGACCGGTGTCGCGGGCGGCGGGCCGTAGCCCTCGGCGATGCGCTGGTGGTAGGTGGCGCGGTCGATGACCTCGAGACCGACGATCTCCCAGGCCGGCAGGCCGGCGGTCTGCCGGTGCTCGCCCCACAGCCGCAGGGCGACGGCGGCGGCGTCGTGGAGGTCGCGGGCCTCTTCCCAGTAGCGGATCTCGGCGTGGTCGCAGGCGTAGCGACTGGTGAGGAGGAACGGATGGTCGTGGGCCAGTTGTTCGAGTCCACGGCGCAGCTCCGGCAGCGGGACCTCGGCACCGCAGACGCTAAGGGTGACGTGCCACAGGCGGGGCAGGTCCTTCGGCTCCTCGTAGGTGTCCCCGGCCGCGACACTCGTCAGAGCACCGCGGGACGCCGCAGCCCCAGGGCGCACTCGTCTCACGACGGCCTCCTTCAGCTGTGCTCGTGCGGAACGTGGTCCTGAGACAAAGTTGAGCAGGCCGCAAGGGTTCGTGTGGCGGTTTTACGGAACGTCCCCCACCGGGGTCCGTCGTTACGCCCGGTTTTACGGGTACAGGACCACCAGGTCGTCCCTGTGTACGACCTCCCGTTCGTACGCCGGGCCCAGCTCGCGCGCCAGCTCCCTGGTCGAACGCCCGATCAGCTGCGGGATCTCCTTGGCGTCGAAGCTGACCAGCCCCCGGGCGACCGCGCGGCCCTCGGCGTCACGCAGCTCGACGGGGTCACCCGCGCTGAATTCGCCCTCCACCGCTGCGATCCCTGCCGGCAGCAGCGATTTGCGGCCTTCGACGACCGCGCGGACGGCGCCGTCGTCGAGGGTGAGCGAGCCCTGCGGGGTGGAGGCGTGCTGAAGCCACAGGAGGCGGTCTGCGGACCGTTTGCCGGCTGGGTGGAAGTAGGTGCCGGTGTCGCCCCCGGAGAGCGCGTCAGCGGCGTGCACGGCGCTGGTGAGGACCACCGGGATGCCCGCGGCGGCCGCGATCCGGGCGGCCTCCACCTTGGTGACCATCCCGCCGGTGCCGACGCCGGCCTTCCCGGCGCTGCCGATCTCCACGTCCGCGAGGTCCTGCGGGCCCCGCACCTCCGCTATCCGCGAGGTTCCGGGCCTGCTGGGGTCGCCGTCGTAGACGCCGTCGACGTCCGAGAGGAGGACCAGGAGGTCGGCGTGGACGAGGTGGGCGACGAGGGCGGCGAGGCGGTCGTTGTCGCCGAAGCGGATCTCGTCGGTGGCGACCGTGTCGTTCTCGTTGACGATCGGGAAAGCGCCCATCGCGAGGAGTTTGTCGAGGGTGCGGGAGGCGTTGCGGTGGTGGGCGCGGCGGCTCATGTCGTCGGAGGTGAGCAGAACCTGTCCGACGCGGACGCCGTAGCGGGCGAAGGAGGCGGCGTAGCGGGCGACGAGCAGTCCCTGGCCGACGCTGGCCGCGGCCTGCTGGCGGGCCAGGTCCCGGGGGCGGCGGCGCAGCCCGAGCGGGGCGAGGCCGGCGGCGATCGCGCCGGAGGAGACCAGGACGATCTCCTTCTCTCCCCCGCTGCGGCTCTTGGCGAGGACGTCGACGAGCGCGTCGACCCGGTCGGCGTCCAGGCCGCCGGAGGCAGTGGTAAGCGAGGAGGAACCCACCTTGACGACGATCCTGCGGGCCTCGCTCACGGCCTGCCTTGCCCTTGCCACGTCCTGTCCCCACTTCGTCGCGCGTGGCAGCAATCTACGCGAACGGGACCGACGCCAGGCGCGCACGTCCAGCCTCCGGACAGCCGCCGGACGGACGACAGGCGCACGACAGGCAGCCGGCCGGACACAGCGGCACGTGATCGTGCGCTCACGTCCCGCATACGGCAAAAAGGTTGCGTTGACTGTGTATGGAAATCGAAACGAACTTAAAGTTAACTTGAAGTTTGTGTCATCTAAAGAGCGCAGCGAGAAGCGCATCCTCCTCAGGTCGGGAAAGAGTCCCTACGACGTCGTCGGCGTCGAGGAGGCCCTGCACCGGGACGTCATCGCCACCAACTCGGGCAACCTGATCTTCAGCGACGCCGCCCACAAGATCCTCGAGACGCCGGGGACCGAGGTCGTCTCCAACGGCATGCCCTCGGACGTCTCCGCCGCCGGGCGCATCAACGAGGAGTACGACGCCTTCGTCATCCCGCTCGCCAACGCCTTCCGCCCGTCCTTCGAGAGCGCGTTGAAGCGGATGACCCGGCTGATCTCGAAGTTGAGGATCCCGGTCGTCGTGCTCGGTGTCGGTGCGCAGACGGGGGTGAGCTACAACCCGGAGCGGCTGAAGCGGATGGAGCCGACCGTCCGGGAGTTCTGTGCGGCGGTGCTGGAGCGCAGCGCGTCGATCGGTGTGCGGGGCGAGTTCACCGAGCAGTACCTGAAGGCCATGGGCTTCAAGGACGTCGAGGTCATCGGCTGTCCTTCGCTGTTCATGCACGGCGACCGGCTGTCGGTGCACAAGAAGGCGCTGGAGTTGACGCCGGAGTCACGGATCGCGATCAACGGTTCGCACAGCGCCGTCCGCGCGCAGGGCCTGGACCGGATCATCACGCGTACCCACGAGCGCTACCCGTATCTGCGGTTCGTCGGCCAGAACCTCAGCGACGCACGGCAGTTGCACTGGCGGGACCTGTCGGATCCCAACGCCGCGGTGACCGCGATGCCGTCCCACCCGGACCACCCGATGTACCGCGAGGACAAGGTGCGGGTCTACGTCGACCCGATCACCTGGATCGACGATCTGCGTTCTTTCGACTTCTCCTTCGGTTCGCGCATCCACGGCAACATAGCGGCGCTGCTCGCCGGCACTCCGGCGACCGTGCTGTGCGGTGACTCGCGGACTCTGGAACTGTGCCGATATTTCGAGATCCCGCACCGGCGGCTGGACCAGGCGGTCAAGGACCCCGAGTCGGCGGATCCGGCGAAGCTGTACGCGGAGGCCGACTTCGGCGGGCTGGTCGGCGGTCACCGGGAGCGTTTCGAGCAGTTCACCGGCTTCCTCGGCAGGAACGGGCTGGAGAACACCTTCACGCACGGCGACGGCGGCGCGGCTTTCGAGGAGCGGATGCGTTCGCTGACGTTCCCGGCCGGCATCCGTCCCTGGAACGAGGCGGACGTCGCCTCTCTCACCTCGCGGTTCGGCTGGCTGCACAACCGCATCGACGAACTGTCGCTGGACAACGCCCGGCTGCAGAAGGACCTGGCGCGCGCGGGGTCCCGTGCCAAGGCGCCCGTCGTGTCGCCCGCCCTGCCGCCCGCCTCGGTCTACCGGCGGGCCCGGCGGGCCGTGGGCAGGCCCATCCGCCGGGCACTGGGGACGGGCCAGTAGTCGCACGGACGGACGGCGGTCCGGCCGTGTCCGGTCAGACCGCCGCCGCCTTCACGCCCCGTGTCGGCAGCGTCCGGCGCATTCTGCGCACGGCGCGCCGCAGGAAGGTGTTGGCGGCCTCCTCGCGGTAGCCCTCGACCGCGCGGGCCTCACGGGGCTCTGCGAGATAGATCCAGTCGGGGATCCCGGCCGCCTTCGCGCGGAAGTGCGGGTACACGAGATACACGTGCGTGCCGCGCTTCTCCAGAAGGGCGCCCGCCTGCTTCTTCGCGCGGACGAACTCGATGACGTCGACGAGCGGCCCGGGGCGCTGAACGGCGACCAGGTGCAGGCGCAGCCGTTCGTGAACCCTGAGACGGCGGGCGACCTCGGGGTTCCAGTGGGTGTCCATCAACGGCTGGGCCAGTTCCATCTTGTGCCGCCGGACCTCCTCGCTGTCCTTGAGGAACTTGGGGCCGAACTGCGGGAGCAGGGTGACCAGGAACGGCCGGACCATGAGCGTGTCGCGGCGCGGTCCGGCCGGCACCATGTCGGCGATCAGGTTCATCAGGGCGCGCGCGGAGTCGAAACGCAGGGTGTAGCTGCCGGTCTTGGTGACGTGTTTTCCGTCCTCGCGGCCGACCAGGTAGTAGCAGGGGTAGTCGGCGACGACGGAGACGCCGTCGGCGCGCAGATAGGCCTCCATGGTGAACAGCGCGTCCTCGCCGGTCCACAGGGATTCGTCGAACCGCATGCCGTGCTGTTCCAGCAGGGCGCGTCGGAAGAGTTTCTGGGCGCTGAGCGTGAACTTGATGTTGGAGGAGAAGACGTCGGTACGGTTCAGCGTCTTGTGCCACATCGACTTCGGGGGTTTGCGGTTGATCCCCTCGACCTTGCCGAGGACGACGTCCGTGCCGTTCTTGTCGGCCATGGCGACCATGCGCTCCAGGGCCTCGGGGCCGAGCCGGTCGTCGGCGTCCAGGAAGAACACGTAGCGGCCGGCGGCCTTGCCGAGGCCGACGTTGCGGGGGCCGCTGGGGCCGCCGGAGTTCTCCTGGTGGATCACGGTCACCGGCATGGCGGCGCGGGCCGCGAACTCCTCCAGGTACTCCCCTGTGCCGTCGGTCGACCCGTCGTCGACGGCGATGACCTCCATACGAGCCGGGTCGAGGGTCTGGCGCTCGACGGAGGCCAGGCATTCGACGAGATACGGCATCGCTTCGTACGCCCCGATGATCACGGTCACATCAGGCTGCGCAACGACGGTCACGTTTCCCCCTAGTCAATGGTGCGTTCCCCCTGTGTCGCCTGGATCGCAACGTTTTAGATGGCTGACCGCCGCCGCGGGTTGCCTTGGGACACGCCTCCAGTGGCCTAGCTCACATGACCAACGGACAGCTGGATGGTGTACGGCGGGTTACGTCGGACGGTACGGAAGTGCGGTAAGAGCCGTTCACCGAAGACCGCGAAGGAAAGGTAAGAAGAAACGCCTCGGACAGCTAAGCAAAAGTAAGAGGACGTGCCGCCGGGGGGAGAAACGCCGAACGGGCTCGGTCCCGGGGAAAAGCCCCCGGGACCGAGCCCGTTTCCGTGTACTGGGAGGGTCAGCCTGCGGTCGCGCCCTCCGCCTCGCCGGCGGCCGTCCGCGGCTTCCCCGGCAGCACCTCGGCCAGTTCGGCGGCCTCGATGTCACCGGCCGCGATCCGGGCCTCCTGGCCCACGTTGCGGGTCTCGGCCTTGCGGGCGAGCGCGGCGACGGCGCCGTTGAACTGCTCGATGGAGGTCGGCTCGTCCGGTCCGAGCAGGTACTGCTTGAGCTCGACCCGCTCCGCGGCCAGCGGATCGGCCGACGAGTCGCGTACGGCGTCCAGCAGGCCGCCCAGCTCCTTGGCGCTGTTGGAGAGGATCACGGCGGCGCGCACGGCGGTGTTGGCCCGCTTGAACTCCTCCACGCCGACGCCGGCGGAGTCGGTGACGGCATACGGCTTGCCGCTCGCGATGAAGTCGGAGACGACGCTGGAGATGTCGGAGACCATCGCGTCGGAGACGTTGAAGCAGTCGTACAGGCGCGGTTCGGCGCCGGTGACGACCCGGTGCTCGTGGTCGGGGAAAGAACGCCAGAGGGCGTCGTTCCACTCGGCGCGCAGCCGGGCGATCTCCTCGTGCTTCTTCAGGTCGACGACGTCGTCGCGGCTGGCCTCGGCCTCGTCGCGCTTCTCGTTGGCGGTGCCGGTGAGCTCGGCCAGACGGGTCTCGATACGGGCCAGCTCGGCCTGTGCGGCCGTCTGGGCGGCCGTGTCGACGGTGAAGCGGGGGTCGGCGGCGCGCGCCGCGGCGGCCTTCTCGACGAGGGCGGTGACGCGCCGGTGGGCGGCGCCGGCCTCGGCGCTGACGGTGCCGGTGAAGGGGTGCGGCTTGTAGAGGACGCGGACCGGCGGGTCGGCCTTGACCAGCTTCTTCACGATGTTCTCGCCGGCGAGAACGAGGGAGGTGTTGCCCGGTTCGCCGTCCCAGCCCTCCCACGTCGGCGCGTACAGCACGGTCGGGATACGGCCCTCGGGCACGCCCTGCCAGGTCTGGATGGGGGCCAGCTGCGGGCGGCCGACCTCGACGATGTCGTCGTCGCGGACGCCGACGTCGGCGATGGCGTAGCGGTCGCGGCCCGCGCGGCCGGCGGTCCACACCTCGTCGTACACCTTGCTGAACGGGTTGACGCTGGCCAGTTTGTCGCTGTCGCCGTGGCCGATGAAGACGTGCTTCATGGTGGGGACGCGCAGCAGGTGGATGTTCTTGCCGACGTTGGCGGCGTAGAGGGCGACGCGGACCGTGGAGAGGTCCATGTTCATCAGGTGCACACCGCCGGGCACGCAGATGACGGGGGCCGTGGTCGGGCCGAGATTCTGCAGGATGACGCGTTCGCGCAGCAGGACCAGCGGGCGGGAGTCCAGCTGTTCCATGGTCTCCAGCCACATGTTGACCTGGTAGGCGGAGTCCTTGGAGCCGGAGAAGTACAGCACGGTGCCGGGCTGGTACTCGGCGAGCCAGTCGTCGACGGCGGCGAGCACGGTGTCCGCGTCCGGCGGGGTCTTGCGGCCGCGCACGTACGGCATGAGCACCAGGACGTAGAGGCAGCCCAGGGCGAGGGTGATGCCGATGCCGACGAAACCGGCGACCGCGCTGTCCGTCATCGCCGAGATCAGCAGGCCGACGACGGCCGCGAGGTCGAGGTGGAGCATCTTCTCGGCGGAGCGGTCCAGCAGGCCCTGCGGCGGGGCGTCCGGGATGCGGATGCGGGACTTCAGGTCGACGTTGCGAGTGGCGACCGGCATCCGGCGGCGGTTGCGGATCAGGGTGACCAGTGCGCCGTGCGGGGCCTGCAGGCCGTAGAAGGCGATGAAGCAGGCGATCGCGCCGTAGAAGATCAGGCCGTTCTGGAGGTCCATGCGGGCCAGCAGCAGGATCAGCAGCAGCTGCCGGATCAGGAAGCGGATCGACAGGCCGGCCCGGACCTTGCTCAGGCGGTTGACGAGGTAGCTGCCCTTGCGGTGCAGGTAGTGGTCCGCCAGGTACGTGACGGCGGCCGCGGCCGCGAAGGCGTACACGCTCGGGACGAGCGCGGCGATCATGAGGACCGGGAAGCCCAGCATCATGAGTGCCGCCGCGGCCAGCTCGGCCGCGCTGCCCACCCGGGCGACGCGAATAGCGGTGGATATCACGGAGAACCTTTTGCTGACAAAAAGGCCTGAATTTGACCTTGCGGACGATCGGGAAGGTTGTCGATCTGGATTCTTACGGCTCAGGCCCCTGTGAGTGCTCCACGAACGTGCAACCACAGAGGCCTGAATAAGAGATGACTAATGGCTGCCGATTATGCCACGCCGTCCTGTCGGTCCAGGACGCTGGCCAGTGCCTGCTCGAAGCCGGAGGCCTGGCCGGCGGCGGCCGTCGGGTCCTGCTGGCGGACGTCGATGACATGGCCGGTGAGCTCGGAGAGCAGCACGTCGAGGGAGGTGCGGGCGACGGCCTCGGAGGAGAGCAGCGAGCCCGCCGGCTCCTGGCCGAACGCCTTGGTGCGCATGGGGGTGGCGGTGCGCTCGGGGTTGATGCAGTTGACCCGGACGGAGTCGCCGGCCCACTCGTCGGACAGGGCCTGGGTGAGGTTCACCATGGCGGCCTTGGTCGAGGAGTAGAGGCTGTACTCGGCGCGGCCGCGGGTGTAACTGCTGGAGGTGTAGAGCAGCAGCTGGCCCTGGGTCTCGGCGAGGTACTTGTAGCTGGAGCGGGCGATCTGCACCGGGGCCAGGTAGTTGACCTTCAGCGCCTCTTCGATGGTGGCGTTGTCGGTCTCGGCGAGCTTGCCGATACGCAGGACGCCCGCGGTGTTGACGACGTAGTCGATCCGGCCGGTCTCGGCGTACGCCTTGGACAGCGCGTCGTCGACCTCCTCCGGGTTCTCCACGTGGGTGCCGGTGGTGGAGCGGCCGAGCGCGTAGACGTTCGCGCCGTAGGACTCGGCGAGTTCGGCGATGTCCTTGCCGATGCCGTACGAGCCGCCGAAGATCACGGCGGTCTTGCCGGTGAGCAGTGCGCGGTAGGCGTCCTCGCCGTTCTGCTCGGGGGCCGCCGTGGAGGCGAGCTGGAAGAGCTTGTCCGCGATGAAGACGTCGACCGGCTGGGTGACCTTCATGTTGTACTCGTCGCCGGCGACGACGTGGATCGGCACGTCCGGCAGGTACTTGAGGACGACGGAGCAGTCGTCGGTGGCCTGGAAGTTGGGGTCGCCGTCGGCGACCCGGTAGGCCCGCTTGATCGTGGACAGCTTGAACGCCTGCGGGGTCTGGCCGCGGCGCAGCCGGGAGCGGTCCGGGATCTCGGTGATGAACTCGCCGTCCCCGCCGTGGGTCCGCGTGACGATGATGGTGTCGGCGGACGGGATGGCGACGTCGACGGCCTGGTAGCGCTCCAGGGCGGTCACGCAGTCGTCGATGACGCGCCGGGACAGCAGGGGGCGTACGGCGTCGTGGAAGAGGACGTTGAGGTCCTCGCCCTCGGCCAGGCCCTCACCGAGGGCCTCGATGGCGCGCTCGGTGGTCTCGTTCCGTGTGCTGCCGCCTTCGATGATCTTCTTGACCTTCGCGAACCCGGCCTTGGCGACGATCTTCTCGACGTCCGCGACGTAGCCCGGCGCCATCAGCACGATGATGTCGTCGATCGAGTCGGCCTGCTCGAAGGTGGCCAGGGTGTGCTCGATGACTGCCTTGCCGGCGATCTTCAGCAGCTGCTTGGGGATCGACAGACCCACCCGCTGGCCGGTGCCACCGGCCAGGATCACTGCGGTGGTTCGGGGCTTGGCTATGTGCTGGGACACAGGTGACCTACCTTGGGGCATCAGGGAACCAGGAAATGCTCCCACTTCCGGTAACCGCTGTGCAAGGTGAGCGCCGTCCACTGCATATGTGCCCGCAACCTTTCATTCACCTTGCATCGCTGGTGATGGGCGTCGCCCGGCAGACCTCCGGGGAAGTTCCGTCAATTTGCTGTGAGTAACTACACAGCGCATTCCGATTGCTCTGCGTGACGAAGTGCACGCCCCAGAGCCTCCGGAGCCCCTGGAGGCTCAGCGGCGCCGCAGCTTCTTCAGACATCGGTGCCCCAGGACCCGTACGAGTTCCTTCGACGACGTCTGGTGCACCGTGCGGGCCTTCGCCTCGGCGGTGTGCCGCACCGGGGCCGCGGCCGCCGCGGCGAGTGCGCCGTACAGGGCCTGGGCGGCCACCTCGGGTGCGATGCGGGCCTCGGCGGAGGGCGGTCCCGGCTGGGTGGGGATGACGGGCAGGGCGGAGAGCAGGGCCGGGTCGCCGATGACGCGGACGCCCATGGCGCCGATACGTTCCGCCATCTCGGCGCCGACGCGGCCGGCGGCCTCGACGGCCCAGGCGGGGGTGGAGATCTTCACGTCGGCCTCGGTGGGACTGCACGCGTTCTTCATATGCATCACGGCGCCGTTGCGGACGAGCTTGGAATAGAGCTCGTCGGGCAGTCCGTTGCCGCGGAATTCCACGTTGAGCTTTCGCAGCATTTCGGTCTCGGCGAGGGTGAGGGAGCGGTTCGCCGTGTCCGGGACGGGCTGGAGGAGTTTTTCGGGGAGTCCGAGGAGGGCTTCGAAGGTGCGCATCAGTCCGTCGCGGTCGCGGTCGTCGACCACGACGACGGTGACCCGGTCCGCGCCGACCGCGCGGATCCACCGTTCGACGAGGCGGTCGTGCCGGTGCCGGCGCCAGAAGCTGGGGTTGGGCTTCTCGTAGGGGGCCTTGCGGAACATGTGGTCCAGCCAGTCCTCGTAGCCCATGCGCAGGCCGTTCTGCACGTACTGCTGCCACTGCGAGGGCATGATCCTGGCGATCGGGCGCAGGGTGACGAGGATGTGGACGCGTTCGCCGCCGAGTTGCTCGACGATGCGGGCGATCGTCTCGTCGTCGGGGGCGTCGGCGAAGAACTCGCTGCTGATCACCGAGGTACGGGATCCGGTCGCCTCGACCTGCTGCAGCAGCCGCGTCCAGTGCTTCTCGGTGGGCGCGGTGTCGCCCATCATCGCGGGCCGGGCGCAGGCCGCGAGGGCGGCCTCCATCGGATGCCGGCTGGTCGCCGGGAAGACCACGCCGTGTGCGGGCAGCTGGTCCTTCGCGGCGAACAGGGCGCCCTGGATGGCGGTGGTGCCGGTCTTGTGCGGGCCGATGTGCAGCAGGCGGGTGCCGGCGGGCAGGGCGGCGGGGGGACCGATGGGGCCTATCGGGGCGTTGTTCACCGGGGCTTCGCCTCTCGTGCAGTCCGTCTCCATGGTTAACGGAAGGTAAGACGTTTACCTTAGGTTCACCTGAGAGGAGCCTGGGACACAGATGAGTCCCAGGCTCCTGTTACACAGACTTGACTTTTGACCCGCCCGTTTCGCCCGTCAGACGACCTGTACACCCGGTTCGTCCGCCTCGACGCGCAGGGCGGCGAGGGTGCTCGCGGCGGCCTGCGGCCGGACGACGGTGTCGACGACGCGGACCTGGGCGTCGATGCCGTCGCGGCGGATGTCGAAGAGGTGGTAGCCGCGGTGGGCGTCGATGACCTTCCAGTGCGGGTTGTCGGCCCTCAGCGGGTCCCACTGGGCGTGGAAGGCGGCCTGGTCCTGGTCGCCGTTGCTGGAGATGGAGGTGCCGACGAACTCGGCGCCGACGACGTCCGACGCGGGATCCGCGAAGTCCTTCTTCAGGTCGCTGATCATGGTCAGGTGGCGGTCGCCGCTGAGCACGACGGGGTTGCGGACCGAGGCGAACTCGTCCAGGAGGGCGTTGCGCTCGACCTGGTAGCCGTCCCAGGCGTCGTAGTACCAGAGCTTGCCGGCGCCGGGCAGGATGTCGGTCTCGGCCATCATGATCTGCGAGGCGATCAGGTTCCAGCGGGCCGGCGAGTCGTGCAGTCCGTCGAGCAGCCACCGCTTCTGACCGGCGCCGAGCATGGTGAGCGCGGGGTTCTCGGCGGCGGCCTGGCCGGTGACCTGGTCGCTGCGGAACTGCCGGGTGTCGAGGACGTTGAGCCGGACCAGGCGGCCGAACTCCAGGCGGCGGTACATCTGGATGTGGGGCCCGTCCGGGATCGCGGTGGCGCGGACCGGCATGTGCTCGTAGTAGGCCTGGAAGGCGGCGGTCAGCCGGGCGACGAACGCGTCGTGGGACTGCTTGTCGGGGTCCTGGGGGATCTCGCCGGCCCAGTCGTTGTCGACCTCGTGGTCGTCGAAGGTGACCACCCAGGGCGCGTTCGCGTGCATCGCGGCGAGGTCCGGGTCGCTGCGGTACTGGGCGTACCGGTTGCGGTACTGGACCAGGGTGTACGGCTCTCCGGTCCCCTCGTGGCGGCGCGGGCCGGCGGACGACGGGGTGGACTCGTAGATGTAGTCGCCGACGAAGAGCACGACGTCGGGGTCCTGGGCGAGCATGTCGGCGTACGGGGTGAAGTAGCCGTGCTGCCAGTTCTGGCAGGAGGCCAGGGTCACGCGCAGGGAGCCGTTCCTGCTGTGCGGGTGGGGTGCGGTGCGGGTGCGTCCGGTGGGTGAGAGCTGTCCGCCGGCGCGGAAGCGGTACCAGTAGGAGCGGCCGGGGCGCAGTCCTCGTACATCCACGTGAACGCTGTGCCCGTACTCGGGCCGGGCGTGGGCGGTGCCCCGGCGGACGACCTTGCCGAGGCGCTCGTCCTCGGCGATCTCCCAGTGGACGGGGACCACCTGGTCGGGCATGCCGCCGCCGTTGAGGGGGTCGGGGGCGAGCCGGGTCCAGAGCACGATGCCGTCGGGGAGCGGGTCGCCCGAGGCGATGCCGAGGCTGAACACGCTGTCGGGCAGCGGGGTTTCGGCGGCCCGGGCGGTGGCCGGCAGCCAGAGCTGGGCGGATGCGGCGGCTCCGAGAACGGCGGCACCGGCGGTCAGAAAGCGGCGTCGATCGGGCGACGGTACTCCGGTCATGCGCGGACTCCCTTGCCACAGTGGCCTCTTGGACGGTCTGGCCTTCGGAAGCTCCCACGGCCGGACGGTCCGCCCCCTGAACACCGGCATGCGTGCGCATGACAACTAGGCAGACAACAGAAAACCCGTCGCGGCCGGGAACGGGTCCCGGCCACAACGGGTCTGACGGTGGATCAGTCGGCTTCGGGAAGCGGGGAGGCCGACGGCCCCGCCGCGCCGCGGCCTACTCGAACGGGTCGAAGTCCTCGTACTCGCCCAGGGACTCGTCCCGTTCCGCCTGCCGGTCGCGGCGGCGCTGCACGGCGGGCCGCTGCTCCTCGAAGCGGTGGTCCTCGCCGCGCCGGCCGAGCATCTCGGCGCCGGACATCATGGACGGCTCCCAGTCGAAGACGACGGCGTTCTCCTCGGGGCCGATGGCGACGCCGTCGCCCGAGCGGGCGCCCGCCTTCATCAACTGCTCTTCCACACCGAGGCGGTTGAGGCGGTCGGCGAGGTAGCCGACGGCCTCGTCGTTGTTGAAGTCGGTCTGGCGGACCCAGCGTTCGGGCTTCTCGCCGCGCACCCGGTACAGGCCGTCGTCCTCCTGGGTGACGGTGAAACCGGCGTCGTCGACAGCCTTGGGCCGGATGACGATCCGGGTCGCCTCCTCCTTGGGCTTCGCGGCGCGCGCCTTGCCGACCAGCTCGCCGAGGGCGAAGGACAGCTCGCGCAGCCCGAGGTGGGCGACCGCGGACACCTCGAAGACGCGGTAGCCGCGGGCCTCCAGGTCGGGGCGGACCATCTCGGCGAGGTCCTTGCCGTCCGGAACGTCGATCTTGTTGAGGACGACGATCCGGGGCCGGTTGTCGAGGCCGCCGTACTGCTTGAGCTCCTCCTCGATGATGTCGAGGTCGGAGACCGGGTCGCGCTCGGACTCCAGGGTGGCGGTGTCGAGGACGTGGACCAGCACGCTGCAGCGCTCGACGTGGCGCAGGAACTCCAGGCCGAGGCCCTTGCCCTGGCTGGCGCCGGGGATGAGGCCGGGGACGTCGGCGATGGTGTAGACGGTGGAGCCGGCGGTCACCACACCCAGGTTGGGGACCAGGGTGGTGAACGGGTAGTCGGCGATCTTCGGCTTGGCCGCGGACAGCACGGAGATCAGCGAGGACTTGCCGGCGCTCGGGTAGCCGACCAGGGCCACGTCGGCGACGGTCTTCAGCTCCAGGACGATGTCCCCGAGGTCCCCGGGCTCGCCGAGCAGCGCGAAACCGGGCGCCTTGCGGCGGGCGCTGGCGAGGGCCGCGTTGCCGAGGCCGCCCCGGCCGCCCTGGGCGGCGACGTAGGAGGTGCCGTGGCCGACGAGGTCGGCGAGCACGTTGCCCGCCTTGTCCAGCACCACCGTGCCGTCGGGCACCGGCAGGATCAGGTCCTGGCCGTCCTTGCCCGCGCGGTTGCCGCCCTCGCCGGGCTTGCCGTTGGTGGCCTTGCGGTGCGGGGAGTGGTGGTAGTCGAGGAGGGTCGTCACCGACTGGTCGACGGTCAGGATGACGTCGCCGCCCCGGCCGCCGTTGCCGCCGTCGGGGCCGCCGAGCGGCTTGAACTTCTCCCGGTGTACGGAGGCGCAGCCGTGGCCTCCGCTACCCGCGGCGATGTGCAGCTCGACGCGGTCCACGAAGGTGGTCATGGTGCTGTGCCTCCAGATACTTGCGGGGTAATACCTATGTCAACACGCGAAAGGCGGACCCGCCTTCCCGATCGGGAAGTGAGGTCCGCCTCGCGAAAGGTTCGGTCTGAGCCGTCGAGTCAGAGGACTCAGGCAGCGACCGGAACGATGTTCACGACCTTGCGGCCACGGTGGGTGCCGAACTGCACCGAACCGGCCTGCAGCGCGAACAGCGTGTCGTCGCCGCCACGGCCGACGCCCGCACCCGGGTGGAAGTGGGTGCCGCGCTGGCGGACCAGGATCTCACCCGCGTTGACGACCTGACCGCCGAAGCGCTTCACGCCGAGCCGCTGGGCATTGGAGTCGCGACCGTTCCGGGTGGACGATGCGCCCTTCTTGTGTGCCATCTGTTCTCAGTCCCTTACTTCGCAGCCGTGGGGATCTCAGTGACCTTGATCGCCGTGTACTGCTGGCGGTGGCCCTGGCGACGGCGGTAACCGGTCTTGTTCTTGTAGCGCAGAATGTCGATCTTCTGGCCCTTGTGGTGGTCCACGACCTCGGCCTGGACCTTGATGCCGGCCAGCACCCACGGGTCGCTGGTCACGGCCTCGCCGTCGACAACGAGCAGGGTCGAGAGCTCGACCGTGTCGCCAACCTTGGCAGTGGAAATCTTGTCAACCTCAACGATGTCGCCGACAGCAACCTTGTGCTGGCGACCACCGCTGCGCACGATGGCGTACACGCGGATCTCACTCTCTCGCTCGGGAACGGCACCCCCGCAGTCCAGCCGCCCGGCGAACACGGGCCGCCTCTCCGGAACACCCTGTGCTCCGAAGGAAGAGGTTTACGGGGATGTGGCGCGTCCTCATATCCATGGACACGCCGACGGTCAAGGGTACGGGGCGGTGGCCGAGGGGGTCAAACCGGGCCCCGGGGGGTGTGGGGCCGGTCACGCGGACCGGGCCCCACGGAGTGCGGGGCCGGTCTCCGCGACCGGCCCCGCACCCGGGTGTCAGCCCTCGTCGGAGGCGGTGGCGACCGTGGTGGTCTTCTTCGCCGTCGACTTCGCGGCGGCCGTCTTGGCGGTCTTGACCGCCTTCTTGGCCGTCGTCTTCTTCGCCACCGTCTTCTTGGCGGCGGTCTTCTTGGCGGCCGTCTTCTTCGCCGCCGTCTTCTTGGCAGCCGTCTTACGGGCCGTCTTCTTGGCCGGGACGGCCTCCTCGACGGTTTCCTCGACGACCGCTTCGACGGCCTCCTCGGCGACCGGTGCCTCCGCCGTCGGGACGACCACGACGGCCGTCTCCTCGGACGCGGTCGGCGCGGCGGTCTTGCGCACCGCGCGGCGGCGCGGGCGGGCCGGAGCGGCGCTCTCGGCGGGCGCGGCCGCCTCGGGCTCCGTCACCGCCTCCGCCACCGGCTCGGCCACGGGTTCCGCGACCGGCGCGCTCTCGGCGACGACAGTCACCACGGCCGCCGCCTCGGCCCCCGCCGGGGAACCGGCGGGCGCCGACACCTTCCGGGTCGCACGCCGACGCGTACGGCCCTTGGGCGCGGCCTCCTCGGCGACCGGGGCCGGGGCCTCGGGAGCCTCCGGGGCCTCGACCACCGGGACCTCCACGGCGACCGGCTCGGCGTGCGCCTCGGCGGCCGGCTCCGGCAGCACCTCGCGCTCGGCCTCGGCCGGGGCGGCGGGCGCCTCGGCGGCGGCCCGGTCCCGTCCCGCGCGCTGCTTGGGCGCACCGGCCGGGGCCGAGGCCCGGCGACCGGCCCGGCGGCGGCCACGGCCACGACCGGCCGCGGCCTCCGCCTCGGCGACGCTGCTGTACAGCTCCTCGTCCGGCTCGAAGTCCGGCGCGGGCAGCGCGACGGGCGCGGCGGCCTCGGCCGCGACCTCGGCGGCCGACTCGACCGCGTGGACGGCCTCGGCGTGCTCGACGGCCCCGTCGGCCACGACCTCGTGCGTCTCGTGGTCGTGCTCGTGTCCGTCGCCGCCACGGCCGCGCTTCTTGCGCTTGCCGCCGCCACCGCCGCTGGAGCTCGGCTGCTCCATGTGGACGATGACGCCCCGGCCGTTGCAGTGCACGCAGGTCTCGGAGAACGACTCCAGCAGACCCTGTCCGACCCGCTTGCGGGTCATCTGGACGAGCCCCAGCGAGGTCACCTCGGCCACCTGGTGCTTGGTCCGGTCCCGGCCCAGGCACTCGAGGAGGCGGCGCAGCACCAGGTCCCGGTTGGACTCCAGGACCATGTCGATGAAGTCGATGACGATGATGCCGCCGAGGTCGCGCAGCCGCAGCTGGCGGACGATCTCCTCGGCCGCCTCCAGGTTGTTCCTGGTGACGGTCTCTTCCAGGTTCCCGCCCTGGCCGGTGAACTTGCCGGTGTTGACGTCGACGACGACCATTGCCTCGGTCCGGTCGATGACCAGCGAACCGCCGCTGGGCAGCCAGACCTTGCGGTCCAGGGCCTTGGCGAGCTGCTCGTCGATCCGGTAGGTGGCGAAGACGTCGACCTCGGAGGTCCACTTCGACAGCCGGCCCGCGAGGTCGGGGGCGACGTGCGAGACGTAGCCGTGGACGGTCTCCCAGGCCTCGTCACCGCTGACGACGACCTTGGAGAAGTCCTCGTTGAAGATGTCGCGGACGACCCGGACGGTCATGTCCGGCTCGCCGTACAGCAGCGTCGGGGCGTTGCCGTTCTTCGACTTCTTCTGGATGTCCTCCCACTGCGCCTGCAGGCGTTCGACGTCGCGGCGCAGCTCGTCCTCGCTCGCGCCCTCGGCGGCGGTGCGCACGATGACGCCCGCGTCCTCGGGGACGATCTTCTTGAGGATGGTCTTCAGCCGGGCGCGCTCGGTGTCGGGCAGCTTGCGGCTGATGCCGGTCATCGAACCCTCGGGGACGTACACGAGGTAGCGGCCCGGGAGGGAGACCTGGCTGGTGAGGCGGGCGCCCTTGTGGCCGATCGGGTCCTTCGTCACCTGGACGAGGACGGACTGGCCGGACTTGAGGGCGGCCTCGATGCGGCGCGGCCCGTTGGCCATGCCGAGCGCCTCGAAGTTGACCTCACCGGCGTACAGGACGGCGTTGCGGCCCTTGCCGATGTCGATGAAGGCGGCCTCCATCGACGGCAGCACGTTCTGGACCTTGCCCAGGTAGACGTTGCCGACGTACGAGGTGGCCTGCTCCTTGTTGACGTAGTGCTCGACGAGCACGCCGTCCTCCAGGACGCCGATCTGGGTGCGGTCGCCGTACTGGCGGACGACCATCACACGCTCGACGGCCTCGCGGCGGGCGAGGAACTCGGCCTCCGTGATGATCGGGACGCGGCGGCGGCCCTGCTCGCGGCCCTCGCGGCGGCGCTGCTTCTTGGCCTCCAGACGGGTCGAGCCCTTGATGGACTGGACCTCGTCGGACGGCTCGGAGGGCTTGCGGGGCTCGCGGACCTTGACGACGGTGCGCTCCGGGTCGCCCTCGTCGGGCTCGGTGTCGACGGAGGTGTCCCCGGCACGACGCCGGCGACGCCGACGGCGACGGCTGCTGGAGGAGGAGCCGCCGACCTCGTCGTGGGCCTCGTCCTCGTCCTCTTCCTCCTGCTCGGCGGTGTCCTCGGCGTCCTGCTCGGCCTGCTCGGCGGCGAGCTCGTCGGCCTCGGCACCGTCACCGTCGAAGGCGTCACCGCGACGGCGGCGACGGCCACCGCGACGGCGGCGACGGCGGGAGCCGGACTCCTCGGCCTCGTCCTCGCCGTCGGCGGCGTCCTCGACGGACTCCTCGGGCTCCTCGGTCTCGTCCTCGGCGGCGGCCTCGGTGACCGGGGCCTCCTCGACGGCACCGCGGCGGCGGCGACGGCGCCGCGAACCGGCCTCGGCCTGCTGCTCCGCCTGCTCGGCGGGCTCCGCGGCGAACGCCGACGCGCCGGAGGCGGTCGACGGCGTGGTCCCGGCCGGGGCCGCGGACTCCTCGGGCTCCTCCGCACCGGCGGCCTCGGCGGCGGCTGCCGCGGCGGCGCGCTGCGGGGTCTGGAACTGCGGCTCGGTGAACACGGGCGCCTGGAAGACGGCGACGGCGGGCCGGGCCGGACGGCGCTGCGGCTCGTCCTCGGAGGCCGCGGCGGGGGGCTCGGAGAACCCGGTGGCGGCCTGCCGCACGACCCGGCGACGGCGACGCGGGGACTCGGCCTCGGCGGTCTCGGCGGGCGCGGCAGCCGGTGCCTCGACGGCCTCGGTCTGCGGCGCGGCGGCGGCAGGGGTCTCGGCGACGGCCGCCTCGGCGGTCTCGGGCGCACCGACGGGCGCGGTCACCCGGCGAGTGGCACGGCGACGCGCACGCGGAGCGGGCGCCGCTTCCTCCACGACCTCAGCCGCCTCGGCAGCGACGGGCGCGACCTCTTCCGCAGCCTCCGCGGCGACGGTCGTGGCCTCTTCGGCGGCCGGGGCAGAGGCGGGTGCGGTCACCCGGCGAGTGGCACGGCGACGCGCACGCGGAGCGGGCGCCACCTCATCGACGGCCTCAGCCACCTCGGAAGCCTCAACAGCCTCGACGGCCTCTTCTGCCTCGGTCTGCTCAGCCTGCTCGGTCTCGGTCTCGGTCTCGGCCACGGCGGTGGTCTCCTCGACGGCGGCCGGGGCACCGGCGGGCGCGGAGGCGCGGCGCGTGGCCCGGCGGCGGGTACGACGCGGGGCGGCGTCCTCGCCGCTCTCGACAGCGGCCTCGTCGGCAACGGTGGCCTCGGCGGGCTCGGTGACGACGGCGGCAGCGGCGGCCACCACGGGCTCCACGGGCTCGGCGGCGGCCGAGGCACCGGCGGGCGCCGAGGCCTTACGGGTGGCACGACGGCGCGTACGCGGGGCGGGTGCCGTCTCCTCGACGGCCTCGGCGGCCTCGGAAGTCCCGCCGACCACCGCGGCTGCGGAAGCCTCGGCGGAGGCGTCGGCCGGTATGGCCGGCCCGTTGGCCTCGGTGGTCTCGCTCACGGCCTCGCCCGCGGCGGGCGGTCCCGCGGGGCGGGACGCGGCACGGCGACGCCTGCGCGGCGGCAGGGTGTCGCTGGGGGTGTTCAGTTCGGAGCCCTCGGTGGGCTCGGTCGGTTCGAGCATGCGGGCGTTTCTCCCGTCAGGCTCCCGGGCGCCGCGCCTGGTCGGCGTCGATCGGTTCGAACGACCGCCGTTGACGTCCGCGGCTCGCGCGATGCGCGGTGCCGCCGTGTGGGGCGCGGGCGCCGCACAGGAGCTCTCTGTGTCCTGTCTCGCCGGTTCCGTACGCCTTGTCGCGGACGGCCTGGCGAAAGTCTTCTGGTCAGTGCGCTGCCCGACCCAGGTGGCTCCCGAGTACGAGGGCTGCGCTACGACGTCCGTCCTTCGCGGGACCTTCCTTACGCCGGCGCCGTCGCGGCGGCAGCGGGTTCGGCCTTCGAGAGGGCCGCCTCTGCCTCGCGGTCGGGCGCGAGCGGGTCGGTCACCGTGCCGGTCTCTTCATCGAGCAGCCCCTGCGCCAGCCTGGTCACCGCTGCGGGGACCGGCGGCGCCAGGTCGGCCACGGCGCGGAGACCGGACAGGACGTCGTCGGGTCGTACGGCAGGCGTCACGTGCCGAACAACCAGCCGCAGTATCGCACAGGGCTGGTCGGTCGGCCTATCAGCCGTTTCACTCTGTGTTTCAAGTTGTACGACGGCGGGGCGGGCGTCGAAGGTGCGGACGCCGTTCTTGGTGGTGCGACTGACCTCGACGGACTCGGCGGCGTTGAACGCAGCGACGGCCTTCTCCGCCTCCGTGGGGTCCTGGCCGGTCAGCCGGAGCTCCCACACGGAGGCGGTGAGCCGGTCGGCCAGTCCGGACGTCCGTGCCTCGACCGCGTCGACGATGTCCAGCCCGGTGGGCAGGGACTCGTCGAGCAGTGCGCGCAGCCGCTCCGGGTCACGGGGTGCGGTGAGCGCGATCTCCAGGTACTCGGCCTCGCTGCCCGTGCCGGTGGGTGCGGCATTGGCGTACGACACCTTCGGGTGCGGTGTGAACCCCGCCGAGTAGGCCATGGGGACCTCGGCGCGGCGCAACGCACGCTCGAAGGCGCGCTGGAAGTCACGGTGGCTGGTGAACCGGAGGCGGCCGCGCTTGGTGTAGCGCAGTCGGATGCGCTGTACCGCGGGTGCGGGCGGCGGGCCTTCGGGCTGTCGCTTGCCCAGTGTCGTCAGTCCTTCGTGGTTCTCGTGAGAGCAGCCGTGCCGTGGTCGGCCGTGCTGCTGTGCGGTGCTATCCATCAAGAGTACGTGTGTCGCGGGCCACGGGTTCCCGCCGGTGGACGGCGGCGGGCGGGACGGGCTCGCCGAAGAGGGCCCGTCGGAGGTCGGCGCGGGCCTGGCCGACGGCGCGGCCGACGGCGCGTGCGGCCTGGGCGGCGGGGCGCAGGACGAGGTCGCGCACGACGTGTCCGACCGGGGTGAGGACGGTCCGGTACACCCAGCGGGCGGGTTCCTGGAAGATCCACCGGAAGAGGGTCGCGAGAACCCGTCCGGCGGCCCGTGCGACGTACCCGGCGGCCCGCCAGGCGTGCCCGAGGGCGTCCCCGATCTCCCGCAGGGCGATGCCCAGTACGCGGCCGGCCGGGGTGAGGATCCAGCGCCACAGGGCGAGGGCGGGCAGGACGAGGAGCACGCGCGCGATCCAGGCGAGTGCGGTGGCGAGCTGGTCGAGCAGCCAGGCAACGCCGGTCGCGACGGGGGTGAGGAGCCACAGGAGGGCCCGGCCGATCGGGGTGAGCACGCGCGCGTGGAGCCACAGCAGGGCGTGACCGAGGGGCGTGAGCAGGTGGCGGTACAGCCAGATCAGGGGGAGGACGAGGAGCCGGTACAGGATCCAGCCGGTCGCGTGTCCCGTCGGGGCGAGGACGGAGCGCCACAGGAAGCGGGCGACGGGGGCGAGCACGTACTGCCTCAGGAACCGTGCGGCGGCGGTGCACGCGTCCCAGAGCAGGCGTACCGGCAGCACCACCAGGAACACGGAGATCCGGACGGGGATTCTGATCGCGACGACGAGGCATCCCTCAGGCTGCTGCGTCTGCGGTCGCCACTGCGATTGCTTCTGCATGTCCATGGCCGGAAAGACGCTATCGCGCGCCGCGCGGCTGCGATCCGCCCCCCTTGATCACCGTACGGCGGCGACAAGATAACGGTTGACCCGCACACGCCAATCTGAATGGAATCGGCCAACTCGGCTTGATTTGCTAGGGGCCAGTCAAGTTCTTGATCCTTGGGGGACGAGTAATGAACTGGTACGTGGACGTACTGAAGAAGTACGCGGTGTTCAGCGGCCGTGCGCGTCGGCAGGAATACTGGATGTTCTTCCTGTTCAACGTGATCATCAGCATTGTGCTGGCGATCGTCGGACGGGTCATCGGCTTCTCGGCCCTCGGCCTGATCTACAGCCTCGCGGTCTTCCTGCCCGGCCTGGGTGTCGCGGTCCGCCGCCTGCACGACACCGGCCGTTCGGGCTGGGCGATCCTGATCGCCATCATCCCGCTGATCGGCACGATCATCCTGATCGTCTGGCTCGCCTCCGAGGGCAAGCCGGAGCAGAACCAGTACGGCACCAACCCGAAGTACTCGGGCGCCGTCTGACCCGGCATCACATCGAAGGCCCGCCGGATCTTTCCGGCGGGCCTTCGGCCTTTTCCGCTCAGGAGGACGCGGAGGAACTCTTGTTGCGTTCCGTCTGGAGATGCAGGACCAGGAAGAGGACGCGCAGGAGGTCATCGGGAAGGGCGGTCCAGCCCTTGGGGAGGGTGATGCGGCGGGCGCGGCTGCCCAGCAGGTCGTAGGAGATCTCGACCGGGCCGACCGCGCGGGCCCGGCCGCTGAACCGGGGGTGGTCGATCGCGTAGGGACCGATGGTGCGCGGGATCCCGGACCAGGCGGCGCAGTCGACGTCCCAGGTCCCGAACGTCCTCGGGACGCTGCCCAGGCGGCCGTAGCCGATCTCGATGTCGCCGATCCACCGCAGCCGGCTGCCGAGCATGTCGTACTCCAGCGAATGCGGGCCGAGCGCGTGCGGCCTGCCGCCCCACCGGCCGTAGGTGAGTTCCACGTCCCCGATGCTGCGGAGCCGGCCGCCCAGCAGGTCGTAACCGAGTTCCAGTTCCATGTCCGTCGACTCCCCCGCTTCTTCCCGGTCTTCGGATTCCCGATTGTGCGGCCGCGCGGGTCCGCCTTCCATGGCGGTCGTGTCACGGTTTCGCTGCCGGGCGGAAGATCCGGTCCAGGTGGTGCGCGAGGACGGCGGCGGCGGATTCCGGAGTGCGCTGGCCTGCCAGGACGCTGGTGCCGAGACCCGCGGACATGGCGAGCAGGCCGGTCGCCTCCATCTCCGGGTCGACACCGGGGCGGGTCAGACCCGACTCCCGCGCCTGCCCGAGGAGTTCGGTCAGCACGCGTTCGGCGGCGTCGGGGTCCTTGAGGAACGGCTGGGCGGCCAGGGCCGGGTCGGTCACGGCCAGGACGGCGTAGGACGTGTGCAGCAGGTGGAAGGTGCGGCTCTCCAGGTCGGTCGGCAGCGCCGCGGTGAGCAGGGCCTCGACCAGCGCGCGCGGCGGCGGCGCGTCCCCGGCGTCCCGGACCAGGGCGGCAACCCGCTCCCCGAACCGTTCGGTCAGCCGCTGCAGTCCGTGGAGCAGCAGCTTCTCCTTGGTCTCGAAGTAGTACTGCACCAGCCGCAGGGACACCCCGGCCTCCGCCGCGACGTCCCGCATCCCCACGGCGTGCAGCCCGCGCCGCCCCGCGACCCGGACGAGCGCCTCGGCGATCTCGGTGCGCCGCTCCGCATGGTCCACACGCTTGGGCATCGGCCGCCCCTCTCGTCCGTTCTCCACACCCGGCGAATTTGATGATACGGCCGTACCACCATCATGGTACGGTCGTATCACGAAGAATCCGATCCCCGGAGGTGGCCGTGGCCCAGACCGCTGTCCGCACCCAGCCTGACGTCGGCCGTTATGTGAGCGACGCCCGGCGCGACCGCTACTTCGAGGCCTGCGCGGCGCTCTACGCACTGGGCGCGCCCGCGGCGGCCGAGACCGACGTGGAGACCTCCTTCGGCACCACCCACGTCTACCGCTACGACCCGGCGGACCCGGCCGCCGCCGCCCGCACCCCCGTCGTCCTCGTGCACGGAGCGGGCTCCTGCTCCGCCATGTGGTACCCGAACACCCGCGCCCTCGCCGCCGAGCGCCCGGTCTACGCGCTCGACACCCCGGGCGACCCCGGCCGCAGCGTCCAGCACACCCCCATCCACCAGCCCGAGCGAGCCGCGCGGTGGCTCGACGAGACCCTCGCCGGGCTCGGCCTGGACCGGGTCCACCTGGTCGGCTCCTCCTACGGCGGCTGGCTCGCGCTCAACGAGGCGCACCGCAGGCCGGAGCGGCTGGCCTCGGTGACCCTGCTCGACCCGGGCGGCCTGGAGAAGGTGGGACTGCGCTTCTTCGTCTGGATCTTCGTCGGCCTGTTCGCCACGTTCGCCCCCAAGGCGCTGCGCCCGCGCCTCGCGGCCTGGCTGCAGCAGCCGGTGCTAGTCGTGCCGGAGCTGCGCAGGATGATCCGGCTGGGCGTCCGCGCGTACCGCATCCGCCGCCCGGCCCCGCTCCCCCTCACCGAGGGCGAGCTGTCCACCGTCCGCACACCGCTCTACCTGGTCCTCGGCAGGCGCAGCCTGCTCGTGCACCCGCAGCGCCAGCTGGAGCGCGTACCCCGGCTGATACCGGGCGCCCGGGCCGAGATCATCGAGGGCACCGGTCACGGGCCGCAGATCGACCACGCGGACGAGGTCAACCGCCGCATGCTCGCCTTCATGGACTCGGCCGACTGACCGGCCTCATCCGCCGGGCCCGCCGGCCGCAGGACGGGCCGCCGCCTCCGCCCGGGCGGCCCGGGCCAGCAGACGGGCCCGGCCGCGGGGCCACCAGACCAGGTCGGCCAGGAACAGCACGACCACCAGCCACGAGACGACCGTCTCGCCGGTGGAACCACGCAGGCTGTCGTACACGGCCAGCAGCACCGCGCACCCGGTGACGAGCAGCACGACCGGGCGGCGCAGCCCGTCCCCCTCGGCGGCCCGCCGCAACGCACCGGCATACCCAGCGACCGAGGACGCCAGCCGCGGATCCCCGACGGCCTCACCCCGCCGGGTGGCGCGTACGACGGCTGCGCGGTCGGCGTCGTCCAGGGCCCGGCCCGCCGGCCAGAGCCGGTCCATCCGGCGCGCCACACGGATCCCGTAGAACACGCTCAGCACGACGAAGACCACCAGAGCGCCCGCCCACGAACCCGACTCGACGAGAACGAAGGCCCCGAAGAAGACACCGGCGGCGAGCCCCGCGCCCACACCCCGGCTCACCGCACCCCGCCGCCACAGCAGCCCCGGAACGAGAACCACCCGCTCACGGTGGCCGTCACCTGTCCCGGACACAACCACCGCACCGGCACGTCGACACCGGCACACGCGCATGGCGCACCGGCCCACGCGTATGGCGCACCGGAGGCCCGTCAGGGCGCCGGCAGGACGCTGAGGCGGGCCGCGAGGATCAGGCGGAAGCCGCGTCGCCCCCGCGCCGCGGGAGAACGCCGGCGGCGACGAGGGTGTCGTACAGCCGCTGCTGTTCCTCATCGAGGCCGGAGTACAGCCGGTCGTAGGCCTCCTCCTCGCCGCGCATCACTTCGACGGGGTCCCACTCGGCGCCGAGTGCGTTCATGACGTGGGCCCGCCGGGTCATCTCATGACCGGTGAGATCGACGGCGAAGTCCACCGGCTCGGTGGGAAGGGAGTCATCTTGGGCGGACATATGACCGAATTTAGGTGCGGGTGTCCGGCCGCGACAAGAGTTCGTGGGAGACCTCACAGCGGGCCGGCGTCAGGTCCGCGCGGTGGGCCTGCCGTTCCAGCGGGCGAGGAACTTGCCGATCTCCCAGAGCGCCAGCAGCACGAGCGCCGGTACCAGTGCCCAGGCGAACTGGGCCAGGTCCAGTTCGGTCGTGCCCAGCAGCCTGCGGAAGACGTCCATCTGCGTGACCAGGACCGCGAGCACGAACTCGATCAGCATGGCCCGGTTCATCTGCTTGCTGTCGAAGCTGGCGGTGGTGAGCACGGTGTCCCGCTCGCTGCGGCACTCCAGGGCGGCCACGATCAGGCAGAGCGCGAAGGAGGTGAACGCCATCGACTGGCCGATCGCGACGCTGTCGTAGCGGGTCGTGCCGAGCTCGATCAGGCAGAGCAGACCGATGGTGATCACCAGGCCGGACAGGCCGACGGTGAGCATCACGCCCCGGGACAGCACATGCGCGCCGCGCGGGCGTGGCCGGCGGGCCATCAGGCCGGGGCTCTGCCGGTCGAAGCCGAGCGCGAAGCCGAAGGCCGCGTTGACGAAGAAGTGGATCCACAGCACCTGAGCGGGGGTGAAGGGCTCCCCGGCGGCGATGTCGAACAGGGTCGCGCCGAGAAACGTCAGCACGAACACCACGAGCAGGACGAGCACGAACCGGATGTACTTGGTGAGGTTGTCGTAGATCTTGCGGCCCTGCTCGACAGCGAAGACGATCGTGGCGAAGTTGTCGTCGGCGAGCACCATACGGCCGGCGTTCTTGGCGACCTCGGTGCCGGAGCCCATCGCGATACCGACGTCGGCCGCCTTGATGGCGGGGGCGTCGTTGACGCCGTCGCCGGTCATGGCGACGACACCGCCCCTCTTCTTCAGGGTGTCGGCGAGCAGCACCTTGTGCTCGGGCGCGACCCGGCCGACGACACCGATGCCGTCGATCCTGGCCAGCCGTTCGCTCTCCGGCAGGGCGGCGAAGTCCGCGCCCAGCATGGCCTCGCCCTCGATGCCGAGCTGGCGGGCGATGGCGGCGCCGGTGACGACGTCGTCGCCGGTGACCATCCGGACCCTGATGTGCGCGGCCTGCGCGTCGGCGACCGCGGCCTTCGACTCCGCGCGGGGCGGGTCGACCATCCCGACCAGGCTGGTCATCTGCAGGTCGGTGACATAGCCGAGCAGGTCGCCGTCCGGATCGAAGACGGCCGGGTCGAGGTCCCGGCGCGCCGCGGCCATCACCCTGAGGCCCTCGCCGCCCATGCGCTCGACGTGCTCTTGCGCCCGCTGCCGCAGCGCGTCGTCCCAGGGCACGGACGCGCCCTGCCGCAGTGCCGTCGCCGCGCGGTCCATCATGGCGGGCGCCGCGCCCTTCACGAAGCAGCGCACGACGGGCCGGCCGGTCTCGTCGGTGGCCCGGTTGAAGGTGGCCATCAACTTGTAGGAGGGGTCGAAGGGCAGCACGGCCAGCCGCGGCAGCCGATCCCGGGTGGCGTCGACGTCCAGGCCGGCCTTGTGGCCGAGGACCAGCAGGGCGCCCTCGGTGGGGTCGCCGACCACCTTGCCGTCCACCAGCCGGGCGTCGTTGGCGACCAGGTAGGGCAGGATCGCGTCCGTCATGTCCGGTGCGCTGCCGACCGCGTGCTGGATCCGGCCCGCCAGGCTGTAGCCGGTGCCGGAGACGGTGTAGCGGTCGCCGGGGTCGATGACCTCGACCGCGGTCATCTGGTTCATGGTGAGCGTGCCGGTCTTGTCGGAGTTGATCGCCGAGGTGAACCCCAGCGCCTCCACCGACGGCAGGTCCTTCACGATCGCCTGGCGCCGGGACAGGTCGATGGCGCCGATGGACAGGATCGTCTGGGACACGGTGGGCAGGGCCTCCGGGATGGCCGCGATCGCCAGCGAGACGGCGCTGACGAACAGCGCGTCCCACGCCGTACCCCGGCTGCGGCCCAGCACGAACATCAGGATCATCGTCAGCCCGGCCGTGCCCGTGATCCACAGAGTGAGCCGGTCCATCTCCCGGGTCAGCGGCGAGGCCTCCCGGCGGGTGCTCGACAACATGCCGGAGATACGGCCGAGTTCGGTGTCCGCGCCGGTGGCCGTGACCACCACCGTGCCACTGCCGTGGGTGACGGGGGTGTTCATGAACGCCATGTTGTGGCGTTCGCCGGGCGGCAGACCGGTACCGGTGAGGGTGCCCGTCTCCTTCGCGGCCGGCACGCTCTCGCCGGTCAGCGCCGACTCGTCGATCTGCAGGGCGTTCGCCAGGACGATCCGGCCGTCCGCCGGCACCTCGTCGCCCGCCGCGAGCAGCACCACGTCGCCCGGGACGACCTGCTCGGCCGGGATCTTCGACTCGGTGCCGTCCCTGCGCACCCGCGCGGTCGCCTTCATCATCGACTTCAGCGCGTTCATGGCGCTGTCCGCCTTGCCCTCCTGGCGCATCCCGACGACCGCGTTGACGACGGTCAGGACGAGCAGCAGGACCCCGGTGCTCCACTCCTTGATGACCAGCGAGACCACGGCGGCGCTCACCAGGACCAGCTGCATGTAGCTGCGGTACTGGGCGAGGTAGCGGCGCCAGCCCGGCGTCGGCTTCTCCTCGGGCAGCGCGTTCGGGCCGTGCGTACGCAGCAGTTCCGCGGCCCGCGCGGCGGACAGACCGGCGGCCGGATCCACCTCGAACGCCGCGGCCACCTCCTGCGCCGGATGCGCGTACCACGACCGGCCGTCGGCCGCCCGGTCCTGCGAGGCGTCTGTCTGCGCGGTCATGAAGGTGCCTCCGTTCCCGGCCCCCGTTGCTCGCCCGCCCCCGTCACCGGTGCTTCCTGTGCTTCTTCTTCCGCTTCTTCTCGCCCGCTCCGGCCTCCGCCGCACAGGGGTCCGCGGCCGCCCCCGCCGGCGCCTCCGCCTCCAGTTCCCGTCTGACCTCGGCCAGTTCACGGCGGGTCTCGTCGCTGACCTCCGGGTACCGGGGGTCGATGTCGATGAGGGTGTGCGCCAGTACGGCGGCCGCGCACACCCGGGCGAACCATTTGTGGTCGGCGGGAACGACGTACCAGGGCGCCCATTCCGTGCTGGTGGCGGAGAGCATCTGCGAGAACGCCCGCTGATAGTCGTCCCACCGGGCCCGCTCACGCACGTCGGCCGACGAGAACTTCCAGTTCCGTTCGGGAACGTCGATGCGTTTCAGAAAACGGGTGCGCTGTTCTTCCTTCGACAGGTTCAGAAACAGTTTTACGACCTTGAAGCCGTTGTCGCTCAGATAGCGCTCCCAGTCGTTGATCTCCCGGTAGCGCCGCTCCCACACGTCGGGGCCGCGTGCCGCGTCGGGCAGTTTCTCGCGCCGCAGGTTCTCCGGATGGACCCGTACCACCAGCACTTCCTCGTAGTGGGAGCGGTTGAAGATGCCGATCTCACCGCGCCGGGGCAGCTGGCGGGTGTAACGCCCCAGGTAGTCGTGGTCGAGTTCCTCGTCCGAGGGCACCTTGAAACCGGACACCCGCACGCCCTGCGGGTTCACTCCGCTCATCACATGGCGGATGGTGCCGTCCTTGCCTCCGGCGTCCAGCGCCTGCAGGCAGAGCAGCACTCCGTAGGTGTCCTGGGCGGCCAGCCGCCGCTGGTAGTCGGCGAGCAGCTCGATACCGCTTCGGAGCAGTTCGACGCCGTCCTTCTTCTTGCGGATGCCGGCCTTGTAGCCGGGGTCGAAGTCCTCGCCCAGCCGCACCTTGCTCCCGGGCTCGACCCGCAGAGGCTCGATGAACTCCGCTATGCGCTCGGCCCTGTCGTCGCCCATCGCCCGTCCGTTCCTTCGTCCGCCGTCCGCCGTCCGCCGGGTCCGTACGGCCTGCTCGACAGCATCCGGATGCGCCGTGCCGCCGGCCTCACCCTTGACGGGTGGTTCGCCCCGACCACCGCACCGGACGGGACGGGACGCCCGGCAGACCTCCCCTCACCGGCACTGACCGGACGTCAGACCCCGCCCGGGGTGCGGGTCGCCGGAATCGAGCGGACAATGGGGACAGAAGCGGTTTCCGCCTCCTCAGCCATGCACACGACTCTCCCGTCCTGTGTACGACGCCGGGAAGGCGAGCCGCTCGCCACACGGCTTGTCCTGCAGGTCCGCGGGCTCCCCGCCCGCACGCAGGAGCCATCCCGCGCGTCGGACGCGATCGTCCGGTCACAGCGGCACCGTTTCTCTCGGCGATCGGCACCTCCGGCGCGCGCCGCTCTGACGAGCAAGGCCTTTGCCGCCGCTCTCCCCGCACCCGAGGTATCCCATGACCAGGATCTGCCGCCCGAACTGCATCATTCCCCCGCACCTTCTCGAGAAGCTCCTGAGAAGCGACGACAGCGAGGTGCACAAGGCCGCCTTGGCCACCCTGCTGACCACCGCGTCCCTGCGGGGCGAACGAACGGTACGGGCGACCTTCGCCGGCGCCGCCGCCCCCGGCAACGGCCGGCGGACCGTCTTCGACTGCCAGAACGGCCGCGTGCTCTCCCTGGCCGAGACGGCCCGCTCGGAGGACGGACCGCCGTCCGCCGACGAGTCCGTCAACCGCGCGTTCGACGGACTGGGCGCGACCCGCGACTTCTACCACGACGTGTTCAGCCGCAACTCGATCGACGACCAGGGCATGCGCCTGGACGGCTACGTCCACTTCAGCTCGCACTACAACAACGCGTTCTGGGACGGACGGCAGATGGTCTTCGGAGACGGCGACGGAAAGATATTCACCGACTTCACCGCATCCGTCGACGTCATCGCCCACGAACTGACGCACGGAGTCACCGAGAACACGGCCGCACTCGTCTACCACAACCAGTCCGGCGCCCTGAACGAATCCGTTTCGGATGTCTTCGGATCACTCGTCAAGCAGTGGTCGATGAAACAGTCCGTCGACGAGGCGGACTGGCTGATCGGGGCCGAGGTCTTCACCCCGGGGATCGAGGCCGACGCGCTGCGGTCGATGAAGGCCCCGGGACAGGCGTACGACAACCCCCTGTTCGGCAAGGACCCCCAGCCGGACCACATGAGCAAGTACGCCAACCTGCCGGACAGCGACAACGGCGACTTCGGCGGGGTGCACATCAACTCCGGCATTCCCAACCGGGCGTTCTACCTGACGGCGGCGGGCATCGGCGGATTCGCCTGGGAGTCCCCCGGACTCATCTGGTACGAGTCGCTCAAGGCGTCCAGCGCCGAGACACAGTTCCAGGACTTCGCGGACACCACCTACCAGAAGGCCGAGGAACTGTTCGGAGCCGGCAGCCACGAGCAGCTGGCCGTGCTGGCGGCCTGGCAGGACGTGGGCGTCCAGATCAGCGGGGTCCCCACCGGGGTCGCCCGGGCCCGCAGCCTCGCGGCGGGCCGCAACGGCCATGACGGCCGCGACGGCCTTGTCGGCCGGGAGGACGGCCTGGCGGCCCTGAGCAAGCAGATCGGCGCCCTGTCCCTGCAGGTGACCGGTCTGGCCAAGGACGTCACCGCGCTGAAGGCGGGCAGGTGAGCACCGGCCGCTGAAGCGGGCGGCCCGACGACGATGAAGGTCACCCTCGCGACACACGGCGGGCAGGCGGCGGCGATCAACCTCCGCCTCCCGCCCCGAGCGCTGGACACCGGCACCCTGCCCGAGGACACCGCCGCGCAGATCGCCCGGCTGGTGGCAGCGGCCGTCCCGGAGGCCGCGGCACCGGAGCCGCCCGGCGGTGCCCCGGACGCCATGAGCTACACGATCACGGTGGAGGACGGCGGCCGTACGACCGTCCTCACCCGGTCGGACACCACCATGTCCCCCGCGTTCGCGGCCCTCCTCGACCGGCTGCAGGAGTACTTCGCGCAGCAGGACACGGAAAGCTGACCGGCTACCGGCTACCGGCTACCGGCTGACCGGCCGGTACCGCGGCCACCGGCCGGCGATTGGCCCGCGACCAGGGCACGGCCCTCCTGAGACACTCGGCATCCGCATCATTCGTGCCGTGCTCCGAGGAGATGCCATGCAGGTGGCGGTGCTCACCTTCGACGGATTCAACGAACTCGACAGCTTCATCGCCTCCGCGCTGATCAACCGGTGCCGGAAGGACGGCCTGGAGGCCTTCATCACGACCCCCACCCCGGTGGTCACCTCGATGAACGGCGTGCCGGTGACCGGGCAGCGCCCGATGGAGTTCGTGGCCGAGGCCGACGTGGTGCTGGTCGGCAGCGGGGTGAAGACGCGGGACGTGGTGGCCGACGACCGGCTGATCTCCCGGCTGCGGCTCGCCCCGGACCGGCAGTTGATCGGCGCGCAGTGCTCCGGCGCGCTGGTGCTCGCCCGGCTCGGGCTGCTGAACGGCATGCCCGCCTGTACGGACCGGAAGAGCCGGCCCTTCGTCGAAGCCTGTGGCGTCACCGTCCTGGACACCCCGTTCCACGCCGAGGGGAACATCGCCACGGCCGGCGGTTGCCTGGCGTCCCAGTACCTCGCCACCTGGGTGATCACTCGCACCCTCGGCGAGGACGCCGCCCGCGAGGTCCTCGACTACGTGGCCCCGGTCGGCGAGAACGAGGAGACGGTCGCCCGCGCCCTGCGCGCCGTCGACACGGGCGCGGTCGCACTGCGCGGCTGACGCACGCGCACTCGCCCGCCAACTGACCACTGCCAAGCGTTCGTTGAGGCCGCACGGCCGGGAATACGACTCCGCCCCCGGGCCGTTGAACGCGCGGCACGGTCGGCGTCCGGCCGTCCGGGGGCGGCATGGGCCGAGGAAGTGCGGTGATCACGCGATGAAGGCGGTGCGGTTCCACGCGTACGGCGGGATCGATGTGCTGCGGGTGGAGGAGGTGGATCGGCCGGTGCCCGGCCCCGGTCAGCTGCTGGTCGAGGTCCGCGCGGCCGGGATCCAGCCCGGTGAGGTGATGATCCGCGAGGGCGCGCGGCACGGGCGCTGGCCGGCGACGTTCCCCTCCGGGCAGGGCAGCGACCTGGCCGGCGTCGTGGTGGAGACGGGCCCCGAGGTGCGCGGCTTCGCGGTGGGCGACGAGGTGCTGGGCTTCACCCACGACCGGGCGAGCCACGCGGAGTTCGTCGTGGCCGACGACGTGCACGTGGTCTCCCGCCCCCGTGGGCTGTCCTGGGAGGTGGCCGGGTCCCTGTACGTGGCCGGTACGACCGCCTACGCCTGCGTGTTCGCGGTGGACCCCGGCCCGTCCGACACGGTCGTGGTGTCCGGAGCGGCCGGCGGTGTCGGGTCGCTCGCCGCGCAGCTCGCGCGGCGGCGCGGCGCCACGGTGATCGGGCTGGCGAGCGAGCGGAACCACCCGTGGCTGAAGGACCGCGGGATCATCCCGGTCGCCTACGGAGAGGGCGTCGCGGACCGGATCCGGCAGGCCGCCGGCGGGCACGTCGACGCGTTCGTCGACACCTTCGGCGACGGCTACGTGGACCTGGCCGTGGAGCTGGGCGTGCGCCCCGAGCGCATCAACACGATCCGCGACTGGCAGGCCGCGGCGAAGATCGGCGCCCGGACCTACGGCGAGGGCTCCGCCGCCTGCGCGGTCGTGGTCGGCGAACTCGCCCGGCTCGCCGCGTACGGGGAGCTGGAGGTCCCGATCGCCCGCACCTACCCGCTGGCCCAGGTCCGCGAGGCCTTCCACGACCTGGAACGCGGGCACACCCACGGCAAGATCGTGCTCCGGCCGTAACCCCGCTGCTCAGCGGGTGTCGGGCGGCAGCGGCTGCGAGGTGTCGTCGAGGTCCAGGCGCATCCTGGCGCGCATGGTGTCGAACGCGTCGAACCAGGGCCGGTTCGCGTTCCTGAGCTCGGTCCAGTCGCTGAAGGTCTCTCCTTCCTCCAGTCTGCGCACGAGATCGCGCATACCGCGCATGACCTGGTCGGAGAGGGCGACTATGTCCGGTGGAGCGGTGATGGAGATCTGGTAGCGCAGTTCGTACACGCCACCGCTTCGGTAGACGTCTCCCGCCAGGCTCGCCCGTTGCGGCCAGGGTTCCGTGCCGTTGACGACCACGGCTCTGATGTCGTTCCAGCTGCGCGCGACGGCCGCGAGGTACGCCGCGTACAGCTCGCGCTTGACGGCGCTACGGCGTTCGGCCTGCTCCCGGCGCCACTTGGACCAGTCGGCCAGGGAGGTGGCGCCCACCCCGATGGCCGCTCCCGTCACCGTGCTGACCAGCGTCCCCAGATCCATCGCTGAAGGATAGGTCCCGGCAGGACCGGGCGAGGGGACACGGCCTCCCGAGCCCCCCGCTCCCGGTTTGCGGGCGGTCCCGGGGGAGCCGATTCCAACGCAGCCGCCACCTCGTCCTCACTCACCCCCGCCAGCGCCTCCATCACCCGATCGAGTGCCTCGCTCACGTCAGTGCGTGTGACCGCTCGGCGCCGGCGTCGGACCTGCGTTCTTGACCGTCAGAGGCAGCAACTTCTTGCCGGTCGGGCCGATTTGTATGGCCGTATCCATCTGCGGGCACACGCCGCAGTCGAAGCAGGGGGTCCAGCGGCAGTCCTCGACCTCGGTCTCGTCGAGGGCGTCCTGCCAGTCCTCCCAGAGCCAGTCCTTGTCGAGGCCGGAGTCGAGGTGGTCCCAGGGGAGGACCTCCTCGTAGGTGCGCTCGCGGGTGGTGTACCAGTCGACGTCGACGCCGGCGGGAGCGAGGGCCTTGTCGGCGCAGGCCATCCAGCGGTCGTAGGAGAAGTGCTCGCGCCAGCCGTCGAAGCGGCCACCGTCCTCGTAGACGGCGCGGATGACGGCGCCGATGCGGCGGTCGCCCCTCGACAGCAGGCCTTCCACGATGCCGGGCTTGCCGTCGTGGTAGCGGAAGCCGATGGAGCGGCCGTACTTCTTGTCGCCGCGGATCTTGTCCCGGAGCTTTTCGAGGCGGGCGTCCGTCTCCTCAGCCGAGAGCTGCGGGGCCCACTGGAAGGGGGTGTGGGGCTTGGGGACGAAGCCGCCGATGGAGACGGTGCAGCGGATGTCGTTGGAGCGGGAGACCTCGCGGCCCTTGGCGATGACCTTGGTCGCCATGTCGGCGATCTGGAGGACGTCGTCGTCGGTCTCGGTGGGCAGGCCGCACATGAAGTACAGCTTCACCTGGCGCCAGCCGTTGCCGTAGGCCGTCGAGACCGTACGGATGAGGTCGTCCTCGGAGACCATCTTGTTGATGACCTTGCGGATGCGTTCCGAGCCGCCCTCCGGGGCGAAGGTGAGGCCCGAGCGGCGGCCGTTCCTCGTCAGTTCGTTCGCCAGGTCGATGTTGAAGGCGTCGACGCGGGTGGAGGGGAGGGACAGGCCGATCTTGTCCTCGGTGTAGCGGTCGGCCAGACCCTTGGCGATGTCGCCGATCTCCGAGTGGTCGGCCGAGGACAGGGAGAGCAGGCCGACCTCCTCGAAGCCGGTCGCCTTGAGGCCCTTCTCCACCATGTCGCCGATGCCGGTGATCGAGCGCTCGCGCACCGGGCGGGTGATCATGCCGGCCTGGCAGAAGCGGCAGCCGCGCGTGCAGCCGCGGAAGATCTCGACGGACATGCGTTCGTGGACCGTCTCGGCGAGCGGGACGAGGGGCTGCTTGGGGTAGGGCCACTCGTCGAGGTCCATGACGGTGTGCTTGGAGACGCGCCACGGGACGCCCGACTTGTTGGGGACCACGCGGGCGATACGGCCGTCGGGGAGGTACTCGACGTCGTAGAACGCCGGGATGTAGACCGAGCCGGTCTTCGCCAGGCGGAAGAGGACCTCCTCGCGGCCGCCGGGGCGGCCCTCTGCCTTCCAGTCACGGATGATCTTCGTCATGTCGAGGACGGCCTGCTCGCCGTCGCCGATGATCGCCGCGTCGATGAAGTCCGCGATCGGTTCGGGGTTGAAGGCCGCGTGGCCGCCCGCGAGGACGATCGGGTCGTCGAGGGTGCGGTCCTTCGACTCCAGGGGGATCCCGGCCAGGTCCAGCGCCGTGAGCATGTTCGTGTAGCCCAGCTCCGTGGAGAAGGACAGGCCGAACACGTCGAAGGCCTTCACCGGGCGGTGGCTGTCGACCGTGAACTGCGGGACGCGGTGCTCGCGCATCAGCGCCTCCAGGTCCGGCCACACGCTGTACGTGCGCTCGGCGAGGACGCCCTCCTGCTCGTTGAGCACCTCGTAGAGGATCATGACGCCCTGGTTGGGCAGGCCGACCTCGTAGGCGTCCGGGTACATGAGCGCCCAGCGGACGTCGCAGGTCTCCCACGGCTTGACCGTGGAGTTGAGCTCACCGCCGACGTACTGGATCGGCTTCTGCACATGCGGGAGCAGGGCTTCGAGCTGCGGGAACACAGACTCGGCGACCTGGGCGGCGGCTTCGGCAGGCATCTCGCGGACCTTCAGTGAGCGGACTGGGGGGCGCCCCGGCCGGAGGCTGGGGAGGTGACCATCAAGCCTAACCCGGCCGGCGGACTCCCCCGTACCCGCCGATCACACCGGGGCCTCGTCCTTGACGTCCTTCCAGGCCTTCGGCACCTCGGCCTCCACCGCGGCCGCCCGCTGTTCCTCGCGGCCGTACAGCAGCCCGTAGGTGAACGCGCTCTCCCCGGCCGCGTGGGCCACCGCGGACAGCTCGCCGAGGGTCTCGCGGGCCATCACGCTGTCCTGGTGCTCGCCGATCAGGGTCTGGAGGGACTTCATCGACTTCAGGAGGGTCTTCGCCGGGCCGCCGAGGGCAGGGCGGGCCGCCTCGGCCGCGTAGCGGGTGCGCTTGGCCTTCTTGCGGGCCTCGTGCAGGCCGAGGTCGCGTTCGTGACCGGGGGGCTGGGCCATGCCCGTCTCGATCAGGTCGGTGACCTTGGCGAAGTCCTTGCGGACGGCCTGGGTGAGGACCTTCTCCGGGTCCTTGGCCGCCGCCTTCAGCAGGGGCGGGTCGGCGGCCAGGGCGTCCAGGGTGTCGAGCAGGGTCAGGTAGCGCTCGGAGTCCAGGACGCCCAGCAGCCGGCTCCGGGAGCCGCGCTGGCCGGCCTCGGCCCAGGTGCGCAGCCGGTCGTGGACGGGGCCGTGGACGAGGGCGGCGGGTACGTCGGCCAGGGCCGTCAGCAGACGTTCGGCCAGGACCTCCTGGTCGCGGCCCAGGCCCAGCTCGCCGGCCAGCCATTTCAGCTCGTCGGCGATCGGGTCGGTGACCTTCCGGTCGAGGACCTTGCCGAAGGTGCGGAAGGTGCTGCGCAGCCGGCGGGTGGCCACGCGCATGTCGTGCACGCCCTCCTCGGTGTCCAGGCGTACGGCGGGGTCGAGCTCGACGATCGCGTCCCGCTGGGCGCGGACGTAGGCCATGACGTGGTCGCCGGCCGTGACGGGCTCGCCGGCGTCCGGCTTCCCGGTCCGTGGCTTGCCGCCCTTGGTCTCGGACAAGGCCCGGGCCAGCTTCGAGGGGGATTCCGACGGCCGGACGCCCGCCTTGCCGAGGCGTTTCTCGACCTTGTCGAGGAAAGCCGGGTCGCCGCCGTCGGCCAGTTCCACCTCGATCTCGGTCCACTGGGCCTTGCCGGAGCCGCCGAAGAGCCGTTCGGCGCGGACGCGGTCCACGCTGACCTCGGCGAGCAGGGTGCCGTCGGCGTCGACGAGGTGCTGGACGTCGCGGGCGGTGCGCAGCCGGACGACGGGGACGAGGCTGCCCTGGCGGACCCGGGAGCGGGTCAGGCCGGCCAGTTCGTCGGGGAGGGTGTCGGAGAGCGGGGCGTGGATCTCGTCGCGGATGCCCGGGGCCACGGGGAGCTTGAGGTGCCAGCCCGCGTCGCTGCCGCCGGTGCGGTGCCGCAGGGTGACTCTGGCCGAGGCCAGGCGCAGGTCGGAGGTGTCGTGGTAGGTCGCGTCGAGTTCGGCGGTGCCCTTGTCCAGGACGTTCGCCACGCCGGCGACACCGGTCAGGTCGGGCAGCCCACTGTCATCGGACTCGTACTTGCGCTCGATTTCACGCTTCGTATCCGCCATGAACCGAATCTAGTGGCCGCGCCCTACAAGAGCCAGAAGCCAAGGTGGGTAAATCGGAGGAAAAAACAAAATGAGGGAGAGGTGAACACATCGCGAACGATCTGCGCACCCCTCCCGTTCCGTCCCGTTATGCCGACTGTCCCGCTAGGCCGACATCGGGCGCTGCACTCTGATCGACTGCAGCAGCCCCACGGCCACCCACACCGCGAACATCGACGAGCCGCCGTACGACACGAACGGCAGCGGCAGGCCGGTGACCGGCATGATGCCGAGGGTCATCCCGATGTTCTCGAACGCCTGGAACGCGAACCAGGCCACGATGCCCGCCGCCACGATCGTGCCGTACAGCTCGGTCGCCTCGCGGGCGATCCGGCAGGCCCGCCACAGGACGACGCCCAGCAGCACGATGATCAGGCCCGCGCCGACGAAGCCCAGCTCCTCCCCCGCGACCGTGAAGACGAAGTCGGTCTGCTGTTCCGGGACGAACTGGCCGGTGGTCTGCGAACCGTGGAAGAGGCCGGCGCCGGTCAGGCCGCCGGAACCGATCGCGATCCGCGCCTGGTTGGTGTTGTAGCCGACGCCGGCCGGGTCGAGGCTCGGGTTGGCGAAGGCGGCGAAGCGGGCGATCTGGTACTCGTCCAGGATGTGCAGCTGCCAGATGGCGACGCAGCCGATCACACCGGCGGTGAGCAGGCCGAAGACCCAGCGGTTGGAGGCGCCGGAGGCGAGCAGCACGCCGAGGATGATGGTCACCATGACCAGGACCGTGCCGAGGTCGGGCATGAGCAGCACGACCAGGATCGGGACCGTGGCCAGGCCCAGGGACTGCAGGACGGTGCGATGGTCCGGGTACGGCTTGTCACCCGCGTCCACCCGGGCCGCCAGTATCATCGCCATCCCCAGGATGATCGTGATCTTCACGAACTCGGCGGGCTGCAGCGAGAAGCCGCCGCCGAAGACGATCCAGTTGCGGCTGCCGTTGATGGTGGCGCCCAGCGGGGTGAGCACCGCGAGGATGCCGAGCACCGAGAGGCCGTAGAGGATCGGCACCGCGTTGCGCAGCTGGCGGTGGCCGACCCAGACCGTGCCGATCATCAGGGCGAGCCCGATGCCGGTGTTCATCAGGTGCCGGAGCAGGAAGTAGTACTGGTCGCCCTGATTGATCTCGGTGCGGTTGCGGGTCGCGGAGAAGACCAGCAGCGAGCCGAGCAGGGACAGGGCCAGGGACGCCAGCAGCATCGGCCAGTCCAGGCGGCGGGTCAGCGAGTCGCGGGCGAACAGCCGGGTCCAGCCGGCGCGGGCCGGGCCGTAGCCGGAGACGGAGAAGCTGTTGACGCCGGTCATGTGAGCATCCTCCGGCTTCCCCTCTTGCGCGGCCGCCTTCGGGTGGTGCGGTTGCCCGTCGACGGTGAGGCCGTGGTGGCGGCCGGGGTCTGGCCGTCGTCCTGCTTGTCGCTCTGCTGGGAGGCCTGGAAGTCCTTCGCCGGGTCCTTGGAGACCTTCGGGGAGGCGATGGTGCCGTCCGTGCGGACCTTCGGCAGGCCCTGCTGCGGGCTGTAGAGCAGCGCCTTGGACTTGTCGACGGAGCCGTCCGCGCCGACGCCGTAGAGCGCGCTGTAGATGTTGCGGACCGCCTCACCGGAGGCACCGGAACCGGTACCGGCCTGGGCGATGGTCATGATGACCGTGTAGTCCTTGGTGTAGGTGGCCAGCCACGACGTGGTCTGCTTGCCGTAGACCTCGGCGGTACCGGTCTTGCCGTGCAGGGCGATCTTGTCCTGCGGCCAGCCGCCGAACTTCCAGGCGGCGGTACCGCGGGTGATGACGCCCGCGAAGGCGTCGTCCATGCCCTGCAGGGTGGCCTGGCTGACGGGCAGCTTGCGCAGCGCCTTGGGCTTGATCTCCTGGACGGACTTGCCGTCGGCGCTGATGATCGCCTTGCCGATGGTCGGCTGGTACTCGGTGCCGCCGTTGGCGACGGCGCTGTAGATCATCGCCTCCTGGATCGGCGTGACGAGGGTGTCGCCCTGGCCGATCGAGTAGTTGATCTCGTCGCCCTCGCGCATCTTGTTGCCTTCGAGGCAGTTCTCGTACTCGATCTTCTCGACGTAGGTGCCGTCCTTCTTGCCGGACTTGCACCAGGCGTCCTTGTTGGCCTTCCAGTAGTCGAGCTTCCACTGGCGGTCGGGGACGCGGCCGGTGACCTCGTTGGGGAGGTCGACGCCGGTCTCCTTGCCGAGGCCGAACTGGTGGGCGGTCTTGAAGAACCAGTCCTTCGGCTCGCCCTTCTTCGGGTTGATGCCGCCGTCCTTCTTCCACTCGCGGTCGGCGAGGCCGTAGAAGACGGTGTCGCAGGAGACCTCGAGGGCGCGGCCGAGGGAGATCGGGCCGAAGTTCTCGCCCTCGAAGTTCTTGAAAACCTGGCCGCCGACCGAGTACGAGCTGGTGCAGGGGTAGCCGCCGTCCCAGACGTAGCCGGCCTGGACCGCGGCGGCCGTGGAGACCACCTTGAACGTCGAACCGGGCGCCGCCTGACCCTGTATGGCCCGGTTGAGCAGCGGGTAGTCGGAGTCCTTGCCGGTGAGGGCCTTGTAGTCCTTGGCGGAGATGCCGCCGACCCAGACGTTCGGGTCGTAGTTCGGCGCGGAGGCCATGGCGACGATCCGGCCGGTCTTGGCCTCCATCACGACGACGGCGCCGGAGTCGGCCTTGTAGTTCTCCTGGGTGATCTTGTCGTACTGCTTGCGGGCGGTCTTCATCGCGTTGTCCAGCTCGTACTCGGCGACCCGCTGGACGCGGGAGTCGATGCTGGTGACCAGGTTGGAACCGGGCTCGGCGGCGTCCGACTTGGCCTTGCCGATGACCCGGCCGAGGTTGTCGACCTCGTAGCGGGTGACGCCGGCCTTGCCGCGCAACTCCTTGTCGTACTCGCGCTCCAGGCCGGACCGGCCGACCATGTCGGAGCGCAGGTAGGGCGAGCTGCTGTCCTTGGCCTGCTCGATCTCGTCGTCGGTGACCGGGGAGAGGTAGCCGAGGACCTGCGCGGTGTTGGCCTTGCCGGGGGCCGGGTAGCGGCGCACGGCCTCGGGCTCGGCGGTGATGCCGGGGAAGTCCTCGGCGCGCTCGCGGATCTGCAGGGCCTGCTTGGCGGTGGCCTCGTCGGTGATCGGGATCGGCTGGTAGGGCGAGCCGTTCCAGCAGGGCTGGGGGGTCTTGGCGTCGCAGAGGCGGACCTTCTGCATGACCTCCTCGGGCTTCATCCCGAGGACACCGGCGAGCTTGGTCAGGACCGCCTTGCCGTCGTCCTTCTGCTTGAGCAGGTCGGTACGGGAGGCGGAGACGACGAGCCGGGTCTCGTTGTCGGCGAGGGGGACGCCGCGCGCGTCCAGTATCGAGCCGCGTACGGCGGGGTCGACGACCTGCTGGACGTGGTTGCCGGAAGCTTCCTTCTGGTACTCGGCGCCCTCACGGATCTGCAGATACCAGAGCCGGCCGCCGAGGGTGCCGAGCAGGGAGAGGACCAGGATCTGGATGACGACGAGACGGATCTGGACCCGTGGGGTCCGACCGGTCTCCGGAATGTTAGTCATGGGCGAAGCCCATTCCTTCAAGGGTGGTGGTGGGCGACGGGTGGGCGTTGGTCACTGGATTGCCTCCCCCTCTCCGTGCTGTACCTGGGTGTCATATCCGACGGAGCTGTGAATGGCTCCGCGGCCCAACTCCGCCGGGCTCACAGGCGCTTGACCCCCTTGATGCGGCCGACGCGGACGTTGCGGGAGCGGGCCTTCGCCTTGAGGCCGCCGAGGCCGCCGCGCTGGCCGCCGATGCGCATCCCGGTGCCGGAGGAGATCCAGCCGGAGGAGATGTCGCCCGCCTTGCCGCCGGAGTTGGCCTCGGTGAGCGGGTCGTTGTCGGCGCGGCGGGCCAGGGCCATGACGCCGGGGACCACGAACGGGGCGAGCAGCAGGTCGTACAGGGCGGCGGTGATCAGCAGGCTGGTCATGCCGACGTGCCGGGCGGCGGTGTCGCCGACGAGGGCGCCGACGCCCGCGTAGAGCAGGGTGGAGCCGACGGCGGCGGCGACCACGACGAGCATCGGGCCGGTCGCGGACTTCAGGCGGCCGTTCTCCGGCTTGATGAGCCCGGCGCAGTAGCCGACGACGCACAGCACCAGGGCGTAGCGGCCGGCCGCGTGGTCGGCGGGCGGGGCGAGGTCGGCGAGCAGTCCGGCGCCGAAGCCGACGAGGGCGCCGCCCACATGGCCGTAGACCATGGCGAGGCCGAGGACGGTGAGCAGCATCAGGTCGGGGACGGCGCCCGGGAGGTGGAGGCGGGCGAGGACGCTCACCTGGATCACCAGGGCGACGACGATCAGGGCGGTGGAGAGCAGGATCCGGTTGACACGCATGAAGGGATTCAGCTCCTACCGCTGCTGGCCGTTGGTGTCGGTCTCGTTCGTGCCCGAGTTCGTGCCCGAGTCGGTGCTGGAGTCCGATCCCGTGCCCGTGCTCGCGTCCGCGGACGGGGTGACCGTGACGGTCACCGTCGGGGTCGGGGTCGGCTTCGGCTTGGCCGGGAGCACCTCGTCACGTGGGTCCTTCTTCGGTGCCTCGACGACCACGCCGACGATGTCGAGCTTGGTGAAGGACACGAACGGCGTGACGTACAGGGTGCGGGTGAGGCCGCCGTTGGAGGGGTCGACGGAGGAGACCCTGCCGACCGGGACGCCCGGCACGAAGGGCTTGTCGCCCTGGGAACCGAAGGTGACGAGCCGGTCGCCCTTCTTCACCTCGGCCTTGCCGTTGAGGAGTTCGACGCGCAGCGGGCGGTCGCCCTGTCCGGAGGCGAAGCCGAGTTCGTCGCTGCCCTCCATGCGGGTGCCGACGGTGAAGTCGGGGTCGTTGGCGAGCAGCACGGTGGAGGCGTCCGGGCCGACGGTGGTGACGCGACCGACGAGACCGCTGCCGTTGAGGACGGTCATGTCGCGTTTGATGCCGTCGTTGTAGCCGACGTCGATGGTGATGGTCCAGGAGAAGCCCTGCGCCGACCCTATGGCGATGACCTGGGCGCCCTTGATGCCGTACTGGCCCTCGGCGGCGATGTTCAGCATCTTGTCGAGCTGCGCCAGGCGGCTGCGGTTGCGGTCGCTGCTGCCGAGCCGCGCCTTGAGGGTCGCGTTCTGCTTCTCCAGGCGGGCCAGCCGGTCGTGGCGTTCGCCGGAGTCACGGACGGCGGAGACGGCGTTGCCCACCGGGTCCACCACCGTCGACATGCCGTTCTCGATCGGGCCGAAGACCGCTGCCGCGGCCTGCCGGGCACCGTCCACCGGGGAGTTCCTGCCACCTCGGATGTCCACCGTGATCAGTGCGAACGCGATGGCGATCAGCAGCACCAGGAGCAGCCGGCTCTCTTTCGTGTCCCTCACGTGCGGCGGCCGTGCCTTCCTCAATAGGAACTTGGGCGAGCTTGGTTGTACGGGGGGTTGGGGAAACAGAGCTCTTTTTGTGTGAGCTTATGCCTCTATATCAACGATCCGCCGCACGAGAGGAGATCGTCTCGTACGGCGGAATCGAAGAGTTACGTCATCTGCGCGGCTGGGCGTCCAGGACCTGCTGGAGCGCCTCGAACTCCTCGACGCACTTGCCGGAGCCGAGCGCCACGCTGTCCAGCGGGTCCTCGGCGATGTGGATGGGCATGCCGGTCTCCCGGCGCAGCCGCTCGTCCAGACCGCGCAGCAGGGCTCCGCCGCCGGTCAGAACGATTCCCCTGTCCATGATGTCGCCGGACAGCTCCGGCGGGCACTTGTCGAGCGTGGTCTTCACCGCGTCGACGATCGCGTTGACCGGCTCCTCGATCGCCTTGCGGACCTCGGCGGCCGAGATGACCACGGTCTTCGGCAGGCCGGAGACCAGGTCCCGGCCGCGGATCTCGGTGTGTTCGTCGTCGTCGAGCTCGTACGCCGAACCGATCGTGATCTTGATCTGCTCGGCCGTCCGCTCACCGAGGAGGAGGCTGTACTCCTTCTTGATGTGCTGGATGATCGCGTTGTCCAGCTCGTCGCCCGCGACGCGGATGGACTGGGCGGTGACGATGCCGCCGAGCGAGATGACCGCGACCTCCGTGGTGCCGCCGCCGATGTCCACCACCATGTTGCCGGTGGCCTCGTGGACCGGCAGGCCGGAGCCGATGGCGGCGGCCATGGGCTCCTCGATGATGTGCACCTGGCGGGCACCGGCCTGCGAGGACGCCTCGATGACGGCGCGGCGCTCGACGCCAGTGATGCCGGAGGGCACGCAGACGACCACGCGCGGGCGCGCGAGATAACGACGCTTGTGGATCTTCAGGATGAAGTAGCGGAGCATCCGCTCGGTGATCTCGAAGTCGGCGATGACGCCGTCCTTCAGCGGGCGGACGGCGACGATGTTGCCGGGCGTGCGCCCGATCATCTTCTTCGCCTCCGCGCCGACCGCCAGAATTCCACCGGTGTTCGTGTTGATCGCGACAACGGACGGCTCGTTGAGTACGATCCCGCGACCCCTGACGTACACCAGCGTGTTGGCGGTCCCGAGGTCGACAGCCATGTCACGGCCGATGAACGACATTGAGTTCCCCATCAGGATTCGTCTGGCCTTCCCGGGAGCTTTTGAGGGCATTTCAGGTCGGCGAAGTGGGTGCTGTGACGTGAAGGCTTCCATCGTAGACGCGCCTGCACGAACACTGCGCGAGGGTCTTCGCCATTGTCAGCACGTACAGGGCCGCCTCGCTTCTGGAGACGGTCCAACGGGGCCACGCGTTCCCCCGATCGGCACGCATATGCCGAGGGACGGCCGAAAATGTTCGGCCGTCCCAGCGTACGCGGACCGTCATGCTGACGCCGCGTCAAAAACTTCCACGAAAACTCCGTACGGGCCCGTCGCGAGGGTCCGCAGGGTTACGCGCGACCCGGGAAGAAGATCTTGACCTCGCGCTCGGCGGACTCCTCGGAGTCGGACGCGTGGATCAGGTTCTCGCGGACGATCACACCGAAGTCGCCGCGGATGGAACCGGGCGCGGCGGCGATCGGGTCGGTCGGGCCGGCGAGCGCGCGGATGCCCTCGATGACCCGCTCGCCCTCGACGATCAGGGCGACGGACGGGCCGGCGGACATGAACTCGACCAGCGGCTCGTAGAAGGGCTTGCCGACGTGCTCGGCGTAGTGCTGCTCCAGGGTGGCCCGCTCCAGGGTGCGCAGCTCCAGCGCGGTGATCTGCCAGCCGGCCTTGCGCTCGATACGGCTGATGATCTCGCCGGTCAGTCCCCGACGGACGGCGTCGGGCTTGAGGAGGACGAGGGTGCGCTGAGTCACGGGAGGGGCTCCTTCGGTACTGACCGGGTGCGGTGGTGGCAGGCTACAGGGCGGATCTGGGCGTCCGTCACGCAGCGTCAGGTGCGGAGGAGGCCTCGGACTGCGCCGCGAAGCGGGCCTTGGCCTCGTCGATCTTTCTCCCGTAGTGCACCGACGCCCACCACAGCCCGGCGAAGATCGCGCCCATGAAGTACATCGTCGGCACGAAGACGCCGGAGGCGATCAGCGCGATCTGCAGCGCCCAGCCGAGGGCGACGCCTCCCGGCCGGGTGATCACCCCGCACAGGGCCACGCACAGGAACATGGCGATGCCGCTGACCAGCCACACCGTGGAGGTGGACAGGTCGGGGTCCTTCATGGCGACCAGTGCGGCGAAGCCGATGACGAAGAACTCGCCGATCAGGGTGGAGGAGCAGAGCGTCCGCATGGTCAGCCCCTCCCGAGGAGCAGTCGGGCCTCGCCGACGGTGATGACGGAACCGGTGACCAGCACCCCGCCGCCGGCGAACTCGCCCTCCTCCTCGGCCAGCGTGATCGCGGCCTCCAGGGCGTCGGGCAGCCGCGGTTCGACCTGGACGCGGTCCTCGCCGAACACCTCGACGGCGATCGCGGCCAGCTCGTCCGCGTCCATCGCGCGGTGGCTGGAGTTCTGGGTGATCACGACCTCGGCGAAGACCGGCTCGAAGGCCTCCAGCAGACCCCGGACGTTCTTGTCGCCGCTCGCCCCGACCACGCCGATCAGCCGGCTGAAGTCGAAGGCCTCACCGACCGCTTCGGCGGTGGCGCGGGCACCGGCCGGGTTGTGCGCGGCGTCCAGGACGACGGTCGGAGAGCGTCGTACGACTTCGAGGCGGCCCGGCGAGGAGACGGCCGCGAAGGCCTTGCGGACCGTGTCGATGTCGAGGGGCTCGGGGCGCTGGGAGCCGACGCCGAAGAACGCCTCCACGGCGGCGAGCGCGACGGCCGCGTTGTGGGCCTGGTAGGGGCCGTGCAGGGGGAGGTAGACCTGGTCGTACTCGCCGCCGAGGCCGCGCAGGGTGAGCAACTGCCCTCCGACGGCGACCTGGCGGGCGACGACGCCGAACTCCAGGCCCTCACGGGCCACGGTGGCGTCGACCTCGACGGCCTTCTTCAGCAGCACCTGGGCCGCGTCCACCGGCTGCTGGGCCAGGATCACGGTCGCGTCCTGCTTGATGATCCCGGCCTTCTCGGTGGCGATCGCGGCGGTCGTCTCGCCGAGGCGGTCGGTGTGGTCGAGGTCGATGGGGGTCACGACGGCGACGTCCCCGTCGATGACGTTGGTGGCGTCCCAGGAGCCGCCCATGCCGACCTCGACGACCGCGACGTCCACCGGGGCGTCCGCGAAGGCCGCGTACGCCATGGCGGTGAGCACCTCGAAGAAGGAGAGCCGGTACTCCTGCTGCGCGTCGACCATCTCGACGTAGGGCTTGATGTCCTGGTACGTCTCGATGAACCGCTCGGCGGAGATCGGGGCGCCGTCGAGGCTGACGCGCTCGGTGATCGACTGCACGTGCGGGCTGGTGTAGCGGCCGGTGCGCAGGTCGAAGGCGCCGAGCAGGGCCTCGATCATGCGGGCGGTGGAGGTCTTGCCGTTGGTGCCCGTGATGTGGATCGAGGGGTACGACCGCTGCGGCTCGCCCAGCACGTCCATGAGCGCGGCGATGCGGGCGACCGAGGGCTCCAGCTTGGTCTCGCCCCAGCGGGTGGCCAGCTCCGCCTCGACCTCGCGCAGCGCCTTGTCGACCTCGGGGTCCTCGGGGCGGGCGGGGACGTCGGCCTGCTGCGGGCCGCCCTGGGTACGGAGGGTCCGGCTGCCGGCCTCGATCACCGCGAGATCGGGGTCGCGGTCCGTCTCGGCCTCGATCATCTCGTCGAAGTCGTCGAAGCTCTCATGGGGGTCGCGCGGGGGCAGATCACTCACCCCATCAGTCTACGGAGCCGGGCGACCGCCCGGAGAACTCAGGGGGTGTCCGGCAGGGACTGTTCGCACCAGATGGTCTTGCCCGCTGAGGTCTGCCGGGTGCCCCAGCGCTGGGTGAGCTGGGCGACCAGCAGCAGGCCCCGGCCGCCCTCGTCGAAGACCCGGGCCCGCCGCAGGTGGGGGGCGGTGCTGCTGCCGTCGGAGACCTCGGTGATCAGCATCGTGGTGTCGCGGATGAGGCGGAGCCGGATCGGGGAGCCGCCGTAGCGGATGGCGTTGGTGACGAGTTCGCTGACCACCAGTTCGGTGGTGAACGACAGCTCGTCCAGCTGCCAGGCGCCGAGCTGCACGGTGGTCAGGGCGCGGGCCCGGGCGACGTGCTCGGGGTCCGCGGGGACCTCCCAGGTGGCCACCTGGTCGCCGGGCAGGGCGTGGGTGCGGGCGAGCAGCAGGGCGACGTCGTCGGCGCGCTCGCCGGTGCGCAGCGCGTCCACCACCCGGTCGCAGGTCGCCTCCAGAGAGTCCCCGTTCCGGGCCAGCGCGTGGCGCAGCCGGTCCAGGCCGTGGCTCAGGTCGAGGTCGCGGGAGTGCACCAGGCCGTTGCTGAACAGGGCGAGCGTGCTGCCCGGGGCGAGGTCCAGCTCGGTCGTCTCGAACGGCAGCCCGCCGAGCCCGAGCGGCGGCCCGGCCTGGCCGGGGGCGGGCTCCACCGCTCCCTGGGGCGTGATCACGAAGGGCAGCGGATGGCCCGCGCTGGCCAGGGCGCAGCGTCGGGAGATCGGGTCGTGGACGACGTACAGGCAGGTCGAACCCACCTCGCCGGCCTGTTCCCCGGCGCCGTCGTCGAGGTGCAGGACCAGGTCGTCGAGGTGGGTGAGGAGCTCGTCGGGCGGCAGGTCGACGTCGGCGAGGGTGCGGACCGCCGTGCGCAGCCGGCCCATGGTGGCGGAGGCCTGGATGCCGTGGCCGACGACGTCCCCGACGACCAGGGCCACCCGGGTGCCCGACAGCGGGATCACGTCGAGCCAGTCGCCGCCGACTCCGGCCCGGGTGCCGGTGGGCAGGTAGCGGTAGGCGAAGTCGAGGGTCGGGCAGACCGGCAGGCCGTGCGGCAGCAGGCTGCGCTGGAGGGCCAGCGCGGTCTCGCGTTCCCGGGTGTAGCGCCGGGCGTTGTCGATGGCGCGCGCGGACTTCGCGGCGAGTTCCTCGGCGTCGGAGAGGTCGTCCGCCTCGAACGGCGCCGAGTCCCGGGTCCGCCAGAAGACGATCACCCCCATCAGGACGCCCTGTACTGACAACGGCGCGGTGATCAGCGAGTTCATGCCGTACTCGATGAGCCGGTCCATCTTCTGGGCGTCGGGAACGGCCCCTGCCTCGGCGGCACGCAGGTCGAGCACCAGGGCCGCGTCCGGGAGGGCGTCGGGGGCGGACCCGGGCGGCGCGCTCACCGCGATCAGTGCGCCGACCGGGTCCAGCGGGGAGTCGTCGCGGACACCTCCCCCGGCGACGCGCCGCAGCGCCTTCTCGGCGGAGGTCGGTTCCCCGCCGTGCAGCACGGACTCCTCCAGGTCGACGGTGACGAAGTCGGCGAAGCGCGGGACGGCCACCCGCACCAGGTCGTCGGCGGTCCGCCGCACGTCGAGGGTGGAGCCCACGGCCGTACCGGCGTCGTAGAGCAGTCTGAGCCGCCGGTGGCTCTTCTCCAGGGAGCCGGCCATGGTGTTGAACGCGGTCTCCAGCTGGCCGATCTCCTTGCGGCCGGAGGGCGGCACCCGGGCGCTCAGGTCCCCGGCGGCGAGCCTGGTCGCGGTGCCGGCCATCCGGCGGACCGGCCAGACGATCACCCGGGTCACATAGGCGCCGTAGCCGACGATCAGGAGGGCCGCCACCCCGACGCCGACGGACGCGGCCAACGTCAGCATGTCCATGCGGGACTCGAGGGCGTTCTCGCGCCGGTTGATGGCGATGCGCTCGTCGTGGAGGTAGCGGGTGAACTGGCCGCGGAGCGCGTCGAGGCGCTGTTTGCCCTCCAGGGTCCGCGCGGTGCTGATGGCGTCGGGGTCGCCGCGCCGGGCCTCGTCGACGAGCGGGATCGCGTAGTCGTGGATGAAGGACTGCCCGGCCTGCTGGATCTGCTCGGCGAGCCGGCGCTGGGCGGGGGACGTGCTGACGTCCACGAGTTTCCGCGCCCGCGCGGGGAACGCGGCCCGTGCCGCCCGCCAGGGCTTGAGGAACTCGTCCTGCCGGGTGATGACGTAGCCCCGCTGTCCGCCCTCCATGTCGAGGACGGTCTCCTGGACCACCCCTATCTGGTCCAGGGCCGGTCTGCCGCTGCGGGCCGACAGCAGGGAGTGCCGCGCGTCCTGGATGGCCAGCACCAGGACCAGGAAGACGAGGCCGATGAGCACGGCGAGCAGGCCGCCCGCGACGGCCGTCAGGGGAACGAGTCCCCTGCGCGGAGGTGTCTTCGTCCGGCCCCTGCGCTGCATGCGGGCGTTCCCTCCGCCACATAGCACCAAAAAGGAACATTAAGGTCATGTTCCTACTTTTGGATTGTAGGGCGGTGCGGAGTCGGCGCCGGGTGACCGGGAGATGCGCGCAGGCGCCCGGCGGCCCCTGGAAGGGGCTGCCGGGCGCCTGCGGGGACGCTTGGGGCTACGCCTGCGGAAGGCGGTCCAGCTGGGCCTCGATCCGCGCGATGTCCTCCTCGGCCTTGGCGAGGCGCCCGCGGATCTTGTCGACCACGTTGTCCGGGGCCTTCGCCAGGAACGCCTCGTTGCCCAGCTTGGCCGTGGCCTGGGCCTTCTCCTTCTCGGCGGCGGCGAGGTCCTTGGCGAGGCGCTTGCGCTCCGCCGCGACGTCGATCGTGCCGGAGAGGTCGAGGGCGACCGTGGCGCCGGCGACCGGGAGGGTGGCCGTCGCCGCGAAGGCGTCGCCCTCCGGCTGGAGGCGCAGCAGCTGGCGGATGGCGGCCTCGTGCGGGGCGAGGGCCGTGCCGTCCAGGGTGAGGCGGGCCGGGACCCGCTGCCCGGCCTGCAGGCCCTGGTCGGCGCGGAAGCGGCGGACCTCGGTGATGACGGACTGGAGGGTCTCGATCTCCTTCTCCGCCGCTTCGTCACGGAAGCCGCTGTCGGACGGCCAGTCGGCGATGACGACCGACTCGCCGCCGGTGAGCGTGGTCCACAGGGTGTCCGTGACGAACGGGATCACCGGGTGGAGCAGCTTCAGGGTGACGTCCAGGACCTCGCCGAGGACGCGCTGGGAGACCTCGGCGCCGTGGCCGCCGGCCTGGAAGGTGGTCTTGGACAGCTCGACGTACCAGTCGAAGACCTCGTCCCACGCGTAGTGGAAGAGCGAGTCGGAGAGCTTCGCGAACTGGAAGTCGTCGTAGAACGCGTCGACTTCGGCGACCGTCTTGTTGAGGCGGGAGAGGATCCAGCGGTCCGTCGCCGACATCTCCGACGGGTCCGGGAGCGGGCCCTCGACCGTCGCGCCGTTCATCAGGGCGAAGCGGGTCGCGTTCCAGATCTTGTTGGCGAAGTTGCGGGACGCCTGGACCCAATCCTCGCCGATCGGGACGTCGGTGCCGGGGTTGGCGCCGCGGGCCAGGGTGAAGCGGACGGCGTCGGAGCCGTACTTGTCCATCCAGTCCAGCGGGTCGACGACGTTGCCGAAGGACTTCGACATCTTCTTGCCGCGCTCGTCACGGACCAGGCCGGTCAGCGCGATGGTCCTGAAGGGGACCTCGCCGTCCATGGCGTAGAGGCCGAACATCATCATCCGGGCGACCCAGAAGAAGATGATGTCGTGGCCGGTGAGCAGGACGTCGGTCGGGTAGAACTTCCGCAGGTCCGCGGTCTGTTCGGGCCAGCCGAGGGTGGAGAACGGCCACAGGCCGGAGGAGAACCAGGTGTCCAGGACGTCGGTGTCCTGCTTCCAGCCCTCCGCCTCGGTGCCGGGCGGCTGCTCGTCGGGGCCGACGCAGACGACCTCGCCGTCCGGGCCGTACCAGACCGGGATGCGGTGGCCCCACCACAGCTGGCGCGAGATGCACCAGTCGTGCATGTTGTCGACCCAGTCGAAGTACCGCTTCGACATGTCCTCGGGGTGGATCTTGACCCGCCCGTCACGGACCGCGTCACCGGCGGCCTTCGCCAGCGGGCCGACCTTGACCCACCACTGCATGGACAGCCGCGGCTCGATGGTGGTCTTGCAGCGCGAGCAGTGGCCGACGCTGTGGACGTACGGGCGCTTCTCGGCGACGATCCGGCCCTGCGAGCGCAGCGCGCCGACGATCGCGGAACGCGCCTCGAAGCGGTCCAGTCCCTCGAACGGGCCGGGGACGGTGATGACCGCCCGCTCGTCCATGACCGTGATCGACTCCAGGCCGTGGCGCTGGCCGATCGAGAAGTCGTTCGGGTCGTGGGCCGGGGTGACCTTGACGGCACCCGTGCCGAACTCCGGGTCGACATGTGTGTCGGCGACGACGGGGATGGTGCGGTCGGTCAGCGGGAGCTTGATGCGCTTGCCGATGAGGTGCCGGTAGCGCTCGTCGTCCGGGTGGACGGCGACGGCCGTGTCGCCGAGCATCGTCTCCGCACGGGTGGTCGCGACGACCAGCGTCTCATCACCCTCGCCGTACTTGATGGAGACCAGCTCGCCGTCGTCCTCCTGGTACTCCACCTCGATGTCCGAGATGGCCGTCAGGCAGCGGGGACACCAGTTGATGATGCGCTCGGCGCGGTAGATCAGCTCGTCGTCGTAGAGCTTCTTGAAGATGGTCTGGACGGCCTTGGACAGGCCCTCGTCCATGGTGAAGCGCTCGCGGTCCCAGTCGACGCCGTCGCCGAGGCGGCGCATCTGGCCGAGGATCTTGCCGCCGTACTCTTCCTTCCACTGCCAGACCCGCTCGACGAACTCCTCGCGGCCCAGGTCGTGGCGGGACTTGCCCTCCTCGGCGAGCTGCTGCTCGACCTTGTTCTGGGTGGCGATACCGGCGTGGTCCATGCCGGGCAGCCACAACGCCTCGAAGCCCTGCATGCGCTTGCGGCGGGTCAGCGCGTCCATCAGCGTGTGCTGGAAGGCGTGGCCCAGGTGCAGCGAGCCGGTGACGTTCGGCGGGGGGATGACGATGGTGTACGCGGGCTTGTCGCTCTTGGCGTCGGCCGCGAAGTAACCGCGCTCTACCCAGCGCTCGTACAGCGTCCCCTCTACGTCGGCCGGCGCGTACTGGGTCGGCAGTTCGGTGCTGGGCGCTGTGGGCTGCTGCTGAGCATTCTCGGTCACGGGGCTCAGTTTAGAGGTGTCCCGGGCGTGTCCCGAAACGCGTTTGTTCTGTAACGGTGGGACCCCCACGCCATGGGTTCCCTGTGACTGCGCCAGGATGTCAGGAACACATAAGCATCTGGAGGGGAACCCAGAGATGAGCTACAACCAGCCGGGCCCGTACGGCGGGCCGCCGCCGCAGCAGCCGGGCCCGTACGGATCGCAGCCGGGTCCGTACGGCCAGCCGCCGCAGGCGCCCCAGCCCGGCTATGGCTACCCCCAGCAGGCCCCGCCGGCGGCCCCGCCGCAGCCGGGCTACGGCTACCCGCAGCAGGGCCCGCCGGTCCCGCCGCAGCAGAACCCCTACGGCCAGCAGCAGCCGCCCTACGGCCAGCCCCCGTACGGCCAGCAGCCCTACGGCGTCCCGCAGCCGCCGGTCCCGGGCGGCGGGAAGAAGAAGACGGGCCTGATCATCGGGGCGGTCGCGGTGGTCGCCGCCGTCGCGGTCGGGGCGTACTTCGTGCTCGCCGGCAGCGGCTCGGGGCTGAAGGACGACGGGCCGCACAAGCTCTCCGCGCCGGCCGCGATCCTGTCCGCCAAGTACAAGCGGGTGGGTGACTCCAGCGAGCAGAAGGCGAGTTCGAGCGACGCGAAGGACCTCGCCAAGTCCGGTGTCACCGGTGCCACCTCGGTCAGCGCGATCTACTCGACCGTCGATCTGCAGTCCCTGGACACCAGCGACCCGACGGACGTGGCGAAGGCGCAGACCGCCGAGAACGTCACCTTCTTCGGGGTGTACGGCACGGTGAAGGACCCCGAGGCCGCGCTGGACGCCACCTTCGCCAACATGAAGAAGGACAGCTCCTCGGGCGACGACGTGCAGTTCGTCGGCGACGCGCAGTCCGTCTCGCCCGACGGCCTGGACGGCGCGGTGATGAAGTGCCAGCAGGCCAGGGGCAAGAACCAGCTCACCGGCAAGGACCAGACGGCCTACCTGTGCATCTGGGCGGACTACAGCACCATCGGCATGGTGGAGCCGACGGCAGCGGTGAAGACGTACAGCCTCGACGACTCGGCGAAGATCGCGGCCGACGTACGCGGTGAGGCCCGCGTCGCCAGGTAGGGCCTGCCCGCACCCTTTTGGCACACACGAAAGCGCCGGGCTCTCCGAGGAGGGCCCGGCGCTTCGGTGTTGGCGGGGTTACGCCGACTTCTGCTCCCCCGAGCCCCGGCCGCGCGCGTCGCGCGGGATCAGGGTCGGGTTGACGTTGGAGTGGACGACGTCGGCCGTGATGACCACGCGGGCCACGTCCTTGCGGGACGGGACCTCGTACATCACGGACATGAGGACCTCTTCCATGATGGCGCGCAGGCCGCGCGCGCCGGTCTGGCGGAGGATCGCCTGGTCGGCGATGGCCTCCAGGGCCTCGCGCTCGAAGTCCAGCTCCACGCCGTCGAGTTCGAAGAGGCGCTGGTACTGCTTGACCAGGGCGTTGCGCGGCTCGATGAGGATCTGGAGGAGCGCCTCGCGGTCCAGGTTGTGGACCGAGGTGATGACGGGGAGACGGCCGATGAACTCGGGGATCATGCCGAACTTGACCAGGTCCTCGGGCATGACGTCCTCGAACTGGTCCTTCGACTGCAGCTCCCGCTTGGAGCGGATGGTGGCGCCGAAGCCGATGCCCTTGGCGCCCGCCCGGGACTCGATGATCTTCTCCAGGCCGGCGAAGGCACCGCCCACGATGAACAGGACGTTCGTCGTGTCGATCTGGATGAACTCCTGGTGCGGGTGCTTGCGGCCGCCCTGCGGCGGGACGGAGGCCGTGGTGCCTTCGAGGATCTTGAGCAGGGCCTGCTGGACACCCTCGCCGGAGACGTCCCGCGTGATCGAAGGATTTTCGCTCTTTCGGGCTACCTTGTCGATCTCGTCGATGTAGATGATCCCGGTCTCGGCCTTCTTGACGTCGTAGTCGGCCGCCTGGATCAGCTTGAGGAGGATGTTCTCCACGTCCTCACCCACATAGCCCGCCTCCGTCAGCGCGGTCGCGTCGGCGATCGCGAACGGGACGTTCAGCATGCGGGCCAGGGTCTGCGCCAGGAGGGTCTTGCCGGAGCCCGTGGGGCCCAGCAGGAGGATGTTGGACTTCGCCAACTCGATGGCGTCGTCGCGGCCTTGGGCGCCGCCGTTCTCCCCTGCCTGGACGCGCTTGTAGTGGTTGTACACCGCGACCGAGAGGGCCTTCTTGGCGGGCTCCTGGCCCACCACGTAGCCCTCCAGGAACTCGTAGATCTCGCGGGGCTTGGGGAGTTCCTCCCAGCGCACCTCGCTCGTCTCGGCGAGTTCCTCCTCGATGATCTCGTTGCAGAGATCGATGCACTCGTCGCAGATGTACACACCGGGCCCTGCGATGAGCTTCTTGACCTGCTTCTGGCTCTTGCCGCAGAACGAGCACTTGAGCAGATCGCCGCCGTCACCGATGCGTGCCACGGTGTGCTTCCCCTTCGCCTGGGAGACGCCTGGACTCTTTCGAATCCAGCGGCTCCTGGTGCTGCCTTATGTCGACGGTACCTTGCCGGGCCCCTCGTACGGGCCCCCCTTGGCACGGTTCACTTTGACGTGCACCTTGCCGAGCACGCGGTCAAACCATGCCAAGGGCGGCAGAGACTACATCCTCTGTCAGAGGACCGACGGGTTGTTCATCTTCCGGGTGGAGATGATCTGGTCCACGATGCCGTACTCCAGCGCTTCCTCGGCCGTGAGGATCTTGTCGCGCTCGATGTCCTCGCGGACCTTCTCGATCGGCCGGTTGGAGTGCTTGGCCAGCATGTTCTCCAGCTGCTCACGCATCCGCGTGAACTCGTTGGCGATGATCTCCAGGTCGGAGAGCTGGCCGCGGCCGGTGGAACCGGCCGGCTGGTGGATCAGCACCCGGGAGTTCGGCAGCGCCATGCGCTTGCCGGGCGTGCCCGCGGCCAGCAGGATCGCCGCGGCGGAGGCCGCCTGGCCCATGCAGACCGTCTGGATGTCGGGCTTCACGAACTGCATGGTGTCGTAGATCGCCGTGAGGGCGGTCATGTCGCCACCAGGGCTGTTGATGTAGATCGAGATGTCCCGGTCCGGGTCCATCGACTCCAGGCACAGCAGCTGCGCCATGACGTCGTTGGCGGAGGCGTCGTCGATCTGGACGCCGAGGAAGATCACGCGCTCCTCGAAGAGCTTCGCGTACGGGTCGTACTCGCGGATGCCCTGGGAGGTGCGCTCGACGAAGCGCGGGATGACGTAGCGGGCGTCGGGCCGGGGCCCGTCGTAGCGGGCGTCAGCGGCGCCGGGAATGTTGCTCATGAGGGTGTTCACCGTCCTGGTGGCGTTCGGGGGGCTGGAGTCTCGGCGGAGTGCGGCCTGGCCGGGCTCAGGCGGCGCCGGTGCCGCCGCCTCCCGGAACACCGGAGGCATGCGTGATGATCCCGTCGATAAGACCGTACTCCTTGGCCTCTTCCGGGGTGAACCAGCGGTCGCGGTCGCCGTCGCGGACGATCGTCTCGACGGACTGACCGGAGTGCAGGGCGGTCAGCTCGGACATGGTCTTCTTGGTGCGCAGCAGGTACTGGGCCTGGATCTTGATGTCCGAGACCGTACCGCCCAGGCCCGCGGAGCCCTGGTGCATCATGATGTCGGTGTGCGGCAGCGCGAAGCGCTTGCCCGCGGTACCGCCGGTGAGCAGGAACTGGCCCATCGAGGCCGCCATGCCCATCGCGATGGTCACCACGTCGTTCGGGATGAACTGCATGGTGTCGTAGATCGCCATGCCGGCCGTCACCGAACCGCCGGGGCTGTTGATGTAGAGGAAGATGTCCTTGGTGGGCTCGGCCGCGAGCAGCAGCAGCTGCGCGGTGATCTTGTTGGCGATGTCGTCGTCCACCTGCTGACCCAGGAAGATGATCCGCTCGCCGAGCAGCCGGTTGTAGACCTGGTCGCCGAGGCCACCACCGATGGAAGGCTCGCCGGCGGCGGAGGGCATCAGATTCGTCACGTATCCACCTGCTCGTCTTACGACGGCGCCGGGCCGTCTCACGTTTCCGTAGCCGGGGGCTTGGCTGCCCTCGTACTCATGGACCCTAACGCGATGGTCCCTTCGGGGAATCCCGGTAACAGGGCTGTTCGCCGGGGGCGTAGCGGCAACGCCGGTGGTCCGATGGCTACTCGCCGTGGTTGCGTCGGTGCGTGGGCGCGTGCGGGTGCGTCGCGGTTGCTCGCGCCCACGCGGCGGTGGCCGCATATCGAACACAGCCCCGCGCCCCTTTCGGGGCGCTGATCCCCGAGCTCTACGACAAAGGGGCCCCCGGGACAGTGCCCAGGAGCCCCTCTGTACGCCGTTACGGGCGCCGTGGGGTCAGCCCTCGGCCTTCTCCTCGTCGGCGGCCTCGGGGGACTCGTCGGCGGCCTCGGGGGCCTCCGTCTCGTCCTCGTCCTCGTCGTCCAGGTCGACGAGCTCGCCGTTGGTGTCCTTCACCGTGGCGGCCTCGACCACGACGGCCAGGGCCTTGCCGCGGGCGACCTCGCCGACCAGGAGCGGAACCTGGCCGCCCTCGACGACGGCCTGGGCGAACTGGTCGGGGGACATGCCGGAGGAGGCCGCACGCCGCATGAGGTGCTCGGTGAGCTCCTCCTGGTTGACGTTGAGGTTCTCCTTCTTGACCAGCTCGTCGAGGACGAACTGGGTCTTGATGCCCTTGACCGCGGCCTCGCGGGTCTCGGTCTCGAACTCCTCGGCGGTCTTGCCCTGGATCTCCAGGTACTTCTCGAGGTCGAGGCCCATCTGGCCGAGCTGGTGGTGCTCCAGGTTGTGCTTGCGGGTGTTGATCTCGTCCTCGAGGAGCTTCTCGGGGACGGGCACCTCGACGAGCTCCAGGAGCTTCTCCAGGACGCGCTCCTGGGCCTGGGTGGCCTGGTCGTACGTCTTCATGTTGGCGAGCCGCTTGCGGCTGTCGGCCCTGAGCTCGTCCAGGGTGTCGAACTCGGAGGCGAGCTGCGCGAACTCGTCGTCCAGCTCGGGGAGTTCGCGGGCGGCGACCTGGGTGACCTTGACGGTGACCTCGGCCTCCTTGCCGGCCGCGGAGCCGCCCTTGAGCTCGGAGGCGAAGGTGGCCTCGCCACCGGCCTCCAGGCCCTTCACGGCGTCGTCGATGCCGTCCAGCAGCTCGCCGGAGCCGATGGTGTAGGAGACACCGCTGGCGATGCCGTCCTCCAGCACCTCGCCGTCGACCTTGGCCTCCAGGTCGACGGTGACGACGTCGCCGTCCTCGGCGGCACGCTCGACCGGGGAGGTGGACGCGAAGCGCTCACGGAGCTGCTCCACGGACTTCTCGATGTCCTCGTCGGTCACCTCGACGGCGTCGACCTCGACCTCGATGCCGGTGTAGTCCGGGATCTCCAGGGCGGGGCGGACGTCGACCTCGGCGGTGAAGTTCAGCGTCTCGCCGTCCTTCAGCTCGGTGATGTCGACGTCGGGCTGGCCGAGCGGGCTGAGCTCGGCCTCGTTGACCGCTTCGGTGTAGAACTTCGGGAGCGCGTCGTTGACGGCCTCCTCCAGCACCGCACCGCGACCGAACCGCTGGTCGATGACCCGGGCCGGGATCTTGCCCTTGCGGAAGCCCTTCACCGTGACCTGCTGGTTGATCTTCTGGTACGCCGCGTCGAGGCTGTCCTTGAGCTCCTCGAAGGGCACCTCGACAGTGAGCCGAACCCGGGTCGGGTTCAGGGTCTCCACGGCGCTCTTCACGGTTCGGTCTCCTTGTGGCTGACTTCTTGGGTTCTGCCGGTGCCAGAGGGGCCCGGCGGAGTTTCGCCGCCCGGAGGAGTTCGTAGGCCGCCGTCTGGCGGGCCGGGACACACGGGCACGCAGCTTGCATAGTAACCGCAGCCGCTCAGCGCCCCAAAAGGCGATCAAGACGGACGCCGTCAGGTGGTGGTCGGGGTGGCGGGATTTGAACCCACGGCCTTCCGCTCCCAAAGCGGACGCGCTACCAAGCTGCGCCACACCCCGTATCGGTGCGACACGTAGGGTACATGCCCGGGCTGCCCGCGTCGGCCGCTTTGTTCACCGACATCCGCCCAGACCAACCCATTGGCCCGCGCAGCCCGCGACCCGCTACGATGCCTCCTGTGCCGCGGTCACCGACCTGCGGCGCGTGGTGTGCGGGCGTAGCTCAATGGTAGAGCTTCAGTCTTCCAAACTGACTACGCGGGTTCGATTCCCGTCGCCCGCTCTGCACGGCGAAGGCCCAGGTGAGAGGTTTCCCCCTCTGCCCTGGGCCTTCGGTGCGTCCAGGGGCCGTGGCCACGGTCAGAAGCTGATCGAGTTGATGGTCTGCGCTATCGAGTCGAGGAACCGCTGGATGGACGGGGCCATCCCGGTCGACGCGAGGAAGAAGCCGAACAGGACCGCGACGATCGCGGGGCCGGCCTTGATGTTCCCCCCTCTGATCATCACTACCAGGATGATCGCCAACAGCAGCACCACAGACAGTGAAATGGCCACAACTGATCACACCCTCGGTCGGTTCCGCTCTCCCGGCCCAGGGGTACGACCCCGCACCCCCGCCAGAACCATCGTGCCACCAACCCGGCCGCACTATGCGGTCCGTGACACAACGTCGACAGTGCATCTCACACCGACCGCCGCCCGCACAGTAATTCGAGGGTCCACCCGCCCCTGGATCCACGGCAATTGGCAGAGATGGTTTCCGTGTCCACACAACGCGCGCGCAGCGAATTCGAATTGTTGACACAGGCACCACAGGGCAGGTCCACACGCGGATGTTATGCACCAATTAGTCAGGATGAATAGGGACATCACGGGTGTAAGTGCCGGATGGAACTGCATGAGTAGAGGAGTCGACTCCACTAATGCGGAGGGCGGTTCGGCACGTGTCCCAGCTCATATCCAGGATTCCCGTCGGGGGTTTTACGGAATCCCACAGACATCGCTAAGGTGCCTCAGATGTTTGACGCCGCCACGCCCCCCGGCCAGAACCGAACACCCCGCCCCCCGGCCCGACCGCCGAGAGGCACGGAGCGCGACGCCTTCTTCGACAACGCCAAGTACCTGGCGATCGTGCTGGTCGCGATGGGTCACTCCTGGGAGCCCCTGAAGGGCGACAGCCGCGTCCTGGAGGCGGTGTACTCCGTGGTGTACGCCTTCCACATGCCGGCGTTCATCATCGTCTCCGGCTACTTCTCCCGGAACTTCGACCTGCGCCCGGACCGGCTGAAGCGGCTGGTCACCGGGGTCGTCGTGCCGTACGTCCTGTTCGAGACGGCCTACTCGCTGTTCGAACGCTTCGTCGTCGGCTCCTCCGGCCAGGACATCAGCCTGCTGGACCCCTGGTACCTGACCTGGTTCCTGTGCGCGCTGTTCGCCTGGCGGCTGACCACGCCGATCTGGCGGGCGGTCCGCCACCCGCTGCCGCTCGCTTTCGCCGTCGCGATGCTGGCGTCCGTGTCGCCGAGCATCGGTGACGATCTGGACCTCCAGCGGGTGCTGCAGTTCCTGCCGTACTTCGTGCTCGGCCTGTGCCTGCGGCCCGAGCACTTCCGGCTGGTGCGCAGGTGGCCGGTGCGGATCGCCGCGGTGCCGGTGTTCGCGGTCGCGCTGGCGTTCTCCTGGTGGGCGGTGCCGCGGATGAACACCGCATGGTTCTACCACCGTGACTCCGCGCAGGAACTGGGTGCGCCGTGGTGGTGCGGGCCGGTGATGGTGCTCGCCATGTTCGGCTGCTCGATGGTGCTGACGGCCGCCTTCTTCTCCTGGGTGCCGGGCCGCAGGATGTGGTTCACCGCACTGGGCGCGGGCACGCTCTACGGCTATCTGCTGCACGGTTTCGTCGTGAAGTACGGCGTCCACGCGGGCTGGTTCGACCCGAGGTGGCTGCACGGCCCGCTCGGCGAGATCCTCGTCACCGCGCTCGCCGGCGCCGGGGTGACCCTGCTGTGCACCCGGCCCGTCCGGCGGGTGTTCCGGTTCGCCATGGAGCCGGGGATGGAGTGGGCGTTCCGGCAGGACGCGGCGGAACTGGCCCGGGAGCGCGGCCGGCGCGGCCGGGAGATGGCCAACGCGTGAGTCCGCCTACGCGGGCAGGCCGAGGAGGGCGCGCATCCGGGCGTACTTCTCGGTCAGCCGCTCGCGGGTGGGTCCGTCGAGTACGGCCAGACGGCCGGGGTCCGCGTTGTGCGCGAGATCGGCCTGTTTGACGAGCAGCGCGCCCGGGGTGTCCAGGATGCGGCGCGCGTACGCCTCGGGGTCCTCCCCCTCCCGCTTGGTCAGCGCCAGCACGATGGCCCTGGTACGGGGCGTGAGCGGAGCCGAGCCCAGCCACTCCTCCGTCACGGCGTGATCCTCGACGGAGTCGTGCAGCCACGCGGCGGCGACCTGCTCCGCGTCACCACCACGGCTACGCACCCCTTCGGCGACCGCGGCCAGATGCTCGGCATAGGGCCGCCCGGCCTTGTCGGTCTGCCCGGCGTGGGCGGCGCGGGCGATCGCCTCGACTTCGGGGAGGGAGAGGGGGGTCGGGGTCACGTCACCTGGCCGCTTCGCGGCAGATCAGCAGGAGTGCTCGGTCGTCGTTGACGTCCTTGGCGACGGCCTCGATGAGGTGCCAGGCCGCGCCGTGGAAGCCGCCGGCCACATAGCGGTCGGCCTCGCCGGTCAGCCGGTCCATGCCTTCCATGATGTCCCGGTCGGAAGTCTCCACCAGACCGTCCGTGAAGAGCATCAGGACGTCGCCGGGACGCAGGGAGCCCTTGACCGAGTCGAACTGGGCGCCGTCGTAGACGCCGAGGAGGGGGCCCTCCGCGGCCTTCTCCTCCCAGCGGCCGCTGCCCGCGCTGAGCTGGAGGCCGGGCGGGTGGCCCGCGGAGTACAGCTCGTAGTCGCCGGAGTCGAGGTCCAGGACCAGGTGGATGGAGGTCGCGAAGCCCTCGTCCCAGTCCTGGCGGAGCAGGTAGCCGTTGGCGGCGGGCAGGAAGGCGTGCGGGGGCAGGGAGCCGAGGAGGCCGCCGAAGGCGCCGGAGAGCAGCAGGGCGCGGGACGCCGCGTCCATACCCTTGCCGGAGACGTCCGTGAGGACGACCTCCATGGTGCGGCCGTTGTTGGTGCGGGAGGCGACCACGAAGTCGCCGGAGAAGGACTGGCCGCCGGCCGGCCGCAGGGCCATCTCGCGGTGCCAGCCCGGCGGCAGCTTCGGCAGCTTGCTCTGCACCCGGATGCGTTCGCGCAGGTCGAAGAGCATGGTGCCGCCGCGCCGCCAGGGCACGCCGACCCGGCTGCGGAACTGCGCGGTGAGCAGTCCGAAGAACCCGCAGGCCGCGACGACCAGGACGACGCCCGGGGTGACCCGGGAGGGGCCCTCGGTGTAGGGGCCGAGCCGTACCGACTCCACGATCAGGGCCGTCGCCGCCGCCGCGTACAGGCCGAGCAGGCTCGCCGGGCGCAGCAACAGGCCGCCCGCGATGATCGGCAGGACCAGCAGGGCCGGGGAGAACCACACCGAGTTGGCGAGGGTCATGGCCGCGAGGACCGGGATGGTGAGCAGCAGTCCGACCAGCGCGATCCAGTCGGAGCCGTCGCCGCGGAAGTAGTCCACGGCGCTTCTGCGCAGGCCGACGCGGGCCCGGTGCCACTGCATCTTCCACCGGGCCGTAAGCGTCTCGGCCTTCGCGCGCCGCTCTCGGTCTACTGCCATTAGTTCGGGACCCTATCCATCGGACCAGCTTCTTGGCACGGGAGGTCCCACTTGTCCCCCGTCCGAGGCTCAACTTCGCGTGCGACTTCACAGTGAACTTCACCGGACGCCCTCACGTCGCCGTCCGGGAGAAATTCGCTGGCTCGTCCTGCATTGCCCCTGATAGGCATGGCGTATGGCGACCGACCGTGCGACCGAGTTGAAGGTGCTGCGTCCCGAGGAGTTCGACGGGTGGTGGAAGCACCTGGTGCGGGCCTTCGGCGGGGGTCCGGCGTCGGCCGAGGAGCGTGAACTGGACCGTTCCCTCATCGACTTCGAGCGGTCGCTGGCCGTCTGGGACGGGTCGGAGCTGGTGGGGACGGGCGGCGCGTTCCGGTTCCGGATGACCGTGCCGGGCGGCGCCGTGCTGCCCACCGCGGGGGTCACCATGGTGACCGTGGCCGCGACGCACCGGCGGCGCGGGGTGCTGACCTCGATGATGCGCCGCCAGCTGGACGACGTACGGGAGTGGGGCGAGCCGCTGGCCGCGCTGACCGCCTCCGAGCCGGCGATCTACGGCCGCTTCGGGTACGCCGCCGCGACCTTCCGGCTGCAGGCCGAGATCGACACGAGCCGGGTCACCCTGGACGTGCCGGCCGGCACCGACGACGTACGGCTGCGGTACGCCGCGCCGGCCGAGGTGCTCGCCGCGTGCGAGGCGGTGTACGCGCGGACGGTGCCGCTGCGGCCCGGGATGCTGGCCCGGCAGCCCGGCTGGGAGCGGGCGGCGCTGCTGGACCCGGAGAGCGAGCGCGACGGGGCGTCGGCGCTGCAGTGCGTGGTCGCCGAGCGGGACGGGGAGGTCACCGGGTACGCCCGGTTCCGCACCAAGCTGGGCTGGTCGGCGAGCGGGCACGACGGCACGGTGTCGCTGGAGGACCTGGCCGCCGTCGACCCCGCGAGCGACGCGGCGCTGTGGCGGTTCCTGTTCGGCATCGACCTGATGTCGAAGCTGACGGTACGGGGGCGGCCGGTGGACGACGCCTGGCAGTACCTGGTCTCCGACATCCGGCGCTGTCTGACGCAGGTGCGGGACATGGGGTACGTCCGTCTCGTCGACGTCGGTGCGGCGCTCGCGGCCCGTACCTACCAGACGCCGGTGGACGTGGTGCTGGCGGTGGAGGACGCCTTCTGCCCCTGGAACACGGGGCGTTGGCGGCTGACCGGGGACCCCAAGGGCGCGTCCTGCGAGCGTACGACGGACCCGGCCGAGCTCGCCCTGTCCGTACGGGAGCTGGGGGCGGCGTACCTCGGCGGGGTGTCCCTGCTGTCGCTGGCGCGGGCCGGCCGGGTGGCCGAGCTGCGGCCGGGGGCGCTGGCGGAGGCGTCGGTGGCGTTCGGGTCACCGGTGCCGCCGTGGCTGCCGCACGGCTTCTAGCGCGCGGTCAGCGCTGCTGGCAGGTGGGGCACCAGAAGAGGTTGCGGGCGGCGAGGTCCGCGGTGCGGATGCCGGTGCCGCAGAGGTGGCAGGGCAGGGTGGCCCGGCGGTAGACGTACACCTCGCCGCCGTGGTCGTCCACGCGCGGCGGGCGGCCCATCGCCTCCGGCGTGTGCTCGGGCCGCACGGTGTCGATCCGGTTGTTCCTGACGCCCTCGCGCATCAGCTCGACGAGATCACCCCAGACGGCGTCCCACTCGCCCGGGGTGAGGTCCCTGCCCGCGCGGTACGGATCGATGCCGTGCCGGAACAGCGCCTCGGCGCGGTAGACGTTGCCGACGCCCGCGATGACCTTCTGGTCCATCAGCAGGGCGGCGACCGTCGTACGACTGCGGGAGATCCTCCGGTACGCCGCGTCCGGGTCGGCGTCGGCACGGAGCGGGTCCGGCCCGAGCCGGGCGTGTATGGCGTCCTTCTCCTCCCCCGTGATCAGGGCGCACGTGGTCGGCCCGCGCAGGTCGACGTACGAGGTGGCGTCCGCGAGCCGCAGCCGGACGGTGTCGGTGGGCGGCGGCGCGGGGGCGTCACCGAACCCCACCTTGCCGAAGAGGCCGAGGTGGATGTGCACCCAGTCGCTGTCGCGGAACCCGAGGAAAAGATGCTTCCCGTGCGCCTCGGTACGGGTGAGGGGGGCGCCGTCGATCAGCGCGGCGGCGTCGGAGAACTTGCCCTGCGGGCTGCTCGCCCTCACGGGCCCGGTGAGCCGACGGTAGTCCAGCGCCAGCCGATGAATGGTGTGCCCCTCCGGCACTTCCGCACTTCCTTCCCACCCACCCATCCGACTCGGTCGGTGGAGGGGTGAACGTCGAGGGGACAGGGAGGAGGGCGCCCGCCACGGCGCAGCGCCCCGTCAGGGGCGCTGGGGGTACCCCCGGCCGAAGGTTGGGGGAGGAACTGCTACGGCTGGGGGTGGTGCGCCGGGATCGGGGGAAGGTCGCCCGTGGTCTCGTACGCCGACAGCATGTCGATGCGACGGATGTGCCGCTCCCCCTCGGAGAACGGCGTGTTGAGGAACGTCTCGACGAACTTCGTCGCCTCGTCCTCCGTGTGCATCCGCGCGCCCACCGCGACGACGTTGGCGTTGTTGTGCTGCCGGCCGAGCGACGCCGTCTCCTCGCTCCAGGCCAGCGCGGCCCGCACGCCCTTCACCTTGTTCGCGGCGATCTGCTCACCGTTGCCGGAGCCGCCGATCACGATGCCGAGGGACCCGGGGTCCGCCGCCGTCCGCTCGGCCGCGCGGAGGCAGAAGGGCGGGTAGTCGTCCTGGGCGTCGTAGATGTGGGGGCCACAGTCGACGGGGTCGTGACCCGCCGCCTTCAGCCACTCGACGAGGTGGTTCTTGAGTTCGAAGCCCGCATGGTCGGAGCCGAGATACACGCGCATGGGATGAGTGTGACACGGGTGTAACCACCCGGCAGGGGCGGGGCCGCATACCCGAAAGCGTCCCGCAAAGTGTGAGCAACACTACAGAACCTCAGGAAAACCTCAAGTAACGATCTGGATTCAAAGGTTCAGGAATCAGCCCACCTCCGTTTCACTGGACCGACTCGTACACCGCTCGTACGAGAGCCCGCTCACCCGGCGCAAAGGAATTCCCCCCATGACTGGCAACGGTCTCCACGCAGGACTCAAGAACCGCCATCTGTCGATGATCGCGATCGGCGGCGTCATCGGCGCCGGCCTCTTCGTCGGCTCCAGTTCCGGAATCGCCACCGCAGGCCCCGGCATCCTGCTGTCGTACGCGCTCGTCGGCACGCTCGTGGTGCTGGTGATGCGGATGCTCGGCGAGATGTCCGCCGCGAACCCCACCTCCGGATCGTTCTCCGCGCACGCGGACCGCGCGCTCGGCCGCTGGGCCGGGTTCTCCATCGGCTGGCTGTACTGGTTCTTCTGGGTCGTGGTGCTGGCGGTCGAGGCCACCGCCGGCGCCAAGATCCTGGAGGGCTGGATCCCGGCCGTGCCGCAGTGGGGCTGGGCGCTGATCGTGATGGTGGTGCTCACCGCCACCAACCTGGTCTCGGTCGGCTCGTACGGCGAGTTCGAGTTCTGGTTCGCCGGCATCAAGGTCGTCGCGATCGGCGCGTTCATCGTCGTCGGTCTGCTGGCCGTGCTCGGCATCCTGCCCGGCGTGCACAGCGACAAGGCGGGCTTCTCGAACCTCACCGACCACGGCGGCTTCCTGCCGCACGGCCCCGGCACCATCCTGACCGGCGTGCTCCTGGTCGTCTTCTCCTTCATGGGCAGCGAGATCGCCACCCTGGCGGCCGGCGAGTCGGAGAACCCGCAGCGCGCGGTCACCAAGTCCACCAACAGCATCATCTGGCGGATCGGCGTCTTCTACCTCGGCTCGATCCTGATCGTGGTCTCGCTGCTGCCGTGGAACGACCCGTCGATCAAGGAGAAGGGCTCGTACGTCGCCGCCCTCGACTCCCTCGGCATCGCGCACGCCGGCGAGATCATGAACTTCATCGTGCTGACGTCCGTGCTGTCCTGTCTCAACTCCGGCCTGTACACGGCCTCCCGGATGGCGTTCTCGCTCGGGCAGCGCGGTGACGCGCCGAAGGCGTTCGCGCGGACCACGTCCCGCGGTGTGCCGATGGCCGCGATCGTCGCCTCCGTCGTCTTCGGCTTCGTCGCCGTCTTCTTCAACTACAAGTTCCCGGACTCGGTCTTCCTCTTCCTCGTCAACTCCTCCGGCGCGGTCGCCCTGTTCGTCTGGCTGGTCATCTGCTTCTCGCAGCTGCGGATGCGGAAGATCATCCAGGCCGAGGCGCCGGAGAAGCTCGTCGTGAAGATGTGGCTGTACCCGTACCTGACCTGGGCGACGGCCGGTCTGATCGTGTTCGTGCTGGGCTACATGCTGACCGACACGGAGGGCGCGAGCAGCGGTCGTACGACCGTGCTGCTGTCGCTGCTGGTCGCGGCGGTCGTCGTCGCCGTCGCCGTGGTGAAGCAGAAGGTGACGGGCGGCCGTACCGCGCAGGCGGCCGTCGCCGAGCCCGCCGACAAGGTGTCCGTCGGCTGACGCTCACAGCAGGGTGAAGCCCTCCTTCACCTGTTCGTACGTCCGTACGGCCTGGGCTTCGATCGCCGGCTGGTACCAGGTGTTGATCTGGTACGACTTGCCGTCGGCGTCGAAGCCCAGCAGCCGTGCGTGCCAGGGGGTGCCCTTGAGGGTGAAGGTGTACTCCCAGACCACCGCCGGGTAGCCGCGGAAGGTCGTCTCGGCCAGCCGGATCTTGCGGTAGTCCTGGCCCTGGTGGGCGCTGCGTTCGGAGGCGGTCCAGCTGTCCATGAGGTCGCCGCGGGCCAGGGAGGACTTGGCGACGAGCTCCTGGCGGCCGTCGGGGGAGGTGTAGTGCACCTCGGCGCCCGTCTTCACGTCCCGCCGCCAGCCCTTGGGGGTGACCCAGGCGAAACCGCCGGCCTCCTCGTGGGCGCCGGGCGGGAGGCTTCGGGGGCGGGTCGTTCCCTCGACCGTGGGCGCGGACGAAGTGGGCTTGGCCGAGGAGGTGCTGGTCGCTTTGTCGTTGTCGCCGCCGCCCGTTGTGGTGGTGAGGAGGACGGCTATGGCGGTGGCCACGGCCGCGGCTCCCAGTACGGCGAGGAGGGTGGTGCGGCGGGGGGTCGCTGCGGGCTCGTCGTGGCTGGTCGCGCCCTGCGGCGGAGCCGCTGATCGATGCAGCCCCGCGCCCCTGTCGGGGCGCTGCAGTTCGGGACGCTGCAACGTGGGGGCCGCCGAATTGCCCGACGGGGTCTCGGACCGTACCTCCGAGCGTTCCGAAGCCGCCTCCGTCGATGCGCTGACCGGCGGCGATATCTGCGTCGGCGGTGGCTGCGGGCGTTCGTCCTCAGGGGGCGGCATGCGGAGCTTCGTCGGGTCGACGTACACCGGTGTCGGGCGTTCCGTCGGCTCGGGCGGCGGGGCCGGATATGTCTGGGTCGGGGTCCGGGTCGGGTACGCCACCGGGCGCAGGGCCTGTTCGACCTCTGCCAGGTCGGGACGGGTGGTGGGGTCCTTCTCCAGGAGTGCGGCCAGAAGTTCGCGCAACGGGCCTGCGGCGGCGGGGAGTTCGGGCTCCTCGTAGAGGACCGCGTGCAGGGTGGCGAGGGTGGTGTCGCGGGAGAAGGGGGAGCGGCCGGCCAGGGCCGCGCAGAGGGTCGCGCCGAGCGACCAGACGTCGGAGGGCGGGCCCTGCGGGCGGCCGGAGATCCGCTCGGGGGCCATGTAGTCGGGGGAGCCGACCAGCATGCCGACCATGGTGAGCGCCTTGGCGTCCTGGATCGCCGCGATGCCGAAGTCGGTGAGGACGACCCGGCCGGCGGTGCTCTCGACGAGGACGTTCCCGGGTTTGATGTCGCGGTGCAGCACTCCCCCGGCGTGCACCTGCCGCAGTGCCGCGACCAGGCCGAGACCGATCCGGGCCGCCGCGCGGGGACTCAGCGCCCCCTCCTCGGCCATGATCCATTCAAGGGAGCGGCCGTGCACCAGCTCCATGACGATCCACAGGCGTTCGCCCTCGTCGACGACGTCGTAGACCCGTACGACGTTGGGGTGGTCGATGCGGGCGGTGGCCCTGGCCTCGCGCAGGGTGCGTTCGCGGCGGGTGCGGGTGTCCTCGGCGTCGAGGCCGTCGATCCGCATCTCCTTGACGGCGACCTGCCGGTCGAGTGTCTCGTCGGCGGCCCGCCACACCCGCCCCATTCCTCCCTGGCCGATACTCTCGGCCAGCCGGTAGCGGTCGTTCACCAGCAGCCCCGGGACACCACCCGGCCCCGCGCTCCCCGCGTTCCCTGGACCAACGGAATTCCCCGGCCCCTCTGAATTCCCTGAACTCCCTGAATTCTCCGGCAATTCGCTGCACCCCCTCAACGACCGCCCCTGCTGACACACAATGGTCACACTTACGGCCGTACCAGCATAGTGCGGAGAAATCTTGTGGTACCTCTTCAAGTGGCCGCGAATTCAGGCGCGGTCCAGGGGGTTGCAAGGGGGACGAACATGAGTTCTCGTCGTATGGCCCGGCGGCTGGCCGTGGTCACGGGGTCGCTGGTCACGGCATCTTTCTCGGCCGTGATGATCCTGCCGTTCACGGCCGCCGCCGATGACCAGGGACCGGGAAGCAGCAAGGGGGGAAAGGCGGTTGACCAGGCACCCGAGGGTGTGAAGCTGACGACCACGTTGCCCGAGAAGATCTCCGTCGACAACAGTTCGCAGAAAACGGCGATTACCGCGACCGTCAAGAACGAGGGGACCAAGGAGAGCGGCGACATCAGGCTTTTGGTGGTCGGTTTCGACGGCCTGAAGGTGAGCGGCGTCAAGGGCTGCGACGCGATCGCCGCGAAGGATCTGCCGGCCGGTTCGAACAGCGGTTTCAGTTGCCCGGTCGGCGCACTCGGCGCGGGCAAGTCGAAGTCGTACGCGGTCGACGCCACGTTCGACCTGGGCAAGACCGGGAAGATCTGCCTGCCCGTGCAGAGCGCGGACGGGAAGAAGACGTTCTGGCAGCAGGGCCCGGTGCCGTTCGGTACGACGAACCCGTCGCCGAACGCCCCGGCCACCCCGTTGCTGCTGGGCACCGACAACAAGCCGGTGGGGCCGGGCGGGGACCAGCTGCCGAAGACCGGCGCGGGACGTGACGTACTGCCGCTCGGCGCGGCCGGTGCGGCGCTGATCGCGGCGGGCGCGGCGGGGGTGTGGTGGTCGCAGCGGCGGCCGCGGCAGCAGTCGTAACCGGCCGGGAACAGCACAGGGGCCCGGGGTGCTTGCCGCACCCCGGGCCCCTGTCGTCCGCCGTCGGGTCAGCGCTGGCCGACGAGCTTCCAGGCCGCGGGCATCGCGCCCATCGCCAGGAGCGCCTTCACGGCGTCGCCGATCAGGAACGGGGTGAGGCCGGCCGCGATCGCCGCGGACGCGGACATGCCGGCGGCGAAGGCCAGGTAGGGCACGCCGATCGCGTAGATGACCGCCTCGCCGAGCACCATGGTGGCCGCCATGCGCAGCACACCGCGGTCGGCGCCGCGCCGGGCCAGGGCGCCGACGGCGGCGGAGGCCAGCAGCATGCCGAGGATGTAGCCGAAGGAGACGGAGAGGCCGGAGGTGCCGCTCGCGAACCACGGCACGCCCATGAGGCCGGCCAGCGCGTACAGGGCGAGGGAGGCGACACCGCGGCGGGCGCCGAGGCTGGTGCCGACGAGCAGGGCCGCGAAGGTCTGGCCGGTCACCGGCACCGGGGAGCCGGGCACGGGGACGGCGATCTGGGCGGCGAGGCCGGTGAGCGCGGCGCCGCCGAGCACGAGGGCGGCATCGCGCACCCGGGACGCGGGCAGGAGGTCGGCGAGGACGGTGCCGGTGTGGCTGGAGGCGGTCGCGGTCGCGGTGGCGGTGCTCATGGGGACTCCGCGGGGTGAGGGTGGACAAGCGGGGAACACCGTGACGCTATCCCGGCCGGTCTGAGCCGGACACGTCAGCGGTCGACAAAGGCCGGAAGCGACGCTTGGTGGGCTCCCCACAAAGGATGTGGGTTACACCCGGTACGGCGTGACACCGATCACTGAGGCAGAGATGTTTCACTCACGTCAACGGCGTTGAACAGGCCTGTGGAGTTCCGCCAATCGAATCCCAGCACTCTGGTGGGATTCAAGGTTTCTGGCCTACGCTTCCGGACATGGTCGCCCAGTCCCGGAACTTCACGTCGCGTCGCTATGTCGACCTGCGACGGCAAGGGGCTGCCGTCTGTCGCCGGCCGCTCTGAGGCCGCGCGGCGGGAGACCGTCCGGCGCGCCTCGGCTCCCGAGACGAGACGTGTCGGCCCCGTTCCCGAGGACGGTTTCCCATGCCCCGTACCGCGGCACCCCCGCATCCCCTCTCTCCCCCCGGCGACCGGCGGCGGACCAGCGCCAGTGTGGTCCTGCGCTCGGTCCTGGAGCACGGGCCGGTGGCCCGCTCCACCATCGCCCGGCTGACCGGGCTGTCGCCGGCCTCCGTCACCGACTACTGCGCCCGGTTCACCGAACTCGGCCTGATCCGGGAGGCCGAGGCGCCGCGCCGGGTGAACGGCGTGGGCCGGCCGCATGTGCCCGTCGACCTGGACGACTCGCGGTTCGTGGTGGGCGGGGTGCACGTGGCCGTGCCGTACACCACGGTCGCGCTGCTCGACCTGCGCGGACGGGTCGTCGTCCGCAGGGAGTTGAAGCACGGCGACACCGGTCCCCGCGCGGTGCTGGAGCGGGCCGCCGCCGGGCTGGCCGCGCTGCTCGCCGAGGTGCCGGGCAGCCGGCCGCTGGGGGTCGGGGTGGCCGTCGGCGGCTGGGTGGACCGGGACTCCGGGACCGTCGTCGAGCATCCGCTGCTGGGCTGGCGCGAGGTGCCGGTGCGCGAGCTGCTCGGCGCGCGCACCGGGCTGCCGGTCCATGTGGACGGGCACGCCCGGGCGTTGGTCAACGGGGAGCGGCTGTTCGGGCGGGCCCGGGGCAGCCGGAGCGTGCTGCACCTGTTCGTCGGGAACGTGGTCGACGCGGCCTTCGCCACCGGCGAGGAGGTGCACCACGGCCCGCGCTCGCAGGCCGGCACGATCGCCCATCTCCCGGTGCCGGGCGGCACCGAGCCGTGCGGCTGCGGACGCACCGGCTGTCTCCAGGTGGAACTGAGCGAGCGGACGCTGGTGCGGCGGGCCCGGGCGGCCGGGGTCGTCGACGGCGGCAACCCGATGCACGTCCTCGCGGCGGCGCGGGCCGGTGACCCGGCGGCCACAGAGCTGCTGGTGGAGCGGGCGCGGCTGACCGGACGGGCGGCGGCGCTGCTGCTCGACGTGCTCAACCCGGAGAGCGTGGTCGTCACCGAGGTGGGGGTGCTGTACCGGGAGGACTGTCTCGCCGCGCTGCGGGAGGCGGTCGGACCGGAACGCGCCGCCGTGGTCGCGCCGACCAGTTTCGGCGACTCGGTGCTGGCGGTGGCGGGCGGTTCGGTGGTCCTGGACGTGCTGTACCGGGATCCGCTGAGCGCGTCACCACGGCTTATTTAATTCAGAAACTCGGAATATTGACAGCCATCGCACACGGCAAGGAACATCCTGCTCATGACCTGTCGCACCCTCTGTTGCTGACGTCTTGACGCGCTGCGAGCGCGCATTTCTCTCTGCGTGAGATCTCTCTTTCCGGCCCTCTGTCGCCGGGAATTCGCCCTGCCTTTCTGCTGCTTTTCCCCTCGGAGCCCTCCCATGTCCTCTGCGTCCTCCCCCGGCCTCGACCGCCGGCTCTTCCTCACCTCGCTGCTCGGCGCCTCGGCGGCCGTGGCCGGGCTCGGCGGCTGCGCCGGTGGCAGTGCCGCCGCCGACACCGCGGCCGCCTCCACGGCTCCGCTGGCCGCCAAGGTCCCGGCCGGGACCAGCCTGAAGATCGCCTCCTATCTGGGCACCCAGCAGTTGCAGTTCAAGCTGGCGAAACTGCCCGCGCTGCCGTTCACGGTGTCGAGCTGGGTGAACATCGGGGCCGGTCCCGATGTCATCAACGCGTTCCGCGCCAAGTCCCTGGACCTCGCGAACAACGCGGGTATTCCGCCGATCCAGGCGCAGTTCCAGGGATTCGCGGCGAAGATCGTGGCGATCAACATCACCCGCAAGCCGAACTATCTGTTCGCCACCAAGCCGGGCAGCGACATCCGCACGGTCGCCGATTTCCAGGGCAAGAAGCTCGCCTTCTCGCAGGGGCAGGCCCAGGGGGTCGTACTCCTGCGGGCGCTCAAGGAGGCCGGGCTCGCCTACGACGACGTGAAGCTGGTCCCGCTGACCAGCAACCAGTTCCTCACCGCCCTGCAGTCCGGGCAGGTGGACGTAGCCCCGCTGGCCAACACCCAGGCGCCGGCCTACCTCCAGCAGTACGGCTCCAAGGGCGCCCACACCATCGCCACCGACGTCGTCGACCTGCTCAACCTGCTGTGGGCGCCGCAGTCGGTGCTGAACGACAAGGCCAAGGCCGCCGCGATCGCCGCGTACATCCCGGAGTGGGCCAAGGGTCTGGTCTGGCAGTGGGAGAACCCGGACACCTGGAACGAGGAGTTCTACGTCAAGACGCAGAACCTGACCCTCGCCCAGGCCCAAGGCATCACCAAGCTCGCCAACAAGCCGCTGTTCCCGCCGAGTTGGGACGAGGCGATCAAGTGGGAGCAGGAGACCGCCGATCTGCTGGCGGAGGGCGGCTTCGTGAAGAAGACCGACGTCACCGGGCTCTTCGACCACCGCTTCGAGTCCCTCGCCGCGAAGGCCGTACCGGCGGAGTACCGGAAATGACCGCCGTGACCACCGGCACCGTGCCGGTTCCCGTCGCGGAGCAGGAGGCGCACCGGGTCCGGCCGCGCCGCCGGCTCTCCCCCGGCCGCCGGCTGCCCGCCGCCCGGCTGGCCGGTCCGCTCGTCGTCCTCGCCGCCTGGGCCATCGCCTCCGCCGCCGGACAACTCGACCCCGGCGCGATCCCGGCGCCCTGGACCGTCCTGGACACCGCCGTCCACCTGTGGACGGCGGGGACGCTGCGCACCGACATCCTGACCTCCGTGGAGCGGGCCGGGTACGGCTTCGCGATCGGCCTGACCGCCGGGGTGCTGCTGGCCCTGGCCTCCGGGCTCACCCGGACCGGCGAGGCGCTGATCGACGGGACCGTGCAGATCAACCGCGCCATCCCCACCCTCGGCCTGATCCCCCTGTTCATCCTCTGGCTGGGCATCGGCGAGACCTTCAAGATCGCCATCATCGCGATCGTCGTCTACATCCCGGTCTACCTGAACACCCATGCCGCGCTGTCCGCGATCGACAGCCGGTACGTCGAACTCGCCGAGGTGCTGGACCTGTCGAGGCTCCGGTTCATCCGGGAGGTCGTGATCCCCGGCGCGCTGCCCGGATTCTTCGTGGGACTCCGGCTCGGTGTCACCGGATCCTGGCTCGGCCTGGTCGTCCTGGAGCAGATCAACGCCACCAGCGGCCTCGGCTACATGATGTTCCAGGCCCAGAACTACGGGCGCAGCGACATCATCCTCGTCGGTCTGCTGATCTACGGCGTCTTCGGCCTCGTCTCCGACACCGTGGTCCGACTCATCGAACGGAGGGTGCTGTCGTGGCGCCGCACACTGAGCAGCTGACCCGCCCCGCCGTCCGGCTCCGGGGCCTGACCCGGTCGTTCGGGGAGCGCACGGTCCTCGACTCCGTCGACCTCGACCTGCCCGCCGGGCAGTTCACCGCCCTCCTCGGGCACAGCGGCTCCGGCAAGTCCACCCTGCTGCGGGCGGTCGCCGGACTCGACCACGGGGTGGCCGGCAGCGGTGAACTCACCGCCCCCCAGCGGGTGTCGGTGGTCTTCCAGGACTCCCGGCTGCTGCCCTGGCGCCGGGTGCTGGACAACGTGGTGCTGGGTCTGGACGGCAAGGACGCCCACGACCTGGGGCGGGCCGCGCTCGACGAGGTCGGCCTCGGCGGCCGGGAGCGGGCCTGGCCGGGCGAGCTCTCCGGCGGCGAGGCGCAGCGTGCCGCGCTCGCCCGCTCCCTGGTCCGCGAGCCCGAACTGCTCCTCGCCGACGAGCCGTTCGGCGCGCTGGACGCCCTCACCCGCATCAAGATGCACCACCTGCTGCGCGAGCTGTGGAAACGGCACCGCCCGTCCGTGCTGCTCGTCACCCACGACGTCGACGAGGCGATCGTCCTCGCCGACCGGGTGCTCGTCCTGGAGCGCGGGCGGATCGGCCTCGACCTGACCGTCGACCATGACCGCCCCCGCGGCGAGTACCGGAGCCGGCTGCTGGCGGCGCTGGGCGTCACGGAGGACGTGGCGTGACCGTCCGCCGGGGGCTGCGCTCCCGGACCCCCGCTTCGGCCTGAACAGCTAAGGACCCCCATGACCCGCCAGCTCCACCTCAACGCCTTCCTCATGAACACCGGTCACCACGAAGCGTCCTGGCGCCTCCCGGAGAGCGACCCGTACGCGCATGTCGATCTCGCGCACTACGTGCGGCTGGCCAAGGCCGCCGAGCGGGGCACCTTCGACTCGCTCTTCCTGGCGGACGGCCCGCATCTGTGGGGCAGTGTCGCGCAGCGGCCCGCCGGTGCTCTGGAACCGCTGACGCTGCTCACCGCGCTGGCGACGGCCACCGAGCACATCGGGCTGATCGCCACCGCCTCCACCTCCTACAACTCCCCCTACAACCTGGCCCGCAAGTTCGCCTCCCTGGACATCATCAGCGGCGGCCGGGCGGGCTGGAACATCGTCACCACGGCGGGCGCGGAGGCGGCCCGCAACTTCGGGATCGAGGAGGAGCCCGCGCACGCCGAGCGGTACGCGCGGGCCGCCGAGTTCCTCGACGTGGCACTGAAGCTCTGGGACAGCTGGGAGGACGACGCGATCCTCGCCGACAAGGCCTCCGGGGCCTGGGGCGACGACGCGAAGATCCACCCGCCCCGGCACCAGGGGACGTACTTCCGTGTCGAGGGCGCCCTCAACGTGCCCCGCTCCCCGCAGGGTTACCCACTGCTGGTGCAGGCGGGGTCCAGCGAGGACGGCAAGGCGTTCGCGGCGCGGTACGCGGAGGCGGTGTTCACCGCGCAGCAGACCATCGAGGAGGCGCGGGACTTCTACGCCGACCTCAAGGCGCGGACCGCCGCGGCCGGCCGGGACCCCGACCACCTCAAGGTGCTGCCCGGCATCGTGCCGGTGATCGGCTCGACGGAGGCCGAGGCGCGGGCGCACGAACAGCTCCTGGAGGACCACATCGTGCACCGGCACGGCGTGGCCAACCTGGAGCGGCTCCTCCAGCTGCCCGCCGGAACCCTGGAGCTGGACGGCCCGCTCCCCGCCGACCTGCCCTCCGAGGACGCCGTCGAGGGGGCGAAGAGCCGCTACACGCTGGTCGTCGGGCTCGCCCGCCGCGACCAGCTCACCGTGCGGCAGCTGATCGGGCGGCTCGGCGGCGGCCGTGGCCATCTGACCTTCGCCGGAACGCCGGAGCAGGTCGCCGACGCGATCGAGACCTGGTTCACCCAGGGCGCCGCCGACGGCTTCAACATCATGCCGCCCGTGCTGCCGTCCGGTCTGGAGACCTTCGTCGACCACGTCGTCCCGATCCTGCGCGCCCGCGGCCTGCTGCGCGAGGAGTACGGCCCGCGCCGGACCCTGCGGGAGCGCTACGGCCTCCCCCGCCCCGCCAACCAGTACACCGCCAGCCCTGTGTTCGCCTGAAAGGAACCGCCATGTCCCTCCAGATCACCAAGATCACCGCGAACATCGGCGCCCGGGTCTCCGGCGTCGACATCTCCCGCCCCCTCGACCAGGAGACGGCCGTCGCCGTCCGCGAGGCCCTCAACGCGCACAAGGCGCTCGTCTTCGACGACGTGAACCTCGACGACGACACCCACCAGGCGTTCGTCCGCACCTTCGGCGAGGTCACCACCGCCCACCCGACGGTCTCCTCGATCGACGGCGTGCCGAACGTCCTCCCGGTCGACAGCGAGCGCGGCCGGGCCGCCAACCACTGGCACACGGACGTGACCTTCGTCCTCAACCCGCCGCAGGCCACCACCCTGCGCTCGATCACGATCCCGCCGTACGGCGGCGAGACCCTGATCGCCAGCTCGGCCGCCGCCTACCGCCAGCTGCCCGAGCCGCTGCGGGCCCTGGCCGACACCCTGTGGGCGGAGCACACGAACGACTACGACTACGCCGTCCCCGACGAGGAGATCGACGAGCAGCAGGCCGCCCAGCGCGCCCAGTTCACGTCGATCACGTACCGCACGGTCCACCCGGTGGTCCGCGTCCACCCGCTGACCGGGGAACGCGGGCTGTACATCGGCGGGTTCGCGCAGCGCATCGTCGGCCTGTCGCCGTCCGAGTCGCGCCGGATCCTCGACCTCCTGCAGGCGTACGTCACCCGCCCGGAGAACATCCTGCGCCACCGCTGGTCGGAGAACCAGCTGGTGGTCTTCGACAACCGGATCACCCAGCACTACGCCATCGACAACTACGACGGCCGGCCCCGCCGGCTGCACCGGGTGACCCTCGCCGGTGACGTCCCGGTCGGCATCGAGGGCAAGGAGAGCTACTCGATCGAGGGCGACGCCTCGCACTACACTCCCGTGGCCGCGTAGTCACTCCGCGCACCGGACGCGTCCGGATAGTGGGCGGCTTCCCCCTCTGATCGGAGAGGCCGCCCACACTGTGGGCGTTTTTGCCCATCTCACGCATTGGACGAGCCGCGCCGCGCAGCACCACCCTGGCCTCCTTGGTCCGTCCTGTCTTCCGCGCGGGGTGCCCGGTCCTTCATGGCCGGGTGAATGCGCGCTCCCCCGGAGCGCGCAAAGATGGACGAGTCACCGGCAGGGCGATTCATCGTCGCTATCCGCGGATCTGAGGGCGAAATCAAGCTGTTGGTGGTGACTGCGAGTCGAGGGCCCTGTGGTCGGGAGTTGCCCTGGAAGGCAGGGTGTCTCGGTCACTCTCCCGGGTGATGCTGATCGATTGCGTACGCGAGCGAGGAACGTCGTCGCTAGGTTCGCGGCATGTCATGATTCCGGATGTACCCGACGCCCACGCAGGCGGAGCAGATGCTTCTGCACTGCGCGCACGCCCGGTACGTGTGGAATCTGGCTGTCGAGCAGCACGCGCACTGGAAGCCGGGCCGCAGGTCCGCGCCCGGTTTTGCGGAGCAATGCCGCCAGCTCACCGCAGCCCGACAGGAGAACGAGTGGCTGGCCGCCGGCAACGCGGACGTGCAGCAGCAGGCCCTGAAGGATTTCGCCAAGGCCCAGAACGCCCGCTTCGCCTCCGACTTTGGCGAGCCTACCTGGCGCAGGAAGTACCAGCACGAAGGCTTTCGCGTCATTGGCACCGACCGCGTACCTGAGTACGAACCGGACGGCAGCCCGAAGCTGAACCAGAAGACCGGTAAGCAGGTCATGGGCCGCTCGGTGGTCGTGCAGAAACTCAACCGCCGGTGGGCGCAGGTCAAGGTGCCCGGCTGCGGCTGGGTCCGCTTCCGCCTCAGCGCCAAGGGCAAGGGCGCACGGCTTCCCGCTGCGAAGACGTTCCGGGTCACCTACCGCAACGGTCAGTGGCACATGGCATTCGCCGTCATCCCCGAGCCGACTTCCGCGCCCGGCACGGGCAAGGCCGTCGGCATTGATCGGGGCGTGACCATCACGGCGGCCCTGTCGGACGGGCGCAAGCTGAACTGCCCGCAGCTCACGGTCAAGGAACAGGCGCAGATCCGCAAGCACCAGCGCCGCGCAGCCCGGGCCCCGAAGGGCAGCGCTCTCAAGGCCGCCGCGTACGCGAAGGCCGCTAGACTCAAAGCTCGCGAGGCGAACCGGCGCAAGGACTGGTGCGAGAAGACAAGCACCATGCTCGCCCGCACATACGACGTGATCCGGTTCGAGAAGCTGAACATCAAGAACATGACCCGTTCGGCGAAGGGAACCGTCGAGCAGCCAGGCAGGAATGTCCGGCAGAAGGCAGGGCTGAACCGGGCCATCCTCGCTCCGGGCTGGGGCCTGCTGAGGCAGCGCACGGAGCAGAAGGCTCCGGGCCGGGTCGAGGATGTCCCGGCACCCTTTACGTCGTTGCGGTGCTCCGCCTGTGGCTGGATCGAGAAGAAGTCGCGCAAGAGCCAAGCCGACTTCGTCTGCGTGTCCTGCGGGTTCACCTGCAATGCCGATGAGAACGCAAGTATCAACGTCGCGGCAGGACAGGGCGGGATCCCCCGCCCCCGGCGCACAGCCGGTGCCGGAGGGGTGACAACGGCCACCAGCCGTTCGAGCACCCGTGAACCTCAACCCACCCGGGTTGGAATCCCCCTCTTTTAAGAGGGAGAGGATGTCAAGAGGTAGTTGTCCTTGCCGCCGAGCCAGTAGTTCCAGATGCGCGCCGAATGCGGCACCGAGGTGTCGATCTCCGTCATGTGCCCATGGTGCTACGGGAGATGGGGCCGCGTCCGGAATCCGCCCCGGCGGGACGGATTCCGGGCTCACGCGGGGAAGGGCGGCGCACCTATGCTCCCGGTTCCGACCTTTTCGCCGGACCGCTCCGGGAGGCTGGTGTGTCCACCCTGCACTGTCCCAACTGCCCCCGAGGAAAGCTGCACCCCTTCCGCAGGGTCAGCGAGGAGGAGGAGAAGTACATCGCGTCGGTCTACGAGAAGAAGGGCGCGCACGGCTTCTGGCGGTGCGAGGGGAAGACCGCACAGGGGCAGTGCCTCTGGGTCCAGCCCTACTTCAACCGGTCGGACGGCTTCTCCCTCCCCGCCTCCTTCAGCTGAGGTTGCTGAAGTCGGGGCCCTTGGTGCGGGTCCGCTTGATCTCGTAGAAGCCGGGGACGGAGGCGACCGCGAGGGTGCCGTCCCACAGGCGGGCGGCCTCCTCGCCCTTCGGGGCGGGGGTGACGACCGGGCCGAAGAAGGCGATCTGCTCGCCGTCGGAGCCGGGGACCGCGATGACCGGGGTGCCGACGTCCTGGCCGACCTTGTCGATGCCCTCCTTGTGGGAGGCGCGCAGCTCGGCGTCGAACTCGAAGTCCTCCTGGTCGGCGTAGTCGATCAGGTCGGCGGGCAGGCCGACGTCCGCGAGGGCGCCCGCGATGGCCTCCAGGGTCGGGCCCTCGCCGTTGTTGTGGATGCGGGTGCCGAGCGCGGTGTACAGCGGGCCGAGGATGTCGGAGCCGTGCTTCTGCCAGGCCGCGGTGACCACCCGGATCGGCTTCCACGCCTTGGTCTCCAGCAGCTCCCGGTACTCCTCGGGGAGCTCGTCCAGCTTGGGCTCGTTGAGCACGGCGAGGCTCATGATGTGCCAGCGCACCTCGATGTCGCGGACCTTCTCCACCTCCAGGACCCACCGGGAGGTCATCCAGGCCCAGGGGCACAGCGGGTCGAACCAGAAGTCGACGGGGGTCTTGCCGGAGCCGGTCACGGTCTCGGACATGGTTCTCCTCGGAATAAGGCCGTTTTCCAGCGGCAACACCGGCACCCGCCACCCCATTCCCGGCTGCCCGGCGTCAGGGGCGCATGGGAGGATCGGTGCTGTTCCGGCGTACCGACAACGATGCGTATCGACGACGAGGGAGTGCCGCCCGTGCCCGGTGAGAATCTGTCCCGCGACGAGGCCCGGGAGCGGGCCGCCCTGCTGTCCGTCGACGGGTACGACGTGGCGCTGGACGTACGGTCCGCCGTCGGCGAGAGCCGGGCCGAGCCGCGCACCTTCCGTTCGGTCACCACGATCCGCTTCCGCTGCAACGAGCCGGGCGCGTCCAGCTTCGCCGACCTGATCGCACCGAGCGTGACCGCGGTGACACTGAACGGGAAGGATCTCGACCCGGGCGAGGTCTTCGACGGCACCCGGATCGCCCTGGAGGACCTGGCCGCGGAGAACGAGCTGGTGGTGGACGCGCAGTGCGCCTACTCCCGCACCGGTGAGGGCCTGCACCGCTTCGTCGACCCCGAGGACGGCGAGGTCTACCTCTACACGCAGTACGAGCCGGCCGACTCCCGCCGGGTCTTCGCGGGCTTCGAGCAGCCGGACCTCAAGGCGCCGTTCCGCTTCGAGGTGCGGGCGCCCGAGGAGTGGACGGCGTGGAGCAACGGCGCCGGTGAACTCGCCGACGGTGTCTGGCGGTTCGCGGAGACCAAGCCCATCTCGACGTACATCACCTGTGTGGTGGCCGGTCCGTACCACTACGTGACGGACTCCTACAGCCGCTCCCTGCCGGACGGCTCGACGCTGGAGATCCCGCTCGGCGCGATGTGCCGCAAGGGCCTGGCCCCCTACTTCGACGCCGACGACGTCTTCCTGGTCACCAAGCAGGGCCTGGACTTCTTCCACGAGCACTTCGACTACCCGTACCCGTTCGGGAAGTACGACCAGGCGTTCGTGCCCGAGTACAACCTCGGCGCGATGGAGAACCCGGGTCTGGTGACCTTCCGCGAGGAGTACATCTTCCGGGGCCGGGTGACGCAGGCGTCGTACGAGGCCCGCGCCAACGTGATCCTGCACGAGATGGCGCACATGTGGTTCGGCGACCTGGTCACCATGGTGTGGTGGGACGACCTGTGGCTGAAGGAGTCCTTCGCGGACTTCATGGGCACCTTCGCCAATGTCGGCGCGACCCGCTTCGACGGCGCCTGGATCACCTTCGCCAACCGCCGCAAGGCCTGGGCCTACCGCGCCGACCAGCTGCCCTCCACGCACCCCATCACCGCCGACATCCGCGACCTGCAGGACGCCAAGCTCAACTTCGACGGCATCACGTACGCGAAGGGGGCCAGCGTTTTGAAGCAACTCGTGGCGTACGTCGGCCAGGACGCGTTCCTGGAGGGCGCCCGCCGCTACTTCAAGCGCAACGCGTACGGCAACACCCGGCTCGATGACCTGCTGTCGGTCCTTCAGGAGACCAGCGGCCGGGACATGAGCGCGTGGGCGCATCAGTGGCTGCAGACGGCGGGGGTCAACTCGCTGACCCCGCAGGTGCTGCTCGACGGCGAGGGCCGGGTGGCCGAGCTGGCGGTGCTGCAGGAAGCCGCCGAGGCGCACCCGGAGCTGCGTCCGCACCGGGTCGCGATCGGCCTCTACCGCCGTACGGCCGAGGGCGCGCTGGAGCGCTACGCGCGCGTGGAGACGGACGTCGACGGCCCGCGCACGGTGATCGGGGAGCTGGCCGGCGCCGAGGCCCCCGAGCTGGTCCTGGTCAACGACGACGACCTCACCTACTGCAAGATCCGCTTCGACGACACGTCACTGGCGACCCTCCGGGACCACCTGGGTGCCCTGACCGACCCGCTGGCCCGCGCCCTGTGCTGGTCGGCGCTGTGGAACCTGACCCGGGACGCGCTGCTGCCGGCCCGGGACTTCGTCGACCTGGTGCTGCGGTTCGCGGGCCGCGAGTCGGACATCGGCGTGCTGCAGATGCTGCAGGCGTGGGCGGGCTCGGCGCTGACCCACTATGTGGCGCCCCGGTGGCGGGACGCGGCCGGGCGGCTGCTCGCCGAGGGCGCCCTGCGCGAGCTGCGGCAGGCGGAGCCGGGCAGCGAGCACCAGCTCGCCTGGGCGCGGTTCTTCGCGTCGACGGCGACGGGCGAGGACGACTTCGGGCTGCTGCGGGAGCTGCTGGCCGGCACCGCGTCGATCGACGGCCTCGACGTCGACCAGGAGCTGCGCTGGGCGTTCCTCGAACCCCTCGCCGCGCACGGCGCGGCCGACGAGTCCGACCTGGCGGCCGAACTGGCCCGGGACGACACGGCGTCCGGCAAGCGGCACCAGGTGCGCTGCCTGGCCGCCCGCCCGTCGGCGGCCGTGAAGGCGCAGGCGTGGGCGCAGGTCGTGGAGTCGCAGGCGCTGTCCAACGCGCTGGTGGAGGCGACCATCGCGGGCTTCGCCCAGCCGACGCAGCGGGACCTGCTTGCGCCGTACGCGGAGAAGTACTTCGAGGTGATCGCGCGTATCTGGGCGGACCGCTCGATCCAGATCGGCATGGACGTGGTGCGCGGTCTGTACCCCTCGCTGCAGGACCGTCCGCAGACGCTGGAGGCGACGGACGCCTGGCTGTCGGCGCACGCCGACGCGCCGCCGGCGCTGCGCCGGCTGGTCCTGGAGGCCCGCGACGACCTGGCCCGCGCGCTGCGCGGACAGGAGTGCGACGCACGGGCGGTCACCGGCTGACCTTTGGCCATAGCTCGCCCGCCGGGTGACCGTTACGCAATTCATTCCATCACGCCCGTAACCCCTGGCCCCCACCCATCCGGACCAGGGGTTTCCGGCCCCTCCTCGGCATCCGAACACCTGCCCTTTAGCCCCGGCTTGTCCGTATTCATCGACGAACGCGTAACACCGGTTAAGGACCCGGCCGGCCCCGGGAATCCCGAGGCCATGACCCACAACACCCCGCTCTCCCCCCGCCCCCTCCGTCATCTCCCGGAGGCCCGCCGCCGGGTGCTGACCACGGCCCAGCTCCGCTCCCACGGCGTCGCGGCCACCGAGATCGCCGAGCAGTGCCGCCCGGGCGGCCCCTGGCAGCAACTGCTCCCGGGCGTGGTCATGCTCCACCCCGGCCCGCCGACCAGTGAGGAACGCCTGCACGGGGCCCTGCTGTTCGCGGCGCGGGAGCCGGCCCCGGGCGTCCCCTCCCAGCCGAGCCCCGACTCCCCGCACCGCGCGGTCTACCCGGACGCGATGATCACGGGCCTGGCGGCCCTCACCCTGCACGGCTTCTCCTCCACGCCGCCGCTGCTCTCCCTGGACCACGTGGACGTGCTGGTCCCCCGGCTGCGCCGGCTGCGCTCCACCTCGTACGTCCGGGTGCTGCGCACGGCCGCCCTGCCGACCCCCGAGCCGGTGACGGGCCTCCCGGTGGCGCCGGTCCCGCGCGCCCTCGCGGACGCGGTGGCGGACCTGACGGACGCGGAGGCGGTACGGCGGCTGCTGACCGAGGCGGTACGCGGCCACCACTGCGAACCGGCGGCGGTGGTCCGGGAGTTGAACCAGGCGAAGCTGCTGTCCCGGCCCCATGTGGTGGACGCGGTGGACTCGCTGGTCGCCGAGGGCCGGGCCATCGCGGAGGACCGCCTCTACCGCATGGTCCGCGAGTACGGCCTGCCCGACCCGGTCTGGAACGTGGACCTGCGGCTGCCGGGCGGCCCGCACCTGGGCGGCCTGGACGCCTACTGGCCCGAGCAGGCGGTCGCCGTCGAACTGGACACCCGCGCACCGCGCCACGACGAGGACGCGATGTGGTCCGAGTACGCGCGCAAGCGCGAGCACCTGGAGCGCCTCGGCATCACGGTCGTCCACCTCACCCCGAGGAAGCTCCGGGACGCGATGGAGCAGCAGGCGGCGGTGGTCCGTACGGCGCTGATGGCGGCCGACGACCGCGATCCGGCCGCCCATGTCGTGGTGCTGCCCCGCTGACCAGGGGCCGGGCACCAGAAGGGCCGGAAGGGGCCGTCGGTTCGGAGGGGGACCGACGGCCCCTTTCCCGTGCTCACACCCCGGTGCGGCCGTCCGCCAGCTCCCGCAGGATGTCGAGGTGGCCGTTGTGCCGGGCCGTCTCCTCGATCAGGTGGAGGAGGATCCAGCGCAGGTCGGGGCGGAGGCCGTCGCGGAGCGCGGTCGCGGCCTTCGCGTCGAGCGGGTGGGCGGCGGCCAGTTCCCGGTACCGGGCGCTCTGTTCCTCGTACTCCCCCAGCAGTCGCTCCAGCGGGAGGTCGACGGCGATCCGCATCTCGCGGTCGGGGTCCTTGTCGGTCCAGGGGCCCTGGTCCTCCTCGCCGAGGAAGACGACCTGGAACCAGTAGTACTCCACCCAGCGCAGGTGGTTGATCAGCCCGGAGAGGGTCATCAGCGGGGAGCCCGGCAGCGGGGCCCGGCGCGCGTCCTCGGCCGAGACCTCCTCGCACTTGGCCCTGGCGGTGGCCCGCACGTAGTCGAGGAAGGTGGTCAGCTGGGTGCGCTCGTCCCAGGCGGGGGGCGTGTCGGTCCGTGTCTGTGTCATCGCGCGGAACGATCCGCGAGACCGCGCTCCGCCGTCAAACCATTAAGCCCCGCGCCGCCCTGCGACTACTGTGACGGCGATGAGCGACGACGCCTCCGTGATACTCCGCCCCGCCCGCGAGGACGACCTCCCCCTGCTGGAGCGGTTCCTCGACGACCCCGAAGCGACCGGCCCCTTCCAGTGGTTCGGCTGGCGGGACCTCGGCCGGTTCCGGCGCCGCTGGGCGGAGAACGGCATGCTGGGCCCGGACGGCGGCCTGTTGATCGTCGACGGGGGCACCGGGTCCGACGGCCCGTACGGCTTCGTGTCCTGGCGCAGGCTGGACTCGGCCCCCACGTCGTACTGCTGGAGCATGGGTATCGCTCTGGCACCGGAGGCCCGCGGCCGGGGCGTCGGCACCCGCGCCCAGATCCTGCTGGTCCGCTACCTGTTCGCGCACACCCCCGTGCAACGCATCCAGGCGGAGACCGAGTCGGAGAACTTCGGCGAGCAACGCGCCCTGGAGAAGGCCGGGTTCACCCGCGAGGGCGTGATGCGCCGTGTCGTGTTCCGGGACGGGCGATGGCGCGACGGCGTCCTCTACAGCGTCGTACGGGAGGACCCGCTGCCCGCCTGACCGCCCCGGGTGAGGGGGACGGTCAGGCGGTACCGCGTGCTACTGGCCGCTGACACCCGGACGGAGTTCGTCGCGCACGTCGCCGACGACCCGGTCGAGCAGGTCGGCGTAGGCGGCGATCATCCGGGTGCGGCTGAACCGCTCGCGGCTCGCGAGCAGCGCCGGCGCGAAGGCGTCCCGCTCGGCCACGGCGGCCGACCAGGCGAAGGCGATCGCGTCCGGGTCGAAGGGCGTCACCAGGCCGTGCCCCTCGACGATCGAGGCGCTGTCGCCGACGTCCGTGGTGACCGGGACGGCCCCGCACATCATGCCCTCGATCAGGCAGAGCGGCGCCGCCTCGCCGGAGGCGGAGGTGAGGGCGACGACGTCGGAGCCGGCGTACACGGACTCCATGTCGTGCCGGACGCCGAGCAGGTGGACCCGGTCGCCCACGGCGGCCCGGTCCGCGCCGAAGGCGACCTCGATGTCGGCCCAGAGGGCGGGGTTGTCCTCGGTCATGCCGGCCCCGCACATGACCACGTGCCCGCCGCCCTCGCGGGCCAGCCACGCCCGGGCCGCGCGCAGGAAGAGCGGCACGTTCTTCATGCCGGCGTACCGGGCGGCGAAGACCACGACCGGCGCGGTGGCCGGGATGGAGAGGGACTCGCGGAACGCGAGCCGGACCGCCGCGTCCGGCCGGAAGCGGAGCAGGTCGACCCCGTTCGGGATCACGTGCAGCAGCTCACCGGGGATCCCGGCGGCCTCGTACGCGTCCCGGGTGGACTCGGCGCAGCACACGCAGGCCACGACGGTGCCGTCCGCGATGGCGGCCTTGAGTTCGTCCAGGGCCTGCCCCTGGTTCTCCGGGTCCGAGCGGTGCAGGCACACCACCACGGGCCGGCGCGGCAGGCCGCCCTGGTTGAGCAGGGCCAGCGGCTGTTCCTTCAGCGACAGGATGACGTCCGCGCCGGCCATCGCCCGTGCCGTATCGGCCAGCTCGGGTCCGCTGAAAACCGACGCCGCGACGGTGCCGTCCACCAGGCCCGCGCTGCGGCCGAGCGAGGTGACCTCGATGCCGCCGGCCGTGAGGGATCGGTAACACGCGTCGTCCTCCATGCGCTGAGTGGTGGCTTCTCGGTGGACCTCACCGTGCAGACTCAGCACCCGATGCCACTGCTGTCCGCCCTCTACCAGGCCCAGCAGCACATCACTGTGCACGATCCGGGCTCCCCCGGAGAAAAAACCCTCGTAGACCGAGAGCACACGAAGTCCGAGCCGAGCGCCCACACGATCACCAGCCTTGCACCATATCGAGCCATCCCCGGGAACCGCGGGTTAGCCGATATGAGGCGGTACGGACGTTTCATCGGAATGAACGGCGTGTCTCGTGCCGGAGTCCGATTCATTTACACGGCGAGCGTCCGACGACCCACGGTCAACATCATCGGGACATCGCCGCCGCCACCCTTCTGACCTGCGGTTTAACGGCCGTCTCCGAGGTGTCGGCGGACGCCGGGCCGACCGGGCCGAGGGCAAAAAAATCGGCAAGCGGAATCCCGGAACGTACGACGGTGTCAGCCGTTCCGGTGAGCGTTGAGCCGGGCGGCCCTGCGGGTCAGATGGTCGCGTTCGGCGAGGGTGGTCGCCCGGTGGGCCGCCTCGGCGTACAGCCGTGCCGCCGTCTCCGGGTCGCCGTCGCGTTCGTGCAGATAGGCCGCCACCGCGGTGTGGCGGGGCAGTGCCGCGTCGAGTCCGGCGAGGGCGGCCAGACCGGCCCGGGGGCCGTCGGCCTCGCCGACGGCGACCGCGCGGTTGAGCAGGACGACGGGGCTGTCGGTCAGCTTGGCGAGCTCGTCGTACCACTCGACGATCTGCACCCAGTCGGTCTCCTCGACGGTGGGCGCGTCGGCGTGCAGGGCGGCAATGGCGGCCTGTGCCTGGAACTCGCCGAGCCGGTCGCGGGCTAGGGCCGTCTGGAGGATCCCGACGCCCTCGGCGATCAGGCGGGTGTCCCAGCGGCCGCGGTCCTGTTCGGCGAGCGGCACCAGGCTGCCGTCGGGCGCGGTACGGGCGGCGCGCCGGGCGTGGTGGAGCAGCATCAGGGCGAGCAGCCCGGCCACCTCGGGGTGGTCGATCGAGGCCGCGAGCTGCCGGGTGAGCCGGATCGCCTCGGCGGCGAGGTCGACATCGCCGGAGTAGCCCTCGTTGAAGACCAGGTAGAGGACGCGCAGCACGGTGGCGACGTCCCCGGGCCGGTCGAACCGCACCCCGGAGACGGTGCGCTTGGCGCGGCTGATGCGCTGGGCCATGGTCGCCTCGGGCACCAGGTAGGCCCGGGCGATCTGGCGGGTGGTGAGGCCGCCGACGGCGCGCAGGGTGAGCGCGACGGCGGAGGAGGGGGTGAGGGAGGGGTGGGCGCAGAGGAAGTAGAGCTGCAGGGTGTCGTCCGTGGCGGGCGCGGGGCCAGGAGGGGGCTCCTCGTCGGCGCGGTCCTCACGCCGGCGCCGGGCCGTGTCCGCCCGGGTCGCGTCGAGGAACTTGCGCCAGGCCACGGTGACCAGCCAGCCCTTCGGATCGCGCGGCGGGCCGGCCGGCCGGCCGCGGAGCGCCTCGACGAGCGCCTCCTGCACGGCGTCCTCGGCCGCCGCGAAGTCGGCTCCGCGGCGGACGAGGACGGTGAGCACGCTGGGCGTGAGGCTCCTGAGCAGGGCCTCATCCATGGGCGAGGCACTCCGGGACGGTGGGCGGCGCGGCCAGGAAGGGACGTACCTCCAGCCACTCGTGGATCGGCCTGCCGCCCGCCCCGGGGGCCGCGGACAGTTCCCCGGCCAGTTCGACGGCGCGCTCGTGACTGTCGACGTCGATGATCATCCAGCCGGCGATGAGGTCCTTGGTCTCGGCGAACGGGCCGTCGGTGACCGGCGGGCGCCCCTCGCCGTCGTACCGGACCCACTGCCCCTCCGGGGCCAGCGCCTGGCCGTCGACGAACTCGCCGGACTTCTCCAGCCGGGCAGCGAAGTCGTTCATGTACTGGATGTGCGCCGAGATCTCCTCCGGCGTCCACCGGTCCATGGGGATGTCGTTGACCGGGGCCGGGGCGCCGCGGTAGTGCTTCAGCAGCAGGTACTTGGCCATGGTGTTCTCCTCGGTGCTGGTGCGACCCATTGTGGTCGCCTGCACCCCGGGGACGGAGCCGGCCGCGGGTTCTCGACATCGCCGCCGAAGATTTTTGGGCCCTCGTCACCGAGCCTCTCCCGCAGAGCTCCGTTCGCCCGGTCGAGTGATCATCTGCGAACACGCGGTGGCCGGTCGCACACATGCGTACGTTCAGTGATCGTGAAGCTGGTGGTGCAGGTGAAACTGCTGCCGACGCCTGTTCAGGCGGCGGCGCTGGAGGCAACCCTGCACGCCTGCAATGAGGCGGCCACCTGGGCCAGTCGTGTGGCGTTCGAGAAGGGCGTGCAGCGAAATTTCGCGCTGCGCGAGCACACGTATGGTCAGATCAAGGCTCGGTGGGGTCTGGGTGCGCAGGCCGCCCAGCACGTGATCAAGAAGACGTGCGACGCGTATGCGGTGCTGCGGGCGAACCCGAGGGCTGGCAATTCAGGAAAGCCGGGCTCGAAGCGGTACCGGAAGACCGCCGGGAAGCCGGTCGTTTTCCGGCCACACAGCGCTCAGCCCTACGACGACCGGATGCTGTCCTGGCAGACCGATCAGTGCCGGATCTCGATCTGGACAACGGCCGGGCGGCAGAAGGACGTGGAGTTCACCGCTTCCCCGGAGCAACTGGACGCGCTGGCCCGGTACCGCAAGGGCGAATCTGACCTGGTGCGCCGGGACGGAATGTGGTTCCTGAACGCCACCTGCGAGGTGCCGGAAGCGCCTTTGAACGACGATCCGGTGGATTTCCTCGGCATCGACCTGGGGATCGTGAACATCGCCACCACGTCTGACGGTGAGATCACGGCCGGGCGGGAAATCAACCGTATCCGGGTGCGGGAGCGAACGCTGCGGACCAAGCTGCAGAGGAAGAACACCCCCTCCGCCAAGCGCCGCCTGAAGAAGCGGAGGCGCAAGGAAGCGCGGAGGGCGCGGGACATCAATCACAAGATCGCGAAGCATGTGGTGGCCGAGGCAATGGGGGTACCTCCCACGCCCTTGAGGCAGTGGGGGAGCACCGGTCGTGGGATCGCCCTGGAAGACCTGACGGGCATCCGCGAGCGGGTACGGCTTCGAAAGTCCCAACGGGCCGCCCACTCCAGCTGGTCCTTCGCTCAGCTGGGGCAGTTCATCGAGTACAAGGCCCGCAAGGCGGGAGTGCCGGTGGTGTACGTCGATCCGGCGTACACCTCCCGCACCTGCGCCGAGTGTGGGCACATCGACAGGGCGAACCGGGTCTCGCAGGCTTGGTTCGCGTGCCGGAACTGCGGATTCGTTGATCACGCGGACCGGAACAGCTCCCGCAACATCCGCGCCAGAGCGTGGGAGTTGTGGCGAAGCGGGGCCGAGTCAACGGCCCCTGCCCCACCACCGGAGCACATGCGCCGTGGCGGAGCTGGACGCAAACGCGGTGTCACAGCCAGTGACGCCCGTTGCGCAAACCCAAGCTTACTGCTGGGTGGTTGACCCCTTCTTCAGCACCAGCTCGGTGTTCCGGTCCACCGTGTCGCCGCCGAGGACCTTGCTGGAACCCGGGGCGTTGAAGGCCAGTTCGCGGTAGAGGGCGGCGAGGCCGGTCTGGGAGAGGTCGGAGAAGTCGGTGCGGTGCGGGGCCGCCGACTCGATCAGGGTGGTGAACAGGGAGATCGTGCCGTCCTTGTTGTCGGCGAGTTCGACGACGCGGGCCAGCTGCGGGTAGTCGACGTGGGACGCCGTGGTGATCTCCCAGAAGGAGTTGCCGTTCGAGGCCTTGTGCGGGGTGATGAGGTTGCGGTGGATGTGGCCGTTCACCCAGGCCAGCACGTTGGCGTGGCGGTTGAGGAGGGTGACCAGCTCGGCGCCCGTGTGGCGGCGGTCGCTCGGGTGGGCCGGGTCGGGGCGGGTGTTGGTCATCGTCTGGCTGGTGTGGTGGCTGAAGACGACCGCGTAGGAGTCCTTGTTCTCGTTCAGGGTCTTCTCCAGCCAGGCCAGCTGGGTGGAGCCGATCGATCCGTCGTAGTGGCCGCCCGCGTCCGTCGTGTCGAGGCTGATGCCGATGACGTCGTCGGAGATACGGAAGACGTAGTACTGGGTCTTCGCGGCGAGGTTCGCCGAGGAGTAGCCGTGGCCGACCGGGCCGAGGCCCTGGTGGGCCGGGTCCAGGTGGGCCTTCAGGTAGTCCGTCACCGTGTACGGGGCGCGCTTCTCGTCCGCCGTGACCGACCGCATGGAACGGGCGTGGGCCTTGAGGAAGTCGCGGTAGCCGGCGCCCCCCGGGTCCTGGGCCGTGCGGATGGAGTCCTGGAGCTTCTTCGCCTCGGCGTCGGTCACCGTCATCAGCTTCTTGCCGCCGACCGCGGCCGCGGCCAGGTAGGGGTCGGCGTGCGAGCCGAAGCAGCCGAGCGGCAGGGAGTCGTGGTTGCCGACGGTGGAGTACCAGGGCAGGTTGAGGCCGGGGCTCCGCACCTCGCGGATGGCGGCGGCCAGGTAGCCCGCGAGGTGCGGGAAGCCCAGCGCCTTGTCGCCGTCGCGGACGGTGGAGGAGGCCTGCCAGTACAGCTTCAGCCCGCTGTTCTGCACGCCCTCGTAGTGCTTGGCGTCCCCGGAGTTGGGGGTCATCCGGCCGCCGCTCATCACCTTCATGAACCACTCCAGCTCGGAGTGGGCGTTGTTGTCGGTGTTGTCGCCGGTCGTCATCACGAAGTGCAGCGGGGAGCCGGTGACCGGGGCGCCGCGCAGCGCGTTGACCCGCTCGACGAGCGAGATCGCGCCGGGCACGGTGAGCGCCTCGTGCGGGCGCCAGGCGTGCGGGTCGTGGGCGCGCAGGAACTCCAGACGCAGCGGGTGCTGGACGTCCATCAGGTGCAGGTCGGTGAACTGCACGAACGCGGCGAGTGCCGTACGGCGGCTCGCCCGGCCGGACTTGGCGGCGGCCACATCGGAGCGCAGCACGCGCTTCCAGCCGGCGCCGTCGCCGAGCCGGCGGTACCCGGAGCTGTTCCGGGGCGCGGCGACGGAGGCGAGCGTGGTGCCCTTGGTGTACGGCGCGAGGGGTGCCGCGGCGGCCTGGCGGCCCTCGGCGACCGGCTGCTGCTCCTCGGTCACGGCGGGGGCCGCCTGGCTGTCGGTGGGGCGCAGGGCGTAGCCGACGCCCGCGGAGAGCGAGACGGCTCCGGCGGCGGCGAGCACGGTACGGCGGTTGATCTCCAGTGCCTCCCGGCCCTTCTGGGCGGCGGAAGTGGCGACAGAGCGTATGCGCGACATGGCGCGATCTCCCCGAGTACGAACGCGTCCGGCAGTGGTCGCGGGCGATCGCTTCCGCGAACTTCCCGCTCACTTTGGATCGTTGGCACCGGGGATGACCTGCGCGTGAACGCGGCGGCAACGCGCAGCGCCGATCACCGTACGTGGATCAGGTGTGACGGGGACCGGCCATGGAGCGGATTGCGGGCGTCCGGGGCCCGGTCACTCCGTGTTCATCTGCCGGGGTAGGGGGGTCTCCGGCGCTTACGACGGCGCTTACGACGGCTCCTCCGCGAACCGCCCCGCGGCCGGCCGCTCCCGCCACAGCCGCAGGGCCGTGTCGATCAGCCCGACGCGCCTCAGGGCCGGTACGGCGTCCAGGTCCTGCCAGGCGGCCAGGTCGGTGGAGCCGTTCACCTCGTTGCGCAGCTCTCCCCCGACGACCTCGCCGCTGTAGACGATCCGCACGCTGTGGTGGTCGGTGACGCGGGTCAGCAGGTTCTCGCGCGCGAAGCGGTGCCGGCGGGAGTCGATGCCGAGCAGGCCGGTCACCTCGATGCGGTAGCCGGTCTCCTCCATGAGCTCGCGGCGGACGGTGTCGTAGGGGTCCTCGCCGTGTTCCATGCCGCCGCCGGGCAGGACCCACTCGGGAGTGCCGTCGGCGGCGGGCGACCGGGCCAGCAGGATCTGTCCGTCACGGACGCACACGGCGTAGGCCGCCACCCTCAGCTTCTCGCGCACATGCGCACGGTAGGGCGCGAACCCCGCGACGGCCACCGGGTTTTCCGCGGTCGGACCGGGGGTTTTCCCCATACGTTCATATCGATTCGGTCAACGTTCCCAAAAGATCGTTCCCTTGGGGAAAGCTGTGCGCCTAGCCGCCGGACATGCACATGCCCGGTCGTTCCACGCTCGTTCCTTTACCTACAAGGGATGCAGATGACCCTCAGCCCCCAGCACGACCCGATACCGGGCCACAGACGCCTGGGCCGGATGGCCGTCGCCGTCGGTGTCGTCGCCGCGCTCTCCGCCGCCGGACCGATACCCCTGGCCGCCGCCGCGATCCCGTCCTCCGCCGCCGCCACCGCCGACCCCGGCACCAAGTCGGCCCACGACAAGCTCGGTTCGGACGACGCCGAACTGCTCGCCGAGGCCAAGTCCGCGGGCGCCAAGAATGTCACGATGATGATCGCGACCGCGCCGGGGCAGACCGAGCAGGTCGCCGAGGAGCTGGACGCGGTCAAGGGCGGCTCGGTGGGCCGTACGTACGACAAGCTCGGCTACGTCCGGGCGACCGTCCCCACCGGCCGGGCGGACTCGGCGATCGCCGCCGCCGCGAAGCTGTCCTCGGTGCACGCGATCGACCTGCGCCAGGAGATCCCGCTCGACGACCCGACGGTGAGCGGGACCGGCGCCAAGGCCACCAAAACCACTGCCACCTACTCGGGGCCGAGCAAGAACACCCCCGCCGAGAACCCGTACAACCCCTCCTTCGAGACGGGCGCCGTCGACTTCGTCAAGGAGCACCCGAAGGCGGACGGCCGGGGCATCACCATCGGCATCCTGGACTCCGGCGTGGACCTCGGCCACCCGGCGCTGCAGAAGACCACCACGGGCGAGCGGAAGATCGTCGACTGGGTGACGTCGACCGACCCGATCGTCGACAGCGACCAGACCTGGCGGCCGATGGTCACGGCCGTGTCCGGTCCGAGCTTCACCTACGGGGGCAAGAGCTGGACGGCGCCCGCCGGGTCGTACCAGATCAGTACCTTCAAGGAGTCGTACACCGCGGGCGGCGACGCGGCCGGTGACGCCAACCGCGACGGCGACACCACCGACAGCTGGGGCGTGCTCTACGACCCGGCGGCCGGCACCGTCACGGTCGACCTGAACAACAACAACGACTTCTCCGACGACACGCCGATGAAGCCGTACAAGGACGGCTACCAGGTCGGCTACTTCGGCACCGACAACCCGGCGACCGACGTCGTCGAGCGGCAGCCGTTCGTCGTGCAGATCCGCAAGGACGTCCCGATGGACCCGTACGGCGGGGACTGGGTCGGCAAGAAGGCCGACTTCGTCAACATCGGCGTCATCGAGTCCGAGCACGGCACCCACGTCGCCGGCATCACCGCCGCCAACGGCCTGTTCGGCGGCAAGATGAACGGCGCGGCACCGGGCGCGAAGATCGTCTCCTCGCGCGCCTGCACCTGGACCGGCGGCTGCACCAACGTCGCCCTCACCGAGGGCATGATCGACCTGGTCGCCAACCGGGGCGTGGACATCGTGAACATGTCGATCGGCGGCCTCCCGGCGCTGAACGACGGCAACAACGCCCGTGCGGAGCTGTACACGCGGCTCATCGACACCTACGGCGTGCAGCTGGTCATCTCGGCCGGCAACTCCGGCCCCGGCGCCAACACCATCGGCGACCCCGGTCTCGCCGACAAGGTCATCTCGGTCGGCGCGGCCATCTCCAAGGAGACCTGGGCCGCCAACTACGGCTCCCAGGTGACGAAGAAGTACCAGCTGCTGCCCTTCTCCTCGCGCGGCCCGCGTGAGGACGGCGGCTTCACGCCGACGCTGGTCGCCCCCGGCGCCGCGATCAACAGCACCCAGACCTGGCTGCCGGGCTCCCCGGTCGCCGAGGCGGGCTACTCGCTGCCGGCCGGCTACTCGATGCTCCAGGGCACCTCGATGGCCTCCCCGCAGGCGGCGGGCGCCTCCGCACTGCTGCTGTCGGCCGCCAAGCAGAAGGGCATCGCCCTCTCCCCCGCCGGCCTGCGCACGGCCCTGACCTCGACCGCCCACCACATCAAGGGTGTTCAGGCCTACGAGGAGGGCGCGGGCCGGATCGACATCGTCGACGCCTGGGACGCCATCCGCGACCACGCCACCGCGCACGACGCTGTGCTTTCCGACTACGTGGTCAAGGCGCCGGTCGACACCGCGATCGACTACGCGCTGAAGACCCCGGGCTTCGGCACCGGCCTCTACGACCGCGAAGGCGGCCTGAAGGCCGGGCAGAAGAAGACGTACGACGTCACGGTCACCCGCACCTCCGGCTCGGACAAGGCGCTCTGGCACGAGCTGTCCTTCGAGAACAACGCCGAGGGAACCTTCAGGATCCTCGGTCCGGACGAGGTGAAGCTGCCGCTGAACCAGCCGGTGACGGTCAAGGTGCAGGCGCAGCCGCGGAGCGCGGGCATCAAGTCGGCGATCCTGGAGGTCGACGACCCGCGCACCGAGGGCGTCGACAAGCAGATCCTGACCACGGTCGTGGTCTCCACCCCGGTCGACTACACGTACACGAAGTCGAGTTCGGTGCAGCGCAACAGCTCCACCTCGTACTTCGTGACCGTGCCCGAGGGCGCCACCTCGCTGGAGGTCGCGATGAGCGGGCTGGCCGACAAGAGCCAGACGCGGTTCATCGCCATCCACCCGTACGGCGTTCCGGTCGACAACACCGGCACCCCGTACTGCTACAACAACTACCTGAATGGCAACGGCTGCACGCCCGACGTGCGGTCGTACGCCGACCCGCAGGCCGGCGTCTGGGAGATCGAGGTCGAGGCGCGCCGCACCTCGCCGCTGCTCGACAACCCCTACAAGCTGGGCGTCACCGTGCTCGGCGCGGCCTTCGACCCGGAGACCGTGACCGTGCCCGAGGCCAAGGTCGGCACCCCGGTCACCGCGTCCTGGAAGGTGACCAACAAGTTCGCCGCCCTCGACGGCAAGCTGGTCGGCGGTCCGCTCGGCTCCTCCAAGACGGCCCGCCCCGCCATCAAGGAGGGCGAGACCCAGACCACCACGGTGACCGTGCCCGAGGGCGCCACCTCGCTGGACGTGGCCATCGGGAACGTCTCCGACACGGCGGCCGACCTCGACCTGACCGTGTACGACGCGTCCGGCAAGCAGGTCGCGCAGTCCGCCGACGGCGACTCGGAGGAGGCGGTCTCCATCGCCTCGCCGGCCGCCGGGACCTACACGATCGAGGTCGTCGGCTACTCGGTGCCGTCCGGCTCCACCGACTACGACTACCGGGACGTGTTCTTCTCCGCCGCGCTGGGCAGCGTCACGGTCGACGGCTCGACGCCGGTCCAGCTCGGCACGGGTGCCTCCACCACGGTGACCGGGCAGGTCACGGCGGCCGCGGCGGCCCCCGAGGGACGTGAGTTCTTCGGACAGGTCCAGCTGGTCAACGCGCGCGGCACGGTCGCGGGCATCGGCAGCGTGAAGATCGAGAAGGTCACGCCGTAAGGCACAGCGATACCGGGGAGGGGCGGGCGTCCTGTGGGGCGCCCGCCCCTTCGCCGTCTCTTCCAGCTGTTACTCCTGGCAGGTCAGGGTGCGTGACTCGGGCAGGTCGCGGACGATCCGGGCCCGCTGCGGCGCGATCTCCCGCTCGCCGACCGCGTACCGGTCGGGCACCTGCTGCCCGGCCCGGACGGCGACCAGGACGAGGGCACCCTGCCGGATCCGGCTGTCCGCGTCGGCCTCGAACAGGACGTCGACCTCCTCGGCGGTCTTCGCCGGTTTGTAGGCGCGGGTCACCTTCAGGGTGACGCGTTCCCGGCCGCTGTGCGGGACCTCGTGGACCCCGGTCACCGTGCCCTCGACGACGAGCCGGGCGCAGGCCAGGAAGCGGGCGCCGTCGAGGGACTCCTTGGCGCCGCCCGCCGTGCTGCCGGCGGCGCTGTCGGCGCTGCTGCCCGCGCTCTTGCTGTCCGCGCCGTTCGACACGAGCCAGCCGAGGCCGAACACCGCCGAGGCGAACGCGGCGGCGAGAGCGCCGGCGAAGCCGAGCCCGCGGACACCGGGGTGCTGCCAGGGCCTGCGGCGCCCGGCCGGGCGGACCCGGGGCCGGGGCGCGGACTGCGGCCGGGGGCGGGGTTCGGCGAGGATGTCCGCGATGATCCCGAGCTGTTCGCGCAGGAGCGCCACGTCGGCGGCGGCCGCCCGGTGCTCGGCCATGAAGGCGGCATCGGCGCGCTGCCCGTCGGTGAGCGGCTCCTCCGCGAGAACGGCGAACAGGGCGTCGAAGTCGTCGTCCCGGCCGTCGTACTCGTCGTGTGCGTCGTGTGCGTCGTGTGCGTCGTGTGCGTCGTGTGCGTCGTGTTCGGCGGTCATGCTCACACCACCTCGTCCTCGTGCAGGCGGGCGCGCAGGGCCCGTACCGCCGTGTGCAGCCGGCTCTTGACGGTGCCCTCGGGGATGCCGAGTTCCTCGGCTATCCCGCGCACCGGCAGGTCGGCGTAGAAGCGCAGGACGAGGATCCGGCGCTGGGCGTCCGGCAGTTCGTCCAGGCCGCGGGCGACGGCGACGGAGAGCAGACGGCTGTCCTCGCCGGAGGCGGGGTCGGGCGGGCGCAGGGAGGCCAGCCGTTCGCCGAGGCGTTCCTGGCGGCGCTTGGCGCGGTGCCAGTCCATGGCGAGGTGGGAGGCGACGACCGCCGCCCACGCCGAGACGTCCCGCGGCGCCTCCTGGCCGCTCGCGGCCCGCTCCAGCAACCGCAGACGTACCTGCTGTACCCCGTCCAGCAGGTCCGCCTGCGGTACACCGCCCAGCGCGAGCACCGCCCTGACCCGGCGCTCCTGGTCCGCGTCCAGAGGATCCCCGTGCTCGTCCCCCTGGGCGCGGCGGGCCTTTCTGCGCAGCACAACCCACCCCCCTCACCGCGTTTCTCCTACGACGCCGCGGGCCCCGGAAACGTTCGGCCGGATCCCGGACAACTTTTCCGAGGCGTACGTCACACCGGCGCGCGACGCAGCACAGCTTGCGGTACGACGGCCAAGTGGAGGTAATTTCTGCAGCTCAGTGAGGGTGCGGGCGGGAGTTCCACGGGCCGGGTGGTCCGGTCGGCGGGTATGGCGCGCAAAGAATTGGACAGGCTGACCCGGGTCGGCCGCATGATGGAAAGGCCGCAGACACACATCGACGCAGGTAAAGGGAGTCACCGTGAGGGTCGGAATCGTCGGAGCCACCGGTCAGGTCGGCACGGTCATGCGCAGGATCCTCGCGGAACGGGCTGCATTCAATTCTCTTGGCCCGGTCACGGAGCTGCGCCTGTTCGCCTCGGCCCGTTCGGCCGGGTCCGTGCTCGACGGTGTGACGGTGGAGGACGCGGCGACCGCCGACTACTCGGGCCTGGACATCGTGCTGTTCTCGGCGGGCGGGGCCACCTCGAAGGCGCTGGCCGAGAAGGTCGCCTCGCAGGGGGCCGTCGTGATCGACAACTCCTCCGCCTGGCGCAAGGACCCCGAGGTCCCGCTGGTCGTCTCCGAGGTGAATCCGCACGCGATCGCGGACCGTCCCAAGGGCATCATCGCCAACCCGAACTGCACCACGATGGCCGCGATGCCGGTCCTGAAGGTGCTGGACGCGGAGGCGGGCCTCGAGGCGCTGGTCGCCACCACCTACCAGGCGGTGTCCGGCTCCGGTCTCGCGGGCGTGGCGGAGCTGCACGGCCAGGTGCAGAAGGTCGCCGCCGACGCGGAGAAGCTCACCCACGACGGCGCGGCGGTCGACTTCCCCGAGCCGCAGGTCTACAAGCGCCCCATCGCCTTCAACGTGCTCCCCTTCGCCGGCAACCTCGTCGACGACGGTCTGAACGAGACCGACGAGGAGCAGAAGCTGCGCAACGAGTCCCGCAAGATCCTGGAGCTCCCCGAGCTGAAGGTCTCCGGCACCTGCGTGCGCGTCCCGGTGTTCTCCGGTCACTCGCTCCAGATCAACGCGCGGTTCGCCCGGCCGATCAGCCCCGAGCGGGCGACCGAGCTGCTGTCCGACGCGCCCGGCGTCGAGCTGTCCGAGATCCCGACGCCGCTGCAGGCGGCCGGGCAGGACCCGTCGTACGTCGGGCGGATCCGGCGGGACGAGACGGTGGAGAACGGGCTCGCGCTGTTCGTCTCCAACGACAACCTCCGCAAGGGGGCCGCGCTGAACGCCGTGCAGATCGCGGAGCTGGTCGCCGCGGAGCTGTCGCAGTAGTCACGTGCGGGTGCGTGGGGGCTGGTCGCGCCCACGCGGCGGAAGCCGCATGTCGACACAGCCCCGCGCCCCTTACGGGGCACGTCAATCTCGCGGGTTTTCCCTCGTCGCCCTCCTCCCGTGTCCCGTGGAAGGATGGCGCAACCCACACATAACGAGGAGATGACCGCGTGCCTGGCACAAACCTGACTCGCGAAGAGGCGCAGCAGCGGGCGAAGCTGCTCACCGTTGACTCGTACGAGATCGATCTCGACCTCTCCGGCGCGCAGGAGGGCGGTACCTACCGGTCCGTGACCACGGTGCGCTTCGACGTCGCCGGATCCGGCGCCGCTTCCTTCATCGACCTGGTGGCCCCGGCGGTCCACGAGGTCACCCTCAACGGTGACGCGCTCGACCCGGCCGAGGTCTTCGCGGACTCCCGGATCGCGCTGCCCGGCCTGCTGGAGGGCCGCAACGTCCTCCGGGTGGCCGCCGACTGCGCGTACACCAACACGGGTGAGGGTCTGCACCGGTTCGTCGACCCGGTCGACGAGCAGGCGTACCTCTACACCCAGTTCGAGGTGCCGGACGCCCGCCGCGTCTTCGCCTCCTTCGAGCAGCCCGACCTGAAGGCGACCTTCCAGTTCACCGTGAAGGCGCCCACCGGCTGGACGGTCATCTCGAACTCGCCGACGCCCGAGCCCAAGGACGACGTCTGGACCTTCGAGCCGACGCCGCGGATCTCGTCGTACATCACCGCGCTGATCGTCGGCCCGTACCACTCCGTGCACAGCGTGTACGAGAAGGACGGCCAGAGCGTGCCGCTCGGCATCTACTGCCGGCCGTCGCTCGCCGAGTTCCTGGACTCGGACGCGATCTTCGAGGTGACCCGGCAGGGCTTCGAGTGGTTCCAGGAGAAGTTCGACTACGCGTACCCGTTCAAGAAGTACGACCAGCTGTTCGTGCCCGAGTTCAACGCGGGCGCGATGGAGAACGCGGGCGCGGTGACCATCCGCGACCAGTACGTCTTCCGGTCCAAGGTGACCGACGCGGCGTACGAGACGCGGGCCGAGACCATCCTGCACGAGCTGGCCCACATGTGGTTCGGCGACCTGGTCACCATGGAGTGGTGGAACGACCTGTGGCTGAACGAGTCGTTCGCCACCTACACCTCCATCGCCTGCCAGGCGTACGCGCCCGAGTCGCGCTGGCCGCACTCGTGGACGACGTTCGCCAACTCCATGAAGACCTGGGCGTACCGGCAGGACCAGCTGCCCTCCACGCACCCGATCATGGCCGAGATCCGGGATCTCGACGACGTGCTCGTCAACTTCGACGGCATCACGTACGCCAAGGGCGCGAGTGTGCTGAAGCAGCTCGTCGCGTACGTCGGGATGGACGAGTTCTTCAAGGGCGTGCAGGCGTACTTCAAGCGGCACGCGTACGGCAACACGCGCCTGTCCGACCTGCTGGGCGCCCTGGAGGAGACCTCGGGGCGTGACCTGAGCACCTGGTCGCAGAAGTGGCTGCAGACGGCGGGCATCAACATCCTGCGCCCGGAGGTGGAGACGGACGCCGACGGTGTCGTCACCTCCTTCGCCATCCGCCAGGAGGCCCCGGCGCTGCCGGCCGGCGCCAAGGGAGAGCCCACTCTCCGTCCGCACCGGATCGCGATCGGCCTGTACGACCTCGACGAGGCGAGCGGCAAGCTGGTGCGCACCGAGAGGGTCGAGCTGGACGTGGACGGCGAGCTGACGGCCGTACCGCAGCTGACCGGCCGCCGCCGTCCCGCGGTGTTCCTGCTCAACGACGACGACCTGTCGTACGCCAAGGTCCGCCTCGACGAGGAGTCCCTGCACGTCGTCACCGAGCACCTCGGCGACTTCGAGTCCTCGCTGCCCCGCGCGCTGTGCTGGGCGTCGGCCTGGGACATGACCCGGGACGCCGAGCTGCCCACCCGCGAGTACCTGTCGCTGGTGCTGTCGGGCATCGGCAAGGAGTCCGACATCGGTGTCGTGCAGTCGCTGCACCGCCAGGTGAAGCTCGCCGTCGAGCTGTACGCCGACCCGAGCGCCCGTGAGGCCCTGCTCACCCGCTGGACCGACGCCACCCTGGCCCACCTGCGGGCCGCCGCGCCGGCCAGCGACCACCAGCTGGCCTGGGCCCGCGCCTTCGCGGCCACCGCCCGCACCCCGGAGCAGCTGGACCTCCTCGACGGTCTGCTGGACGGCACCCACACCATCGAGGGCCTGGCCGTCGACACCGAACTGCGCTGGGCGTTCGTGGAGCGGCTGGCGGCGGTCGGCCGCTTCGACGAGACGGAGATCGCGGGCGAGTACGAGCGGGACCGGACGGCGGCCGGTGAGCGGCACGCGGCCACCGCCCGGGCGGCCCGGCCGACCGAGGAGGCGAAGGCGGAGGCGTGGGCGTCGGTCATCGACTCCGACAAGCTGCCGAACGCCGTGCAGGAGGCCGTGATCGGCGGCTTCGTCCAGACCGACCAGCGTGAGCTGCTGGCGCCCTACACCGACAAGTACTTCGAGATCCTGAAGTCGGTGTGGGACTCCCGCTCGCACGAGATCGCCCAGCAGATCGCGATCGGCCTCTACCCGGCCCTCCAGGTGTCCCAGGAGACCCTCACCAAGACGGACACCTGGCTGGCCTCGGCCCAGCCGAACGCGGCCCTGGCCCGGCTGGTCTCGGAGTCCCGCGCGGGCGTCGAGCGCGCCCTGAAGGCCCAGGCGGCGGACGCGGCTGCGCAGTAGCAGGCGGTACTGCGCGGTACGACGCGATACGACGGAGAGGGCGCCCGGTGCCAGGACACCGGGCGCCCTCTCCGTGCGTCCGTCTACTCCCCCTCACCCAGGCGGAGTTGAGTACCCGTGCTCACGCCGGGGGTGCCCGCGCGTTGCGAACATCGGTGCAACGGCGCGGCACAGAGCGCCGGTTCGTCCAGCCGAGTCACTCAGACCCTTACGGAGAATCCGCCATGTCCCGTCGTATCGTCCTGCCCGTCGTCGCCGGTGTCGTCGTCCTCGCGGGTGCCGGGGCCTTCGCCCTGGCCTACGCCGGGGACCAGGACCCGTCGCCGGCCCTGGCCCACAGCACCGCCCGCTACACCGCCCCCGAGGCCGGCCACAAGGGCTCGCTCTCCTTCACCACCGAGGTCACCGCGCCCTCCGGGGTCACGAGCCTGAAGGTGCTGGCCTGGCCGGAGAAGTCCGAGTTCGCGAGGAAGTCGCTGACCGCCAAGGACATGGCCGCGGCCGAAGTGGAGTCGGCGACCTGCACGCCGGCCGGCAGCCACACCGTCCGGTGCGTGTACCAGGCTCCGGTGTCCGCCGCCGACGCCGCGTCCTCCGCGCACGGCGCCTGGCACATCGCCGTGCTGGCCACGGCGAAGGACGGCCACACCACCTTCGACACCAAGGCCGCGGACTTCACCCTCGCCTGAACCGGTCACCCGAGGTGGGTGGCCAGCGCCCGCTCGATGTCCGGCGCCTGGGCGTTCTCGGCGGCCCAGGCCACGTATCCGTCGGGGCGCACCAGCAGGGTCGTACGGCGGTCGCTCGCCCAGTGGCCGACGGTCAGGCGGTCCGCGCGTTCCGCACCCGGGTCACAGGGGTCCGGGGTGACCAGCACGAACCGGCCGCCGCGCAGGGCCTCGTAGAGCCGGCCGCCGCCGGCCAGGGCGAGGTCGGGGACGCGGGCGCCGGTGAGGCGGTGGGCGCCGCGCGGCGCGGGGTAACGGTAGCCGATGCCGGTGACCTGGCCGACCGCCTTGGCGCGGAGGGGGGCGAGGTGGTGGACGGCGGTGGTGAGCGCGGTCCGCACCGGCAGCTGCCAGCCCTTGGCCATCGCGAGCCGGACCAGCGCGCCGCTGCTGCGCAGCACCGACTTTCCTACGGGGTGGCGTTCGCTCTGGTAGGTGTCGAGCAGGCCGGGAGCCGCGTGGCCGTGCAGCACGGCGGCGAGCTTCCAGCTCAGGTTGGCCGCGTCCTGCAGGCCCGTGTTCAGTCCCTGGCCGCCGGCCGGGGTGTGCACATGCGCCGCGTCACCGGCCAGGAAGACCCGGCCGACCCGGTAGCGGGGCGCCTGCCGCTCGTCGCTGTGGAAGCGGGACATCCAGCGGGCGTCGTGCATCCCGTAGTCCCGGCCGAGGGCGAGCCGGGTGATCTCCCGGACCTCGTCGAGGCCGACCGGCTCGTGGTCGGGGACGTCACGGCCGCGGTGCCAGCAGATCACGCGGTAGTAGCCGTCGCCGAAGGGGGCGAGGAAGGCGAACGCGTCGCCGACCGCGGCGGCCGTGAGCAGCGTCTCGGGCTTCTCCGCGAGCAGCACGTCGGCGAGGACCACGGACCGGATCACCGACCTGCCCGGGAACGGCAGCCCGACCGCCTCCCGCACCGCGCTGCGCATCCCGTCGGTACCGACGACGTACGCGGCCCGCAGGCTCTCACCGCCCCTGACGTGGACGGTGACCCCGTCCGCGTCCTGGGTCAGTCCGGTCACCTCGGTCTCGTACCGGAAGTCGACGCCCGCCTCGGCCGCCCGGCGCTCCAGGACCTTCTCGATCTCGTACTGCGGGAGGACGAGGACGTGGGGGAAGCGGGAGGGGAGGGTGCCGAGGTCGAGGGTGAGGCCGTCGAAGAGGTTGAGCCGGGTGAGGGGCTGCCCGATGGCTTCGAGGTCGTCGGCCAGGCCGCGGGCGTCCAGCTGCTCCAGGGCGCGGGCGTGCAGGGCGAAGGCGCGGGAGAGGTTGCTGATCTTGTGGGGGCGCCTTTCGAGGAGGGTGACCGGGATGCCGGCGGCGGCGAGGTCACCGGCCAGGAGCAGGCCGGTGGGACCGCAGCCGACGACGATCACACGGGGCGTTCCTGAGGTGCCAGTCGTGCCGTTCATGAGGGCCTCCTCGAGGTCAACGATTGTTTGCCAACGCTCGTTGACGAGCCTAGAGCGAGGCCGCCCGAAGCGTCAACACTTGTTGGCCCACACATGTTGGCCTACGCTCGTTGGCATGACCGGCACTCCCAGTAGAAGCACAGATTCCGCGCACGGCCCGGCGGCGCGCCGCTCCGACGCCAGCCGCTCCGCGATCCTGGCCGCCGCCCGCGAGCGCTTCGCCACCGACGGCTACGAGCGCGCCACCATCCGCGCCATCGCCAAGGACGCGCACATCGACCCCTCCATGGTCATGCGCTACTTCGGCAGCAAGGACGGCCTCTTCGCGGCCGCCGTCGCGCTCGACCTGCGGATCCCCGACCTGTCGCAGGCGCCGCGCGCCGAGGTCGGGCGGGCACTGGTGGAGCACTTCCTGAACATCTGGGAGGAGAACGAGGAGCTCACCGCGGTCCTGCGGGTCGGCGTCACCAACCAGGCGGGCGCCGAGCGTCTGCAGGGCATCTTCCGGGAGCAGGTGGTGCCGGTGGCCCAGCGGGTGTGCCCGGATCCCGAGCAGGTGCCGGCGCGGGCGGCGCTGTGTGCCACGCAGTTGCTGGGGCTCGCCCTCACCCGCTACGTGCTGCGGCTGCCGCCGGCCGTGGCGCTGGCCCGTGAGGAGATCGTGGCGTGGCTCGGGCCGACCGTGCAGCGGTACCTGACCGCGCCGAGTCCCTGAGCGAACGCGCCGAGGGCGCCGGTCGGCTCCCGTACGCACGACACGTACGGAAGGCGACCGGCGCCCTCGGTGGAACGAAGAGGCTGCGGGAAGGCCGGGACCTACGCCTTGGCCTTCGGCTTGGTGACCCGGACCTTCGACTTGTCCAGCACCATCACCAGACCGGCGATGACCGCGAACAGCACGAGCGGGGTCAGGACGTAGAGGCCCAGCGTCTGGACGACGCTCAGGCCCTTGCCGGGGTCGTCGCCGTCGTCACGCGTGAGCGCGAGGGCGGGGGACGACATGAGCAGCATCATCAGCGTCGTACCGGCAGCCAGGGCGCCGGCGCGCAGGGCGTTCTTCTTGTCCACGGTCCCCAAGTTAGCGGGCCGACCTGGGAGGCGCGCGTCCGGGGTACCTGTTAACGGGGTCATGGGGCCCGGTCCGCGTCGAGGGTCTCCAGCAGGGCCCGTGCCCGCTCCGACGCCATCAGCTCCTCCAGGGTCACCGGGCGGCCCGTAGGGTCCGCGACGGGCAGGCGCCAGTTCGGGTACTGGTCCCAGGTGCCGGGGAGGTTCTGCGGGCGGCGGTCGCCGACGGTGTCCGGGAGCCAGACGCCGATCATGCGGGCGGGGGTGCTCAGCAGGAAGCGGTGGACGGCCCGGATCTCGGCCTCCTCGTCGCCGACGTCGGTCCCGGCGAGCAGGCCCAGGCTGATCAGCAGGGCCAGCCACTCCGCCGTGTCGGCCTTCGCGTCCGCCAGTTCCTCCGCCACCGGGCGCGTCAGCAGGCCGAGGCGGTCGCGGAGTTCGACGTGTTCGCCGGTGAGGCGGGCGGCGGTGGACGGCAGGTCGTGGGTGGTGGCGGTGGCGAGGCAGTCGGCGCGCCAGCGTTGCGGGGGCAGCGGGTGGCCGTCGCCCTCCCAGTCCCGTTCGAACCAGAGCACGGAGGTGCCGAGGACCCCGTGCCGCTGGAGCGTCTCGCGGACCCCCGGCTCCACGGTGCCCAGGTCCTCCCCGATCACCACCGCGCCCGCCCGGGTCGCCTCCAGGGCCAGCAGGGCCAGCATGGCCTCGGCGTCGTAGCGGACGTAGGTGCCCTCCGTCGGCGGTCGGCCCTCCGGTACCCACCAGAGCCGGAACAGGCCCATCACATGGTCGATGCGCAGGGCACCGGCGTAGCGGAGGAGGGCGCGCAGGAGGCCGCGGAAGGGGGCGTGGCCACTGGCGGCGAGGCGGTCGGGGCGCCAGGGCGGCAGGCCCCAGTCCTGGCCGCGGGCGTTGAAGGCGTCGGGCGGGGCGCCGACGGACATCCCGGCGGCGAAGAACGCGCCCTGCGCCCAGGCGTCGGCGCCCTGGGGATGCACGCCGACGGCGAGGTCGTGCACGATCCCGACCGGCATCCCGGCCTCGCGGGCGGTGCGCTGGGCGTCGGTGAGCTGGGTGACGGTGAGCCAGGCGAGCCGGGTGTGGAAGGCGACGCGGTCGCCCAGCTCGGCACGGGCCCGGGCGGTCTCCGCCGAGCGGGGGTCGCGCAGGGCCTTCGGCCACCGGCGCCACTCGGAGCCGTACTTCTCGGCGAGCGCGTACCAGGTGGCGTGGTCCTCCAGGTCCGGCCCCTCCGCCGCGCGGAAGGCGTCGTAGGCGGCCTGCCGGGCCGGATCGAGCGGTACGGCGGCCACCGCCTCCAGCGCCTCCCGCTTCAGCTCCCACACCGCGTCCCGATCGATGAGCGCGCCCTTGTCGAGGACGGCGGCGCGCAGCCGTCCGGCGCGTTCGGCGAGCGCGGGGTCCTCGGCGTACTCGGGGACGGACTCCAGCCGCAGATGCACCGGGTCCGGGAAACGGCGCGAGGAGGGACGGTACGGGGACGGGTCGGTGGGCGCCCCGGGGACAGCCGCGTGCAACGGGTTGACCTGCACGAACCCGGCCCCGGCGGTGCGTCCGGCCCAGTCGGCCAGCGCGCTGAGGTCGCCGAGGTCGCCCATGCCCCAGGAGCGCCGGGACAGCAGCGAGTAGAGCTGGACGAGGAGTCCGTAGGAGCGGGTGGCGGGGGTGGGCAGCCGGTCGGGCGCGACGACGAGGTGGCAGCGGCCGGTACGGCCGTCGGGGGCGGCGGCGGTCAGCAGATGGACCCCGAGCGGCAGGTCCCGTACGCCGTCGCGGGTCTCGCCGTCCTCCGTGCGCACCTCCACGCGGGTCCCCGCGGGCAGGCCGAGGTCGATCCCGCCGGCGCCCGCCCAGTGGACGACCGTCGGCGGCAGCAGCCGTTCGGCGAGGTCGCGCTCGCGGTCGGCGAGAGCGGTGCGGACGGCTTCCGGGCCGCTCGCGTCGACACCCAGGGCGCCGAGGGCGGCGATCACGGCGGAGGCCGAGGCGGCGACCGTACGGTCCGGGGACGGGCTGTAGGAGGTGGCGACGCCGTGCAGCTCCGCCAGCCGGGACAGCTCCCCGTCGAGGGGAGCGGCTTCGCTCATCTACAACCCCGGCTCGCTGGTCAGGGGGGCCGCGTCGGCGAGCGGCGGTTCGCTGGTCAGCGGCTCGGCGTCGGGCAGCGGCGGCTCACTGGTCAGCGGGGCCTCCGCGCAGGCGCTCTCCGCGCTGAACACGCACAGATGGGGCTCCTCCTCGGTCTCCACCAAGGGTTTGAACTGGGCCGGGATCGGATGATGAACCGTTGCGGCCACGGTGGCCTCCTCGTCGTTTCGTCGGGTACGGCGGCGGGTGCCGGGTCATGGCAGGCCTACCCAGTGAACGGGACGGCACTCTCGACGGAAACCCGAGCCACTATTCACTCAGTACATGTATCTAGTGCATACTGATCTCCATGAGTACCCGGCACATCCTCCTGGGGCTGCTCGAGGCCGGCCCGAGTCATGGCTACGACCTCAAGCGGCGCCACGACGAGCGCTTCCCGCAGGCCCGCCCGCTGGCCTACGGGCAGGTCTACACGACCCTGCAGCGCCTGGTCCGCGACGGCCTGGCGGAGGTCGACGGCACCGACGCCGACGGCGGCCCCGAGCGGACCCGCTACCGCTCGACGGAGGCGGGCGCGCACGAACTGGCCCGGTGGGCGGGGGCGATCACCCCGCCGGCGCCGTTCGTGGCGAACGAGATCTTCGCCAAGGTCGTGGTGTCGATCCTGGCCGGCGGTGACCCGGCCGCCTACCTGCGCGACCAGCGCGCCGCGCACATGGAGCGGATGCGGGAGCTCACCGCCGTCAAGACGGCCCGGAAGGCCGATCTGACGACCGTGCTCTCGGCGGACTTCGCCCTCAACCACCTCGACGCCGACCTCCGTTGGATGACCACGACGGCGGCCCGGCTCACCACTCTGACCGCGGAGGTCGACTCAGCATGAGCACCAAGGGGGGCACCCCGATACCGCTTCTGACGGGCCGGGACCTGGCCAAGGCACACGGCAGGACCGAGGCCCTGCGCGGGGCCTCGGTCGGGCTGCGCGCGGGCGAGATCCTCGCCGTGACCGGCGCCAGCGGCAGCGGGAAGTCCACGCTGCTGCACTGCCTCGCCGGGATCGTCCGCCCGGACGCGGGCTCGGTGACGTACGCCGGGGAGCGGCTGGACCGACTGCCGGAGAAGCGGCTGAGCGAGCTGCGGCGGACCGACTTCGGGGTGGTCTTCCAGTTCGGGCAGCTGATCCCGGAGCTCACGGCGCTGGACAACGTGGCGCTGCCGCTGATGCTCGCGGGGACGACCCGTGCGGACGCCCGGGCGCAGGCCGGCGAGTGGCTGGAGCGGGTCGGGGTGCGCGGGCAGGAGGAGCTGCGGCCGGGCTCGATGAGCGGCGGGCAGGCCCAGCGGGCCGCGCTGGCCCGGGCGCTGGTGACCGGCCCGAAGGTGGTCTTCGCGGACGAGCCGACCGGGGCCCTGGACTCGCTGGCGAGCGAGCAGGTGATGACCGCCCTGGTGCACACGGTCCGGGAGACGGGCGCGGCCGTCCTGCTGATCACGCACGACGCCCAGGTGGCGGCGTACGCGGACCGCGAGGTGCGGCTGAGCGACGGGGCCGTGCTGCCGGCGGGGGTGACCGCGTGAGGGCCGATCTGGCGCTCGCCTGGCTGCTGACCCGGGGGTCGGACCGGCGGGAGTGGTGGCGGGTCGTGCTGACGGCGGCCGGGGCCGCCCTCGCGACCGGGCTCGGGACGGTGGTCGCCGTGCTGGTGCCGATGGACGGCCACCATCACATCGGGGTCGGCGGCGGGCTGCTGGACGAGGAGGGGACCCGGGGCGGTGTGGTCGTCGCGCTGACGATGCTGCTCATCCCGGTGTACGGGTTCCTCGGGCAGAGCGCGCGGATCGGTGCCGTGCACCGCGACCGGCGGCTGGCCGCGCTGCGGCTGGCGGGGGCCGGGGCCGCGCAGGTGCGGCGGATCGCGGCGCTGGAGTCGGGGTTCGCCTGCCTGGCCGGCGCCGCCGCGGCCACGGCGGTCTCGGTGCCGGTCCTGCTCCGCCTGTGGTCCCACCCCGTCCCCCTGGCCTGGGCCGGGATCGCCGCGATGGTCCTGCTGGTGCCGGCGGCCGGCGCGGCGGTGGGCGTGCTGTCGCTGCGCCGCGTGGTGGCGTCGCCGCTGGGTGTCGTACGGCGGGTGCCGCCGGCGGGTCCGGGGCGGCTGTTCCAGGCGGCGACCGTCCTGCTGGGCGTGTCCGCGCTGTTCGTGGTGGTGGCCGTGTTCGTGCGCGACCCCTTCTCGCTCCCCCTGTTCGGGCTCGCCGTCGGCCCGCTCGTGGTCTTCGCCCTGTGCCTGCTGATCGGCGCCGTGGCGGTGTGGCTGGCGGGCTGGTCCTCCCGGCGGCTGGGCTCGGCGCTCGCCGCCCGCACCGGCAGCCCCGCGGTGCTGATCGCGGCGGAACGGCTCCGCGACGACCCGTGGGCGGCGGCCCGGACCCACGCGGCCGTGCTGCTGGTGACGGTCGTCGGCACGGCCTTCGTGGGGGTCCGGCAGGTACTGCTCGCCGACCTGCGCGCCTCCGAGCGCGAGGGCCACCTCGGGATGGGCCTGTCCTACTACACCGACGGGCTCGATCTGACGGCCGCCGCGATCCTCGTCGCCCTGGCGATCGTGCTGTCCGCGCTCGCCGTGGGCACCGCGGAGTCCCTGGCCACCCGACGCCGGGGCCTGGCGGTCCAGACCGCCGCCGGGGTGCCGCACGGGGTGCTGGCCCGGGCACTGCTGCTGGAGACCGCGCTGCCGCTGCTCCCCGCGGTCGCGGTGGCGGGTGCGGGCGGCATGGGGATCGGGGTCTGGTACGCGGCGCTCGTCAGGGAGCACACCGACTCGGGGGTGCCGTACGCGGCGCTGCTGGTCCCGGTGGGCGTGTACGTCTGCTGTCTGCTCGCCGCGGCCACCTCGCTGCCCCTGCTGCGCCGCTCGGTGCGCCCCGCGGAGCTGCGCTACACGTGACCGCCGCCTGACCCCGGGATGAGCGTCCGGTCCCGGGGGCGCAGGGGAGTCCCGGGGCCCGAGCACGCGCGTCCCGAAGGACCCCGTGGCCGAGCCGGCGGCCACGGGGGTATGCGAAGGCCCGGATCGTCAGGCGGAGATGCCGTCGATCCGGGCCAGGGCGTCATCCGCGCCGTACGGCTGCAAGTACGGCAGCCAGCGCGGGTCCCTATGGCCGGTGCCGATGATGCGCCAGGCCAGGCCGGTGGGTGGGGCTGGTTTGTGCCGCAGCCGCCAGCCGATCTCGAAGAGATGGCGGTCGGCCTTGACGTGGTTGCAGCGGCGGCAGGACGCCACCACGTTGTCCCAGACGTGCTGACCCCCGCGACTGCGCGGGATGACGTGGTCGACGCTGGTTGCGACGCCACCGCAGTACATGCACCGGCCCCCGTCGCGGGCGAAGAGCGCCCTGCGGGTGAGAGGAACGGGCCCCCGGTAGGGAACCCGTACGAATCGCTTGAGCCGGACCACGCTGGGTGCGGGGACTGTGATGGTTGCGCTGTGCATATAGGCGCCGGATTCCTCCAAGGCGACAGCCTTGTTCTCCAGGACGAGGATGAGCGCGCGGCGGAGCGGTACGACGCCGAGCGGCTCGTACGACGCGTTGAGGACCAGGACATGCGGCACGGCGGCCTCCTTGGGCGTCGGCGGCGCGTGGCTCGCGCCGGGACGATCTGTGGCCAGTCTCCCCTCTTGCCTGGTGGACGCGCCACCATGTCCGCGTAACGGGCTGGGAGTGTTTTCGACCACACCGCATTTCATCCCCCGGTCGCCACCCTGTTCAAGCGGGCGTGAGCACGGTCTCTCCTTCTCGTATCGGTCGGGCGCACACGCGATGCCCCGTTAGTGTGGTGATCCTGCCCGTCCGGTGACCTTTTCGTGACCTTGAACCAGCCGTACGACCCGTGACCGCCGTACCGGAGGGCAGTACCGCACCGCCTGGAGGTACCCGCCGTGTCCTTGCCCGCCGTCCTACTGGCCGCCGGTTCGTCGCCGTCGCCGACTCCTTCGGGATCGTCGACCCCGGCGGTGCCCACGCTCCAGGACGCCCAGGAGAGCGCCACCAACGCCGCGAGCTGGGTCGAGCAGAACTGGTCGACCTGGCTCGCGATAGGCCTGAAGGTGCTGCTGATCCTGGTGATCGCGGTGGTGCTCAGAAACGTCGTGCTGCGGTCGATAACCAAGCTCATCGACCGGATGAACCGCACGGCCGAGTCGGCGGAGGGCACCACCCTCGGCGGGCTGCTGGTCAACGCGGAGCGGCGGCGGCAGCGCTCGCAGGCGATCGGGTCCGTGCTGCGGTCGATGGCGAGCTTCGTGATCCTGGGCACGGCGGCGCTGACGGTGCTGTCCGCCTTCCAGATCAACCTCGCGCCGCTGCTGGCCTCGGCCGGTGTCGCCGGTGTCGCGATCGGTTTCGGCGCCCGGAACCTGGTCACGGACTTCCTGTCCGGAGTCTTCATGATCCTGGAGGACCAGTACGGCGTCGGTGACTCGATCGACGCGGGGGTGGCCTCCGGCGAGGTCATCGAGGTCGGCCTGCGGGTGACCAAGCTGCGCGGCGACAACGGCGAGATCTGGTACGTCCGCAACGGCGAGGTGAAGCGGATCGGCAACCTCTCGCAGGGCTGGGCCACGGCCGGTGTCGACGTCACCCTGCGGCCCAGCGAGGACCTCGACAAGGTCCGGGCCACCCTGGACGAGGTCGCCGAGAAGATGGCCAAGGAGGAGCCCTGGAACGAGCTGCTGTGGGGCCCGATCCAGATCCTCGGCCTGGACTCCGTCCTCATCGACTCGATGGTCGTCCGGCTCTCCGCCAAGACCATGCCCGGCAAGGCGCTGACCGTGGAGCGCGAGCTGCGCTGGCGGATCAAGCGGGCCTTCGACGCGGCGGACATCCGGATCGTCGGCGGAGTGCCGGTCGCCCTCACGGAGGACGAGGCCCCGGATCCGGCGGCGGCCGTGGCCGCGCCGTCCGTGTTCTCCAACGCGGACTCCCCGCAGGTGGCGGCGACGACCCCGATCGCCTCGCAGCGGCCGGCTAAGTAGTCCCGCCGCCGCAGGCCAGCCGGTAGGCCTCCCTGATCCAGGCCTTGTCGGTGCGCGGATCGACGCCGCACTCCAGGGAGGAGTCGGTGTTGCCGTTGAGCCAGGTGGTGACGCTGCCGTGGACGGCACGGCCAGGGCAGTCGACCGTGAAGCTGCCCTCCACGACCGACACCGCCTTGGCGTCGACATAGCGCCCGCCGTGTCCGAGGGTGCCCATCTTGAGCGGCGAAGGCCTGCGGTCGGCGGATTCCTCCCCGGGCGCGGCGAACTGCTCCGCGTCCCACCACGTGAGGCGCTTGGCGAGCGCGGCCAGGACGCGGTGCGCGGAGACGCCTGCGTCGCTGGTGTCGACCCGGGGGACGATGTCGCGGACGAGCTGGGGGCGGAAGGTGATCCAGCCGTGGTCACCGTCCTTCACCGTCACGACCGGGGAGATCTCGGTGAGCCGTTCCTCCCGTGTCACGGCGGCCCAGCGGAAGGTCCCGCCCGGACAGGCGGGGGCGGTGGCGGACGCCGTTGCCGACGGCTTGTCCTCGGCCTGCTTCCCGGTCGTCGTGGTGCAGCCCCCCGTCGCCAGGAGGAGAGCGCCGAGCACGATCCCGAGCTGACGCCGTCTCACTTCGCCTCCCGGGGCCGCAGCGTGCGCACTATCTGGCAGACCGCGGTGAACGCGGCGCCCCCCAGGACGCCGCTCCCAAGGTGCTCGGGGGCGCGGACCTCCACGTGGGTCTCGCCCGAGGCGTCGTCGAAGGTGACCGAGCCCTCGGCGGACAGCCGGGTGCGGTACGGGCGCCAGCGGAACTCGATCGGGTTGCCGTCGCCGACGTCGGACGCCCGCCGGGCCGCGCCCAGTTCGGCACGGATCCGGTCGAACGGGACACCGGTGAGGGTGTGGCTCTGAGTGGCGTCCAGGAGGTGCTCGCCGGCCGCCACGCCCAGGTCGCGGGCCCGGCGCACCAGCAGACCGGTCCGGCAGCGGGCCCAGAGCAGCGCGAGCGCGAGGAACGCCACCGCATACCCGGCCAGATGCCGCAGGGTCGTCAGGGAGAAACCCTGGTCGACGAGATCGAGGACGCACAGCGTGAGGACCGGCACCACGGAATCACCGCCGGCACCGCGCAGCAGCCGCACGAAGAGCCGTCTTCGAGGGGTCATGGTCGGTCGCCGTTCTCCTGGTCGGTGTCGGGATCGGTCGGTGTCGGGATCACAGGACAGGAAGCTATGAGACCGGGCCTGTTGACCAGGCCGGACGAAGATCGTGACGGAGCCGTGACCACCGGCCCGGGCTCGGCGGGATTCAGACGGTCTTCACAGGTCCCCCGTATTCTCCCCGTCTTCGCGATGATCTATGGTCGCCGCATTACGGGTCCTTGCTCTGGAGCGCGACGTCGCCCGGGGACCCGTTTCGAATGTGGGGACTTATGAGAAAGCTCGCCATAGGCGCCGCCCTGTGCGGCTCCCTGGCCCTGGCCGGCATCGCGGCGCCCGCCGCCTCCGCGGCCACTCCGAACCTGGTCTTCTCCGACGTGACCGTGAACAAGGGCAAGGCGATCGTCGTCGGCACCACCAAGACGGTGAAGGTGCCGGTGACGTACACCCTGACCCGGCCCGCCGACCTGGTCATCGACAACAAGAAGACGTTCGCCGCGGTAATGCTCTACCGCGGCACGCTGAAGTCGCTCGCCAACGAGCTGGACCCGGAGGTCATGCCCACCTGCACGACGACCTCCACGACGGACAGCACGGTCACCGAGAGCTGCTCCGAGACCATCCCGGTCGACCCGGGCGAGTACCTGTACGACGCCTCGGACGCCACCACGTGGAAGGCCGCGGGCCTGTACGCCCACCTCGACGCCACCGTCTCGGACGACTTCCTCAGCACCGAGTCCGACGTGGCCATCTGGGGCAACCTGACCACCGCCAAGGTGCAGCGCGCGGCCAAGCTGACCGTCAACGCGACCCCCGAGCCGGCGGTCATGGGCAAGACGATCACCGTCAAGGGCAAGCTGACCCGGGCGAACTGGGAGACCGGCAAGTACTCGGGGTACAAGGGGCAGAAGGTCGTCCTCCAGTTCCGCGCCGAGGGCACCAGCACGTACGAGAACGTCAAGGGCATCACCTCCGGCACCGGCGGTGCGCTGTCCACGACCGTGAAGGCGTCGAAGACCGGCTACTACCGCTACGTCTTCGCCGGTACGACGACCACCGCCGCGGCGAAGGCCACCGGCGACCACATCGAGGTGGACCCGCCGGCCACCCGGCTCTGACAGCTCTCCAGGTGCACCAAGGGCCCGTCCGGATCTTCCGGGCGGGCCCTTCGCATGCCCCTTCGCTCCGCCCTTCACATGTCCATGTCCAGGTAACGAGTGCGTTGCCGCGCCTGCGGGCTATTGACGCACTTCTCCCGGCGGCCTACTTTTTCCAGCCAACAGGAAACTTTCCTAACAGTGATCAAGGAGAGCGGTCCGACCGGTTCCCCCGGCTGGACCGATCGCCCAGGTCACTGGGAAACTGAGCGGCTGGAAAGGCAGGTGTCGAACCCCATGGCAGGAACCGCCGGTACGCCGGGCACCCCGCGTGTGCTGCGCGCCATGAACGACCGCGCCGCACTGGACCTGCTGCTGCAGCACGGCCCGCTCTCGCGCACCCGGATCGGCAAGCTCACCGGCCTCTCCAAGCCGACCGCCTCCCAGCTGCTGGCCCGTCTGGAGGCGGCCGGACTGGTCCTGGCGACCGGCACCAGCGAGGGCCGGCCGGGCCCCAACGCCCAGCTGTACTCGGTGAATCCCGCTGCCGCCCACGCCGCCGGACTCGACGTCAACCCCGCCCGGATCCGGGCCGCCGTCGCCGACGTCACCGGCCGCACGGTCGGCGAGTACGAGCTGCCGACCCCGGGCAGGCGCTCCGCCCAGTCCGTCGTACGGCAGGTCACCGACGCCCTGGACGGCGCGGTGAAGGCGGCCGGACTGGCCCGCGACGACCTGCACCGAGTCGTCATCGGCACCCCGGGCGCCTTCGACCCCAACACCGGCCGACTGCGCTACGCCTCGCACCTGCCCGGCTGGCACTCCCCCGCGCTGCTCGACGACCTCGCCGCCGCGCTGCCGATGCCCGTCGAGTACGAGAACGACGTCAACCTCGTCGCCATCGCCGAACAGCGGCTCGGCGCCGCCCGCGGCCACGGCGACTTCGTGCTGCTGTGGAACGAGGAGGGCCTCGGCGCCGCCCTGGTCCTCGGCGGGCGGCTGCACCGCGGCTGGACCGGCGGCGCCGGCGAGGTCGGCTTCCTGCCGGTGCCGGGCACCCCGCTGGTGCGCCAGGTGACCAAGGCCAACAGCGGCGGTTACCAGGAACTCGCCGGTTCGCAGGCCCTTCCCCGGCTCGCCCGCGAACTCGGCATCGAGGACCTGCCCACCGGCTCGCACTCCGAGGTCGCCGCCGCACTCGTCACCCGCGCCATCGATCACGGCACCGGGCCGCACCACGAACTCCTCCGGACCTACGCGACCCGGCTCGCCACCGGTCTCGCCTCCCTCGTCTCCGTCCTCGACCCCGAACTCGTCGTCCTCAGCGGCACCGTCCTGACCGCCGGCGGCGAGGTCCTGCGCGCCCTGGTCCAGGCCGAGCTGGAGGAGCTGGCGGCCGCCCGGCCACGGCTCGTCGTCGGCGACGTCCAGGAACACCCCGTGCTGCGCGGCGCGCTGGAGAGCGCGCTCGCGACCACCCGCGACGAGGTCTTCGACACCTCGCGCTGACCCCGGCTCCTCCCCTTCTTCCCGCTCTTCCCGCTCTTTCCGTTCTTCCCGTCCCGCCTGCCCGCCCTTGGGAGATCCCGTCATGCCCTCACGCACACCCTCAGCCGCCCGAAAGACGGCTTTTGCCCTGACTGTGCTGACCAGTTCGCTGGCCCTGCTCACCACCGCCTGTACCGGCCAGTCCTCCTCCGGCGCCTCCGACGACGCCTCCGCGAACACCACCATCAACTTCTGGCACGCCTGGAGCGCCCCGAACGAGGTGAAGGCGGTCAACGCGCTGATCACCGGCTTCGAGAAGGCGCACCCCAACATCCACGTCAACGTCGTCTCCAACATGACCGACGACAAGATCAACCAGGCGCTGCGCAGCGGCGGCGACAAGGCCCCGGACGTCATCTCGTCGTTCACCACCAACAACGTGGGCAAGTTCTGCTCCTCGGGCGCGCTGGTCGACCTGAACCCGTTCTTCAAGAAGTCCGGCATCGACCCGGAGACGACGTTCCCGAAGGCGATGAACGAGTACACCCAGTACGACGGCAACCGCTGCACGGCGCCGCTGCTCGGGGACGCGTACGGCCTCTACTACAACAAGACGGCGTTCAAGGCGGCGGGCATCACCAGCCCGCCGAAGACCTGGACCGAATTCCGGGCGGACGCCAAGAAACTGACGATCACCCAGGGCGACAGCTACAAGCAGCTCGGTTTCATGCCGGACTACCACGGCTGGGAGACCACGACCGAGCACTACGCGGCCCAGTTCTCGCCGACGTATTTCACCTCCGACGGCAAGTCGAACATCGCCAAGGACCCCGCTTTCACCGAGGCGTTCACGCTGCAGAAGAACCTCGTCGACGACCTCGGCGGATTCCAGAAGCTGGAGAAGTACCGGGCGACCCTCGGCGACGAATGGGGCGACAAGCACCCCTTCCAGACCGGCCAGGTCGCCATGCAGCTCGACGGCGAGTGGCGGCTCGGCATGGCCCTCGCGACCAAGCCGAAGTTCGACATCGGCGTCGCCCCGCTGCCCGTCCCCGACGACCAGGTCGCGCAGTACGGCAAGGGCTACATCACCGGCACCATCGCCGGTATCGCCGCCACCAGCAAGAAGCAGAACGCGGCCTGGGAGTTCGTCAAGTACATCACCACGGACACCGACGCGGTGGTGAACTTCTCCAACGCCATCCACAACGTGCCGTCCACGCTGGCCGCCCTGAAGTCGCCCAAGCTGACGTACGACCCGCGCTTCAAGACCTTCCTGGACATCGCCGCCAACCCGAACTCCACGACGTCCCCCGCCTCCATCAACGGCGGTGTGTACCTGACGACGATCCAGAACTTCGGATACGACTACGAAAGCGGCAAGGTCAAGGACCTCAAGTCCGGTCTGGAGGCCACGGCCAAGCAGATCGACACGGACATCGCGCAGGCCAAGTAGCGATGAGCACCATCACGCTGGCGTCGAAGCGCCGCCGGTCGGCGCTTCGTACGGTCGCCTTCATGTCGCCCTGGCTGATCGGGTTCTCGGTCTTCTTCGCGTACCCGCTGCTCTCCACGGTCTATTTCTCCTTCATGCACTACGACGGCTTCAAACCGCCGACGTGGACCGGCACGAAGAACTGGACGTACGTCTTCGAGCACTATCCCTACTTCTGGCCCGCGATGCGCAACACCCTGTGGCTCGTGGTCGTGATGGTCTCGCTGCGGGTCGTCTTCGGACTCGGCATCGGCATGCTCATCACGAAGATAAAGACGGGTACCGGGATCTTCCGCACCCTCTTCTACCTGCCGTACCTGGCCCCGCCGGTCGCGGCGACGATGGCCTTCGCCTTCCTCCTCAACCCGGGAACCGGGCCGGTCAACTCGATGCTGGAGAAGATCGGCATCCCGGCCCCGGGCTGGTTCAACGACCCCACCTGGTCCAAGCCGGCCCTGACCCTGCTCGCGCTGTGGGGCGTCGGCGACCTGATGGTCATCTTCATGGCCGCGCTGCTCGACGTGCCGAAGGAGCAGTACGAGGCGGCGGAGCTGGACGGCGCCTCCGCGTGGCAGCGGTTCCGGTTCGTCACGCTGCCGAACATCTCGCCGATCGTGATGTTCGCGGTCGTGACGGGTGTCATCCAGACGATGCAGTACTACACACAGCCGCTCATCGCCGGAAAGGTCGCCTCGGGCGTCATCCAGGGCGCGGGCACGCAGTTCGAGCCCGGGTATCCGGAGAAGTCGACGCTCACCCTCCCCCAGCTCGTCTACAACCTCGGTTTCCAGCGCTTCGACTACGGCTCCGCGTGTGTCGTCGCCCTCGTGCTCTTCGCCCTGTCCATGGTGTTCACCGCGTTCCTGATGCGGCGCCGGGGCGGTCTCATCCAGGCAGGTGACTGACGATGACCCAAGTACTGGACCGGCCGACGGAGTTGAAGGCCCCGGCGTCGGACGCCGAACGCGAGGCCCGCCGCAAGGCCCTGCTGAACTGGGTGGCGGTCCACTCCCTCGGCGTCGCCGCCGCCCTCTTCTTCACGCTGCCCTTCGTGTTCGTGTTCCTCACCTCGCTGATGAGCGACAGCCAGGCACTGAGCCGGGACCTGATCCCGCACACCTGGGAATGGGGCAACTACAAGAAGGTCTTCGACACCCCCGGCTTCCTGACCTGGTGGAAGAACACCCTGATCTACGCCGGCCTGGGCACCGTCCTGACCGTGGTGTCCTCGCTCCCGGTGGCGTACGCACTCGCCAAGTTCCGCTTCCGCGGCCGCAATCTGTCCCTGATGCTGGTGATCTCGATGATGATGCTGCCACCGCAGGTGGTCATCATCCCGATGTACCTCTTCTGGGCTAAGCAGCTGGACCTCTCCGGCACCCTGTGGCCGCTGATCGTGCCGATGGCGTTCGGTGACGCGTTCTCCATCTTCCTGCTGCGCCAGTTCCTGACGACGATCCCGAACGAGTACCTGGACGCGGCGAAGGTGGACGGCTGCGGGGACCTCAGGACCCTGCTGCGCGTGGTGATCCCCATGGCGAAGCCGGGCATCGCCGCCGTCGCCCTCTTCCAGTTCTTCTACGCCTGGAACGACTACTTCGGCCCCCAGATCTACGCGTCCGAGAACCCGGGCGCCTGGACCCTCTCCTACGGCCTGGAGTCCTTCAAGGGCATGCACCACACCGACTGGAACCTGACCATGGCCGCGACCGTGCTGGTCATGGCCCCCGTGATCCTCGTCTTCTTCTTCGCCCAGAAGGCGTTCGTCGAGGGCGTCACGCTCACCGGAGTGAAGGGTTAACCCATACATGAAACTCACTGTGGTCGGCGGAGGCTCGACCTACACCCCTGAACTCATCGACGGCTTCGCCCGCCTGCGGGACACCCTGCCCGTCGAGGAACTGGTCCTGGTGGACCCGGCGGCCGAACGGCTGGAGCTGGTGGGCGGACTGGCCCGCCGCATCTTCGCCAAGCAGGGCCACAGCGGCCGCATCGTCACCACCTCCGACCTGGACGCGGGCGTCGAGGGCGCCGACGCGGTGCTGCTGCAACTGCGCGTCGGCGGCCAGGCGGCCCGGCAGCAGGACGAGACCTGGCCGCTGGAGTGCGGCTGCATCGGCCAGGAGACCACCGGCGCCGGCGGCCTGGCCAAGGCCCTGCGCACGGTCCCGGTCGTCCTGGACATCGCCGAACGCGTCCGCCGCACCAACCCGAACGCCTGGATCATCGACTTCACCAATCCGGTGGGGATCGTGACCCGTGCCCTGCTCCAGGCCGGTCACAAGGCGGTCGGGCTGTGCAACGTGGCGATCGGCTTCCAGCGGAAGTTCGCGAAGCTGCTCGGCGTCACCCCGGCCGAGGTCCACCTCGACCACGTCGGCCTCAACCACCTCACCTGGGAGACGGCGGTCCGCCTCGGCGGCCCCGAGGGCGACAACGTCCTGCCCAAGCTGCTCGGGGAGCACGGCGACGCCATCGCCGCCGACCTCAAGCTGCCGACAGGCCTCCTGGACCGCCTGGGCGGCGTCATCCCGTCCTACTACCTGCGCTACTACTACGCCCACGACGAGGTGGTGCGCGAACTGCGCACCAAGCCGTCCCGGGCCGCCGAAGTGGCCGCGATGGAGAAGCAGTTGCTGGAGATGTACGGCGACCCGGCCCTGGACGAGAAGCCGGAGCTGCTCGCCAAGCGGGGCGGCGCCTACTACTCGGAGGCGGCGGTCGACCTGGCCGCGGCCCTGCTCGGCAGCACCGGGAACCCCTACCAGGTGGTGAACACGTACAACGGCGGCACGCTGCCCTTCCTCCCCGACGACGCGGTGATCGAGGTCCAGGCGGCGGTGGGCGCGAGCGGCCCGGTACCGATGTCCGTCCCGGATGTCGACCCGCTGTTCGCCGGGCTGGTGGCGAACGTGACGGCCTACGAGGAGCTGGCCCTGGAGGCGGCCCTGCGCGGCGGCCGGGACCGCGTCTTCCGGGCCCTCCTGTCCCACCCCCTGATCGGCCAGTACGAGTACGCCGACGCCCTGACCGACCGACTGATCGCGCACAACCGGGAGCACCTCGCGTGGGCCTGACCGCAAGTGTCCTCGCCATCGACGCGGGCAACAGCAAGACCGACGTCGCGGTGGTGGCGGCGGACGGCGAGGTCCTCGCCACGGCCCGCGGCGGCGGTTTCCGGCCGCCGGTGGTGGGCGTGGAACAGGCCGTGGACGAGGTGGCGGAGGCGGTCGCCGAGGCGTACGGCGCCGCCGGGGTCACCTCCGTCGCCCACGTCTCCGCGTGCCTGGCCAACGCCGACTTCCCCTTCGAGGAGGAGCAGTTGGCCGCCGCGCTGGCCACGCGCGCGTGGGGGGCGACGGTGGCGGTCCGCAACGACACCTTCGCGATCCTGCGGGCCGGCGTGACCGAGCCGCGCGGTGTCGCCGTCGTGTGCGGCGCGGGCATCAACTGCGTCGGCATGCGCCCCGACGGCCGCACCGCCCGCTTCCCCGCGCTCGGCCGCATCTCCGGCGACTGGGGCGGCGGCTGGGGGCTCGCCGAGGAGGCCCTCTGGCACGCGGCCCGCGCGGAGGACGGACGCGGGGAAGGTACGGCGCTGGCCCGCACGCTCCCGGCGCACTTCGGCTACGACACCATGCTCGCGCTGATCGAGGCCCTGCACCGGGAGGAGGTCGAGCCCGCCCGCCGCCACGAGTTGACCCCGGTCCTGTTCGCCACCGCGGCCGACGGCGACCTGGTCGCCCGGACGGTCGTGGACCGGCTGGCCCAGGAAGTGGTGGCCATGGCGATGGTCGCCCTGACCCGCCTCGACCTGCTGGACGAGGAGACCCCGGTGCTGCTGGGGGGCGGGGTACTGGCCGGCGGCCACCCGCAACTCGACGACGGCGTCCGCGAACTGCTGGCCGCACGGGCCCCGAAGGCGGTACCGAGGGTGGTGACAGCACGGCCAGTGCTGGGCGCGGCACTGCTGGGACTGGACACGGCGGGAGCGGGGGTGGCTGTGCAGGAGCGAGTGCGGGCGTACTTCGAGGGGTGACCCCGGGTCAGGCGGGGGTGGGGACGCCTACCGGCGCCGGCAGTGCGCCTCCCCCACCCCTCCGGAACCGAACCGATCCCCCCGGCGTATTCATGGGCAGGGGTTCCGCTGCGATCCGATCAAGATCCAGTGAAGGCCGGTGCCGAATGTCGGTCCGGGCGGCGATACTGGGCGGCGACCGGATGACCATGGGGGAGGTCACGTGACACACCCGCCGATCAGCAGCGCGGCACCGCCAGGAGCAGGCCCCGGCCTGCCCGCGTCGGCGCCCCCTCGCCGTACCGCGTTCGCGGAGGGCGTCGAGCGGTTGCGCACCGCCGCGACCACCGAACCCGGCCGGCTCCGCCTGATCGGCGCCGTCCTGGCCGCCCTGATCGTCGCGTTCGGTGCCGTCACCGCCTGGCAGATGGCCGACCGCGCGGCCGCCGCCGACGACGTCCTGCACCGCAGCCAGCCGCTCAGTTCGGGCGCGGCCGACATCTACCGCTCGCTGGCGGACGCCAACACGGCCGCCTCCAGTGGCTTCCTGGCGGGCGGTCAGGAGACGGCGGCCTCCCGCGACACGTACGAGAAGGACATCCGGACCGCCGCCGCCGGGCTGGTCAACGCCGCCGCCAACTCCGAGCCCGGCTCGCCCGCCGAGGCGGCCATCTCGAAGCTGAACAAGCTGCTGCCGGAGTACAAGGGGCTCGTGGAGCGGGCCAGGGTCTACAACCGGCAGGGCTACCCGGTCGGCGGCGCCTACCTGCGGTACGCGAACGACAAGATGCAGGACGAGATGCTCCCGGCGGCGAAGGAGCTCTACGACAAGGAGAACACGCGGCTCGCGTCGGACTACTCGGACGCGACGCCGTACCCCTGGGCGGCCATCGTCCTCGGCCTGCTCGCGCTCGCCGCGCTCGCCTGGGCCCAGCTGCGCCACTACCGCCGGACCAACCGCCTGCTGAACCACGGTCTGGTGGCGGCCTCCGCGGCCACCGTCATCACCCTGCTGTGGCTGGTCGTCGGCCACACCCTGGCCCGCGCGGGCCTGGACGGCTCCTACGACCACGGCGTCCGCTCGCTGAACGTGCTGCACGACGCCCGGATCGCCTCCCTGAACGCGCGGGGCAACGAGAACCTGAGCCTGGTGGCACGCGGCGCCGAGACCATCAAGGTCGGCAACGAGAACTACGACGCGTACTACTACGACTTCGACAAGGACATGACCGCCCTCGGCAAGGGCCTCGCCCAGGCGGCGCGGCTCGCGGACGACACGGCGGGCAGCAAGCCGGTGGCGGCGGCCCAGGGCAACATGCAGGTGTGGAAGGACCGCCACGCCGACGCCCGCGAGGACGACGAGAACGGCGACTACGAGGCGGCGCTGGCCAAGGTCATCGGTCCCAAGAACGCGACGGCCGAGTGCTTCGACAGCGTCGACAACAACCTGAAGGCCGCGTTGGACCAGGAGGAGCACGAGTTCCAGCAGCGGGCCACCGACGGGCGGGACGCGATGACCGGGCTGCCGATCGGTGCCGCCATGCTGGGGGTCGCGGCGGCCTCTGGCGCGTTGTTCGGTATCGGGCGCAGGCTGTCGGAGTACCGGTGAGAGGGGGCGTGGCGATGTTCGTACGGAGGTTGCGGGTCTCCCTGCGCGGCTGGGGCGGCGTGGGCGCGATGACGGTCGGCTGCGCCCTGGCGCTGGCGTTCGTCCTGCTGCTGCCCCTCACCCAGTCCCCTGACGAGGGCGGCGAGGAGGGGTCCGGCGGGCAGGGCGGACTGACCAACGGCAGCCAGGTGCGGGCCGACAACTGCAAGGATTCCCAGGCACAGAACGAGACCCTGTCGCCGTCGGGCGCCGATGGCGGCACGATCGACGCCATCAAGGCCCGCAAGGGCGACGCGCGGAAGCTGATCGTCGGCGTCGACCAGAACAGTTACCGCTGGGGCTACCGCAACCCGAACAACTCCGGTGCGGATCTGGAGGGTTTCGACATCGACCTGGTGCACCGGATAGCCAAGGACATCCTCGGCGACGCGAACGACGTGACGTTCAAGGCGATCCCGACCAGCCAGCGGATACCGGCGGTGCAGCAGGGCGACGTCGACATGGTGGTGCGCACGATGACCATCACCTGCAAGCGGCTGGACGATGTCGCGTTCTCCGCGCCGTACTTCAAGACCGGCCAGCAGGTGCTCGCGCCGAAGTCGTCGTCGATCACGGGGTACAACGCGACGCTCGCGAACAAGACCGTGTGCACGGCGGACGGTTCGACGGCCAACGAAGCGGTGACCCGCGACAAGGGGACCAAGCTGCCCTCCTCGGTGAAGATCAAGGTCGTGCCCAACCAGCTGGACTGCCTGGTGCGGTTGCAGCTCGGCGAGGTCGACGCGGTGATCACCGACGGCGCGCTCGCCGCCAGCCAGGCCGCCCAGGACCCGACGGTCGCTCTGAAGGGCCCGCCGTTCACCACCGAGTACTACGGCGTGGCGATGAACAGCAATGCGGACGATCTGGTACGCCGGGTCAACCAGATCCTGGTGGACTACCGGGCCGACGGCTGGCAGGAGTCGTACAACAGGTGGCTGTCGGCGACACTGGGACGGGACTCGACGGGGTCAAAACCGCCCACGCCGCAGCAGTACCTGCGCACGAGCTGACCCGCATCCGCCGGCCAGGCCCCGACAAGCAAGCGAGAGGTGATCGATGGGCGTCACGGACCCCGCCGGGCCGGTGATGGACCGGGACGAGGTGGACCGTGCGCTGGCGCGGCTCGGCGCGGAGCACGAGGCGATCGAGACCTCGCTGCTCGCCCTGCAGGACCACGCGGGCCGCAGGCTCCTGGAAGGCGCCGAGCTGACCGGGACGACCCGGGAGCGGTGGACGACCGCCGAGGCCTCGATCAGCCTGCTGTGGGCCTACTTCGACGCGTACACGGACGCGCTGCGCTCCGCCCGGGAGATCCGGGCCCGGCGCCGCTGGTCCAGCCGTGAGGACCTGGTGGAGCTGACCGAGCTGCTGCGCGGCGAGTCCGTGACGGTGGCGGGCAGCGCCACGGCGACGGCGAACGCGCCGACGCTGCTGTCGGCGGCCGGCCGGCTCAGCGAGCGCTTCTCGCTGGCGGCCCTGGTGGACCGGATGAACGAGCTGTACGCGACCTCGCTGGACATGGTCGTCACCGCCGACGCGGTGTGGTCGGCGCTGCCCGCGCGGATCGATTTACTCGCCGCCGAGCTGCAGCGCACCCGCACGCTGGCGCACTCGGTGGGGGTACGCCCGGGCGAGCACCCGGCGGGCGACGACCTGGAGCGCATCACCCGCACCCTGACCAGGCTCCGCGAGGACGTGGTCTCCGACCCGCTGACCTTCTGGATCCCCGCCCAGGGAAGTTCGGCGCCCGGCGGCGGCCGTCCCGACACCGCGGTGTACGACCGGGAGGCGCGGGCCCTGGAGGAGGTGCGGCGGGAGATCGACGCCGTGCTGACGGTACGGCAGGACGCCGAGACCCGGCTGATCAAGCTGCGGGACGTGCTCTCCCGCGCGGACCGCACCCTCGCCGAGGCGCGCACCGCGCGCGGTGAGGTCCTCGCGAAGATCGCGGCGACCGAGGTGCCGGTGGTCAGCGGTCCGCCGACCGCGCTGCAGGAGCAGCTGGCGACGGCCGCCGAGTACCGCCGGCAGGCCCAGTGGCACCGGCTGTCGCCGCTGCTTGAGTCGCTGGAGCAGAAGGCGGAGGACGAACTGCTGCGCGCCCGCGAGTCGTTGACGGCGGTCACCGCGCCGCTGGCGGTCCGCGCGGAGCTGCGCGGCCGGCTGGACGCGTACAAGGCGAAGGTGGCCCGGCACGGGCTGGCGGAGGACCCGTTCCTGATCGAGCGGTACGACGCGGCCCGGCGGATGCTGTGGAGCGCGCCCTGCGATCTGCGGGTCGCGGAGCAGGCGGTGCTGCGCTACCAGCAGGCGGCGGCCGAGGCGCTGCGCGCCCCGCGCGTGCCGCACCAGAGCGGGCCCGAGGACCGGAGGGGGCCCGGAGCGTGAGCGACAAGGGAGATGGGGGCGCGGTGAGCCTGGCGGGACAGACATGCCAGCGACCCGGCTGCGAGGGGTCGTACGAGGACATGGGCGGCGGTGAGCTGTACTGCGACACCTGCGGTCTGGCCCCGGTCGTCCCGGCCGGGGATCCGTCCGCCGAGGGAGGGATGCTCGGTTCGACGGCCACCGGGATCACGGCCGGCGGCAAGGGCTCGGCGGGCAGCGGGAGTTCACGCTCCGGCAGCCGTGGCAGCTCGCGTACGTCGTCGCAGTCGTCGAAGTCGCGGCGCTCGGTCTCCGGGCGGCTGTCGCGGTCGCTGTCGGGCAAGTCGACGGGCCGCTCGGTGTCGGTGCGCAGCTCCGGTTCGTCGGCCAGTGCCTCGGCGCGCAGCCGGCTCGGCGCCGGTCTGGTGACGGTCCCGCAGGTGCCGCGGCCGGACCCGCGCGAGATGGTCCTGGAGAACCCCGAGGTGCCCGAGCGCAAGCGGTTCTGCTCGCGCTCGGACTGCGGGGCGCCGGTCGGGCGCGGGCGCGGTGACCGGCCGGGGCGGACCGAGGGCTTCTGCACCAAGTGCGGCAACCCTTACTCGTTCGTGCCCAAGCTCAAGGGCGGGGACGTGGTGCACGGCCAGTACGAGGTCGCGGGCTGTCTGGCGCACGGCGGCCTGGGCTGGATCTACCTCGCCGTGGACCGGGCCGTCGCCGACCGCTGGGTGGTCCTCAAGGGCCTCCTGGACACCGGCGACCAGGACGCGATGGAGGCGGCGATCTCCGAGCGGCGGTTCCTCGCGGAGATCGAGCACGCCAACATCGTGCGGATCTACAACTTCGTCGAGCACCTCGACCAGCGCACCGGCTCCCTCGACGGCTACATCGTCATGGAGTACGTCGGCGGCAAGTCCCTGAAGGAGATCGCCAACGACCGGCGCACCCCGGACGGCCGCCGGGACCCGCTGCCGGTGGAGCAGGCGTGTGCTTACGGCATCGAGGCCCTTGAGGCCCTCGGCCACCTGCACAGCCGCAACCTCCTGTACTGCGACTTCAAGGTCGACAACGCCATCCAGACCGAGGACCAGCTCAAGCTGATCGACATGGGCGCGGTGCGCCGCATGGACGACGAGGAGTCGGCCATCTACGGCACGGTCGGCTACCAGGCGCCCGAGGTCGCGGAGGTCGGCCCGTCGGTCGCGTCCGACCTGTACACGGTCGGCCGTACCCTCGCGGTCCTCACCTTCGACTTCCAGGGCTACACGACCGTCTTCGTGGACTCGCTGCCCGACCCGGACAACATCGAGGTGTTCCGGCAGTACGAGTCCTTCTACCGGCTGCTGGTCCGGGCCACCGACCCGGACCCGGCCCGCCGGTTCGCCTCCGCGCAGGAGATGGCCGAGCAGCTGACCGGTGTGCTGCGCGAGGTGGTGTCGGTGCAGACCGGCACCGCCCGGCCCGCCCTGTCGACGCTGTTCGGGCCCGAGGTGAAGGTCACGGACACCGAGCTGTTCCCGAAGCTGGACGGGGACGTGTCCCGGCTGGGGGCGCGGGCGGTGGCCTCCAGAACGCTGGCGCTGGAGCCGGCGGGAGCGGGATCGGCCGCCGCCGAGCCCGCCCTGGTGAAGACCGTCGCCACCCCGGCCGCCGCCCTCGCCCTGCCGGTCCCGCTGGTCGATCCGAACGACCCGAACGCCGGTTTCCTGGCGGGCCTGATGATGACCTCGGCGCCGGGCGAGCTGCTCGGGGCGCTGGCCGCCGCGCCTGCGCAGACCGTGGAGACCCGGCTGCGCCAGGTCCGGGCCCGGCTGGAGAACGGCGACCACGAGGCCGCCCTGACCGCGCTGGGCGCGCTGGAGGACGAGGAGCCGGACGACTGGCGGGTGGTCTGGTACCGGGGCGTGGCCGCCCTGGTCACCGGCGATTTCGAGGGCGCGGCACTGTCCTTCGACGCGATCTACGACGCCTTCCCGGGCGAGAGCGCGCCCAAGCTGGCGCTCGGCCTGTGCGCGGAGGTGCTGGGCCAGCTGGACAACGCGGCCGAGTACTACCGGCTGGTGTGGGCGACCGACCCGAGCTTCGTCAGCTCCGCCTTCGGGCTGGCCCGGGTGCGGCTGGCGGCCGGGGACCGGCGCGGTGCCGTACGGACCCTGGAGTCGGTGCCGGAGGCCTCGATCCACTTCACGGCGGCCCGGGTGGCGGCCGTACGGGCGCGGCTGCGACACCGGACCGCGGCGGCCGACGACACGCCGTTCCTGGACGATCTGACGGCCTCCGCGGGGCAGATCGAGGCGCTGGACGCGTACGGTCTGGATCCGGCCCGGCGCGAGCAGTTGTCGGCGGAAGTGCTCGGCTGCGCGCTGGACTGGATACTCTCCGGGGGCCGGGGCGGCGAGGCCGCCACCGGCAGCCGGGTACTGCTCGGCAGCGGTCTGGACGAGCGGGGCCTCCGCTTCGGCCTGGAGCGCTCGTACCGCACGCTGGCCAGACTGGCGACCGGCGGCGAGGAGAGGATCGACCTGGTGGAACGGGCCAACCGTTACCGCCCCCGGACGTGGGTGTAGTTGATGTCGCAGATGCCCCAGCAGGCCGCACCGGCGAAGTGCCCGAGCTGCGCCGAGCCGCTCGAATCGGGTGATCTCTTCTGCGGTGCGTGCGGGTACGACCTGTCGGCCGTGCCCGCCGCGCCGCAGGACCACCCGACCCTCACCATGGGCGCCTCCGGTGTGGGATCCTCGGGTGTGGACTGGCCCCCGCCCGAACCGGAGAGTTCCGGTACGCCCGCGGCCCCGCATCTGCCGACGGATCTGCCCGGCACGGACTCGGGCGGCAAGCCGCTGCCCGGTACACCGGCGCACGGTTCGCCGGTGTCGCCGGCCTCCGGGGTGCGTTTCGACCGGCCGTCGGAGCCGGACGACTACCCGCTCCAGGCGCCCGACCCGAGGATCGCCGCCTCCGCCGCGGAGACCGCCGACACCGTCGAGACCCCGAAGGTGTGCGTGGCCTGCCGGGCGGGCCGGGTCGACGACGACGGCTACTGCGAGAACTGCGGGCACGCCCAGCCGCGCGAGCGCGACCACATGGAGCAGGAGTCGGGCCCGGTGGCCGCCGTCAGCGACCGCGGGCTGCGCCACCACCGCAACGAGGACGCGTTCGCCGTCGAGCACACCGCGCTGCCCGACGGCACCCCGGCCACCCTGGCGGTCGTCTGCGACGGCGTCTCCTCGGCTACCCGCCCCGACGAGGCCTCCATGGCCGCCTCCCGGGCCGCGGGCGAGGCGCTGCTGGCCGCGCTGGGGCAGGGCACGCACCCGCAGCAGGCGATGCACGAGGCGATCGTCGTTGCCTCCCAGGCGGTGAACGCCCTCGCCGAGGAGCCGCCCTCGGCCCGGGAGCACACCCCGCACCAGAACGCCCCGGCGTGCACGATCGTCGGCTCGATCGTCACCCCGGGCCTGCTGGTCGTCGGCTGGGTCGGCGACAGCCGCGCCTACTGGGTGCCGGTGGACCGGAGCTCACCGGCGGCCCGGCTCACCGAGGACGACTCCTGGGCCGCGCAGATGGTGGCCGCGGGGCTGATGAGCGAGGCGGAGGCCTACGCCGACGAGCGCGCCCACGCGATCACCGGCTGGCTCGGCGCCGACGCCTACGAACTGGAGCCGCACACCGCTTCCTTCAAGCCGGACCGGCCTGGTGTGGTGGTGGTGTGCACGGACGGTCTGTGGAACTACGCGGAGACGGCCGAGGAGATGTCCGAGGTCGTCCCCGCCGACGCCGCGCTACGACCGCTGCACGCGGCCCGGGTCCTGGTCGGTCACGCCCTGGACGGCGGGGGCCACGACAACGTAACAGTGGCGCTGCTGCCGTTCCCGGCGACCGCGCAGGGGGCAGGATCCGCCTGAGGCCGCGCAAACCGGCCGCAAACGGGAACCGGACGTACAGCGACATACGGGGAAGCACCGCGGACCGGAGGGGACCGGTCCGCACATCGTCAGCACCCATCAGGCGTGGGGTGGAGGGGGACCAGAGCAGTCATGGCCAATTTCTCGAAGTCGAGCGTGCCGCAGTTCTCGGTGGACGTGTACCAGAACGAATACCTGCCGGACGGCGGCCGTGAGGTCAACGCGATCGTCACGGTGACGGCGACCGGCGGAGGCACCGTCGGGACCGCGGTCGGGGCGTCGTACGCACCCGGGCAGGGGCCCTCCGCCGGGGTGGCGGTCATGGTCGACTGCTCGGGGTCGATGGACTACCCGCCCACCAAGATGCGCAACGCCCGGGACGCCACGGCGGCCGCGATCGACACCCTGCGCGACGGCACCCACTTCGCGGTGATCGGCGGCACCCACGTCGCCAAGGAGGTCTACCCGGGCGGCGGCGCGCTCGCGGTGGCCGACCGCACCACCCGGGAGCAGGCCAAGCAGGCGCTGCGCAGGCTGAGCGCGGGCGGCGGTACGGCGATCGGCACCTGGCTGCGCCTCGCCGACCGGCTGCTCTCCTCCGCGGACGTCACCATCCGGCACGGCATCCTGCTCACCGACGGCCGCAACGAGCACGAGTCGCCCGAGGACCTGAAGGCCGCCCTGGACTCCTGCGCCGGACGCTTCACCTGTGACGCCCGGGGCGTGGGCACCGACTGGGAAGTGAAAGAAGTCACAGGGATAGCCTCCGCGCTGCTCGGCACCGCCGACATCGTCGCCGATCCCACCGGTCTGGCCGCCGACTTCACGCAGATGATGGAGACGGCGATGGGCAAGGAGGTCGCGGACGTGGCGCTGCGGCTGTGGACCCCGGTCGGCACGACCATCAAGTACGTCAAGCAAGTGGCGCCCACCGTGGAGCAGTTGACCGACCGCCGCACCGAGGCCGGGCCGCGCGCCGGGGACTACCCGACCGGCTCCTGGGGCGACGAGTCCCGCGATTACCACGTCTGTGTGGAGGTCCCCTCGGCCGGTCTCGGCCAGGAAATGCTCGCGGCCCGCGTCTCGTTGGTCGTCCCGCAGCCCGACGGGAGCGTCCAGAACCTTGGCGCACAGGGCTTGATCAGGGCGGTATGGACGGACGACATGGTCGCCTCCACCTCCATCAACCCCCAGGTCGCCCACTACACCGGTCAGGCCGAACTGGCACAAGCCATCCAACAGGGGCTGGATCTCCGCAAAGCGGGTGATATGGATGGAGCAACCGCCAAACTGGGTCGGGCCGTTCAGTTGGCAAGCGCTTCCGGGAACGCGGATACTGCGAAACTGCTTGCGAAGGTGGTGGACGTGGTCGACGCCGCGACGGGTACTGTGCGACTGAAAGCGAAGGTTGCGGAGGCCGACGAGATGACTCTCGAGACAAGGTCCACAAAGACTGTTCGTGTAAAGAAGTGAACCAGCAGTACATGGCCTAGCAGTGCACGCAGGACAGAGAGGGAAGCACCGACATGCCGACCTGCCCGAACGGACACCAGTCGGTTTCCGACGACTGGTGCGAGGTGTGCGGTCACCGCATGGCCGGTGCCGTGCCTCCGCCGCCCCCGCCCCCGCCGACCTCCGGCGGCGGCTACGGCTTCCCGCCGCCCGCGCCCGGCGCGCAGGCCGGTGGCCCCGCCGGCGGACGTCATCTCTCCTCGGTGCCGAACTCGCCCGAGCCGGAGCTGTGCCCGCAGTGCCGTACGCCCCGTGAGGGCGGTGCGCCGTTCTGCGAGGAGTGCCGCTGGAACTTCCTCACCAACACGGCCACCTCGTACACCCCCGCCGCCCCGCGCCCGCCGGCGGGCGGCGGACCGGCCGCGCCGACCTTCCGGCCGCCCACCCCACCGTCGTACGGCGGCAACACCGACTCCTACGAGTACCAGGGCTCGCGCCCCTCGCAGATGAACCGCCCCGCCGAGCCCATCCCCTCCTTCGGCAGCGAGCCCTCGGGCCCCACGCCGTTCGGCGGCGAGCGCGGCGGCCCGTCGGGCCCCCCGGCCCCTCCCGCGTACGGCGGCGACCGCGGCCAGTCCGGCCCTCCGGCCTTCGGCGGCGACCGCGGCCAGCAGGGTCCCCCGCCCTACGGTGGCGAGCGCGGCCAGTCGGGCCCCCCGGCGTTCGGCGGCGACCGCGGCCAGTCCGGCCCCCCGGCGTTCGGCGGCGACCGCGGCCAGTCCGGCCCCCCGGCGTTCGGCGGTGACCGCGGCCAGTCCGGCCCGCCGCCCTTCGGTGGCGAGCGCGGTCCCTCGGCGCCGCCCTCGCAGTACGGCGGCGCCCCGGGCCAGAACCCGGGCGGCCCGTCCGCCTTCGGCGGCGCCCCCGGCACCGGCCAGGCCGCCGGCCCCTTCACCCGCGACCCCTCCGGCGGCCCGGCCGCCGGTCCCTTCGGCGGGGACCCGTCCCGGCCGCCGGTCCCGCCGCCGACCGCCGGTGGCGCTTCCGGCGCCTTCCAGCAGGCCGCACCGTCCGCGCCGCCCGGCTTCCCGCAGGAGACCACCCGGCCCCCGGCCGGCGGTCCGCCCTTCGGCGGCGCCGACGACGACTGGGTGATCTCCCCGCCGTCGGCCACGGGCCCGGCCGGCCCCGGCGCGCCCGCCCGTCCGGGCGGCTACGGCTACCCGCAGCCCGGCGCCACGCAGGCCCCGCCCGGCCCCGGATTCCCGCAGGCTCCGCAGGGCCCGGCGACCTGGACGGCCACGATCGGCCCGGACCGCGAGTACTTCATGGCGATGATGCAGCGCTCGGGCCCGGAGGCGGCCGGCCTCAACCTGCCCGCGTACTCCCCCGAGCAGCAGCGCACCCTCAGTGGCAACCAGGTCACCATCGGCCGCCGCCGGCACTCCACCGGCGACACCCCCGACATCGACCTCGCGGTACCGCCGGAGGACCCGGGCGTCTCGCACCAGCACGCGGTCCTGGTCCAGCAGCCGGACGGCAGCTGGGCCGTCGTCGACCAGAACTCCACCAACGGCACCACGGTGAACGGCGGCGAGGAGCCCATCCAGCCGTTCGTCCCGGTACCGCTGCAGGACGGAGACCGGGTGCACGTCGGGGCCTGGACGACGATCACTGTTCGACGGGGCTGAGCCATAGCGCCCCGGAAGGGGCGCGGGGCTGTATCGATGTGCGGCTCCGCCGCGTGGGCGAGAGCAACCCACCACAACCCGCAGCCGAAGCACCGTGCTCAGACCGGGAGCGGCCACACACACGGCCCCTCCCGGTCGTCCAGCCACACCCACTCCCCCTCCTCCTCGACGCTCACCCCGTACCGCTCCCGCCCGGGCATGCCCTCCCGCACCCACACCTCATAGGCCTCCCGAGGACTGAGCACCCCCCGGGTCAGCTCCGCCAGGAACTGGAACAACTCGTCCCCCAGAGCCCCGCCCGGCACCCCACCCACATCCCCCACCCCCGCTGCCCTCTCCACCCCCCGCAACGGCACGAAGAACGCCGCCGACGGCAGAAACCTCCCCTCGGCACATCCGCCCCGCACGGTCAGCGCCAGCAACCCCGTGGACACCGGCGCCAGGATCCGCGCCCCCTCCGCGCACTGGTCGACCCACGCCCGCGGCACACCCGGCAGCGCACAGGTCGCGATGATCCGGTCGAACGGTGCCCGCTCCGGCACCCCCCGCGCCCCGTCCCCCGTGACGACGGTGGGCCGGTACCCCGCCGCCGCCAGATGCCGCCGCGCGGACTCGGCGATCTCCGGATCCAGGTCCACGGTCGTGACAAGACCGTCGTCGCCCAGCCGGTGCGCCAGCAGCGCCGCGTTGTACCCGGTCCCGGCCCCGACCTCCAGCACCCGGTCCCCCTCGGCCACCCGCAGTTCGACCAGCATCCGCGCCATCAGCGACGGCTGGCTGCTGGACGACAGCAGCTCACCGTCGCGCAGCCGGGTGGCCAGCGGTACGTCCTCGTACGCCCCGCGCAGCCACCGTTCCCGGGCCCCGCGGTCCGGACTCTCGCCCCACCGGCGCTCGTACCCGCGCTCCCCGGCGACGTAGTAGTACGGCACGAACAGATGCCGGGGCACCGCCGCGAACGCCTCCCGCCACACCGGTTCCCCGGCCCAGACGCCCTCCGCGTCGATCTCCCGCACCAGCTCGGCCCGCGCCGCGGCGGCCGGCCCCTCGGTCTGCGCGTCGTAGGCGCCCATGCGTCCACCCTAGATCCGCGCCCCGCTCCCGGTCCTAAGCCTTGAGTCCTCGGTCACCCCGTCTGAGACCATGTACGGGTGAGAGAGATTCGGCGCGGCACGCTTCAGGAGAAGACCTTCTACGAGCAGGTCGGCGGGGAGGAGACGTTCCGCCGGCTGGTCCACCGTTTCTACGAGGGGGTCGCCGAGGACGAACTCCTGCGGCCGATGTACCCCGAGGAGGACCTGGGCCCGGCCGAGGAGCGGCTCACCCTGTTCCTGATCCAGTACTGGGGCGGCCCCACGACGTACAGCGACAACCGCGGCCATCCGCGGCTGCGGATGCGGCACGCCCCGTTCGCGGTGGACCGGGCGGCGCACGACGCGTGGCTGCGGCACATGCGGGTGGCGGTGGACGAGCTCGGCCTCTCCGAGGAGCACCGGGAACAGCTCTGGAACTACCTCACCTACGCGGCCGCCTCGATGGTCAACACGCCTGACTGACCGCAGTCGGCGCTCAGCGGACGCTGACGCCCAGCGCCCCGAGTCCCGCCCGCCGTACGGCGACCGACCCGAACGGCGTGCGCAGCCGCAGCCACGCGCCCGAGGACAGCAGCACGGCCTCGTCGGCCGCGTCGCCGGTCGCGCCGCTCGCGGCGGTCGGCCGCAGGAAGCCCAGCGACTGGGCGGCGTGCACGGCCCGTACCGGGAGCGGAGTGCCGCCCACGGTCCGGGACCAGATGTCCCGCCCGATCCGGTCGAGTTCGGCCCGGGTACGGCCGTCCGGCGCCAACTCCTGCGTACGGGACCGGAACTCACGCACCGCGGCGGCCACCGTGGCGCGCAGCGCCTGCGGCACGGGGAGCCCGGGCTCCGGCTGCCAGCCGCCCCTGGGCGGCAGCACCCCGGCCCACGGCGGGCCGGTCACCGCCCCCGGCACGGCGGCGGTGGCGGCCGGCTCGTCGAGTGACTCCAGCAGCTCCCCCGCCGACACGGTCACGTCGAGGGTGACGTCGAGTCCGTCCTCGTACGGCTTCGCGAGCCGCACGGCGCGGATCGCCAGCACCTCGAAGGACGGCGGCCGGCCGAAGACGGCGAGCGCGGTACCGGCCGCCTGCAGCCGTACCGCGGCCGAGCGGTCGTAGTGGAGCAGCCGGGAGAGGAAGGCGGCGAGATCCGCCGTCTCCCCCTCGTCAGCCAGGTGGAGCACCGTCATGCGGCGACGGCCTCCTCCTTGTCGTCGTCGCGGTACTCCGCGAGGAAGTCCCGCTCGTCGGCCGTGATCCGGCGCGGCCGCCCGGTCTCGAAGTCGAACGGCACGACGACCGTCGAGGCCTTTACGTAGACCAGGTCCTCGTCCTTCACCTCGTAGGTGACGGTGAAGGACGCGGCCCTGATCTCGGTGACCCACAGCTCGATGTCGACCGGGTGGTGCCGGTGGACGAGCTGCCGCTTGTAGTCGATCTCGTGGCGCGCCACGACCGACCCCTGCTTGAACTCCTTGTCCGGCCGGAACAGCCAGTCGATCCGGGCCTCCTCCAGGTAGCGGACGAAGACCGCGTTGTTGACATGGCCGTACGCGTCCATGTCGGACCAGCGCAGCGGGCAGCGGTAGATGTGGCGCAAGATCGATCAGCCCCGGGTCAGCTTCTTGTAGGTGGCACGGTGCGGACGCGCGGCGTCCGGTCCGAGCCGCTCGATCTTGTTCTTTTCATACGACTCGAAGTTGCCCTCGAACCAGAACCACCTGGAATCGCCCTCGTAGGCGAGGATGTGGGTGGCGACCCGGTCGAGGAACCAGCGGTCGTGGGAGACGACCACGGCCGCGCCCGGGAACTCGAGCAGCGCGTTCTCCAGGGAGGACAGGGTCTCGACGTCGAGGTCGTTCGTCGGCTCGTCGAGGAGCAGCAGGTTGCCGCCCTGCTTGAGGGTGAGCGCCAGGTTGAGGCGGTTGCGCTCACCGCCGGAGAGCACACCGGCCGGCTTCTGCTGGTCCGGGCCCTTGAACCCGAAGGCCGAGACGTAGGCGCGGCTCGGCATCTCGACCTGGCCCACGTTGATGTAGTCGAGCTCGTCGGAGACGACCGCCCACAGGGTCTTCTTCGGGTCGATGTTGGCGCGGCTCTGGTCGACGTACGAGATCTTGACGGTCTCGCCGACCTTGATGGCGCCGGAGTCCGGGGTCTCCAGACCCTGGATCATCTTGAAGAGGGTGGTCTTGCCGGCGCCGTTCGGGCCGATGACGCCGACGATGCCGTTGCGCGGCAGCGTGAAGCTCAGGTCGTCGATGAGGACCTTGTCGCCGAAGCCCTTGGAGAGGTTGGTGACCTCGACGACGATGCTGCCGAGCCGGGGGCCCGGCGGGATCTGGATCTCCTCGAAGTCCAGCTTCCGCATCTTGTCGGCCTCGGCGGCCATCTCCTCGTAGCGGGCGAGGCGGGCCTTGGACTTGGCCTGACGCCCCTTGGCGTTGGACCGCACCCACTCCAGCTCTTCCTTGAGCCGCTTCTGCCGCTTGGCGTCCTTCTGGCCCTCGACCTTGAGACGGGTGGCCTTGGTCTCCAGGTACTTGGAGTAGTTGCCCTCGTAGCCGTGCAGCCGGCCGCGGTCGACCTCGCAGATCCAGCCGGCGACGTTGTCGAGGAAGTACCGGTCGTGGGTCACGGCCACGATGGTGCCCTCGTACTTGGCGAGGTGCTGCTCCAGCCAGTTCACCGACTCGGCGTCGAGGTGGTTGGTGGGCTCGTCGAGGAGCAGCAGGTCTGGGGCCTCCAGCAGCAGCTTGCAGAGCGCCACACGCCGCTTCTCACCACCGGAGAGGGTGGTGACCTGCCAGTCGCCGGGAGGGCAGCCGAGCGCGTCCATGGCCTGCTCCAGCTGAGCGTCCAGGTCCCACGCGTTGGCGTGGTCGAGCTCCTCCTGCAGCTTGCCCATCTCGTCGAGCAGCGCGTCGGAGTAGTCGGTCGCCATCAGCTCGGCGATCTCGTTGAACCGGTCGAGCTTGCCCTTGACCTCGGCGACACCCTCCTGGACGTTCTCCAGGACGGTCTTGTCCTCGTTGAGCTTCGGCTCCTGCATCAGGATGCCGACGCTGTACCCGGGCGACAGGAAGGCGTCACCGTTCGACGGCTGGTCCAGCCCCGCCATGATCTTCAGAATGGTCGACTTACCCGCACCGTTCGGGCCGACCACACCGATCTTCGCGCCGGGCAGGAAGTTCAGCGAGACGTCGTCAAGGATGACCTTGTCGCCGATTGCCTTGCGCGTCTTGCGCATGGTGTAGATGTACTCAGCCAAGAGAAACCGTCCGGCAGCTTGAAATCTGGCAGTGGGCAGATACACCCCATCTTGCCGTAAGGCCAGCCCTGCGCGGTAACTCGTTAGGCTGGGGGGCTGTGACCTGCGGTTTCGCTCGGGGGGAGGGGTGGTCATGGCTGATGGTGGCTGGTACGACGAGAGTGACCACCGCGACGCGGTCCGACGGGCCGAACGAGCCGCCCGGTCCGGCTGGGCGTTGATCGCCGGGGCCGCCGGGGTGCTCGGCTGTGCGCTGATCGCCGTGGCCGTTGCCTGTGTGGCCGCGGTCATTGCGTGTCTCTACGTTGTGATGGCGATGGACCACGGGGGATCTTGACGTGGTTGCGCCGCCCCCCGGTGTGATCATGCCCGGCGCGAGTGGTGCGGCCCTGTAGGTCGCGGCGCCGGTCGTCCCGCCGCTCGGCGGTGGCTCGCGAGGAGGGCGCGTCAACGTCGGGGCGGGTGGGTGACGGGGCGGGTGCGTGGGGTGTCGTGACAGGCCAGGGGTGCGGTGGGGGCAGGGGGAAGGGCGGACGCGCCGGGCGTGTGTCAGGCCGTGCGGGAGGATGGCGCGGTGCTGGACCCTGGACGCCGTCGGGCACGCCCGCGCCGTACTCGACGCCAAACGCCACATCGGGGACGACTTCGGCATCGCCATGGCGCTGGACGTGCTCGCCATCGCGCTGTCCGACGCCGGGGAGGAGCGGTCCGCCGCCCACGCCTTCGGCGCCGCGCTCCGTTTCAGGGAGACGGCCGGTCATCCGCAGCGCGGCACACCGGAGACGGCCGCGCTGCGCGACGCGTGCGAGGAACGGCTCGTCCACGCCCTGGGCAAGCAGGAGTACGACCGCCTCCTCGACGCCGCCGCCGAACGCGACCCCCGCACCCTCCTGTCCTGGGTCGCCCGCGGCAGCCCCTGCCACCCCGGTGACGGCCCCGGCCCGGTCGGTGGACGTGACGCACGTCATAGCGGGCCCTCGCATCGGGAGACGGCGGACCGGCGTCCTCCTCTTCGCCACGGAGGGTCAAGTGCCTTGATCCAGACGGCACTTGATGAGGAAAGGGGGGTCGCCCGTGCGCCGTCGCTACAGGTGGGTGGAGCGCGAGCTGGCCGGTATGGACCCCGAGACGGACTGGGAGCGGATGATCTCGCTCTACATCGGCCATCGCGTCCCGGAGTTCGCCCTGGCGATGACGATCTATCCGGGCACGATGCGCATGATGCAGCCGCCCGCGACCGCCGCGACCCTGGCCCACACCGGGAAGCTGGAGGCGCGGCCGGACCGGCGTTTCCGGGACGGGAACGCCTTCCTGACGGCCTGGATGGTGGACGGCCTGTCCAGTCCGCAGGGCCGCAGGGCCGCCGAGCGGCTGAACCGCCTCCACCGGGCCGTCGACCGCCGCACCCCGCACCTGCCCGGCAACTTCGACGACGTCGACGACTTCGTCTATCCCCTGGTCCTGCTGGCCACGTTCGGCGACCGTCTGCAGACCTCGCTGGGGCTGCCCGGTACGAGCGAGCCCATGAAGATCGCGTGGCACCGCTGGGCGCGGACGCTCTTCCGGCTCCTGGAACGCGAGTCGGGGCCGCTGGCCGGCGAGGCGTTCCCCGAGGACTGGGACGCGATGACCGAGTTCGCCGCGAAGTTCGACTCCCGGCCCTACGAGCAGACGGAGGCCGGCCGCCGCGTGGCGACCGCGATGATGGACTTCTTCGCCGAGCGCTGGTTCCCCGCCCCCTTCCGGGCGTTCGGGAGGGACGTGACCCGCTGGCTCGCCGGTGAGCGGGTCTGCCGACTCCACCGGATCGGCTGGATGAGTCCCGGGCGCGAGCGTGCCGTCCGTCTCTTCCTGAAGTCGGCCTTCCGTGCCCAGCGTCTGCTGCCCGATTACCGCACACCGCTTCCCGAGCGCCTGCGGCGCGGGCCGCTTCTTCACAGAAACTGATCAGTAGCTGATCTTGCGCTGTTACTTTCCCTCCTGCCCACACCCCCACGAGCATTGGTGACGAGACCCCGTGTTCACTTCTTCCTCCGCCCTCCGCAGGGCGGCCGTGCTGGCGGTCGCCGTTCCCGTCGCCGGTACGTTCCTGTCCGCCCTGTCCGCTCCGGCCGCCTTCGCCACCGGCCAGGCCGCCGTGCTGGACCCGGCCGAGCAGCGGATCGCGGACAACCTGGACACCCGCAGCCAGGATGCCCGCCTCGGCAGCACGCTCGGCGGGGTCGTCCTCGACGCCGGGTCCCGCAAGCCCGTCTGGGGCCACGGCGCGACGACTGCGCTGATGCCCGCCTCCAACACCAAACTCGGCACCGCGACCGCCGCGTTGACCGTCCTCGGCCCCGGCCACCGCTTCACCACGAAGGTCGTCCAGGGCGACGGCACGCTCACCCTCGTCGGCGGCGGCGACCGCACCCTGACCACCGCGGATCTCACCGAGCTGGCCAGGACCGCCGTCACAGGGCTGAAGAAGGCGGGTCCCACCTCGGTGCGGGTCCGTGTCGACGACAGCCTCTTCCCCGAGCCCACCCTCGCGACCGGCTGGAACGACGGCTACTACCCCGACTCCGTCGCGCCGGTACGGGCATTGGTGGTCGACGGCCACCATGTCACGGACACCTCCCTGGACGCGGGACAGGTCTTCGCCGAGGCCCTCGCGCGGCAGGGCGTCACCGTCACCGGGGAGGTCACCCACGGGAGGGCCGCTCCGGGCGACGCCCACGTCGCCTCGCACCGGTCCGCGGCGCTGTCCGCCGTCGTGCAGCAGATGCTCAAGGTGAGTGACAACGACGTCGCCGAGACGCTGCTGCGGATGACCGCGCTCTCGGCCGGGCGCCCGGCCACCTTCGAGGACGGCACCGCGGTCGTGCGCGAGGTGCTCGGGCAGTACGGCATCTCGCTGGCCGGCTACGAGATCCACGACGGCAGCGGGCTGTCCCGCGCCAACCGCATCCCGGCGCAGACCATCGCCGACATCCTCGACCTGGCCGCCGACCCGCGCCACTCCGAGATCCTGAAGTACATCGTGGACGGCCTGCCCGTCGCGGGCGAGGCGGGCTCCACGCTGGGCCCCGAGTGGGGCCGGTTCGACACCGCGGACTCGCAGTGCGCCATCGGCAAGGTCAAGGCCAAGACCGGCACCCTCACCGGCGCGATCGCCCTGAGCGGCCTGACGAAGGCCCAGGACGGGCAGTGGAAGGTCTTCTCCTTCATCGAGAACGACTCCACCGCCGACCCGGCCGACATCAAGGACGCCCTGGACGGCCTCGCGGCCACGGTCAACGGCTGCTGGGCCTGACGGACCCGAGCCTACGGAGCGGTGCGGCGGTGCGTGTCCTGGCCTGATCCTTGCAGGGTGCGGGCCAGGAGGAGGGCGGTCACCGCCGCCGCCCCCACGACGCCGGCGGAGCGGAAGGCGTGGGAGGAGCGCCAGGAGAGGACGGACCAGCGGGACTGGGCCGAGAGGACGGAGCCGGTGCTCAGCCAGGAACCGGCTGAGAGGAGAGAGAGGGCCGAGCCGATGGAGGCGGCCGAGAGGGTGCTGCCGACCGAGCCGATGGACAGGGCCGAGCCCACCGAGCCGATGGAGAGCACGGAGCCCACCGAGCCGATCGACAGCACCGAGTCGTGCGACCACAGGGACAGGATGGAGTCCGAGGACGACGACGCGTCAGGTGAGTTCGTCATGACGTCATAGTGCCCGCCGGGCCGGGCTCCCGTCCGGGTGTCAGTCTGTCTGCTGGTTCTCGCGCTGACGGAGGATCACCAGGACCGCGCCGCCGATCACCACCAGGCCGATGGCCACGCCCGTGATCACGCCGGTCGCCGAGTCGCCACCGGTGGCGGCGAGGTTGACGGTGCCGCCGGTGGTGCCGCCGACCGAGGCGGGGCTGGGCTCGCTGAGCGTCTGGGTGGTGAGGCCCGCGTCGCTGCTCTGGGTCTTGCAGTCGAGGACGCCGGTGAAGCGGCGTTCGAAGCCGTTGGGGCCGGTGATCGTGAAGTCGTAGGCCTGGTCCTCCTGGAGCGCGATGGTCACCGTCCGCGAGCTGCGCGCGGGGATGCTGTACTCGGTGCTCATCAGCTCGAAGGTGAACGGCTTGTCGCCGGTGTTGGCCGCGGTGAGGTCCACCGCGCTCTTGGCGCAGTCCGTCTGGGCCGACAGGGCCGGTACGGCGCCCTGCTCCGCCCAGGTCGCGTTCGCGGTCGCGGCGACCGTGGACTCGCTGGAGCCGGCCAGGATCTGCGTCTGGCTGCGGCTCTCGGAGGTGAAGGCGCGGCCGACGGGGACCGTGGTCGACGCCTGGACGGTGAGCTCGGCGGAATCGTCCGCGGCGTCGTCGGGGACCTTGAAGTAGAGCTCGCTGCCGTCCTCGGCCGTGCTGACCGGCTTGCCGGTCTTGTCGGTGATCCGTACGCCGCTGAGGGCCGCGTCGGCCGGCGGGACCACGGTGACGGTGCGCGCGTTGGTGTGGACCGTCACCGGGCCGAGCAGGCCTCCCGGGCGGCCGGAGACGGCCGGCGGGGTGAGGGTCAGCGAGGCCTGCGGCTCGTTCTGGCCGCGGGCGCTCTTCTCCAGGTAGTCGGCGAGTTTCTCGGCCTGCGGGTCGACGGCGTCGACGTCCGCGCCGTCCGAGTAGCGCCAGATCGCCACCTGGGTGCCGGCCGCCGCGTCCTGTTCGGTGAGGCTGCCGATCCCGGCCTTGCGGGCGAGCGCGGCGAGATCGTTGACCTGCGGGTAGGAGTTCTGCAGGATCCAGCGGATCTTGCCGGCGCTCTTGTTGGCGCCGAGAGAGGTGCCGCTCCAGGCCGTCTCGTGGTACCTGGCGTCCCGCTGGGTGGGGTTGTGCAGGTCGACGCAGTACGTCTGGAGCGTGCCGCCGCCGTCCACGGACATCTCGAACAGTCCCGCGGCCACCTGCTCGTCGCCGCTGTCGCCGTGGACCACGGCCTCGCCGTAGGTCTTCAGGCCGTTGATGGTCGCCGTCGCCCCGCTCTGGCTCTGGGTGGTGCCGTCGTCGGCCGCGGCCCGGCCGGCGCCGGTCAGCACGACGGCGGCCACCAGCCCGGACGCCAGGGTCGCGGCGGCGAGGCGGGCCACGCCTCTCGCGGATCCGGGCGTACCGGAGTGCCTGGCGGACGCGCGGGGCGCCGAGGAACCAGAGAACGCAGCGAGCACAGAATTCCCCTTCGAGCAGGACCCGTTGGACGCGGGGGGGGTGGTCCCACCAGCAGAATCAGCGGCCCCAGGGGCCATGCCCGGCATCCTATGGATCAGCCGGACCGGCCTTTCCCGGTGAGATGGTCCGATGAGCGATCCGATCCGCAATCGTTATCGCGGAAGCTCGGACGAGCGCGGCTTACCGACAAATCCACCCGGTCGCCGTGGCAGGCACTTCGGAGCGCATTCGCCGACAAGCCGCGTCGCGTCGTGAAGCCGTCGAACCGTCGAGCCGTCGAGCCGTCAGGGCGTGGTCGATCGGCTGAAGTTCGTCCGGGCCGTGGTGAACGTGGGTCGGAGCGAGCCGACTTCACGTCGCGTCACGTCATCGCCCCGGCGGCCGCCACCGGCTCCGGCCGCTGGGGTGCGGCGGTGCCCGGGGACTCCGCCGGTGTCTCCCAGTCCGGCTCCGGCCGGGGCGGTGCCGGGGCCGCCGCCTCCGGCTTCCCGGACCGCCGGAAGGCCGTCGTACCGCGGGCGAGGTCGTGGCCGATCGCCACCGCGTCGATGTCGGCGGAGGCCCACTGCTGGCCCTCCCGGTTCTCGGTGCGCACCTTCAGCCGCCCCTGTACGACGACCGGGTCGCCGACCGCCAGCGAGGTCGCCGCGTTGGCGGCGAGCTGCCGGTTGGCCCACACCGTGAAGAAGTTGGTGTGCCCGTCCGTCCACGCGTTCTTCTCGCGGTCCCAGTAGCGCGCGGTCACCGCCAGCCGGAACCGTGCCGACGGCCCCGCCGCCAGTTCTCGGTACACCGGCTGCGTCGCCACGTTGCCCACCGCGCAGACCATCGTCTCGTTCATCACGAACCCCTCCCTCACCCGGCCGCCGTGACCGGGCGGATCCGCGTACGGGCCCGTCCCGTACGGCTGTGTCGGCTCTGTCCGCCGCGGCGACCGTGTGCGCGAAACGCGTCCGTGCACATGCACGTGTCCGTGCTCGTGTTCGTCGAGCGTGTCCGCGTTCGCCGTGATCGCCGTGGGACCAGAGTGCCGCCGCCGGGCCGGGGCCGCCGTGGGCTGTGGACGGCCGTCCGGGCTGTGGAGAACTCCCTCACCCGGACGAGTGACACCCGTCCGCCGCGGGATCACCCCACCCCCAGCCGTGTCACCCCACCCCGGCCCCGGTCCGCGTCACCCTCGCGTACTGCTCCCGCACCTCCTGGTACCGCAGCAGTTCGGCCGCCACCGGATCCAGCACCCGGGCCCGCCCGCAGCCGGCGGCCGCCTCGCGCAACCGGCGCTCCGCGTCCAGGCCGTACCGCCGGGCCGGGCCGCGGGCCGCCATCCGGCAGCCCCACTCGACCAGCGGCCCGCCGACGATCCCGCCGACCATCAGCAGCACCGGGACGCCCAGGTTGGGCGCCATGAACCCGGCGATCTGCCCGACCAGCCACAGCCCGCCGACGATCTGCAGGAGCGTCATGGCCGCCTGGGCGAGCACCGCCACCGGCCACCAGCCCGGACGCGGGGGCCGCCCCGGCGGCAGCCCGGCCCGGGTGGCCAGCTCGTCGAGCGCCTCGGACAGCCCCTGCGAGCCGCGTACGGCCGCCTCGCGCACCGCCTGCGCCCAGGGCCCCGGCAGTCCGGCCGAGGCCCGGTCGCAGACCGTGCGCACCGCCTGCTCGACGCGCTGCCGCGCGGTGGCCTCCTCCTCGGGCTGGGTCGGCTGCAGGCGGCTGGTGGGCAGTTCGCTGCGCCCCTGGCGCCACCGCCACAGCCGTAGCCAGGGCGTGCCGCAGGCCCGGTTGGCGTTGCGCAGCCAGGCCCGTTCGGCGGCCTCGCCGGCGGCGGTGGCGCCCACCGCGTCGGCGAGCCGGGCGGCGAACTCGTCGCGCGCCTCCTCGGTGAGCCCGGCGCGCCGCCCGGTGGCGTAGACGGGCCGCAGCCGGTCCGCGGCGGCGTCCACGTCGGCGGCTACCCGGCGAGCCGCCGCGCCCCGCTCGGACACGAACTGGCCGAGCAGTTCGCGCAGTTCGCCGACACCGTCGCCGGTGAGCGCGGACAGCCCGAGCACGGCGGCGCCCGGGTCGCCGTACTCGCCGAGGGCGATGCCGTCGTCGTCGAGGAGCCGGCGCAGATCGTGCAGGACCTGCTCGGTGGCCTCGCCGGGGAGCCGGTCGGTCTGGTTGAGGACGACGAACATGACCTCCGCGTGACCGGCCATGGGCCGCAGATAGCGCTCATGGAGGATCGCGTCGGCGTACTTCTCGGGGTCGACGACCCAGATCACGGCGTCGACCAGCTTCAGGATCCGGTCGACCTGTTCGCGGTGCTGGACGGCGGCCGAGTCGTGGTCGGGCAGGTCGATCAGGATCAGTCCGCGCAGTTCGGCGTCCGCCTCCGGGTTGTGCACCGGGCGCCGCCGCAGCCGGCCCGGGATGCCCAGCCGGTCGATGAGGGCCCCGCCGCCGTCGCTCCAGGTGCAGGCGATGGGCGCGGCGGTGGTGGGGCGGCGTACGCCGGTCTCCGAGATGGCCACTCCGGCGAGCGCGTTGAACAGCTGTGACTTGCCGCTGCCGGTGGCGCCGGCGAGGGCGACGACGGTGTGCTGGCCGGAGAGCCTGCGCCGGGTGGCCGCCTCGTCCAGGACCCGGCCGGCCTCGGCGAGGGTACGGCTGTCGAGGCGGGTGCGGGAGAGGCCGACCAGTTCGCGCAGGGCGTCGAGGCGGGAGCGCAGCGGGCCGTCGTACGCCAGCGGGGCGGGGGGTGGAGCGCCCGGGCCGCGGGTCTGCAGGACGGGGACGGGCGGTTTGGCGGTCTCGGTGACCCGGCGGGCGATGAGTCCGTCGTCCCAGGCGTCCTCGGCGGTGGACGGGTCGGGGTCGCCGTCGGCCGGCTCCCGCTGCTCCCGCACGCGCGCGTGCGGGACGTTCTCGCTGCCGGCGGCGGCCTCGGCGGGGGCCGCGGGGGCCGCCGGCTCCTCTTCGCGCCTGTCCAGGTCCGACGCCGGATCCTGGGCGGCGTGGGTGGCGTGAGCGGCGGCGGGCGGCGCGGAAGCCGGTCCGGGGACCGGACCCGAACCCCCGGCGGAGTCCGGGCCCCGATCCCGGTCCAGGCCACGATCCCGATCCCGGCCCCAATCCCGATCTCGGTCCCGTTCCCGATCGCGGCCCCAATCCCGATCTCGGTCCCGATCCTGGTCCCGTTCCCGATCCCGGCCCCAATCCCGATCTCGGTCCCGATCCTGGTCCCGTTCCCGATCCGGGTCCCGATGCCGGTCCCTGTCCCGATGCCGATCCGGGTCCCGGTCCCGGTCCCTGTCCCGATCCCGGTCCGGCGCCGCGGCGGGCGCGGTGACGTCCGGCGCGTTCGGGCCGCTGTCGAGGTCACCAGCACCGGTGCAGTCACTGGTGTGATCCATGCGTTCCATGTGATCCGTGTGGTCGTGGTCAGTGACGGCGGTCACCGGTCACCTCTCCTTCTGGAGGACGGACAGGGCGGCGATGAGTTCGGCCTGGGGTTCGGGGTGGACGTCCAGGGCGTCGAGCGGGGCGAGCCGGCGTTCGCGCTCGGTGTGCATGACGCGGTCCATGTGCTCGGTGAGCAGCCGTCCCGCGCGGTCGCGCAGCCGCAGCGCGCCGTGGGCGCCGATGCGCTCGGCGAGCCGCTCCCCCGCGGCCTTGGTACGGCGGCCGCCCAGCACCGCGGTGGCCACCAGGGCGGCGACGCCCTCGGAGTCCGGGGCGACGCTGCGGTCCAGCTCGCGCACCTCGTCCTCGGCGTACTCCTCCAGCTCGCGCCGCCAGCGCCGGACGGCGAGGCCGATGCGGTGCTCGGCGCTCTCCAGCGCGGGGTCGCGGCCGGTCAGCCCGGGGGCGGCGGAGGCGGGCTCGCGGCGCCAGGCGTCGTCGACGCGTTCGTCGGCGGCGGTGACGGAGCACAGCAGCAGGGCGGCGAGGCTCTCCACCAGCGCGTCGAGGAGTTCTCCCGCCGCGCAGTCGAGGGGGAAGGCGCGCCAGCGTTTGAGGGCGTCCCCGGCGAGGACGGCGCCGCTCTGCAGGCGTCCTCGCACGCGCGCGTGCTCGCTGTCGTACGCCGTCTCGACGGCGGAGGTCAGACGCAGCGCGGCGGCGTACTGGGCGGCGGCGGCACCGGCCAGCTCGGGCACGCGGGCCTTGAGGGAGTCCAGGAGGCCCTGGGTGGTCCGGGCCAGGGTGTTCCGGCGGGCGCCGGGGTCCTGTGCCTGATGGACCAGCCAGGCCCGCAGCGGGGCCACGGCGGTGGCCGGGAGCAGCCCGCCGCCCCAGGCCGACTCGGGCAGCTCGGGCACGGTGAACCGGGGCACGTCGCCGAGCCCGGCCTTGGTGAGGAGCGCGCCGTACTGCCGGGAGACCTCGGAGACGACCTGGTGGGGTACCCGGTCGAGGACGGTCACCAGGGCGGCGTCGTACTCCTTGGCGGTGCGCAGCAGATGCCAGGGGACGGCGTCCGCGTACCGCGCGGCCGTCGTCACCATCACCCAGATGTCGGCGGCGCAGATGAGTGCCCCGGCGAGGACCCGGTTGTCCACGACCAGGGAGTCGATGTCGGGGGCGTCGAGCAGGGCCAGACCGCGCGGGAGGCTGTCGGCGGTCTCGATGCGCAGCACGCGCGCGGAGTTCTCGCCGGGCAGCAGGAGGTCGTCGCCGGGCTCCTGATGCGGTACCCACTCACGCGTGAGGTCGGGCAGCACGCGCATCCCGCTGAACCAGTGATGGTCCTCGGGATGGCAGACCAGCACGGGTGTGCGGGTCGTCGGGCGCAGTACGCCCGCCTCACTGACCCGGCGCCCCACCAGGGAGTTGACGAGGGTCGACTTTCCGGCGCCGGTGGATCCGCCCACGACGGCCAGAAGGGGCGCTTCGGGCTCTCTGAGGCGGGGCACCAGATAGTCGTCGAGCTGTGCGAGCAGTTCGTCGCGGTTGGCACGCGCGCGTGGGGCCCCCGCCAGGGGCAGCGGGAAGCGTGCGGCGGCGACACGGTCGCGCAGGGCGGACAGTGTGTCGAGCAGCTGGGGCCGTACGTCCAAGGTCACCACATGCGAAGAATGCCCAATTTTAGGGCGATTCTGAAGCATATAGACATGTCTGCGCGCCGACAGAACACAACGGGCGGAAGGGACGACTGGGACGGAGGCACAGTCCAGGCATAACGAGTGCACAACACCCGGTGCGCCAGGCGCCAAAAGCGATGCACGATTCGTACCTGCCTGCGATTATCAGGACCGCTTCACCGAACCTCCACATTGAGCCACGGAGGCGAAGCAACCGGGACGAGGATCGGGGAGTTCTATCCTTGTCCCCGGCAACGTCACGGACCGGCCCGCACCAGGGCAGTGCGTACGAGGCCAGCACAGCCGGCCCCCGTAGCTCAGTGGATAGAGCAGGCGCCTTCTAAGCGCTTGGCCGCAGGTTCGAGTCCTGCCGGGGGCGCCACCCGAGGCTTCCTCCCGCCTGGGCGTCGCCCAGGTCAGCACCGCGTTTCGCGGCTCCTCGCGCATGGCTCGACAGGCGAACGGACGGCCGACCCGGAAAATGGCTGGTCCTCCACCCGGAAGTCACGAGACCGGCGACCTTCTCGGCAGCAACCCGAGGTGTGTGCGGGGCAGTTGCCGCACCCCCCTGCGGACCGCGAGAATTCGTTCCTTCGTGCCGCGCAGCACCAGGACTCCGGTGTCGGCAGCTCCCGCGCCATGGCGGCGAGCCGCTGCGCGAACCGCGCCCGGTCCATCCCGTCCACCGCCTCCCCCGGGTCACACCGAGGCCGTGCTCCCACCGGCGGGGCCCACGCGGCGCCTGCGGCGCGGGACCGCGCGGTTCAGGCCTCGGCGCGATCCTCGGATACGGTCTCGGCGGCCTCCTCGGCCAGCGCAGTCCGCGTGTTGCGGCGCTGCGGCACGCGGCCGACGGGATGCTGGGGCCGGACATCAGGACAACGTTGTCGAAGCCTACTTGCCGGAGGCCACCGGTGGGACGAGCACGGCCACCGGTGGCGCCGTCCCGGCGCTCAGGTCCGGTCGACCAGGTCGCTCAGGGTCGCGGCCAGTTCGCCCACCGACTGCTCGCGCAGCAGGTGATGGGCCGGTACCGGGATGTTCAGGGCCGACTCCAGGGTGCGCTGGAGGTCAGCGCGGTGAGGGAGTCGATGCCCTGGGTGCAGAGGGGGCGGTTGCGGGCGATGCGGTGGGCCGGCGGGATGTCCAGGTGCTGGGCGAGTTTCCGGCAGAGGAACGCCTCGAACGCGCGCCGGCGGTCTCGCGCAGGGCGCCCAGGCCCAGCGCGGTGGTGGGTGTGCCTGACACGGTCTCATCGTCCTTTCGTCTGACGTGGTCGGGGCTGGGAGCTGCGCAGTTCGCGGGGGGGGCGGGGCCGGGGCGCGGGCCGGCGCCGTCGGACCACAGCAGCCGGAACCGCCAGCGGCGCAGCCGCCAGCCGTCCGGGGTGCGGACCGCCTCGCCCTCGCCGTAGCCGCCGATGTCGAAGCGGCCGTCGGGGTCCGGGGCCGTCCTCGTGGTGCACATAGGACGCGATGAGGTGGACGCGGATGCGGGCGGTGTCCCCCGACACGTGGATGCCGTAGTGGGCGGCGAGGTTGTGGGTACGGGCGAATCGGGACTTGCGGTCGTGGTGGAAGGCGGCGGCCCGGTCGCGGCCCTCGACGGTGCCGACCGGGAACTCCAGGCGGTCGCCGACTGTGCGGGGATCGACTGGCCGTGCGCCGCGACCTCACCGTCGAGGGGGCCAAGGCGATCCTCGCGGCCAAGGGGGTCGCGCCGGCCATGCTCGGCATCCTCACCACGGACCACTTCTTGGAGGCCGACACCCTCTGGTCGGAGCTGGGTCAGCGTCCGGGCGGAGGGTTCGCCACGTGGTTCGGCCCGGCCGAGCGGTGGTATCGCTCGACCCCTGCGACGAACTGAGTCTGCGCCCGGCACTCGCTGCGCCCGGTACCGGGTCCGGTGGCCCACACCGGACCCTTCAGGGCCCTTCGACTGCGGAACCATGTCCCGGCCGGCCCCCGGCCACGCGGCGCCCGAACGGGCTACGCGTACCGGTAGATCCCGCCGTGGTCCTCCATCTGCTGCGGTGTCACGTCCCAGGGTGGCAGCTTCTCCCGCCGTGCGACGATCCTGCCGTGCTCGGTGTCGCCGGGGGCGGGCGGCTTCGCGGGGAGGTAGCGGGCAGATGGATGACGCTGCCGCCAGCGGGACCACTGGAGATCGACGAAGGCGTGATGCAGCCAGAACACAGGGTCATTGACGGACGCGCCGCTGACCATGTGACCGCCCACCCAACGGTGAACCCTGTTGTGGTTGCGCCACGAAGCCGGAGGGTGTCCCGGCCCCCACCCTTCCAGCTTGTTGCGGAATCCCCTGGGGGAGGTGGAGTTCCAGGGAGCCGTGTCGTACAGGGGATCGGCGACGGCCGACTCCACGTCCCGGGACGTCGGCAGGGCGATCGGATCGTGGGAGCGGCCGAGATCACGCATGAGGTACTCGGTGTCGGTCACCCCTGCCGTGATGGTCCACCGGCCGTTACGGAACGCGAAGGGGCCGGACCTGACCTGCCGGTCGGAACGCCGCCCGTCGCCTCCGAGCAGATCCTCGGTCCACGGTACGGCGGTCGGGGTGCGATTGCGGGTCCAGTCCCAGTACGGCACGGTCACCGACGCGTCCACGCGGCGCAGTGCCCGCTCGAAGTCCAACAGGAACTTCCGGTGCCACGGCAGGAAGGAGGGTGTCATGTGGGCGGCACGCAGGCCCCTCTCGCCGTCGGGCGTGTAGTACGCGATGTGCATGCGCACGAACTCGTCGTATTCACCGCTGCGTTTGAGCTCAAGCACCGCGTTGACGAACCGGCGCCGCTCGGAACGGGTGAGCGTGCTGACGTCCTTACGCGTGTACACCATGGACATGGTCCTTCGGGGATCTCGACTGCTCACTCCGCTCGCCGCTGTGGTCCATGCGGCCGTCGTTCCCGTCCGGCGCCGCCGGCCGCGCGGTGGGGCCGAGTTCGTCCACGGCGGCTCGGGCGGCGAAGAGCGGGGTCGGGTACGACTGGTAGTGGTCGACCATGGTCATCCAGCTGCCGTCCGCCCGGCGCATCAGGGGCAGCGGGCATCCGTCCACCGTGACGTGCCACATTTCGCAGCAGGGATCCCCGGACGGGCCGACGCCGTACCTCACTCCGGTGATGCGCCGCCCACGGTATGTCTCGACGAACCGCGCCTTCTGCGGAGCGGACCGCCCCGGCGCCGACGGGGCCGGCGCCATCGCCGCCATGGTGCCCGTGGCCAGCAGCCCCCACAGCACCCAACGCCGCTCCGTGGGCTTCGTGGAGCCCACGGGTTCCGCGGGGTTCGACGCGGTGTGCACCGGTATGGTCAATGCTCCTCCGAACTTCCCGTCGAGTGTCGTTCCGGCACCGGCGGCAGGACGGGAATCCCCGGCCGTCCGTGGGCACCGGCCGGTTCTACAGTCCGCCGACCAACCGGCCGACCGTGCGCTGGTGCACGACGTGCCCCTGGTCCTTGAGGGGGCCGGGGAGGGTCCCTTCCCCGTTCGCGGCGAGCGTGTGCAGGGTCTGCAGCGGTTGCACGCTGGCAGGCCCCCCGGTGACCTGCTTCACCACTCCGGCGAGATCCGCGTCCTTGGCCCCGGTGCCGCCGTGGGCGACGGCGGGCGCGGCCGCACCGGCAACGGTCAGGACGCCGGCGACGAGCGCGGCAGCCTTCATGGGCTTCATGGTGGTTTCCTTTCATCAGCGAAACATGCGGGGCCGCGAAGAGCACGGCCCCACCACGGTCAACGAGCCACGAGGACGCCGGAAACCCCCTCACCGGAAAATTCCCCATACGCATTCAAAGCCCAATCGCAGGAACGGCCTCTGCCGTATGGTTTCTTCGCGCCCTCCTGCGAAAGCCGGTGAGGAGCGCCGAAGAGACCGAAGGCCGACTCCGCACGCTACGGAATCGGCCTGTTCGAAACATCACCGATACGCCGGTGAGCGCCGGTCAAGAAACAGCGGCCAGCGGAGATCGCGGCATCGTCAGCCGCCCAGGGGCAGACCGCCGACAAGCGGCTTCTGACCGTTCAAAGCGCCGGTGGCGCCCTGCAGAGTGTGGCCCACCGGGCCGTTCTTCGTGACGCCGAGCCCGTCCACTCCCTGGGTCACGGTCTTCACCGTGCCATTCAGGCCGGACGGCACGTCCACCGCGAACGCGGGTGCGGCGGCACCCGCCACGACGAGGGACCCGGCAACAACGGCGGCGGCCTTCAGAGACTTCATTGGTGTTCCTTTCTTCGATGGGTAAACAGCCAGCGGTAATGCTGTCGTCGTAATCAACGAGCCCCGGACGATCCGGAAACCAGGTGGGCCGAAAATACCGAGTCCTCATATGAGATCCATGACTCACGGAGCTCTTTCAGCTCTGCCGCTCCAGAGTGCGGACGGCCGCGGAGACTGACGACATTCGATTCGGGCTGCACCGGGACCGCGGAAGATCCGCCAGGACTTCATACGTGCGACGCCGCACTCGACCGGCGCCCGTGCTGCGGACAGCGCTCGGTTGACGGTTTGCAGGGTCGGCGTCAGGTCACGGCCCGGCGGGCGTCCGAGGGGCGTCGCCCCCGAGGGACCGGCCCAGGGTGCCGTCCAGCAGGACGTAGTCGGAGTCGGCCTCGCGCAGGGCGCGCAGCAGGCCGGGGGCGCCATGCCAAAGGGGCTCACGGATTCCGCACGGCCCGGACCGGTACCGGAACGGGCGGGACCGTCCGCCTCCGGGAACCGCTGTCCCCCGCGAGGACACGAACCGGCCTGTTCCGGCATGACCGCACGATGCCCGACCAACATTCACAATTACGACACTTTCGTAGGTTTCAGCAGATAAGTACCACTGGCGTCTAGAGTTACTCATCTCCGGCGTGCCCCGCGCGGCGCACGCATCGTCTCCATGGCGTCCTCCCCTCCTTTCACCACCTTTCCGGAAGGCCCAGAACCGGTCATGCGCGACTCCCTGCTCCCCCCGCTGCGCCATGGGGCGGTCACCGCCCTCGCCCTGGCCGGGATCCTGGCACCCGCTGCCCTGGCCGCCGCGTCCGCGGCGCCACCGTCACCGTCACCGTCACCGGAGGCGGGCCGTATCCCGTTCACCGAGCGGTACCAGGCCCTGCAGCACGGCGGTATCGTGCGCGCCGCCAACACCTCCATCACCTGCCGTGCGGACCAACCGGTTCCCGCGACGGCGACGGCGGCCTGTCCGGCGGTGCGATCCGGGGGAACCGGGGTGAACGGCGCCTTCGACATGACGTACATCGACGTCGACCAGGACCCGAACACATACAACTCCTCGCGCGCGGAGGTCCGTCTTCCCGAAGGATCACGGGTCAGCTACGCACGGCTGTACTGGGGCGGCAACCTCCGGGTCGGTGAGCAGAAGCCGCCGAAGGACAACGGGCGCGTACTGATCGCCGAACCCGGCGGAGAGTACAAGGAGGTCCTCGCGGACACGGTCGTCGGCCACCGCGTGGCGAACGGCGCCGATGCCTTCCAGGCCTCCGCCGACGTCACGGAACTGGTGCGGGACAGCAAGCCGGGCCTGTACACGGTGGCCCAGGTCAACGTAGCGAAGGGAACGTCCCCGGCCGGCGCGTGGGGCGGCTGGACGCTGGTGGTGGCGTACGAGAACCCGGCGGATCCACTGCGGCGTCTTTCTCTCTGGGACGGCTTCGAAGAGCTGACGCCGACCGGGGAAGTCGACCTCGGGAAAATCGCGCGGCGTCTCCCCACGGGCGCCGGCGGTCGCGCGGGCCTGGTGGCGTACGACGGTGACCGCGGCGTGAGCGGTGACACGCTCCGCCTCACCACCACCCGCGCGACCGCGCACGGTGAGCGCACCGCCGTCACCTCGCTCACCGATCCGGCCGACCCGGTCGACGACGTCCTCAACTCGACGATCAGCCAGCCCGGTGAGACCCCGCCGGACCGTGTGCCCGCCTACGCCAACACCCTCGGCTACGACTCGGACGTGTTCGACCTCGCACGAGCGCTGCGGGACGGCGGCGACCGGCTGGCCTTCCGGCTGACGTCCCGTCAGGACACGGCCTGGGCAGGCGCGTTCTTCGTCGCCGTCGACGCCCAGCGCTGAGACGTACTCCCCCCGTTCCGAACCGAGCGCCACTGTGAGCGAGGACATCGCGTATGCATCTGTCAGCAACCGGCCCTCGACCCCGTGTCCTTCACGTCACGCAGCCCGTGGACGGCGGAGTCGCGCGGGTCGTGACGGACCTGGTACGGGCTCAGCGCGCCGCCGGAGCCGCCGTCACGGTCGCCTGCCCCGACGGCGCGCTCACCGCCGAACTGGGGACGCTGGGCGCGGACGTACGGCGCTGGCACGCGACACGGTCGCCCGGTGCGCCACTCGTCCGGGAGGTGCGTGACCTGGCCCGCATCGTCGGTGAGGTACGCCCCGATCTGGTGCACCTGCACAGCGCGAAGGCCGGGATCGCCGGACGGCTCGCCGTCCGCAAGCGCCTCCCCACCGTCTTCCAGCCGCACGCGTGGTCGTTCCAGGCCGTGGGCGGGTTCACCTCGGCGCTCGCCCTGCGGTGGGAGCGGTGGGGAGCGCGTTGGGCCTCGCGCGTCGTGTGTGTCAGCGAGGCGGAACGAGCAGCCGGTGTGCGCGCCGGGATCGAGGCACAGTGGAGCGTCATTCCCAACGGCGTCGATCCGCAGCGGTACCGGCCCGCCCCCGGCGGAGCCGAAAACATCCGACCGGGACCGCTACGAGGACTCGACCCCGCCACGCCGCTCGTCGTCTGCGTGGGACGCCTGTGCCGGCAGAAGGGCCAGGACGTCCTGCTGGAGGCGTGGAACGCGGTCGCCCGCCGGGTCCGCGGCGCACGTCTCGCCCTGGTCGGCGACGGACCGGACCGCGATCTCCTGCTCCGCCGGGCGCCCGCCTCGGTGCTGTTCGCAGGAGGCGTGGCCGACGTCGTCCCCTGGTACCAGGCGGCGGATCTGGTCGTTCTGCCGTCGCGCTGGGAGGGCATGGCACTGGCCCCGCTGGAGGCGATGGCCTGCGGACGGCCGGTGGTGGTCACGGATGTCGACGGCGCCCGCGAAAGCCTGCCACCCGCACTGGGCCCGCGCTGTCTGGTCCCGGCCGGGAACCCGACAGCGCTGGCCGAGGCGCTCGCCGCACTCCTGCTCGACCCACCGCTGCGCGAGTCGCTCGGTCACCAGGGACGCAGACACGTACTCACCGGGCACGACGTGCGGCACGCCACCGGGGCGGTGGCGGACCTCTACCGCGACCTGATCGGTCCGTGGGCGGCGCCCCCCTCCGCGCCCACCTCGCACAGGGAGTCCATCCACTCGTGACCGCGGAAAGCACCGTTCCCCTCCCCGGCGCACAGCCTCGGAGCCACGGATTCTCGCCCGTGTCGGTCATGCCGCCGCGCGGCGGCACCGCCCCTGGGTTCCGGTCCCCCGTCCGCAGGGCACCGGCCCGGTTCGCCTCGCCGGTGCCGCTGCTCGTCGCCGACGGTGCGGCCGCTGTGCTGGCCGGCCTGACGCCGTTCGGCGCGGCACTTCCCGCGCTGTCCGTGAGCGTGCTCGTGGCCGCGTCGCTGTTGCTGCGTCCGGGCCGGACACGATCGCCGGAAGAGGGATTCCTGGAGCAACTGCCCGCCGTGTGCGGGCGGATCGCGGTCGCCTGGCTGGCGCTCGCGGCACTCGTGGCGATGTACCGGCCGCAACACACGTTGTCCCTCCGCGTGCTCTTGGCGGGCGTCGCCGTGCAGATCGCGGCGAGCTGTGCCCTGCGCGGAGCCGTGCACGCGAGGCGACGCGCGGCGCTGCTGCGCCACCCGCGCACCGCGCTCGTCATCGGCCCGGCAGCCACCGCCCAGCGCGTGGCCGCGGCCGTGCTGCGGCATCCGGGGTGCGGGGTGCGCCCGGTGGGCGTCGTAGCCGACCGCCCGGACGGCACCGGGAGTCTGCCGGTGCTGACGACGGGCGAGGAGGTCCAGCGGGCGGCCATCCAGAACGGAGTGCGCGCGGTGCTGGCCGTCCACCCTTCCGCGCGGACCGAGTACGGTCCACTGCTGCGGGCTCTGGCCAAGTCGGGCTGCCTGATCTGGGAGCTCGACGCGGAGACACCGTCGTACGGACCGAGGGGCCGGCTGGCCGGATTCCCGTGCCGGCGCCTGGAGATGGCCGCGCAGCGCCGCGGCGGTTTCGGCAAGCGCGCGCTCGACGTCGTCCTGTCCGGGTCGCTGTTGCTGCTGCTCAGCCCGCTGCTTCTGGCCTGTGCGGTGGTGCTGCGGATCTGTGACGGGCCGGGCGTGGTGTTCCGGCAGGAGCGGATCGGAAAGGACGGCAGGCCGTTCACGCTGCTGAAGTTCCGCACGCACCGCCCGGCCGACGAACACGAGGCGGCGACCCGGTGGAGCGTGGCGAACGAGCACGAGATGCGCTGGTTCTGCCGCATTCTGCGGCGCACCTCGCTCGACGAGCTGCTCCAGTTGTGGAATGTGCTCCGGGGGGACATGAGCCTGGTCGGACCGCGCCCCGAACGTCCTTATTTCGTCGCGCAGTTCAGCCAGAAACACCCGGGTTACGCGGCACGTCACCGGGTGCGGACCGGCCTTACCGGCCTCGCCCAGGTCCACGGGCTGCGCGGTGACACCTCGATCGAGGACCGCTGCCGGTTCGACAACGCCTACATCGACAACTGGTCGCTGTGGCAGGACGTCTGCATCCTGCTGCGCACCGCCGCCGAGCTCGTACGCCCGACGGGAAGCTGACCGCCGTGAGTCATGTTCCGGCCCTGCCGTCCCGTCGTATCGCCGCGCTGCCGCCGGTACTGCCCGCGGTCGCCGTGCTCGGCCTGCTGGCACTGCCGCCCTCCTCGGCCGGCGCGGACGGCCCGGGGCCGGCCGATGTGGCGTGCGGGCTGGTCGTGCTGGTCTGCGTGTTCCGTCTCGTACGGGACCGGCGGCGCCCCCTGTCGCGTACTGCCGCGGTGGTGCTGGGCCTGCCGGTCGTCGGGGTCACGGTCGCCGCGCTGGGGGCGCCCTCGGCCGAAGGCGGGATCATCGGCCTGGCCCGCTATCTGCAGCTCTTCGTCCTGGTGCCGGCGGCCGTGCTCATGCTGGTCCGGGGCCGGGCGGACATCCGGCTGCTGGCCTGGTCGTTCGTGGGACTCGCGCTGTGGCAGGGCGCCGTCGGCGTGCACCAGTACGTCACCGGGTCCGGTGCCTCCTACCGGGGCGAGCACATCCGGGCCGTGGGCACGTTCGGGCCGCAGGACGTGATGGGCATGGCGACGGTGGTCGCCGTCGGCATGGTGTGCGCGGTCGGTCTCGCGCTCGGGCACTCCTCCGTACGGCAGCGGGCCGGTGCCGCCGGGTGCGCGCTGGCGCTGCTGCCGCCGCTCGCACTGTCCTTCAGCCGGGGTGCGTGGATCGCGACGGCCGTGGCCTGCGCGCTGCAGCTGGTGCTGGCCGGACTGCGGCGCGCGCTCAAGGTCGCCGCGGCCACGGCTGCGGCGTGCGTGGTCCTGGTGGGCGGCCTGGGGGTCGGCACCCAGATGCTGCAGGAACGGATCGACAGCATCACGCAGGTCGCCGACGCCCCCGACCAGTCCGTCGCCGACCGGTACGCGATGTGGTCGGCCTCGACCGCCATGTGGCGCGAACGTCCGGTGGCCGGCGTCGGGCTGAAGGGCTTCCCCGAGTACCGGGACGGCTACGCCTCGGTGGCGCTGTCGTCGGCCAGCGACACCGAGGGCGCGGGCTCCGCGTACCTGAGGCAGCCGCTGTTGTCACCGCACAACATGTATCTGCTGGTCCTCGGTGAGCAGGGTCTGATCGGGCTGCTCTGTCTCGTCGGAAGCTGGCTGGCCCTGCTGGTGTGCGCGCTGCGCCGCCTGCGGCGGACGCGGACCACGCCGCGACACGGCATGGACTGCGCGCTCGTCGCCTGCGGACTGCTGGTGTGGCAGCTGACCGACTTCGCCTACAGCGACATCGGTGGACACTCCACGGTGGTGACCTCCGTGGTCTTCGGGCTGGTGGCGTGGTGCGCACTGGGCGGGACCGACGAGGCTGAGGCCGGGGCACCGGTCGCGATGCCGGGGACGGCGAAGGAGGCCGTCGGGCTATGCCGATGACGACTCCGCGCACCCGGCGTGCTGCCGACGCTCCCTGCGAGGGTACGGCCGGACCCTCGGCGCCGGCCGTCGCGCGGGCCGGGGAACATACCGAACCCGCCGCGGTCACCGGTGACTTTCTCGCCAAGGCGACGCTCATCACCGCGTCACTCTCGATCCTCGGGGCACTGCTCGGACTGGTGCGCGACCAGGCGCTGGCCCGCCTGTTCGGGGCGGGCAGTGAGACAGACGCCTTCCTGATCGCGTGGACCGTGCCGGAGTTCGCCGCCACACTGCTCATCGAGGACGGACTGGCCTTCGTGCTGATCCCGGCATTCAGCATGGCGCTGGCACGGCGCACGCAAGGAGCTCCGGGGGATCCGGTCCGCAGCCTGGTCGCCACCACCCTGCCCCGCCTGTCCCTCGGCTTCGTCGCCGTGTCCGCGTTGATCGCCGGCGGAGCCCCCTACCTGGTCGAGGTGCTGGCCCCCGGCCTGCCCGACCCCCGCCTCGCCGTCGACTGCACCCGGCTGACGGCGACCTGCGCACTGACCTTCGGCCTGGCCGGGTACTGCAGCGCGGCCCTACGGGCGCACCGGCGCTTCCTGCCGCCCGCGACCATCTACGTCGTCTACAACGGCGGCATCATCGCCTCGATGCTGCTGCTCGGCCCGGGCTGGGGCGTGCGATCCGCGGCGGCCGGAGTCGCGGTGGGCGGCTGCCTGATGGCGATGGTGCAGCTTCCCTCCCTGTGGCGGCAGTTGCGCAGACGCCCCCGGGCCGCCGTCGGTGCCCCGGCCGAGGAACGGCCGATGAGCCTCGCCCTGGTCGCCACGGTTCTCCTGTTCGCGCTGTGCCGTCAGTCCCAGGTCCTGATCGAACGCTTCCTCGCCTCCACGCTGCCCGCCGGGGCCATCTCGCACCTCAACTACGCGCAGAAGATTGCCCAGATCCCCATGACGCTGTCCCTGATGCTGTGCACCGTCACCTTCCCGCTGGTGGCGCGGGCCATCGCCGACGGCGCCCTCGAACGGGCCCGGGACCGGGTGGAGCGGGACCTCGCCCTGGCCTCCTGCCTGGTACTCCTCGGCACCGCCGGAGTGATCGCCTGTGCCCCACAGATCATTCAACTCCTTTTCCAGCGGGGCGCGTTCACCGCGCAGGACACGGCCGCTACGGCGGGCGTGCTACGGGTGTACGCCCTCGGTCTGCTCGGCCAGACCCTGGTGGGAGTCCTGATCCGCTCCTATTTCTCGACCGGACGGGCCACCTGGTACCCGTTCTTCACCATGGCCGCGGGCATCGTCACCACCACCTGGATCGGTGTGGGGACCGTGGGCTCCTGGGGCGTGTCGGGGATCGCCGCCGCCAACGCGGTCGGCATCACCGTCACGGCAGCGCTGCTGCTCGTCGGTTTCGCGGGTGAGCCGAACGCCTCAGCCGAGGTCCGAAACGCCGGGCCCTCCTGCGGTGCTGAGGACGCCGGAAGCGGTGAGCGACCCCACGCCCCGGGCACGGTCGCGATCCCGGCACCGGCACCGGCACCGGCACCCCAAGGAGGAGTCATGCCGCACAGCGGCGCCCGCGGAGTCCCGATCCGTGTCCGGCAGGTACTGGCCGAGCTGAGCAGGCCCGCCCTGGCGGCCGCGGTCGCGACGCTGGCGGGAACGCTCGCCGCGCGCGGGCCGGGCTCCCCTGTGGCGAGCCTCGCGGCCGGGAGCCTGACCGTGACCGCCGTCTTCGTCCTCCTCGGCCGGGCCCTGGGCGCCCAGGGCTGCACGGCCGTACTCCAGTCCGCACACACCGTCACACGAAGGCTGACTCATGGCCGCTCCAACTGACTCCGCCGGCATCAGCAGTCGCCCGGCGGTGCGCGCCGGCACGGTGCCCTGGGTGGCGATGTACCACTCAGTCGGCGACTGCTCGGACGACCCGTACCGCATCACCGTCACCCCCGAGCGGCTGGAGCAGCAGCTGGCCTGGCTGCACCGACGCGGACTGCGCGGCGTGCCCCTGCGCGAGCTGTTCTCCGCCCGTGCCCGAGGCGAGGGGCGCGGCCTGGTCGCTCTCACTTTCGACGACGGATACGCCGACTTCCTCACCCACGCCCTTCCGGTGCTGCGCCGTTGGAACTGCGGTGCCACCCTCTTCGTGCTGCCCGGGCGGTTCGGCGGCGTCAACTCCTGGGATCCGCTCGGCCCGCGCAAGGCGCTGCTCACCGCGGAAGGCGTCCGGCACGCGGCCGCCGCGGGGGTGGAGATCGGCTCGCACGGGCTGACACACGTCGATCTCACCCGGGTCGACGACATCACCCTCGGAGCCGAGGCCGCCCACAGCAGGGAGCTGCTGGAGGAGCTGACCGGCGCCCCGGTCGACGGCTTCTGCTACCCGTACGGCACGGTCGACCGGCGCGTGGTCTCCGCCGTTCGCGACGCGGGCTACGCCTACGCCTGCGCCATCGATCCCGGTCCGCTGTCCGGCCGGCACGCCCTGCCCCGCCTGCACGTCGGCCAGAACGACACCTCCTGGCGGCTCCACCTCAAGTACCGGCTCCACCGGCTGCGTCGGCGTCCGGTGGGGGGTGTCTGACATGAGGGTGCTGCACATCATCACCGGCCTCGGCATCGGCGGCGCCGAACAGCAACTCCGCCTGCTGCTGCGGCATCTTCCCGTGGAGGGCGAGGTGGTGGCCCTCACCAATCCGGGTGCCGTCGCCACCGGGCTGGTCTCCGACGGTATCCGCGTGCACCACCTCGGCATGCGCGGCAACCGCGACCTCTCCGCGCTTCCGCGGCTGGTCCGCCTGATCCGCGCGGGCGGCTACGACCTGGTGCACACCCATCTGTACCGCGCCTGCGTCTACGGCCGGCCGGCCGCCCGGCTCGCCGGTGTCAGAGCCGTCGTGGCGACGGAACACTCCCTCGGCGACTCCCAGATGGAGGGCCGAAGGCTGACCGCGGGCGTCCGAGCGCTGTACCTGGCCGCCGAGCGGCTCGGCTCCACCACGGTCGCCGTCTCTCCCACGGTCGCCGACCGTCTCCGGCGCTGGGGAGTGCCCGCCCCACGCATCGAGGTCGTCCCGAACGGCATCGACCTGGCCCGCTTCCGCTTCGACCCGGTACGACGTCACCGCGCCCGCCGGCATCTGGGCCTGCCGGATGAGGCGTACGTCGTCGGCTGTATCGGCCGACTCGCTGAGGGCAAGCACTTCGACGTCCTGGTCCGGGCGATCTCCCGGCTTCCCGACGATCACTGGCTGTTGCTGGTCGGCGGCGGCCCGCAGGAGAGCGTCCTGCGCCGCACGGCCCACGAAGCCGGCGTGGCCGGCCGCGTCGTCTTCGCCGGCGAGCGCCCCTACCTGTCCGACGATTCCAGCGGCCTCGACCTGCCCGCCCTCACCTGCGCGATGGATCTGCTCGCGTCGCCGTCGCCGGACGAGTCCTTCGGACTGGCCGTCGTGGAAGCCCTCGGATGCGGACTGCCCGTGGTCTACGCCTCCTGTCCGGCGATCGAGGACCTGCCCCCGCAGGCCGCCCCCGCTGCCCGGCGGGTCCGCGGCGGCCCCGAGGCGTATGCACATGCAGTCGCCGAGATCCGCGCGGCCGGCCCCGGCACTCGAACGGCCCCGGACGCCGCCCGCCGCTACAGCATCGCCCGTAGTGCCGCCCGGCTCATGGACGTGTACGCGGCGGCGGTGTCCAGTTCGTCGTCCCCCTCACCTCAGGGAGTCACTTCGCCATGACCGACAACAACCGCACGCGGCGCAGGTGGCTGAGCCACTCGGCCCGCCGGGTCCTGCTGGCCTGGTCGATGTTCGCGGGCTGCACCCTCGCGGGCGGTGCGCTGGGCGGTGGCTACGCCGTGTACCGGGGCCCCGTGTACACGGCCACCAGCTACGTGGTCGTCGTCCCGACCGACCGCTCCGACCCGGGCACCGCGCTCGGCTTCGCCCAGGCATACGGCCGAGCCGCCACCCAGCTCGCGGTCCTCCTGGACGCCCAGGCAGAGGCGCGCGTGCCGGTCCGGACACTGCAGCGGAGTGTGCGGACGGCGGCCTCTCCGGACGCGCCGGTGGTCGCGGTCTCGGCGACCTCTTCGCGGCCCCGCCTCGCCTCCGGCATGGCCAACGGGGTCACCCGTGCGCTGGTCCGGCACGCGAACGGCACCAAGGACAGCACCCACATCCAGCTCCTCGAGTTCTCCCCGGCGGTGCGGCCGACTCTGCCGACGTCCGCGTCGCCGGTGGTGACCGGTGCCGTCGGCGCGAGCGCGGGCGGGCTGCTCGGCGGCCTGTTCCTGCTCGCGCGGCCCCGGAGGTCCAAGGAGGATGCTGTGCCCACGGCGCTCGTTCCGGGGCCGGCCGTCGCCGCCGACGCCCACTGACACCGCTTGGGTCGATCGGGTATGCGACCGACACGCGCCGGGTTGGCACCAACCCGGATTCCTCGCAACGGAGGTAACTGTGCAGGATCGGTTCCCACGCAGCACACACCGCCGGCATCCGGAGTGCGAACGGAGCACCCGGTGAGGCCCGCGTTCTCCACCGAACTCGTGACCGAAGGGTCCGCCTTCGCCGAACTGGCAACGGACTGGGAACGGCTGTACGCGCGGTGCGGCACGGCGACCCCGTTCCAGAGCCACGCCTGGCTGCACTCGTGGTGGCTGTCCTACGGCCGGGAAGGCCGGCTCCGGCTGCTCCTGGTACGGGAGGGCGGCGACCTGGTCGCCGCCGCTCCCCTGATGCTCCGGCGCCGCCCGCTGCCGGTGCTGATCCCTCTGGGCGGCAGCATCTCCGACCACGCGGACGTACTGATCGACGACGAGCGCGCCGACCGTGCGACCGCCGCCCTCGCGGACGGCCTGTCGGCCGCTGCCCGCACCGCGCTGATCGACTTCCGCGAAGTACGCCCAGGCAGCGCTGTCGAGCAGGTGTACGACCGTTGGGGCGGCCCCAGGCTGCGCATGCAGGATTCCCTGTGCCTGGAACTGCCCGCCCTGCCCATGGACGAACTGCTCTCCCGGCTGCCCTCGGGCAAGGCCCAGCGGGTCCGGGCCAAGCTCCGCAGGCTCCAGACGCTCGGCGTGGAGCGACACGTCGTACGGCCGGACGAGGTGGACGCGGCGCTGCGCAGACTGCTGGAGCTGCACCGGCTCCAGTGGCAGGAACGAAAGGTGACGCCGGAGCATCTGCGCAGCCGGTTCTGCGAACACCTGGTGCGGTCGGTGGGGCCGATGGTGCGCTCGGGAAGCGCGATGGTCACCGAGTTCCGGATCGACGACGACGTGGTGGCCGTGGATCTGACCCTGCTGTCGCGGCGGCTCGCCGGTGCCTACCTGTACGGCGCCCATCCGCGCCTGCGGGAACGCAAGGCGGACGTGGCGGTCATGCTGCTCGACGCGTGCACCCGGCACATGCGTGCGGACGGCCCGGCCACGCTGAGCCTCCTGCGGGGCGACGAGCCGTACAAGCACCACTGGCGGCCACGGGCGGTCCCCAACCATCGGCTGCTTCTGGCCCGGCGGCCCACCGCTCCGCTGATGTCGGCGGTCGCCTGGGACGTGGTCGCGCGCCGGCGCGGCAAGGAGGTGCTGCGCCGCCTGACCGCGCGTGCCGGTGACGGCGGACCGGCCCCGGCGCCCGCCGCCGACACGGGCCGTCACCGGGCGCACAACCACGACTCGGGGCGCAGCCACGGCAGCACGCCGAGCGAGTGCCGGAGCCAGTCGCCGAGGGCCGACGGCGGGCAACCAGTCGCGGCCGGCCGCGGGACGGATGCCGTGGATGCGGCCGACGCGATGGGCCGGCTCGCCGAAGAGAAGAGGAACGACCGGTAGACCAGAGACGAGAGGGAGTGGGAGGTGCACTCCCAGACACCGTGCGGGCAGTAGTCGGTCAGCGTGTTGTACAGCGGCTTGTGCTGGTCCATCCACTCGAGCATGCGCCGCATGTACACGGGGTTGTCGCCGTTTCGGAAAAGACCCCACTCAGGATAGGAAATGGGCTTGCCGTGAGCTTTCGCGAAATCCACCTGTGCCTGCAGTCCGTAGGGCTCCTTCACCTGCTCGTCGAACGACAGGCCGCGCGGCTGGTCGTACGCGTCCATTCCGATGATGTCGACCGTGTCGTCCCCCGGATAACACCGGGTCCAGGCGACGGCGTCCAGACCGCGGCTCGGTGCGAAGTCGAACCGGAACCTCTGGCCCGGCACCGAACGCATGACGGTGACGATTCTTTTCCAGTACTTTTTCCAGGCCTCCGGATCCGGCCCGCAGCGGTGGGTGTACGTCGTGCCGTTCATCTCCCACCCCAGCACCAGGACCGTGTCCGGCACCTTCGCGGCGACCAGCCGCTCGGCGAGGACACGGAAGTGCTGATCGAACTCTCCGGCCGCGCCCTGCCGCAACAGCGCCCGGACGGTGGTGTCGGAGAGGCCCTCCTCATTGCGTTCCTGCAGGGGCACGTTGAGGACGAGCATCCGGTCGTCCTTCTCCCTGCGCCAACGCGCCCACGTGTCGAGGAAGCGGGGATCGCCCTCGATGTCCTGCCAGTGGTTGCCCGGCAGATACGTGTGGCCGACGCGCACGTCGGCACCGCCCAGCCAGCGGCTGAAGGACTCGATGCGAGCCATCCCCAGGGAACCGGAACCGAGGAAGGCACCGTACGCGGGAGTCTCCTCCCGGGGCGTCGGCTTCGTTTCGGTCGTCGGCTTCGTCGCGGCGGTCGGCTTCGTTTCGGTGGTCGGCTTCGTCGCGGTCGTCGGCATCGTCGCGGTGGTCGGCTTCGTCGCGGCGGTCGGCTTCGTCGCGGTGGCGGGCCTGGACGGGACTGGCTTCTGCGGCTCGGGGACGGACGGGACCGGCGTGGTCACGGGCACGGCCGGCGCCACCGATGCGGGCTGCGCGGACGGCGCGGTCACCGCGGGCGGCGTCGTGACCGGGGCCGGAACGGGGCTGCCGGCCGGGCGCACCGTCCCCGCCGCGAGGCTGGTGCCGGACGCCAGCGCGACCGAGGCGACGACTGTCGCGGCCACGACTGCCAGCCGCCCCGTCCGGACCCGGCTCTGCTGTGGGGCCATTCCTGTTCCTCTCCACTGCCGCATTGTCTGCGCCCTGTCCATCCGCATTGTTGACGCCCTGTCATATGAAGTCAGTCACATGAAATGAAGAAACGCCACCGCCCCATGGCTTTCGAGTGCCTTGCTCGCCCGAACGGGTCAACCGACGCGAAGGAACAAAGCCCGTGTCATTTCTCGACATCCGCGTCCCCGCAGTTGTGCTGCGCGTGGACCGGAATCCCTTTCACCACGGAACGCTGGGGGCCGTGCGCTCACTCGGCAGAGCCGGTGTGGAAGTACATGTGGTCGCCGATTCCGCGGGAAGTCCCGTATCCCGCTCGCGTTTCGTGCACCGGATGCATCCTCCGCCACCGTTCGGGGCCTCCCCCCGCGAGATCGCCGACGTGCTGTGTCGGGTGGCCGCCCGGATCGCGCATCCCGCCGTCCTGATCCCCATGGACGACGCGAGCGCGATCGCCGTGGGTCGCATGGGCGAGGCGCTGGCGCCCTTCTATCTGCTGCCGGCCGCTTCCGGTGTGCTGCCCGAACGCGTCGCCGACAAGGCGGAACTGGCCGCCCTGTGTGCGTCCGTGGGCGTTCCGCATCCGGTGACCCTGGTCCCGGACAGTCCGGCGCAGGCCGTCGGCGCCGTCCGTCGACTGGGTCTGCCGGCGGTCGCGAAATGGAGCCGGCCCTGGCTGCTGCCGGCCGGCGGCGGACTGCGCAGCACGACGGTGGTGACATCCACTCAGCAGGCGCGGGAGCTGTATGCACGCACCGATGAGGCGGGCAGCCCGCTCCTGTTGCAGCAGCGTCTGCCACCGGGGCCGGGCCGCGACTGGTTCTTCCACGGGTACGCCGACCGCTTCGGCATCGTCCGCGCGGGCGGAGTCGGATGCAAACAGCGGGCCTGGCCGCGCGGGGCCGGGCTGACCGCGGTCGGTTCCTGGGCCCCCAACACGGAGGTACGGGCGCTGGCCGAGCGGTTCACTTCCGAACTGGGCTACCGCGGCGTCCTCGACATGGACTTCCGGCAGTGCGGCGCGACCGGACGCTACCACCTGCTGGACTTCAACCCACGTCCCGGTGCCCAGTTCCGGCTGTTCTCCGACACCGCCGGCCTGGACGTCGTACGAGCCCTGCACCTCGACCTGACACACCGTCCGCTGCCGGAGGGCGCACCGAGGGCGGGGCGGGTCTTCGTGGTGGAGAACTACGCGCCGCTCGCCGCGCTGCAGCCGGCCCCGGGTGGGCGTGAACTGGCCTGGCACGCCCGGGACGACTCCGCACCCGGCCGCGCGATGTGGGCGCTGTGGTGCCGTCATGTGCCACGCAGACTGCATCAGCGACTGGGCGCTGCCGCGCCGGCGCCCGCTCCGGTGCGCCTGACCCCTCAGAGAGCCACATCGACTTCGACCGACGACGAGAAAGCGAGCAGCTCCTGATGTACGACCTTCTGGTGGTGGGCGCCGGCCCGTACGGCCTGTCCATCGCGTCCCACGCGGCGGCCGCCGGGCTGAACCTGCGCGTGCTGGGACGGCCGATGGCCTCCTGGCGGGACCACATGCCACCCGGTATGTTCCTGAAGTCCGAGCCGTGGGCCTCCAACCTCACGGATCCCGAGGGCCGCTGGCGGCTGGACGCGTACTGCGCCACACAGGGGATGACGGCTCGTCACGCCGAGCCGATCCCGGTGACGACGTTCGCCGCATACGGTCTGTGGTTCGCGTCCAACGCCGTCCCCCCGGTGGACGAGCGCATGGTGAGCCGGGTGGCGACCCATCCGGCCGGGTTCGAGGCGGTCACCGAGGACGGCGAGGTGCTGCACGCGAGAACGGTGGCGCTGGCGGTCGGTGTCATGCCCTTCACACAGATCCCGGCTCCGCTGCGCCGTCTGCATCCCTCACTCGTCTCGCACAGCAGCCATCACAGTGACCTCGAACAGTTCCGCGGCCGGGACGTCACGGTGATCGGCGGCGGCCAGGCGGCCCTGGAGACCGCGGCGCTGCTCGCCCAACAGGGCACTCGGGTACGGGTGATGGCCCGGGCCGACCGGCTGCACTGGAACGATGTGCCGCCTGCCTGGGAGCGTCCCTGGTGGCAGTCGGCCCGCATGCCGCACAGCGGCCTGGGCTGCGGCTGGCGCAACTGGTTCTACGCCGAGCGCCCGGGCCTCTTCCGGCGCCTCCCCGAGTCGGTCCGCACCCGCGTCGCGGCCACCGCGCTGGGCCCGGCGGGAGCCTGGTGGGTACGAGACCGGGTGGAGCCGGCGGTGGAGGTGCTGCTCGACCGGGACATCACCGCGGCTCGTGCGGTGCCGGGCGGGGTGCGGCTGGACACGGTCAGCCTGACCGGGGGACCGCTGACACTGGAGACCGAACACGTCATCGCCGCAACGGGGTTCCGGGCGACCCTGGACCGGCTCGGCCTGCTCTCCGACGAGCTGCGCGGCGGCCTCGCGACGGCGGCCGACGGCTCCCCGGTCGCCGGGCGGGACCTGGAGTCCTCGCACCCGGGGCTTTTCCTGGCAGGCCTGCTGACCGCTTCCTCGTACGGCCCCGCCATGCGTTTCGTCCACGGAGCCACGTTCACGGCCACGGCACTGGTACGAGGGGTGCGCCGCCGCCTGCGCGGCACACCGCTCAGCGACGCGTCGCCCGTGCAGGTGGGATGGAGCACCGCGGAAGCACCGTCGCGGGCCCGCTGCTGACGGTAGGCCTCGGGGGTCGGACGTGCCAGGTCCGGCCCCCTGCCGCAGAGTACTACCGACGGAACGCGCCCCGGCCCCGTCGATAGAAGATGACCCCGCTCGCCATCAGGAACGCGGCAACGCCCGAGGTGGCCATGGTCTCGCTTCCGACCCCGGTCTCTGCGAGGGACAGCGGCTGCTCGGGGCCTGCTGCGGGCGGCGCCGTCGACGGCCCGGAGGACGGGGTGTGCACGTGCGGAGCCGACTTGGGCGGTGTCGCCGCCCGGGGCGGCGAGGACGGCAGCGGCGCGGGGGGAGTCGTGTGTGGAGTCGTGGGCGGGGTCGTGGGCGGAGTTTCGTCGTCACCGTAGCCGCCGGTGACGTCGTCGCCCCGGCCGCTGTCGACACCGTGTCCGGTGATCCAGTCGGAGCCGCTCACATCGCCGAGTCCGGTGATCCAGTCGGAGCCGCCGGAGTCACCGTGTCCGGCGATCCCCCCGGAGCCGCCCGAGTCACCCTGCCCGACCACGCGACCGGAGCCGCCCGCGTCACCCTGCACGGCGCTCCCCCCGGAGCCGCCCGAGTCACCCTGCCCGACCACGCGGCCGGAGCCGCTGTCGTCGCCGTAACCGTCGACGTCGCGCTGACCACCGGTGCGACCGTGGTCACTCGTCCTGCCGGCGGCACCGCCTTCGGCTCCCCGGTCGGCACCCTGCGCCCCGTAGGCCGGCACGTCGTCGGTCTTCGCTGGAGCGTCCACCGGGACGTCGGCGGCGCTGTGGCCGGACAGGGTGCCGAGTGACTCGGCCGTGGCCGTGTCGGTCCGCGAGTCCGCGAGCGCCGGGATGCCCCACAGCGACAGGAGGGTCGTCGCGCAACCGGCCACGATCATTCCCTTGCTCAGGTTCTGTCGCATTCTGGTCGTCTTTCTGGTCGAAGAAGAAGCTGGAAGAGGAAAGCGGGCGGCTGCGGCAGGTGAGTGGTCAGTTCTTCTTCCGCCGCCCGCTGTGGCGCCGGGAAGCGGCCTCACGTCTGCCATAGTTTCGCCGCCATCCGATTTTCTGACTGGTCCAGTGGTGGGACCCGGTGAAATGCCAATAGCGGCATTCCGAGCAGAGGTAGATGCGGTCCGGGATTCTCTCCAGCAGCGGCTGCTTGATCAGCCAGCATCTCGCCTCGGATTCGGTGCGGAACGACGCTTTCCCCGTCTCCGGACAGCGCGGCATGATGATCGAATTGCTCATGTCCCCTCCGAGGCGTGGACCGGCTCACACCCTCTTCAGCAGAAGGATGGACCCGATGGTGCCTCAGCGGGAAAACCCGTATCAAGCGGTAACCCCTCTTTCGGCCGAGCCGCGGCCGGTTTTCATCCGCATGGCGCCATAGGACGATTGAGGTTAATTGCGATTGACGGTCGGCGCTTTGATGTGAAAAAAGGTCAGCGGCCGCCGTGCGCGGCCGCTGACCTCATTGGTACATCTCTGCGAACAGCCCAGACCCTCTTCCCCTACCAGCCGCCGGACCGTCAGCCGATCATTTTCCCGGCGCGATCGCGGTGCAGAAATTGCCGATGTTCTGGGTAAGGTCTCCGCCGACAGTGATCGGTGCGTTGATGGTGACAAGAGAGGACTGGAACGCCTGGTCACAGTCCAGAAGCTGGGCGTTCTTGACGGTGGTGTGGGGCGGCTCGTCGCCGCATTCCGCCGCCTGGGCGGTACCGGCCGACGCAAGGCCGACGCCACCGAGAACACTGGTCACCAGCATGACCTTCTTGAACCTGCGCACGTAAACCTCCGTGTATTGACTCTCGACCGCCGCGACGGCGGGATACAACTGACACGGCAAGGGGACGCCGAGTTCTCACTACCTCGACATCCCCTTGTTCCGCGTATGGGACCCGACTGCCGCCGGCGCCCCGAGATCAGTGCTCCAGGTTGACGTTCGAGCAGAAGTTGCCGATGTTCTGGTGCACGTCGCCGGTGGTCGCGCCGTTGACAGGGGCGAAGGCGGCGCCCGCGTCGAAGTCCTGGTGGCAGCGCGCGACCTGCAGGTTGTCGATGAAGACCTCCGGGCCGTCATTGGCGCTGGCGATACCACTGCCGGCGATGCCGATGCCGCTGACCATGAGTGCTACGGCAGCGGCCTTCTTGAGCTTCTGCATGATGTCTCCGTTTTCTTCACACACACGACCCTCGTGACGGACCGTGCCTGACTCGTGACAGACGATAACACGCACTTCGCCTAACGCCACATTCCAGACACGCCCGACCGAGTGTCCTTAATTGATATATGAGTCCCATAACGGATATAACTCATCGGATAGGCAGGTCACGGAGCCGGTCACCGCGCGGGCCAGGAGCAGGCACGGTCGGCCCGTTTCACCGAGCCCCCGTTCGGACCACAGCACACCGGAGACCCGACACCCTCGGCACACAACGAGAAGCCGGCCTCGCGCAGCAGCACGAGACCGGCTCTCCGCAGCGCCCTCGAATCAGTCGACGTCGACGTGGGGGTTGCTGTTCACGCAGGCGTTGCCGATGTTCTGGTTCAGGTCGCCGAGGGTCGCACCGTTGACAGGAGCGAAGGCGACGCCGCCGTCGAACGACTGCCGGCAGTCCGCAAGCTGCAGGTTGTTGATGGCGACGCCATCGGGGCGCGGGTCGTTGCAGTGCGCCGCGCCGGCGTTGGCGACCCCTCCACCGACAAGCCCGATGCCGCCGGCCATGAGCGCTACGGCAGCGGCCTTCTTGAGCTTCTGCATGATGTCTCTGCTTTCTTCACGCACACAGCCCTCCTTACGGACCGTGCCCGACTTGCCACAGAAGGTAACACGCACTTCACTTAAGGCTGCATTCAAGACACACCCGATCGAGTGCACCTAATAGCGCCATAAAGCCCATGAATTATCGAAGTCACCAGGCCGGCAGACCACAGAGCCGGCCCACCACCCGGACGAGGAGCAGGCACGGCCGGCCCGTTCACCGACCCCGCCATTCGGCGCACCAGGACGCACACGGCAAAGAGCCCCCGACGGGCACTTGAACGAGGGCCTCACGCACCCCACCCTCACCCACCGGAGGCACTCCCCGGCAGCGCACCGGAGACCCGACACCCTCGGCACACAACGAGAAGCCGGCCTCGCGCAGCAGCACGAGACCGGCTCTCCACGACGCCCTTGAATCAGTCGGCCTGAATGGGGACGGCTTGGTAGGCGCTGATGGCGGTGTTCGCGCAGAAGTTGCCGATGTTCTGGTTCAGGTCGCCGGTGGTCGCAAGGGTGACAGGAGCGAAGGCGGTGCCGGCGTCGAACGTCTGGTGGCAGCGCGCAACCTGCAGGTTGTCGATGGCGACCTCCGGACCGTCATTGGCGCTGGCGATACCACCGCCGGCGATGCCGATGCCGCCGACCATGAGCGCTACGGCAGCGGCCTTCTTGAGCTTCTGCATGATGTCTCCGATTTCTCCACGCACACGACCCTCCTTACGGACCGTGCCAAACTCGTCACAGAAGATAACACACCTCACTTAACGCCACATTCCAGACACACCTTCATCAAGCATCTTTAGTAGGTCCATAAATCCCGTAACGGATATAAAACATCGGACGGGCAGGCCGCAAAGCCGGTCGCCGCAACCCGACACCCTCGGCACACAACGAGAAGCCGACCTCGCGCAGCAGCACGAGACCGGCTCTCCACGGCGCCCTTGAAATCAGTGGTCGTCGATGGTGGCGTTCGTGCAGAAGTTGCCGATGTTCTGGTTCAGGTCGCCGAGGGTCGCACCGTTGACAGGAGCGAAGGCGGTGCCGGCATCGAACGTCTGGTGGCAGCGCGCAACCTGCAGGTTGTCGATGGCGACCTCCGGACCGTCATTGGCGCTGGCGATACCACCGCCGGCGATGCCGATGCCGCCGACCATGAGCGCTACGGCAGCGGCCTTCTTGAGCTTCTGCATGATGTCTCCGATTTCTCCACGCACACGACCCTCCTTACGGACCGTGCCAAACTCGTCACAGAAGATAACACACCTCACTTAACGCCACATTCCAGACACACCTTCATCAAGCATCTTTAGTAGGTCCATAAATCCCGTAACGGATATAAATCATCGGACGGGCAGGCCGCAAAGCCGGTCGCCGCAACCCGACACCCTCGGCACACAGCGAGGAGCCGACCTCGCGCAGCAGCACGAGACCGGCTCTCCACGGCGCCCTTGAAATCAGTGGCCGATGGCAGTGTTCGAGCAGAAGTTGCCGATGTTCTGGTTCAGGTCGCCGGTGACCGCGCCATTGACAGGAGCGAAGGCGACGCCGCCGTCGAACGACTGCTGGCAGTCCGCGAGCTGCAGGTTGTTGACGGCGAAGCCGCCAGGGTACGGGTCGCTGTAGTGCCCTTCACCGGCACTGGCGACCCCTCCCCCGACAAGCCCGATGCCGCCGACCATGACCGCCACGGCAGCGGCCTTCTTGAGCTTCTGCATGATGTCTCCGATTTCTTCACGCACACGACCCTCTTCACGGACCGTGCCCGACTCGTCACAGACGATAACATGCACCTCACTTATCTCCACATTCCAGACACGGCCAACCGAGTGTAACTAATCGAACTATTAACTTTTTTCGGACAGCCGACTGCCGTCGGGGGTGCACACCAAGGTGCTCACACCGCCGGTCCGCAGCGTGGCGCAGACCTGCGGAACCTTGGGCACGGTGAGGTTGACGGTCCGTTGGACGCCGGCCTGGACGGTCTCCTGAAAACTCGCGAGCTCGGCGCCGCCCGCCGCGATGCTCACGTCGACGGTCTGCGTCCGACCGCAGAAAAGGCTGAGGCTGATCCCGCTGGTCTTCGAGGAGCTGATCTTCTGGATGGCGACGGCGCAGGGAAAGTCCCCCGACGCGGCCCGTGCGTGCGCGGCAGTGAAGAGCGGTGCGGAAACCACCAGCACGGTGGCCGCGGAGCGGAGCATACGGCGGGGCAATGGTCCTCCCGGGAGTTCGCCGGGCCCGCTGCCGACGGCGATCGAGCCCTTGACCACGGCGCCTGAATGTCCTTCATGCGCCTTTCGGGGAGACATGACCACGAGCAGATCCAGCCCGCAAGGCAGGCTCGGCCGATCGAGTGGGTGACCGCAGGGAATGCGGACGGCGCAACGGCACATGCCGCGTCAGCCGCGGTACAGCGCCTCGATCTCGTCGGCATAGCGGGCCGTCACCGCGTGCCGTTTGAGCTTGAGCGACGGGGTGAGCAGTCCGTTGTCCTCGGTGAACTCGCCCTCGACCAGGGCGAAGGAGCGGATCGACTCGGCGCGGGAGACGGCCTCGTTGGTGTAGTCGACCGCTCTCTGCACCTCGGCACGCATCCGGTCGTCGCGCACCAGCTCGGACAGCGGGGTGTCCGGGGGCAGCTTCCGTACGGACAGCCAGTGGGCGACCGCCTCCGGGTCGAGGGTGATCAGCGCGGCGACGAACGGCCGGTTGTCACCGACCACCAGGCACTGGCCGACGGGCGAGCGGCTGCGCAGCCGGTCCTCCAGGACGGCCGGGGAGACGTTCTTGCCGCCGGAGGTGACCAGGATGTCCTTCTTGCGGCCGGTGATGGTGAGATAGCCGTCCGCGTCGAGCGCCCCGAGGTCACCGGTCGCGAACCAGCCGTCCTCCGGGAGGACTTCGGCGGTCGCCTCCGGGTTCTTCCAGTACGACCCGAAGACCACCGGCCCCTTGACCAGCACCTCGCCGTCGTCGGCGATCCGGACGGCCGTCCCCGGGATGGGCTGCCCGACCGTGCCGGGGCGGGGTGCCAGCGGCGGCACGATGGTGGCGGCCGCGCTGGTCTCGGTCAGCCCGTAGCCCTCGTAGACGACGATCCCGGCCGCGTGGAAGAACAGGTTGAGATTCCGGTCGAGCGGTGAACCGCCGCTGATGGCGTACCGCATCCGGCCGCCGAGTTCCTTGCGGATACGGCGGTATACCAGTAGGTCGTACAACGCCCAGGCGGCGTACAGGCCCGGCCCGGGTCCCTTCCCCGTGCCGAGGAACTTGCTGAGATACGCCTCGGCGAACCGCACCCCGATCCGCTCGGCGCGGTCGAAGGAGGCGGCGCGCCCGATCCTCTCGGCCGTCGCCCGTCCGGTGTCGTGGATCTTCTCGAAGAGGTAGGGCACCCCGACCAGGAACGTCGGCCGGAACTCCCGCAGCGCGGGCCGGAGTTCGTCCGGTCTCACGCTCGGGAAGTGGCCCATCTCGATACGGCCCATCAGGCACGCGATCTGGAGGGTGCGGCCCAGGATGTGGGCGAGTGGGAGGAACAGCAGGGTGGAGGCGGTCTGGCCGGTGACCGCCTGGAAGACCGGGTGCAGCAGCTCGACCGTGTTGGCGGCCTCGGCGTGCAGGTTGGCGTGGGTGAGGACACAGCCCTTGGGGCGGCCGGTGGTGCCGGAGGTGTAGCAGACCGTGGCGGTGGTGTCGGGGGTGAGGGTGCCACGGCGCTTGGTGACCTCCTCGTCCGGGACGTCCTGGCCGAGGGTGGTGAGGTCGGTGAGTGCGCCTGCGTCCAGCTCCCAGACGCGTGGGGGTTCGGGGTGGCCGACGGTGCCCGTGGTGACGGTCGCCGTGTTCTCCGGGGTCTCGGTGACGATGTGACGGGCGCCGGAGTCCCGGACGATCCACTCCACCTGGTCCGCGGAGGAGGTGGGGTAGATCGGGACGGTCACACCACCGGCCGCCCAGACGGCGAAGTCCAGGACCGTCCACTCGTAGCGGGTGCGGGACATCACGGCGACGCGGTCGCCTGCGGCCAGGCCCGCGCCGATCAACCCCTTGGCGACGGAGGTCACTCGGGCGGCGAACGCGGCCGCCGTGACGGTGCCCTCGCTGCGGCGGATCGCTGTGGCGTGGGGTTCCTCGGCCGCGTTGGTGTACGGGAGGTCGGCGAGGGAGCCGGTCGCGAGCGGGGCGGCGAGGGGCGGGCGGCGCACCTCCCGCACGACCCCGGCCTCGTCCCTGATGACCTCGACCTTGCCCCGGTCGGCCAGATCCGTCCGCCGGCGTGCTCGTCTGAGGTCGCTGCGTACGCTCATGGGGCGTCAACTTACTCGGAAGTAAGGGGAGGTCAATGGGTCTCGCCGTAAGGGGTGCGGTCGTGCGCCGGGTGCGGGTGCGTTGTGGCTGATCGCGCCCACGCGGCGGAGCCGCATATTGATACAGCCCCGCGCCCCTGAAGGAGCGCTTCAGTTCGCGGCGCTTGAAGAACTCGCCTCCCGAATGGCCGTGGCCAAGTCGGATACGTCCTTGTCCTCCGTCGTCCTTGCCAGCGTCGCCGCCCGCGACTGGAGCTTCGTCAGGCTCGGTGCTCCCGGCATGTCGTAGTCGCCGCCCGCCAGCGCGTCCGCGAAGTACGCCGCCACCGCCGTTACCTGGAAGCGCGGGGACGCCGTCCATACCGAGTCGTGCAGGGCGCCGGTCTCCATCGAGCCCGTGTTCTCGTGCGGGGAGCGGGTGTTGGGGTCGAGCCAGCGGACCGTGGCGGTGGCGAGGTGGCCGTCCGTGCCGGGGTTGGTGCGGACGGCGTAGAGGGCGGTGACCGTGTGGCCGGGGCCCACCTCGCCGCCGTCCACGTGGTCGTTGCGGAAGTCCTTGTCGGCGACCTTGCGGTCCCGGTAGCCGATGAGGTGGAACTCGGCGACCGTGTGCGGGTCGAAGGCCACCTGGGCCTTGGCGTCCCGGGCCACCAGATCGATGTTCTGCGGGAGTTGGCGGCAGAAGACGTCGGCGGCGGTCGCGGTGTCGGCGACGTACACCGTGTGGCCGTCGCCCTTGTCCGCCAGGCGTTCCATGAGGGCGTCGCCGTAGTCGCTGCCCACTCCCACGCCGAACAGGGTGATGCCGTACTCGCGGCGGTCGCCGTCGATGCGCTTGAGGATGGCGTTCGGGTCGGTCTCGCCGTCGTTGGCGAGGCCGTCGGAGATGAGGACGACTCGGTTGGTGGCGTTCCTGCGCAGGCCCTCGACGGCGGTGGCGTAGCCGGTCTCGACGCCCTCGCCGAGGTTGGTGGAGGAGAGGGCCGCGAGGCCGTCGACCGCGTCGTGGATCTCGGCGCGGTGGCCACCGAGGCGGGTCATCGGCAGGACCGTCTCGGCGTGTTCGCTGAAGGTGACGATGGCGACCGAGTCGTCGTCGCGCAGCCGGTCGGTCATCGTGTCCAGGGACTTCTTGGCGAGGTCGAGGCGGCCCGGTTGGTCCATGGAGCCGGAGACGTCGATGACGAAGGTGAGGGCGGCCGGCGGGCGGGCGTCGGTGTCCTCTGTGGGGCGGGTGGTGAGGCCGACGCGGACCAGGGACCAGTTCGGCCTGCTGGTGCGGGCACCGTCGACGGTGACCGTGAAGCCGTTGTGCTCGGGGGTGCGGTAGTCCTGGCGGAAGCTGTTGACGAACTCCTCGGGGCGGATCGTCGAGGGGTCCGGGCGGTTGCCGTCGGCGAGGGTGCGGCGGGCGTAGCCGTAGGAGGCGGTGTCGACGTCGAGGGCGAAGGTGGAGAGGTGGTCGGAGGACGGGGCGGTGGCGGAAGAGGTGGGTCCGTCGCCCCGCGCCTGAGAGGGGGCCGGGAGAACGTTGCTGTGGTTCGGGCCGTTCGTGTGGTCCCCGTCCGCGCTGCAGCCCGTCAGCAGCAGTGCGCCCGCGGTGGTGAGGGCGAGCAGCGCCCCGCACGCCTGCCGTCGGGTCCGGTGTCGGTCCATCGCGTGTACCCCCTGAGCCGGTCGGAGTCGACTTCCTGACTTGTCGTCGACTCTGACGGCGCAGGGGGCCGGAACGTGCGCCCCGATGCGTTGCGGATGGATCTCGAAGAGGCCACGGACCAGGGGTGTCGAGGCCGGAGGGAGATCGTCCGGTGACCTAGGACACCACGTCCTTGCGGGCGAAACCCCTGAAGGCCAGGGCGAACAGCACCAGGGCGTACGTTATGGAAACCGAGGTGCCCTGGATCATGCCGGCCCATTCGGGATGCGGTTGTACGGCGTCCGCCCAGGCGAACTGCCAGTGCGCGGGCAGGAAGTCGCGCCAGTGGCCGAGGGCGGTGACCGCGTCCAGGACGTTGCCGACGATGGTCAGGCCGACCGCGCCGCCGACCGCGCCGAGGGGTGCGTCGGTTTTGGTGGACAGCCAGAACGCCAGCCCGGCGGTGACCAGTTGGGACAGGAAGATGTACGTCACCACGACCGCGAGGCGCTGGGTCGCCGTGCCGGTGTCGAGCGCGCCGCCGGTCGGGATCTGGAGCGGACCCCAGCCGTAGGCGGCCGTGCCGACGGCGAGGGCGACCAGCGGCAGCATGATCATCGCGGCCAGGCTGAGGCCGAGCGCGACGACCAGCTTGGACCACAGCAGGCGGGCCCTCGGCACGGGTGCGGCGAGCAGGTAGCGCAGCGAGGACCAGCTGGCCTCCGAGGCGACCGTGTCCCCGCAGAACAGGGCGACCGGGATGACCAGCAGGAAGCCCGCCGACACGAACAGGTTGACCGCGGCGAAGTTGGCGCCGGACGAGGTGGCCGTGTCCAGGAGGGTGACCTGGCCGTTCCGCTCGCCCGGCTGGCCGCCGATCGCGAAGGCGATCAGCAGCACGAAGGGCAGTACGGCGAGGATCCCGCCCATCACCAGCGTGCGGCGCCGCTTGAGCTGGCGGACCAGTTCTACGCGGAGCGGCAGGGTGCGGCCCGCCCGGTAGCCGGAGGCGACCGCGGACTTCTCGATGAGCGTGCTCATGCGGAACCTCCGATCAGGGTCAGGAAGGCGTCTTCCAGACGGCGGTGCGGGCCGACCGACGCCACCGGCACGTCGAGCCGGACGAGTTCGGCGACCAGGCGAGGGGCGCCGGCGCCGGGCTCCAGGCGGACGAGCAGGCCGTCGTCCGTGCTGGTCACGGATGCCACGCCGGGCAGCGCGGCCACCTTCTCCACGACCGGCTCCTCCACGGGGGTGCCGGTGCCGACGAGAAGGGTGTCGCCGGAGCCGATGATCTCGGCGACGGGACCGGCCTGGACGAGCCGGCCTCGGTCCATCACCACGAGGTGGGTGCAGGACTGCTCGACCTCGGCCAGGAGATGGCTGGAGACGATCACCGTGCGGCCGGCGGCCGCGTAGCGGATCATCACCTCGCGCATCTCGCGGATCTGCGGCGGGTCGAGGCCGTTGGTGGGTTCGTCGAGGATGAGCAGGTCCGGCAGGCCGAGCATGGCCTGGGCGATGGCGAGGCGCTGGCGCATGCCCTGCGAGTACGTGCGGACCGCGCGGGCCAGCGCGTCGCCGAGGCCGGCGATCTGCAGCGCCTCGTCCAGGTGGGCGTCCTCGGGCGGCCGGCCGGTGGCCTGCCAGTACAGCTCCAGGTTCTCCCGGCCGGACAGGTGCGGGAGGAAGCCGGCGCCCTCCACGAAGGCGCCGACCCGGGAGAGGACGGGCGCGCCCGGGCGGATGGCATGGCCGAAGACCCGGACCTCGCCGCCGTCCGGCTTGATCAGGCCCATCAGCATGCGCAGGGTCGTGGTCTTGCCCGCGCCGTTGGGGCCGAGGAGGCCGAGGACCTGGCCCTTCTCCACGCGGAAGGACAGCTCCCGGACCGCGTACCGGTCGGTGGAGCCCGCGTACCGCTTGCTCAGGTCCGTTATCTGGAGCGGGACTTCGGCGAGCGCCGGGGCAGGGGCCGGGGCGGCGGTGCGGCGCCGGCCGGTGAGCAGCAGGGCCAGGGCGGCCACCGCGCCGGCCAGCGGCAGCCACCACACCCAGGCGGGCAGCGGCGCGGCGGCCGTGTCCACCCGGGGTGCCGTCGGCACGCTCAGGGCGCCCTTGAGGGAGACGGTGTAGGTGGCCGGGGCGGTCGGGGAGGCGTAGCCGAGGTCGGTGGAGGCGAGGACCAGGCGCAGCCGGTGGCCCTTCTGCACCTCGTGGTCGATGGCCGGGAGGGTGATCGTGACGTCCTTGCCGGCCTTGGCGCCCTCGACGCGGATCGGGGCGACCAGCTGGGAGGGCAGCACCTGCTGGGTGCCGTCCGGGCCGACGTCGTACACCTTGCCGAAGAGCACGGCGTCGTCGCTGGTGGAGGTGAGGTGGACGGTGGCCGTGGGGGTGCCGGTGATCTGCACGGTGTCGGCCATCGGTGCCGAGTCGAAGCGGGCGTACTGGCCCGGGAAGTCGAGGGAGATGCCGACGCCGAGGGAGGAGAGCTGGGAGAGGCCGCCACCGCCGAGGCCGGGCAGCGCGGAGACGCCGGGCGGGCTGGCGCCGGCCGGGTTGTCGACGCGCTGGGTGCCGCCCTTCAGGGTGATGGACCTGCGGTCGCTCTCCAGGCCGGGGTAGCTGTCCGAGGTCGCGCCGCGCAGCTGGGCGGCGCCGTCGGTGGAGTCGACGCCTCCGGTGCGGGTGATCCGGAAGGCCGGGCCGGTGTCGGTGGCCTTGTCGCCCTTCAGGTACCGGTCGAACCAGGAGGTCACCCGTCCCTCGACACGGCTGGTCTCCAGGTCGCCGCCGTCATGGCCGCCGGCGATCCAGTCGACGTCGACGGGAGCGCCGTTGGCCTTGATCGCCTTCGCCGCCGCGTCCGACTGGGAGAGCGTGAAGAGGGAGTCGGTCTGGCCCTGGAAGAGGAGGGTGGGCACCTTGATGCGGTCGCCGACCGCCGACGGTGACCGTTCTTCGAGGAGCTTGACGGCCGCCGCGTCCGGCTTGCCCGACTCGGCGACCCGGTTGTACATCGCGCACAGCTCGGGCTGGAAGTTGGCGCAGCCGCCGCCGGTGTTGAAGAAGATCCCGGCCCAGAGCTTCTTGAAGACGCCGTCGGGGAACAGGGCGTCCGCGAGGTTCCAGTACGTGATGGAGGGGGCGATGGCGTCGACCCGGTGGTCGTAGGCGGCGGTGAGGAGGGAGATCGCGCCGCCGTAGGAGCCGCCGGCCATGCCGACCCGCGGGTCACCGGTCTTGTCCAGCTCTACCTGGGGCTGCTTCGCCAGCCAGTCGATGAGCCGGGAGACGTCGGCGACCTCGCCCTCCGGGTCGTTGAGGCCGATCTTCCCGGTGGATCTGCCGAAGCCGCGGGCGGACCAGGTGAGGACCGCGTAGCCGTCGCGGGCGAGGTCCTCGGCCTCGGCGCGCATGTCGTCCTTGCTGCCGCCGAAGCCGTGGGCTAGGAGGACCGCGGGGCGTCGGCCGGTGCCGGCCGTGGTGAAGAACGAGGTGTCGAGACGCACCCCGTCCACTGCCCTGACCTTGTCGGTCTGCTGCACCGGGGGCGGGCCGTCGGAGGCGACGGCCGTCCACGTGCCGGCGCCGACGAGCACGACGACGGCGGCCGCGGCGGCCAGTAGCCGCCGCGGCCGCCGAAGCAGGGCTCGTAGGCCGGGGGGTCGAAGATCCATGCTTCAACGGTACGGGGCGGGACCGACATCCGATGCCGACGGTGGGGTGAACCCCCGGCCATCCCCGAGGAGTACGGGCACGTCGCCGTGTACTTCGGCCGCTGTACACCGGGTTGACACCGGGTGCGAGGCGGCGGGGGTTTGCGCAGTTCCCCGCGCCCCTGGGGTTGGCTGCTCTCGCCGGCCCATACAACCCGCTGCCGCTCCACCGAGCACCGCCGCAACGGCGATCAGCCACGACGGCGG